>CANRSX010000006.1 GCA_947642555.1 uncultured Roseburia sp. | reverse complement strand
CTTGTAAAAGTTTAGAGAAATTGATATTATTTTTTTCAGCAAAAGTATTCAGCCACGCAGGAATAGTAAGGTTTTTTCTTACTGCCTTTTCACCATACTTTTCTTCATAGGAATCAATGTCCAGTAATAGCATATTTACCATACACCCACTTTCGGCGGTTATTTCTGAATAATCAGAAGCACATGGTATTTGCTCTCCATCTTCCAATTCCCCCAATATCCAACCGCTAGCCGCGTCAATTCCCATTTCAATAGCTTGCTCTAAGTTTTCACCTTCTGTTACACAACCGGGCAAGTCCGGAAATTCTACTACGTATCCGCCGCTTTGATCTGTAAAAGGCTTAAATATAGCCGGATAGATTAATTTCAATATATTCGCCTCCTTTTATAAAGATTGAACAAATGGGGCTTAAAGCCCCGCTTGCTTCAGAATTGATTTAACTGTATCGGGGTTCAAATCCCCTCCGTGTTCTGGTATTGTGACTTTTCCTGGCTTAGTCGGGTGTTTGTACTGGTGATGTGAACCTTTTTGCTTCACTTGATACCAGCCATCTTTTTCTATCATATTCTCAATTTCTCTAAATCTCATTCAATACCTCCTTATTCATTCATGGCATCGCTCCTTTCTATTTATTTGTCTATATTATAATGTGTATTATGCGCATTGTCAATAATTTTATTCTGTCAAAAAAAGAACATCCACCCAAATAAAAGATGGAATGTCCTTTGGCATATTTGTTATTCAATTTTATATACAAAGCAGTTTGCCGCTGTTACGCCGCTTTCTGCAAGTATCTCTGTGTTACATTCCCGTCTTTGAAGGGGTGGATGAACACAAACCGTTTGTGGAGTTTTGCGGCAAATTCCACGGGATGGTATCCGCCCCGCTCCTTCTGCACCCAGGCGAACAGCCCGTCCATCTCCTTCTGTATCTTCTCCGGAGCCGCCACGGGATACTGCGATCCCGTGATCAGCACCCGGACATCCCTGTATCGCCCGGCATACTCCGGTTCGATGTTCTGATAGAACAGTCCATGCATCTTCAGCACCGTCTGCTCATCGATCCGCCGGTCCTGGAACACGGAAAACATAAAATCATAGGCTTTCGCATGGTCCACTGCCTCGAACACATCCCGGAGCGGTTTCCCGCCTACCGTCAGGCCGTCCTCCAGGAGCACTTTCGTTTCACTCTCCGTCAGGGAATTCCCCTCCAGGGCGTTGGACGTCCACGTCAGCCCCACCCTGTAATAATCCTGTATCTGTCCCAGCATCCCATCCTCCATCGGGCGCAGCGCATTGATCTCTTTCTGGAAAAGGTCTATTTTACTCAGTATTTCCACCTTGCCACCATCCTTTCAAACACACTGCCATCATACCACAAAACACGCAAAAATGATAGGGTGAAAACAGATCCTGTCCCGTTTCCTTATCAGTCCTCCGGCATGATCCACGGCTGAACGGAAACAGCTTTCAAATGGCGTTGACCAGCAGCATCCCGCCTGAACTTTTATAAAAAAGTTAAAGTTCAGCCCGCACCATTCGCAAAGGCGCTTTCAGCGCTTTACCGCTGCTTCGCAGCTAACTTTGCTCATAATCGGGCGCTCCCTCAGTCGAAACCGATGGATGAAAATTCGTGCGAGCACGATTTTCACCCATGCAATTTCGACTGGCTGAACTTTTAAAAAAATAAATATAGCCGGATCCTCCTGGATCTGTTATAATAAAGGTCTGTCACTCAGACACCTTTTTCGCAATAGAACGAACAGGAGGTCCCGATGAAACAGGAGAGAACACGCCGTCCCGTTTTTGGCACGAGCCGGGAGGAGGAGGAGCGTCAGCTTGCGCAGATCACCGGTGTGGCGCAGCGGAATCTGGAGAGAACGGAAGGGTATATCCGCGGCCTGTCCCAGGAGATTTATGATCTGATGGAAACCTACGGGCCGAAGGACAAGGAGGCGCTGTCGCTGCTGCACAACACGCAGTCCCAGCTGCAGGAGTACAAACGTGATCTGCTGCGTTTGCAGAAGGCGCGGGCAAAGCCGTATTTCGGGCGGATTGATTTTAAAGACGCGAAGCTTCCCTTCGTGGAATCCTACTACGTGGGCAGGGTCGGGATCACGGAGCCGGGGGAGCAGCCGCTTGTGATCGACTGGCGCGCGCCGGTGGCATCCGTCTATTATGAGGGAGCAACAGGGCCGTGCAGCTATGTGGTAAAGGACGAGGGCGTCTGTCAGGTGGATTTAAAGCGCAAGCGCACCTACGAGATTGCGGATGACCGGCTGATCGACTGCTATGACTCGGACGTGGTCGCAAACGACGAGCTTCTGACCCAGTATCTGGCGAAAAATAAGGGCGCAGTCTTAGGGGAGATTATCGCGACGATCCAGAAGGAGCAGAATGAGCTGATCCGCCGCTCGCCGAAGACGAACCTGATCGTCCAGGGTGTCGCCGGTTCCGGGAAGACGACGGTCGCGATGCATCGCATTTCCTATATTCTGTACAACTACGGGGAAGAATTTCACCCGGAGGATTTCTATATTATCGGAAGCAACCGCATTTTACTCAATTATATCACGAGCGTGCTGCCGGATCTGGACGTGTACGGGGTCTCGCAGATGACGATGGAGCAGATTTTTGTGCGGCTTCTCTACGAGGAGTGGGATCCGGACCGCCACAGGATCTGCCCGATCGGTAAAAAGAATCCGGACGCCTGCAAAAAGGGCGGGTATGAATGGTTCCATGATCTGGAGGCATTCTGCGTGACGTATGAAAACGCCAGGCTTCCGCTGGGCGCGGTTCACATGGACGGGACGGACGTGCTTCTTCTGGAGGAAAATACGATAAAAAATTATCTGGAGCAGAACCGGCGGACGAGCATGGCAAATAAGATCGGTATGTTAAACGAGATCCTTTTGGCACGGCTTGAAAATGAGCTGACCGGAAAATACATCTCCTATCCCATGGATAAGAAAAAAGAGCTGCGCCGCAGATACCGGTATTATTTCGGGAGGGAAGAGAAAACGCCTTCTGTCTTTGAGGTGTACCGGGAGTTTTTGCAGGCGCAGGCCGCAGCGGGAAAGCCGGTGCCTGCTGCAGCGGAAAATCCCGTTTCGGCCAGTGACACTACATTTGACGTATATGACCTGGCGGCGCTGGCATATTTATATAAACGCATTCGGGAAATCGAGCCGGTGCACGAGGCGAGCCATGTGATCATCGACGAGGCGCAGGATTTCGGGATGATGGCGTACGGGGCGCTTGCGTACTGTCTGGGCGGATGCACCTACACGATCATGGGCGACGTGTCGCAGAATATTTTTTACGGGTACGGGTTAAATGGCTGGAAGGAGCTGCAGGAGCTGATGCTGACCGGGCCGTTTGACGGGTTCGGCCTGCTGAAAAAAAGCTACCGGAATACGGTGGAGATCGCGGACTTTGCCACAGAGATCCTGCGCCACGGAAGCTTTCCGATCTATCCGGTGGAGCCGGTCTGCCGCCATGGAAAGGACGTGCGGGTGACGGCCTGCGGGAACGCGGAAGCGCTGGAAAAAGAAGCGGTACATACGATCCGCGGCTGGCTGGACGAAGGGCGGGAGACGATTGCAGTGATCTGCCGCGATGCGGAAGAATCCGCGGAAGTAAGCAAAGCGCTTTCCCGTGATCTGACACTGGCGGACTGCAACCTTGAAACCGCGGAATTCGGCAGCGGCGTCATGGTGCTCCCGATCGAGTATACCAAGGGTCTCGAGTTTGACGCGGTGCTGCTGTATGACCCGTCCGAGGCGGCCTATCCGTCCGGTGACGCCAGCGTGAAGCTTTTGTATGTGGCGGCGACCCGTGCGCTGCACGAGCTGGCCGTGCTCCACAAAGGGGATCTGACCGGGATCATCGGGACGCCGGTGTCGGAAGAAAAACGGATGCGCTCGCTGGAAAACGAGGTTCCGGAAGAGACGCGCCGGTTTGAAAAAAAGGAGTACACGACAAAGGAGCTTGAGCTTGCCAATGCCGCATGGGGAGAGACGGAGCGGGCGAGGAGAAGCTATCTGGGGCCAAAGCCGGTCGAGGTGTTAAAGCGCGCGGCAAAGGAGCCGGCCGCAGACAGCGCACAGCCGGGGAAAGCCGGACGGCCGGGAGGAAACCTGCGGGAAGCCCGGGCCGGTGCAGCGGCAGAGCGTACCGCAAAAGCCGGCGCCCCGGCCGCCCTCAATCCCTCCCCCTACCGGTTCGGGGAGATCCCGGACAACAGCCGTCTGCGGCCGGCAGGGCACAGCCGGATCGACTGCTCGGTCCGCATGGTAAAAAAGACGAAGCATTCCATTGATCTGGTCAGCAGCTACGGGATCCTGCGCCTTACCCCGCTGGAGGAGAAGATTCTGCACATCCGTTTCCGAAAGGGCGGCATGGCGGAGTTTGAGAAAGAAAAGACCTGCTATGTGCCAGAGGATGCGGTTTCCTGGACGGCGAAGGAGGGCAGAGGGCTCGTGGAGATCGCCACAGCGGCGGTCACGGTCCGGATCGACAAAAAAACAGGAGCACTGCAGTTTCTGGATCACGGAGGGAAACCGCTGCTCGCAGAGAAGGCGGCCCTTCCGCGTCAGATCGATTCGATGTCGCACGAGACCTGGGACTATTTTGACTGGCCCAGAAAGGAGAGGCTTTCTGCAAAAGGAGTGCTTGCGGATGAGCTTCTGCGGCTTGACCAGAAGGCGGCATACATCAGCTTCGGCGGCAGAAAGTGTCGTATGCCGCTGCTGATCTCAGAGTACGGGTACGGGATTGCGCCCGCGGCAAAGCAGACGGTTCTGTGCTGCGATATCCCATCGTACGGCCCGTATCTGTACGCGGACGGGACAGAGCAGATCGATTACTATTTTCTCGCCGGCGGGAATCAGGCCGGTGTGGAGGCGCTGTATCGGAAGCTGAATGGAAACTGACCAGATAAATCAGTTGACATTTCAGGCATTTTCAACTATGATTACACCGTTAGCATGATAGAGGCGCGGATGACATCAGTACGCTTTCCTGATATCCCTGGCAGAGGGAGGAGAGCGGAAAGGGGATTTCGCCGAGGTGAGGGGACAGCGCCGGGTTCCTTTGCCGGGCCGCGGGAGAAGATCCCGCGGACTGTCGTCTTCTCACGGAGACGGAGCGCTGTTATGATTCACAGGTGTATGTTCAGAGTCATGGCAGGGTATGTCATGGCTCTTAGTTTTTTTAACACGAGAGGAGTGTGGAAAATGAACAAATCGAAGACGGGTGTAATCAAAGGTGTGGTGCTGGCAGTGATTCTGCTTGCGGTATTCCTGGTTCCGATGTTTGCCGGCAGCGGTGAGAGCGCCGCGGAGGGCGGCGGATTTTACGGCACGGCCTGGGCGCTGCTGCCGCCGGTGATCGCCATTGCGCTGGCGCTGATCACGAAGGAGGTGTATTCCTCCCTGTTTGTGGGGATTCTGATGGGCGGCCTGCTCTATTCGTCCTATTCCTTTGAAGGGACGGTGCTCCATGTATTTTCGGACGGGATTGTGAGCGTGCTCTCGGACGGGTATAACATCGGTATCCTGGTGTTTCTGGTGATTCTGGGGGCGATGGTTTCCCTGATGAATAAGGCCGGGGGATCCGCCGCATTCGGACGCTGGGCGGCGCAGCATATCAGAACGCGCGTGGGAGCGCAGCTTGCAACGGTCGCGCTGGGCGTGCTGATCTTTATCGACGATTATTTTAACTGCCTGACCGTGGGATCCGTCATGCGGCCCGTGACGGACAAGCACAAAATTTCGCGGGCAAAGCTCGCCTATCTGATCGATGCGACGGCCGCGCCGGTCTGCATCATCGCGCCGATATCCTCCTGGGCGGCTGCGGTTGCAAGCTATGTGGAGGACGGAAACGGGCTGACGCTGTTTATCCGGGCGATCCCGTTTAACTTTTACGCGATTCTCACGATTGTCATGATGGTCGGAATGGCGGTGATGAAGCTGGAATTCGGGCCCATGGCAAAGTTTGAGGAAGCGGCGGGCAGAGGGGATCTGTTCGGCGGGAAAAATCCGTATGTACAGACAGCCGCGGCCGGGAAGGAAAAGAAAGGCATCGTCCTGGATCTGGTGCTGCCGATTGCGGTTCTCATTTTCTGCTGTGTGATCGGCATGATCTATTCCGGCGGATTTTTTGAGGGCGCGTCGTTTGTAGATGCATTTTCCAATTCTGACGCGTCCGTGGGTCTGATGTTAGGCTCCGTGTTTGCGCTGGCATTTACGATTGCCTATTACTGCCTGAGGAGAACAATGACCTTCCGCGAGACCATGGACTGCCTTCCGGAAGGATTCCGCGCCATGGTGCCGGCGATCCTGATTCTGACGTTCGCCTGGTCCTTAAAGGCGATGACGGATTCCCTCGGCGCCGGCGAATTTGTGGCCGCTGTGGTGAAGGGCTCTGCCGGAGCGTTCCAGGCATTCCTGCCCGCGGTTGTATTCTTAATCGGATGCTTCCTCGCATTTGCGACCGGGACGAGCTGGGGTACGTTCGGGATCCTGATTCCGATCACGTTAAACGTGTTCCCGCTGACGGATCCGCTCGGCGTGGTGTGCGTCTCCGCCTGTATGGCCGGCGCGGTCTGCGGCGATCACTGCTCGCCGATCTCCGACACCACGATCATGGCCTCCGCCGGAGCGCAGAGTGACCACGTGGATCATGTGTCGACCCAGCTGCCCTACGCGGTGGTTGCCGCTGCGGTGAGCTTTGTGGCCTATCTGGTGGCCGGATTTGTCCCGAACGCGCTGATCGCGCTTCCGGTTGCCATCCTTCTGATGATCGGGACGCTGTTTGTGATGAAGACGCTGTCGGCGAAGAAGCAGACGGTATAACATACGGATTGATAAAAACGGGAACTGCCTGCCGGCGGTTCCCGTTTTTTATATGCGGGCAAGCTGCCATGCATTGTCTTTTGGTATCAGATGCACTATAATGAATTTCAGATACGGGAAAGGAGAAGCAGTATGAATATTGAAAAGATGATCAGGGACGAGGTGGAAAAGATTCAGACCTCAGGGGGAAAGGTGTATGTGTCGCCGGATATCCCGGAGAAGAAATTAAACGGCGCGCTCAGCGCGATTGCAAACAATGAGGTGGATGCGGAGTATGTGCTGGCGATTCTTGACACGTCGCTGTTCGGCAGCGGAAAGGCCGGGTGCGTGTTTTTAGGGGACCGGATCTATTTTAACAATTCCGGGAGAAAAGAGACGATCCTCTTTGAGGAAATCGCGGAGGTTACCTCGGAGCGCCATGTGAAGACGGACGAGCAGGGAAATGAAAAGGCGTGGTTTGAGTACACGCTGGTAAAAAAGGATGGGAGTCAGGAGAACATCACGGAGCTGTTTTCCTACTCGGAGAAAAACGAATTCGCGAAGCTGTTAAATCAGATCGCGGCGAGCGGAAAGGAAGAGGGGGCATCCTTTGAGAGCACGAACCAGGTCTGCCCGCTCGCGATGATGGAGGATGAGATCAAGCGCAGCTACATCGAGCTGATCTGCAATTTTGCCTATGCGGACGACGACGTGATTGATCCGGTGGAGTACAGCGAGATCATGACCTTAATCGTGATCAATGAGGTGGGGAAAGAGCAGCGTCTTCTGCTGCGCGCCTATATGGCAGGCACCGTCGGGCGAAGAAGCGACGACGAGCTGATCGCATTTTTAAACGAACATGTGGATAAGGGCAGTCTTGACGCGCTAAAAATGTCCGTCATGAAGGATGTGCTGAATCTGTGGCGGAAAAAGAACCGCTCAGAAGACTGGAACGCGGACGAAAATATCGTGAGCCTGCAGAAAAAGCTCGGGGTGCCGGACGAGCAGGCAGTCTGTATTCTGGAGACGATTCTGGAGAATGAGAAGATTCTTTCCGACCGGAAAAGCGATATCGAGATCAAAAAGTCCTTACAGGAGCTGGCTTCAAAATCAGCGGCAGTCGGGGTTCCGCTCGCGGCGGTCTATCTGTCCGGTTCCGTGATCGGGATCAGCGCGGCCGGCATGACGTCCGGGCTCGCGGCGCTTGGGTTAGGCGGCGTACTCGGATTTTCGAGCATGTTTACCGGGATCGGCGTTGCCGTGCTCCTTGGCGTGGGCGCGTATAAGGGCATGAAGAAAGTGACCGGCATGGGGGATCTCGAGAAGAATAAGCAGAGAGAGCTGATGCTCCAGCAGATCGTGAAAAATTCGCAGAGGGCCTTAAATTACCTGGTGGAGGACGTAAACGCGGTCACAGCGGAGCTGCAGGAGGTGATCCAGAAGGGACAGGAGACGGATATTAAGATCGCAAAGCTCTCGGCCATGCTTTCCATGATGAGCAAAAGCGCGCAGGGCACGACGAACCAGATTTCCTATGCGCAGCGCGAGAAGATTCTCTGCCATCTGCCGGAGCGGGTCAGTGAGGACCGGATCAACGAGCTTGCGCCGGGCGCGACGAAGAAGAATATCCGCGATCTGATTTTTATGGCCTACTGTGAGGCGCGCAGCGACGAGGAGGGGAATGTCACGGAAGGGTATCTTGATCTGGAGCTCGATCTGGACACGCTGGAAAAGGTTGCGGAGGCGCTTGAGGGAATCGGCTATTACCGGGTGATGGACGCGTCTCTGGCAACGGCGAAGAGCGCGGCGAAGAACCTCATGAAAGGACTTCTCGGCTGATGGAGACATTTGACGACAATCTGTTAAAAGAGGCGGCATGGGCTGAGATGACGCAGCGGAATCAGCGGGAGAAGACAGAGCAGACGGTCGCTGCTGTCTCCGCCGCTCTTCGCGGTGAGAGCGCGGCGGCGGATGCGCGGATGGACGAGCTGGACGCGCTGCTGCTTCAGGCGGAGCAGCTCGCCGGGGCGGCAGGGCTTTCGGAGGACATGCTGACGCAGGAGGATTATGCGGCTGGCGAGCGGCTCACGGAGCTGACAGAGGAGGAGCGGGAAGCCGTCGTGATCCCCTATTTCGAACAGCTGGCAACCGTGGACGCGGATGTCCCCTGGGAAACCTACATGGCGAATGTCCGTGCCTATGCCGATGAAAATCAGATCGAACTGACAGAGCATCCCTGGAATGAACTGCTGACGCAGGCGGAACGGGATGCGCTCGCGCAGCGGGTGAAAAATGACTACCTTATGAAGCCTGCGCACTGTGACGGGCTGGATTACGGTCTGGCGGCGCTCTCTGGGTTTTTATGCGGGCTTGTCGACGTCTTTTTTGTGGGTGCGCCAAATGTAGTGAAAACGGTCCGCGGAGCGGACGGCGTAAAGACGTCCCGGGTGATCGAAAACAGTCCGCTGGGAACCTGGACGGACAAAAAAGTGGATCAGCTGGTGCTTAAGGCAGCCCGCATGAAAGGCTGGAAACCAGGCGCCGGGAATGCGGAAAACGTCGGTTCTGCGATCGGGTATTTGGAGCGGAATTTTGCGGTGAATTACGACCAGAATACCACGAAGGCGGCCGGGGGAGCGGTGAGCCTTACCGCGAAGAATCATCATTTAAAATCGCTGGCACATGCGCCGGATCTCATCGGGCTGGTCTTTTCCGTGCTGGATCAGTTCCTGGGGGAGGCGCATTTTATCGATCAGGGAAAGCTGGTGCGGATTGACGCCGAAGAAGGGCGGCTCGTCGGTGGAAATTTCTGCGCGAAGCTTTTCTGCGGTGTCGCAAACTGGCTGTTCCATATTTTTTCGGATCTCGCGGGAAGCTCGGGAAGCCGCGGCGCCGGGAGCGTCGGCCGCGGGGCAGGTCTGCCCGCTCCGCTGTTTGAACTGCTGCAGTTTTTTGATGTGGGATCGTTTACACTTTATAAAAATGACACAGTCGGTCAGAAAAAGTCCGTGGTTTCGCTGGCGGAGCTGTCCGTCGCCGTGTATGAGCACGGGTATGACACGCGTTTTGCGGCGACCATGGCGATTCCGGTCGTGCTGAACGATCTTCTGACAACCCTGTTCCGTGTGCTGAAACGGATCTTTCACGACCACGCCGCGCCGAAGGATGCGATCGCGCTGCATCAGGACCATGAGTTAAGAAGGATGCTTTTGGTGAGCCAGGGCGTGTTTGTGCTGATCGATGCGGCGGACGCCGGCATCCGCTCCGGCGGTCAGATCTTAAACTTCGCGCTGCGGCTCAACTTTGTCGCCTGGAAGCGGCTGGCCTTCTCCGGACTGATGGAGCTGCGCGCGCTCTATAAGGAAAACGCGCTGGATGTAAACCGGCTTGACCGGGATCTGGAGCGGGAGTGGGAGGCGCTTGCGGCGGAGGAATACTGACTCTCCTTTCCCGGTCAATGGTTCTGTCCCGGTGCCGCCTTTACGGAGCCGGCACCGGCAGGACAATTTTTAAGGTAAACAGCCCGTCTTTCTGGGAGGCGCTGCACCAGCCGTCATACCGCTCCGCCGCTTTCTGGATATTCGGCAGGCCGAAGCCGTGCAGGAAGGGATCAGACTTTGAGGTGCCCTGCCGGATGGCGTCTGTCATGGAAGCGTTCTGCCCAGAGGAGGCGCGCGTTTCTGGTGCGCTGTTTGCGACGCTGATCGTCAGCAGATCCCGGATCCGCCCGGCTTTTACGGTGATCAGGCGGTCTTCTCCGGGCAGCTTTTCACAGGCCTCGATGGCGTTGTCGAGCGCGTTGCCAAAGAGCGTGCTGATATCGAGCGGCTCGATGAAAACGCCGTCCTCAAAGGAAACCGCTGCGTAAAAATCAATCTGTTTCTGCTGCGCCTGTCTCGCTTTGTCGCGGAGGACGATATCTAAGTATTCGTTTCCCGTGTGCTGGTAATTCTCGTATTCCTGAATCTGGCGTGTCAGGCCGTCGACGGACGCTTTTAGCTCCTGTGCGTTCCCCGCCTGTGCGTTCAGCACCAGCAGATGATTTTTCAGGTCATGGTAAATGCTGCGCACACGCTCCTCATCGCGGATGCGGTCCGCGTAATAGGCCTGTCTCTGTTCCAGCTCCTGCGCATGATATGCGGTCTGAACGGAATTACAGATATAGGAAGAGAGCCAGATGCATCCGAAGCTGGAAAAGACAGAGGCCAGGCAGATCGGATAGACGATCAGGGGATCCTCCGGCATCGTGTAGAGGATCGTTGCAATCGCCACAAAGGGAGCCAGCATGAGAGTATCCACGATCAGCCACATGCGGGTGGTCAGATGGTAGGTGATCTGGCGCAGATACTGCTTCATCATCAGCCAGGCGGCGATCCAGAACAGCAGCCGGAACAGCAGGGAGGCAGTATGGATCGCGGTGCTTAAGAGAAAATCCGCTTCGGTCCATCCGCCCGACGATGGCTCGGCCGGTGCGCCGCTGACGAAAAAAAACAGCCTGCTTCCGATATCCTGCGTCAGGTAATTGATCGCGATGATCGCCGGATAAAATACCAGAACCGCTGTCAGCCGTTCGATCCATCTTCCACGGTGGAAAACGCCAAGCCAGATCAGAAAGCCCGCCATCGCGCCGAGCAGACCGTCGGCGTCGTTTGAGTAGATGATGACGCTGGCCAGAAACTGGAACAGCAGGATCGCGGGAACCCAGAAAACAGGGTGCTTCCGCAGCGGCAGGAAGGTATGGATCATCCAAAGGAGAAGTAACGAGTAGCCCCATTCCAGCAGGAAGGAGGTAAATTCCATCAGACGTATCATAGCAGATCCCCCCAGTATTCTGTCAGTAATTCTGTAAATTCTTTTCGCCTGGGCTGGCTGACCGGAAGCACCTCGCCTGTGATTAAGGTGATCTCCAGTTTTTTCATGCCTTTGATATAGGCTAAATTGACGAGATAGCTGGTGTGGCAGCGCGCGAAGCCCTGTCCCAGAAGCGCGCGTTCCATCTCTTTCATACTCTTATAGCAGACGATGTCCTCCTGCTGCGTGTGGAGCAGCAGATTGCGGCGAAAGGTCTCCACATAGCGGAGCGATCGGAGAAAGATTTTGTATCTGCCGCTGTCGTTTGCGACGGTTATGGCAGGCTCATCCGTTCTGCGGTGTTTTTTCTTCCACTGGTCGAGCTCTGTTTTCAGACGGATATATTTCATCGGCTTGATGATATAATTTTCCGCCTGATAGCGGTAGCCCTCGAGACCGTAGCGGGTGAGCGTGGTCAGGAAAAAAATACTCACTTCCGCATCGAATTCACGGATGCGCCCGGCTGTTTTAAGACCGTCGATCAGCTTCATCTGAATATCGAGAAAAATCAGGTCGATCGTGGTGTCGTAGCGTTCGATCAGCTCCATTCCGTCAAAAAAGGCGCTGATTTTTATTTCTTCCCCCGTCTCGGCAGCGTAGCGGTCAAGCAGGCCGGTTAAATGCGCGACGAACTCCTTCTCATCGTCGCAGATGGCAATGTGCAGCATGTGTCTGGTCTCCGTTGTTTTTTGATAGGCATTGCGATAAAAATATGGTACACTGATCAGCAGAACGGGTCAAGTTTTTTTTGAGAATGGGGAAATGATATGAACTATGACTGTCTTATTATTGATGATGAAAAGCTGCTCGCAGACAGCACGGCGGAATATTTTAATCTGTTTGGCGTGAGTACGGCGGTTACATACAGCGCCGCGGAGTGCAGGAGCTTTTTTACAGAACACACGGCGCAGCTGCTGCTCTTAGACATCAGCCTGGGAGACGGCAGCGGTTTTTCGCTCTGCAGGGAGCTTCGGGAGCAGACGAAAATCCCGATCCTTTTTATTTCGGCGCGCACGAGCGACGACGATCAGATCATGGCGCTCCATATCGGCGGCGACGATTATATCCAGAAGCCGTATTCCTTAAGCGTGCTGCTCGCGAAGGTGCGGGTAGTGTTAAAACGGTACGGGGAGAGCGCGGCGGGAAGAATGGAACGGATCGGACCGGAATGCGGCGCTGCGGGAAACGCCGTGCAGCCCGGTGCACAGGGGAAGCCGGATTTCACCGGATACGCGGACGACTGGCTGACCGTGGATTTTCTCACGCACGAGGTGTCGGCGGGAGAAAAACCGGTGCGCCTTGCGCCGCTGGAATTTAAGCTGTTATCCTGTCTGATCCGGCACGGGGAGCGGGTGGTCACGAAGCAGGAGCTGTTTGACCTCGTCTGGGAGGATAAGTTTACGGGCGACGGGACGCTAAACGTGCATATCCGCAGGCTGCGCGAGGCCATAGAGCGGGATCCGGGAAGGCCGGAATATATCAGGACTGTCTGGGGGGACGGCTACCGGTTCTGCGGGAGGGAGCGATGAGAAAACGGATGATTCTGATGATAACGGCGGTTCTGTTCGCGGCAGAGGCCGGGGTGCTGGCTTTCTTTGCCATGTGGGATCCCGGCTTTACGCAGGATGCGGTGGCGGTAAATGAGATCGTACACGAGGCGGAGGCGGCGTTAGCGGCTCTGGGGACAGAGGGCGCCGCTTTGGGCAGGACGCCCGAAACGCCCGAAACGCCCGGTTATGTCGTGCTCGACGGGGACGGCAGGGTGCTTCTTCGGACGAGGGAGGGCTTAAGCGAATCGATCCATGATGCGATCGTTCACAGGGATACGATGCTTGTGCTCCCTGACGGGGCAGGAGAGAAGCGGACGCTGATCATTGATAACGACAGTATGGAACGCTGGCAGCGGTGCAAAAAGTCTACGGCTGCCATTTTGTCTTCGGTCATACTGCTGCAGTGTCTGGCGGGGGTGTGGTATGTCGTTTATCTGGAGCGTGTGGTGATACGGCCGTTTCAGAAGCTGAAGCGCTTTGCGGAACGCGTGGCGGGGGGAAACCTCGAGATCCCGCTTGCCATGGACCGGCACAACCTGTTCGGCGCGTTTACCGAAAGCTTTGATCTGATGCGCTCCGAATTAAAGCGCGCGAGACTTGCCGAGGCAAAGGCGAATGAGAGCAAAAAGGAGCTTGTGGCAAAGCTCTCCCACGATATCCGCACACCGGTCGCGAGCATCCAGGCGGCGGCAGAGGTGGGCGCGGCGCTTGCCGCTGACGCGAAGACAAAAGAAAATTATACGCAGATCCTGCACAAGACGGAACAGATCAATGTGCTTGTGACAAATCTGTTTACGGCGGCGTTAGAAGAACTGATGCAGCTGCCGGTCAGCGCTGTGGATCTCGAAAGCGCGCGCCTGACGGAGCTGTTGGAGAATGCGGATTACCTGCATCGCGCCACACTCCCGAAGGTACCGGCATGCCTGCTTTCGGCGGATGTACAGCGTCTGCAGCAGGTGTTTGACAACCTGTTTGCCAATGCTTACAAATATGCGGACGGCGGAATTGACGTCGGGATTTCAAAGGACGATCCGTACCTGGTGACTGTCATTGAGGACTACGGCGGCGGGGTAAAAGAGGAGGAGCTTCCGCATCTCACAGAAAAATTCCGGCGCGGCAGCAATGCGGACGGCCTGGAGGGCGCCGGGCTCGGACTGCATATCGCGGATTCTTTTATGAGAGAAATGGGCGGAAGGCTTGTCATGGAAAACGGGGAGCACGGGCTCATGGCGCGGGTCTGTATCCCGCTTGGCGGAGGAAATTCTGAAATTTAAGGATTTGGTAAGGATTTGATAAAGACTGTTAAGATCTGCTTTTATAAAATAAGAGGCAGAAAGGGGAATGATATTTTATGAAAGAAATCTTATTGCAGACAAAAAGCTTAAGCAAATCCTTCTCCACCGGAGGGGTCATGCAGCACGTGTTAAAAAACATCGACCTGACGCTTTACCGCGGGGATTTTACTGTGATCATGGGGGCGAGCGGCGCCGGAAAATCAACGCTTTTATATGCGCTCTCCGGGATGGATACGCCGACGCTCGGCGAGGTCTGGTTCGGGGAACGCGATATCGCGGGGCTGGGAGGGGACGCGCTTGCGGTGTTCCGGCGGGAGCACTGCGGCTTTGTGTTCCAGCAGATCCACCTGATTGACACGATGAACGTGATGGATAACGTGCTTGCGGCCGGACTCCTTGTGAACGGCGACAAAAAGCGAATGGTCCGCCGCGCGGGGGAGCTGTTTGCGGCGGTGGATATCCCAAAGGAGACGCAGAAAAAATTCCCGACACAGCTTTCGGGCGGGGAGGCGCAGCGTGTGGGGATCGTCCGCGCGCTCATCAATTCCCCGGAAATCCTCTTTGCCGACGAGCCGACCGGTGCGCTCAATTCCAAAACCGGACTGGATGTGCTCGATGTGCTCTCCCGGTTTCACGAGGCAGGACAGAGCGTGGTGATGGTGACGCACGACATGCGCTCCGCCCGGCGAGGAAACCGGATCCTGTATTTAAAGGACGGGGTGGTGACAGGGGAATGTGACCTTGGCAGATATGTGCACGGGGATGCGGCGCGCCATGAAAAGCTCTCTGCGTTTCTGACGGAAATGGGGTGGTAGTATGAGAAAAATCATGCTGATTGCCGGTTCGAATCTGCGCAGGGCAAAGGGACAGGTTGCGTCAATTGTAGTGTTGATTCTCGCGGCATCCGCGATGATGAATCTGTGGCTGATGCTTCAGACGGATTACCAGCAGAATTTCAGGCGGTATCACGAGAAATTAAATGCCGGGCATGTCACGCTGGCGGTAAGCAGCCGGGAGGAAGCGCTGCGGGAGGACATCGCAGAGATTTTAGAGAATGATGAGCGGACCGTGGAATATGAGATGATGGACGCGCTCTCTATGGTGGGATCGTTTGCCTATAACGGCGGCGAGATTAACACGGAATTTGTGATACTGGAAAAAGAGAGCGCGCAAAACAAAAGCATGGAGCGGATTGAGATATCCGGATACGGGGACGCCGCAGCCGGGGACGCCGGTACTCTGGCGGGAGAGGAGCCGGACGGGATTTATATCCCGATGATCTACGGCGGAGCCGGCGGGTTTGCGCAGGGGGATACCATGGAGCTCACCATCGGCAGCACAGCCAGGTACTATACGGTTCTTGGCGTTTTAAACAGTGTGATGATGGGATCGCACAACTGCAGCATGAGTGTGTTTCTGCTCACAAAGGAGGCGTATGAAAAGCTGGAGCAGGACGGCCTGGCGCCGGCGTCCACACTGGTTTCCGTCCGCATCCGGGACGGGGCAGAGAGCGAGGAATTCGAGGCGCTGCTTGCGGATGCGGTTTCTTCACGATATCCGGGGGTACGTATTTTAAGTAATTCCTATACGACGGTATCCCAGTCCCGCTATATTTCACAGATGATCTGCGCCGGCATCTTAAGCGCGATGGCATGTATCGTGACGCTGATCGCGCTGGTGGTCATCTCGTCCGGTGTGATGAATGATATTCAGGAAAATATGAAAATGCTGGGCGCGTTAAAGGCGATCGGCTATCAGAGCAGACAGATCATCGCGGCGCTCCTGCTGCAATATTCCGGGCTGACGCTGCCGGCCTCCGTTCTGGGGGTTGCACTGTCCTACGCGCTGTTTCCGATGATCAACCGGATGATGACAGCACAGACCGGAATTCCGTATGAGGTACATTTTCTGCCGCTGCCCTGCATGCTGTCTCTTGTGCTGCCCACGGGGACCGTTGCGCTTGCCGTCTGGTTTGCCGCGCGCCGGATCAGAAAGATTGAGCCGGTCACGGCGCTGCGCCAGGGCGTGCAGACGCACAGCTTTAAGCGCAGCCGTGTGCCGCTCGATCAAACCCGCCTTCCGCTTGTGCCTGCACTGGCGTTAAAGGCGGCGGCTTCGGGAATTCGTCAGAATATCACCGTGTGCATCACGATGCTGGCGCTGTCGCTGGTCATCACATTTACCGGTCTGATGCTGGAAAATGTCATTATGGATATGGATCCGTTTCTCCATATGATTGTCGGGGAGACCGCAGATTCCTGTATTGATGTCAATGTGGACCGGGAGGATGAATTTCTCCGGCAGATAGAGGAGGACGATCGTGTCGAAAAAGCCTGGCTTTATCATTCCGAAGAAGTGCGCCATGCGGGCGGCATCGCGCTGATCGCGACGATGTCGGATGACTTTTCGGACGTAAACAATCAGGACGTCTGCGTTTTTGGCAGATTTCCGAAGTATGAAAATGAGGTGGCGGTCGGCATAAAATACGCGCGGGAGCAGCACCTTTCGGTCGGGGATACGATCACGCTTGCGGCGGAGGGAAAGGAGGCGGAATACTTAATCTGCGGTATGACGCAGATCTCCAACAACCTCGGGAAAGACTGTCTTCTGACCAGGGAGGGTTATGAGCGGATCGGGACGTTTACCCACACCAGCTATTATCTCAACCTGCGGGAAGGGACGGATATCGACGCGTTTCATGAAGAAATGCAGGAGCGGTTCGGGATCAGCTTAAATGCAGCGATCAATATTCTGGCGGTGATTGAGGGCTCAAGCGCCGTCTATGTATCGCTGATGACAATGATCGTGACTGCGGTCCTTGTGCTCGGCACGGCGGTGGTCGTTTTTGTGCTCTGGCTTCTTGTGCGGACGATGCTGAACTACAAAAAGCGGGAATACGGTATTTTAAAGGCGCTCGGATTTACAACCAGACAGCTGATGGTGCAGACAGCTCTTTCGTTTCTGCCGGCGGTGACGATATCGACAGTTGTGGGAATCGTGGTCAGCGCTGTTGTCATCAATCCTCTGACCGCCCTGTTTTTAAACGGGATCGGAATAGTGAAATGTACGTTTGCCGTGCCGGTCGGATTTATCACGGCGGCGGGCGCGGGACTCATCCTGTTTGCGTTTGTGACGGCGTGCCTCATGGCGCTTCGGATCCGCAAAATCGCTCCGGTGACGCTGATCGGCGGGGAGTGAGAGAACTTTTGCTTGACAAATTCATATCATACCGCTATGATATGAAATGAAAATGCCGTACAGATACCATTAAGACACGGCGGAGAAAGGGACAGGGTGCAGAGTCATGGAAAAAAAGATCATCTATATGGATAATGCCGCGACGACCCCGGTAAAGCCGGCGGTGCTTGAGGCGATGCTTCCGTATTTTACGGAAAAGTTCGGAAATCCTTCCAGCATATACAGTATCTCCTCGGAGAACAAAAATGCGATCACAGAAGCGCGGGAGACGATCGCGCAGACGCTTCACACCGCGCCGGAGAATATTTATTTTACCGCGGGCGGCTCCGAGTCGGACAATTGGGCGTTAAAGGCCACGGCGGACGCCTATGGGACAAAGGGAAAGCACATCATCACGACAAAGATCGAGCACCACGCGCTGCTGCATACCTGCGGGTATCTGGAGCAGAAGGGCTTTGAGGTGACCTATCTGGATGTGGACGAAAACGGGCTGGTGGATCCGGCGAAGTTAGAGCAGGCGATCCGCCCGGACACGATTCTGATCTCCGTGATGTTTGCGAATAACGAGATCGGGACGATCGAGCCGATTGCTGAGATCGGTAAGATCGCAAAGGAGCACGGCGTGCTGTTCCACACGGATGCCGTCCAGGCCTACACCCAGGTGCCGATTGACGTCGATGAGATGAATATCGATATGTTAAGCGCCAGCGGCCACAAGATCAACGGCCCGAAGGGCATCGGTTTTCTGTATATCCGCAAGGGCGTGAAGATCCGCTCCTTTGTGCACGGCGGCGCCCAGGAGCGCCACAGGAGGGCAGGCACGGAGAATGTCCCCGGGATTATCGGCCTTGCAAAAGCGGCTCAGATCGCGACGGGCGATATGAGTGAGCGCACGGCAAAGGAGAGAGAGATCCGGGATCATCTGATCGCCCGCATCGAGACGGAAATCCCGTATGCGCGGCTAAACGGCGACCGCACGAAGCGTCTGCCGAATAATGTGAATTTCAGCTTTCAGTTTATCGAGGGAGAATCCATGCTGATCATGCTTGACGGAAAGGGCATCTGTGCGTCCAGCGGTTCGGCGTGTACCTCGGGTTCCCTTGACCCGTCGCACGTGCTGCTCGCCATCGGTCTGCCCCACGAGATCGCGCACGGCTCCTTACGCCTGACCATCAGCGACGAGACGACGATGGAGGAAGCGGATTATGTGGTGGATCAGTTAAAGGAGATCGTGGAGTGGCTGCGGAGCATGTCACCGCTCTATGAAGATTTTGTAAAGAAAGCCCGGTCCTGACAGAAAGCCGCAGGCATATGGAACATGAGTCTGCATGGGGATATCAGGGATGCTGACGCACAGGAGCAGGCAGCGTATAAACGCAGTGTGAGTATGTTAAAAAATGGAGGAGACATATGTATAGCGAAAAGGTAATGGATCATTTTCAGAATCCGAGAAATGTAGGAGAGATTGAGGACGCCAGCGGCGTCGGCACAGTGGGCAACGCCAAATGCGGCGACATCATGCGGATTTATCTGGATATCGACGACGATCAGATCATCCGCGACTGCAAATTCAAGACCTTCGGCTGCGGCGCGGCGGTGGCTACCAGCAGCATGGCGACGGAGCTCGTGAAGGGAAAATCGATTTACGAGGCTCTTAAGATCACGAACAAGGCCGTCATGGAGGCCCTTGACGGGCTGCCCCCGGTGAAGGTGCACTGCTCACTTCTGGCGGAGGAGGCGATCCACGCGGCGCTTTGGGATTACGCACAGAAGCATGATATCACGATCGAGGGGCTCGAGAAGCCGAAGGCGGATATCAGCGAGGACGAGGAAGAGGAAGATTACTAAAAGGAGACCGATGAAGATCACGACAAAAGGCAGAAATGCGATTCATATTCTCTATGACCTCGCGGTGCGCGGGGATGACCAGCCGGTGTCGGTCAAGGAGATCGCAGCCGGACAGGAGATTTCCGTCAAATATACGGAGCAGATCATCTCGATTTTAAATAAGGCCGGCTATGTGAGCAGTACACGCGGCCATCAGGGCGGCTACCGTCTGACGAAGCCGTTACAGGAATACGTGATCGGCGATATCCTACGTCTGACGGAAGGGTCGCTGTCGCCGGTGGAATGCCTGAATTCGGAGGAAAACCCGTGCCCGAAGCATGGCAAATGCGCGACGATCCTTCTGTGGGAGAAGGTGGACCAGGCGATCCGCGATGTCGTGGATCATGTGACGCTGCAGGATCTGGTGGACTGGCAGCAGTGAGAGGAGAGAGAAGATGAGAACAGCATTTCGTGCAAGACAGCCGTACGCGGATATTTTTCTGCGGTGCGCGGAGGAGTTTGTGTGCAACAGCCCGGTAAAGCCGGAGCGGTTTATGGAAAAAATGAGGCAGAACCAGGGAAGTGTCGGTATGCTCAGCGGCTACGGGCTGGATGAAGAGGGTCTCGAGCGGAAAAACCCTGTGATCGTCGGGCTGGGGGACAGCGTGACGGCAGGACATTTTGAGTTTCTGATGACCACGGAGGACATGCAGAAAAATATGGAGCTGGCGGCACAGGGGCTGACGGTGGATCCCGCGGACCGGCCTGCGGTTGAGATCACGGACGCCCGGGAGAGCTACCTGGAGAAATTCCGTTTCGGGCTGATCGACAAGTATGAGCGGACCTCCGTCAGCGTCATCAACGCCGGGATTGCCGGGGATCATTTGAGACAGATGTCGGCGCGGGCAGAGCGGGATGTGATCCGTTATCAGCCGGACCTGGTGCTCATCAACGGGTCTCTGAACTGGGATCCGGCCCTGGGCAGCACGGAAGAGTATAAGCAGGTGCTGACAGAACTGGTCAGGAGGATCAAAGAGGAGACGACGGCGGATATCGTGCTGCTGACACCCAACGGCGATCTGCCAAACCGTCTGTTTGGCGGGGAGAACGCACCGCTGCCCACGACGCCGGAGCGTGTGGCGGCCATCCGTCAGGTGGCAGAGGAGGAGCAGGTCTGCCTCGCGGACGCCTATGCCGTCTGGGAGGCGGCGCGGGAGCAGGGCTGCCCGTGGGAGGAGCTTCTCGCGAACGGAGTCAACCATCCCGGCGTGGAAGGGCACGAGGTGTATGCGATTGTATTGATGAAGCTGTTTGAGTGAATTGAGAGTAATGCCTGTTGACAACAGAATAGGAATCATATATAATGCATTTATATAAATTATTTATATAAATGCATTATTTTTTGTTCAGGACAGTCGCGAAGCGCACTGTCCGTTGCCTGCCGGAAAGGAGTATCATGCCAAAACAGAGAATCACAAAAGAAATGGTCGTCGACGCCGCGTTTCGGATCGCGCGAAGCGAGGGGCCGGAGGCGGTGCTGGTCAAACGGATTGCAGAGGAGCTGGGATGCTCCGTACAGCCGATCTACAGCTATTGTAAAAATATGGACGAGCTGCGGGACGAGGTCGCAAAACGTGCAGGGACATTTATCCGTGAGGCAGCGGCGGCGCGCGTGGATCCGCAGGATCTGTTTCGCAGCACCGGGCGCGCTTATGTGCGGCTGGCAAGGGAGGAGCCGCATCTCTTCCGGATGTTTTTGTTTCAGAAAAGAGAGAATATATCGTCGCTGTCCGATCTCTATGTTGCGGAGGCAGATCCCGGGGTGGCGGAGCGGATCGCCGGGGAGCTGGGCATTGATCTGGGGGCCGCAAAACAGCTGCACCTGAATATGCTGATCTACACCATCGGCATCGGGATGATTTTTGCCGTGTGCAGTCCCGGGATCCCGGAGGAGGAGATTTTAAGGCAGCAGGAGGAGGCGTACCGGGTATTTACAGGCAGTGACGCGCCGACAGCCGGGGAAGCAGCCGAAGGTGTAAACGGGAAAAGAAATCAGGATCAGAACGGAGGTATGGTATGAAAAAGATTTTGATCGTATATAAAAGCGTGACCGGTTTTACGGAGCGGTATGCAGGGTGGCTTGCGGAGGAGACTGGCTGTGAAATGACAGAATTAAAGGCTGCCACGCCAGAGCGGCTGTCGGAGGCGGATATCATTGTATTCGGGGGAAGATTCCATGCGGGGAGCGTGGACGGCCTTGCCGCAGCAAAGAAACTGTTTGAAAAAAGCACTGCAAAGGAATTTGTCGTATTCGCCACCGGAGCGATGCCGCCTGAGGCTAAGGAGCAGATTGCGGAAGCCTGGAGACGAAATTTTACGGAGGAAGAGATCCGGAAAATCCCGCATTTTTACATGCAGGGCGGGCTGAATTATGAGCGGATGCCCTTTGGCGATAAACTGATGATGAAGATGTTTTCCGCGATGGTGAAACGGCAGAAGGACGACGGATACGGCGGGGCGATGAAGGAGGCGGTGGCAGGATCCTTTGACTGCTCCGACCGGTCACAGTGCGGGCCGCTGATCGCGTATCTGAAGGAGCGACAGGGCTGACAGACGACTATTATAAATAAGAAGTGACTGCTTTGATTACGGATTTGCTTTGGCATATTTTCACGAACTTTTTTGAAACTCCGGCGAAAGCTGGAGTTTTTTTCTGCTCCGTGATACAATCTGTTAAGGAGTATAAAACTACAATCTATATTAAATAAAACCATAAGAATCAGGAGAGAAACAGGATACAAATGTAAAATTCCTTTTGGCGGATAAACAGATCCTGGCACGGATTTTAAAATATGCGGTCAGGGAATTTGAGGATCTCTCCATCGATGAGATCATGGACAATATCGGAGCCGATATTGAGATCGGGATACAGCCGGTGGATCCGGGGCTGTCGAAACTGGGACAGATCCGGGGGCTGGCGACGGAGGATAACGTTCCCGGAGAAGGAAAGATCGTTTATGATATCCGTTTCAGCGCATATCATAACAGGACGGAGATGAAGTTTCTGCTGAATGTGGAGGCACAGAAATCATCGGATCCCGCCAGGCTGGGATATCATCTGGAAAACAGAATCACCTATTATCTGGCGAGAATGCTATCCGCGCAGAAGCAGACGGAATTTTATCACAGTGACTATGACAGCATAAAAAAGGTGCGGAGCATCTGGATCTGCATGGACGGCAGCAGGGATGGGGATTCGATTGAGGAGATCAGTCTTGAGCGAAGATCTGTTTTTGGCAAACGAGAGGGCGGATATCCCGTGGATCTGATGCGTGCGGTTGTCATTCATATCAGGAATCGGGGGGATGCTGCAGAGTCAGAAAACAGGCTGATTGCCATGCTGGAGACACTGCTCACACCGATGGACATAAATGAAAAGAAATCCAGGCTGACGGAGCGGTACGGCATGGTGATGTCAGCGGAGATGGAGGGGAGGATGCAGACGATGTGCAATCTGTCGGAGAATATTCTTGAGAGAGGTTTGGAGAAGGGAATGCAGGAAGGCCTGGAGAAGGGAATGCAGGAAGGAATTGAAAAGGGAATGCAGGAAGGAATTGAAAAGGGAATGCAGGAAGGAATTGAAAAAGAGCGGATGGATGCTGTCAGGCGCATGATCCGGGCAGAGGCGACAAAGGAGCAGATCCTGTCCTTTGGTTATTCTGAGGAGGAATACAGGCGGGCAAAGGAGGCTCTCTGACAAAGAATCACGAAAGAAAGGCAATGGGGCAGCATTTAACGATAACCAGGAAAAAATGCATTGCTGTTGTGCGTACATATTGGTATAATAAATCTGACAAGAGGAAACTCTGAGATTTTGGAAAGGAGCGTTATTCTATGGCAGCAAAATCAGCTAATCTGTATGCAAGGATAGAGCCGGATGTGAAAGAACAGGCAGAAAGCATTTTGTCAGCGCTTGGTATCCCGGCATCCAATGCGATCAATATGTTTTATAAACAGATAATTTTAAACAGGGGCCTTCCGTTTGAAGTAAAACTACCTACGGCAGGAACTGTTGATGTGTCAAAACTTAGCGAAGCAGAATTAGATGCAGAACTGGAGAAAGGATTTGCGGACATGGCAGCAGGCAGAACCAAACATGCAAGACAGACATTTGCAGATATCCGCAAAGATTATGGTATATGATATATGAGGTAATTATCACGGATCAGGCCGATGCCGATTTAAGAGGTATATATGAGTATATTGCCTTTGAACTGCTTTCACCGGATCATGCAGCAGGGCAGCTTGGACGGTTAGAGGAATATATTGCAGGGCTTGAAAAATTTCCAGAGAAATTCAGACATTATGAAAAGGAGCCATGGCACAGCAGAGGGCTGAGGGTGATGCCGGTTGACAATTATCAGGTATTTTATATTCCGGATTATGATGCGGGTATTGTGACGGTAATCCGTGTTATGTATGCTGGGAGGGACGTTGACAGTCAGCTCAAAGATCATACAGTAATGTAAATAGAGGAATGAGCGGAAGCTCTCTGACAAAGGATCCGGGCCCCTTTTCCTCCCCGCAGCCGCATCACGACGAATGCTGACTCACATACTGCGTGGGCGGAACGCCAAATGTCTTTTTGAAGGTCAGGTTAAAATTCGAGTAGCTCTTATAGCCCACCTGCTCTGCCACCGCGTAGGCGTTCAGGCGGTTTTCCAGCAGGAGGGCGGCGGCCAGTTTCATCCGCTCGCTGATGATGTACTGGCCGATGGAGATCTCTTTTTCCTTCTTAAAAATACGGTTCAGATAGACCGGGTGCAGGTAGAGCTGCTCGGCGATCCCGTTGATGCCCAGCTCCTCGTCGGAGAGGTGTTCCCTGACATAGCGCTCCACGGCAGCCACGATCTCCCCCGCGCTACGCTTTTCGCCGTGGGCTTCTTTTGCGGCGGAGAGATTCTGCTCCACGGTCTGCCTGCCCAGCTCCTGGTAGCGCCGCTCTTCCCGCCGAGTGCGGATCCGGTCTGCGACCTTTGCCACAGCCGCGCCGATGTGCTCATAGCGGGCGGGGATTAAGATATAATCCTGGCAGCCCAGGGCGATGGCCTCCTGAGCGTAGGAGAAGGAGGCGTGGCAGGTCAGAAAGATGCACTCGATCTCTTTTTTCTCCTCCCGGACCCAGCGCAGCAGCGCGATCCCGTTTTCGCCGGGCATCTCGATATCGCAGAGCAGCAGATCAATGGAATATTCCTCAATGCACCGCTTTGCCTGTTTTGCATCGTATGCGGTGTAAACCGTGTCAATGCCGTATTCCTTCCAGGGGATATCCTGCCGCATCAGGTTCGCGGTGGGTTTCTCGTCATTCACGATTAAAAGCGTCATCATCTACCTCCATGTCGTAAGGAAATGTAATGGTAAAGCAGGTCATCTCTCCCTCCTCCGAGGCAAGTTCGATGGAGGCGGTTTCCCCGTAAAAATATTTGAGCCGTTTTAAGGAATTATAAAGGCCCAGGTGTGACGTGGGATCCGTGGGGATGTGTTCGCCGCAGAGGATCCGGCGATTTTCGTCAAGTGTCGCGGCATCCATCCCGTTTCCGTCGTCTAAAATCGTGAAGGTGACGGTATGGTTATCATATCTGGCCTGCAGGCTGATGTGCAGGATCCTCTCCTGGCAGAGCCCGTATTTGACGGCGTTTTCCACGAAATTATGAATCAGCAGCGGCGGCATCCGCACGAATTCGACCTCCGGATCGATGTCGCAGTCTAACTCCACCGCGCCGTCATAGCGGAAGCCCGCCATAGCGGCATACCCTTCGATCAGGCGCAGCTCTTTGGAAAACAGCTCTAACTCCCTGCCGCTGCGGAAGAGATAGCGGAAATATTCGGAGAGGTAGAGGACGATTTCCTGGATCGCTTCCTTATGTCCGCTCTGCGCCAGGGAGTAGATCTGGTTAAAGGTGTTTAGCAGAAAATGGGGCCGGATTTGCAGCTGTAAGTTCCGAAGCTCCATCTGCTGTTTTTCGATCCGCGCCTCATAATTCTGGATCCGCAGTGTCTTTAAATTATCCGCCATCCGGTTAAAGGACAGGTTGGCCTGCTCGAATTCCAGGGAGGAAGCGCATGCAGGCAGCCGGTAATCCTGATTCCTGTTCTGCAGCTGTAGGTGAGCGTCGTTGATCTGATGTAAGGGCCCAAGCAGATACCGCTTTGTAAACAGAAACAGGAGCGGGACCAGCAGCAGGTAGATCACGGCCAGGATCAGCTGGACCCGCTGCCAGAGCGCATGGGTTTTGATCAGTTCCTCCCGCCGGACGGAGAGGACAAGGAAAAGGCGGCCGGCCTTAGAGCAGACGGTCAGTTCCTCCTCCTCTGACGGCGCCTCCGTGCGGAAGGAAAAATTCAGGCTTTCATAGGAGAGGCTCTTTCGGATGGATGTTTCGATCTGATCCAGATCAATCCAGGCCCCGTAGGAGATATTTTTTAACGAGACCCAGAGGACGGCATAGGTTTTAATCCCGTCTTCGTAGAGCGCCCATCCGCCAAACATCGGCATATCCTGTCTCCCGGCATCCTCCAGGAAGGGTTTTACCTCGTCCTCTGAGAGATAGGAGGAGGAACAGACCAGGACGTCGTCCACCTTCGGCAGATAAAAGAAATATCCGTCCGCGCCGTCGATCATATTGTCGAGATTTTTCATACTGTAATAGGTTTTTAATTTCGCATTCTGATAGTCGTAGCCGCGCTCGGTCTGCAGCGCCATGGAAAGGCAGTCCGGATGCTCCGTGCGGAAATAGTGCAGCAGGGAGGCGGCGTTGTCCATGCGCGTTTCCAGCGCGTCCGCGTAGACGTCCAGCATATTCTGTTCCGTCATGCGGATCTGATCCAGGGTGGATGCGATCATGGAATCCGCCTGGAAGACGGCCAGCGCGTTGAGGGGAAGAACCAGCAGCACAAAGACGATGATGACTTTAATGGATAGTTTTCTCATGGCGGGTTCCGCTCCTTTCGTATTCTGAAATTATTATAGCATGTCTGATGGCAGAAGAAACCTGCGGGATCGGAAAAGTTTATTTTTATGATGTCCTGGTTTTGATCTGAGATGTTCATTCTGCACAAAAGCGTGTATAACAGAGATATGATGCCAGGGTCAAAAGGTCATGTATTTCACGCTTGCGTGAAAAAACATGACTTTGTGACCCGCGAAACATGAGAAAGTAGCCATTTTCTAAAGGAAAATGAGCGGATTTCGAATGTTTTTCGGATTTCGAGAGTGTGAAACACGAAGAAATCCGAAGGCATCATGGTAGTTCGAAACACCTGCACAGAAACAGGACACAGGAACAATCCAGAGAAAAAAGAGGAGGAAAAAAATCTATGAAGAAAAGGATGATTGCGGCATTACTGGGAACGGCGCTCATCGTATCGGCGGCCGGCTGCGGCGGTAAGACGGGAAGCGATGCAGGCGCAGGAAGCGGATCGGACGCGGACGCGGCGGCATCGGGAGCGGTGCAGGATACCCAGAGCACGGGAGGAGAGACCGCGGATGTCGGGAAGGAAGCAGGCGGGGCATCAGGCGACGTCGTGGAGATCTTCTGGCAGTATCCGGCTGCCGGCGAGGTGGGCGAAGGCTTTTACCGGATGGAGGACGCGTTAAACGAGATGATGGAAAAGGATATCGGCGTGCATGTGACCTTTGTGCCCACCGGCCTGATGGATTCCCAGCAGGACGCGACTTTGATGGTTTCCTCCGGCGAGCAGTTAGACATTGCGCTGACAGCCTTTACGGGGATCGGCAATCTGGTGGAGGACGGACTGATCCTGCCCCTGGATGACTACCTGGAGGAGTACGGACCGGATATCGTCTCTCACTGCGGCAGCAAGGTGGACGGATGCTATTACGGAGGAACGCTCTACGCGCTGCCGACCTGCGCGGATCAGGTATGGAATACCTATGGGTATGTGATGAAGAAATCCTTTGCGGATAAATATGGCCTGGAGCATGATGATGAGAAGCTTTATACCCTTGATGAGCTGGAAGCGATGTTTGCGAAGGTGAAGGAGGGAGAGGGGGACCAGTTCTACATGACGGCGCCCTGGAACAATACCTATGAGCCGTTAAACTATGCCCTGCAGGAGTACGATCCGGTGACCGGAAGCTTTTCGGCGGGCGTGCTGATGTTAAACCGGAGCTTTGAGGATCTGACGATTTATAATTTCTTTGAGACGGAAGAGTACAAGGCGTTCTGCGAGCGGATGTACGACTGGGCGCAGAAAGGCTATATCGCGCCGGACGCAGCGGTGGATACAGAATATACCAATCGCGGAAACGAATCCAACTATTTGGGATGGTTCGGATATGCGGCGCCGGCCAGCGATATGATCAATGAGAATTCTACCTGGAATCAGGAGGTGCTGATGTACCGGACCGTGGCGCCGTTCTATAAGCAAAACGGCGGATGTACGGTAAACTGGAACATTCCGATCACATCGGCGCACCCGGAGAAGGCCGTGGAGGCTATCAACTATCTGTATAAAAATACGGACGCCGCTACTCTGATCCAGTACGGCTTCGAGGGGGAGGAGTACGAGGTAGTGGAAGATAACGGAACGCATCAGGTGATCCGGATGCTGGGGGATGACCCGTCGGAGCTGCCGTATACCAATCCCTACGGACTTTGGGGAGACCGTTTTGACATACCGAGCGTATATCCCTCCAGCATTGACTGGGCCGACCGGATGAAAGCGGCTGAAGCGGAAATCCCGGAGGAGAGAAAATCTCCCGCGCTGGGTTACAGCTTTAACGCGGAAAGCGTGTCCTCGGAGATCGCAGCTGTGGAGACCGTGATGGAGCAGTACTGCTACAGTTTCAACGCCGGTGCCCTTGACCCGGAGAAGGCGCTGCCGGAATTTATCGCGGCGTTAAAGGCAGCAGGCATCGATAAGGTGATCGAAGAGAATCAGAGACAGATCGACGAGTGGGCGGCAGGTCGATAAAACAGGAGAGACAGAAGGGACAGGAAGGAGAAACCGGATGAAGGGGAAAGAAACAAGGACAGCGGGCAGGACGAAAGTGCGGATCAGCCGTATCTGGCCCTACTACCTGATGGTGCTGCCGGGACTGTTATATCTGTTAATTAATAACTATATGCCGATGTTTGGGATTGTCATCGCATTTAAGGATATGAATTATTCGAAGGGAATCTTCGGCAGCGACTGGTGCGGATTCAAAAATTTCCGGTTCCTTTTTGGTACGAAGGACGCCTGGTCCATTACCCGGAATACCATCGGCTACAATATCGCATTTTTTGTGGTCGGCACGGTGCTTGCCATCCTGCTCGCCATCTGTATGAACGAGGTGCGCTCGAAAGTGGCGTCGAAGGTTTATCAGACGCTGATCCTGCTGCCCTACCTGATCAGCTGGGTGGTGGTGAGCTATCTCGCCTATGCTTTTCTGTCGGGTGAGAACGGGTTCTTAAACAAGAGCCTGTTCCCCCTGCTGGGGCTGAATCCGGTGGGCTGGTATCAGGAGAAGGAATACTGGCCGGTGATTCTCGTGATCGTGCAGGCGTGGAAATCCGTGGGCTACAGCATGATTATCTATTTTTCCAGCATTGTGGGGATCAGCCAGGACTACTTTGAGGCGGCGCGGATTGACGGGGCGACGAAGTGGAAGCAGATCCGGCATATCACGCTGCCGCTGCTAAAGCCCACGGTGATCACGATGTTTATCTTAAGCGTCGGGCAGGTGTTCCGCTCGGATTTCGGGCTCTTTTACCAGGTGACGAGAAACAGCGGGGCATTGTACGAGTACACCCGTACCATCGACGTGTATGTCTATCAGGCGCTGATGAAAAATGCGGATTACTCGATGTCCGGCGCGGCCAGCGTGTATCAGTCGGTCTGCGGATTTATTCTGATCGTGGCGGCAAACGCGATCGTGAAAAAATACAGTGAGAGCAGCGCATTGTTCTAAAGGAGGGCGGAATGAAAACAAGAGAATACAAAATCACCCAGGTGCTGGTGAACGCGATCTGCATCATTGCCACTTTCTGTGCGATCATTCCCTTTGTGCTGCTGATCGTCGGCTCCTTTACCGATGACAAGTGGGCATCCACCCACGGCTTTACCTTTTTCCCGGGAGAGTGGAGTCTGGATGCGTACCGGTATATCGCGATGAAATGGGAGACCATCGGCCATGCCTATTTGATGACAATCGTCGTGACACTGATCGGGACAGTGGCGGCGCTTTTTATCGCGGTGCTCTTCGCCTACGGGATCAGCAAACAGCACATACCGGGCATGAAGATCGTAAGCTTTCTTCTGGTGTTTACCATGCTCTTTAACGGCGGTCTGGTGGCGACCTATTACTGCTATACGAATATACTCGGGATTAAAGATACGATCTGGGCGCTGATTCTGCCGAACATGATGATGAATGCCTTCAACGTGATCCTGATCCGGAACTATTTTGTCAACAGCATTCCGGCCAGCTTAGAGGAGGCGGCGCGGATCGACGGGGCGGGGGAATTTAAGATCTTAGGCATGATCGTGCTGCCGCTTTCCAAGCCGATCTTAGCCACCATCGGGCTGATGACGGCGCTGGCTTACTGGAATGACTGGCAGAACGGTCTGTATTACCTGACGGCCCGGGGAGGGGCATCCTACTACACGATCCAAATCGTGTTAAACAATATCAATGATGACATCAAAGCCCTTGCGGCGGCGGCGACGAGCAGCAGCGGCTCGCTTTCCGCCAATGTGTCAATGCCTTCCACGACGATCCGTATGGCCATCGCGGTGGTAGGCGTGCTGCCGATTCTGGTGATGTATCCTTTCTTTCAGCGTTATTTTGTAAAGGGTATCACACTGGGCGGAGTGAAGGAGTAAAGAGAGGAAAAAATGGAAGCATATCAGAATACAGCATTATCCCCCGGTGAGCGGGCGGCGGATCTTTTGTCCCGGATGAGCCTGGAGGAGAAAATGGGACAGGTGGTGGGGTATTATCCGAATGCGATGGAAACGGAAGGGGAGTTTGAGGCGGCTTATCCCCAGGGAGCCGGGCAGGTGAGCTGCCTGGAGATGCGTTCGCTTGAGGATCTTTCGGAGGCCGCAGCGTTTCAGCGGGACATTCAGACAAAGATCATGGCGTTAAGCGAGCATCATATCCCGGCGATTTTTCACATGGAAGGGCTGTGCGGCGCGTACCTCCCGGGGGCGGCCAGCTTTCCCTCGGGCATCGGCAGAGGGGCAGCCTGGGATCCGGGACTGGAGGAGCGGATCGGGGAGATTGTCGGCAGGCAGGAGAGGGCGGCGGGCATCACCCAGACCCTTGCCCCGGTGCTGGACATCAGCCATGATTCCCGCATGGGAAGGCAGGGAGAGACTTACGGAGAGGATCCGGTGATCGCCTCCGCTTTGGGGAGCGCCTTTGTGAGGGGGCTTCAGGGCGGGGAGACAGGGGGCAGAAGGTCGGAGAGCGTCGCAAAGCATTTTCTGGGGTTTCACGCGTCGGAGGGCGGGATTCACGGGACGGTCTGCGAGATTACGGATCACACCCTGCGGGAGCTTTATGCGAAACCCTTCCAGGCCGCCATCACGGAGGCAGGACTGCGGGGTGTGATGCCCTGCTATTGTTCGATCAACGGGGAACCGGTGTCGGCGTCGAAACGGATTCTGACTGGCCTTTTGCGGGAGGAGATGGGCTTTGACGGCGTTGCCGTATCGGATTACTGCGCCGTCTCCAATATCCACAACGTGCAGAAGCTGTGTGACAGCCCGGCGGAGGCGGGGCTTCGCGCCATGGAAGCCGGCATGGATATGGAGCTTCATTTCAAAGCCTGTTTTAATGAGGAGCTGGCGGAGTGGTTCCGGACGGGAAAAGCGGACATCGGGATCCTGGATCGGGCGGTCAGAAGGATCCTGGAGGCAAAATTCCGCATGGGATTATTTGAGCACCCCTTTGCGCTGACCGGGGACGCGCTCACGGAGGCCTTCGGGAGAGAAGAAGACCGGCGGATCTCCCTTGACGCGGCCCGCGAGTCGCTTGTATTATTAAAAAATAACGGTGTGCTCCCCGTCGCGCCGGATGTGAAAAAAATTGCGGTGATCGGATGGCAGGCGTCGACGGCGCGGATCTTTTACGGAGGATACACGCATTTTTCCATGGCGGAGGGCCTGCAGGCGGCCATCTCCACCATGGCGGGTTTACAGACGGAAAAAGGGGAGAAGGAAGAGATTCCGTATATCCCCGGCACCCGCATCCAGGCGGATGACCCTTCCTTTGAGGAGGTCTTAAAACGGCAGAATCCGAAGGTAAAAAGCCTGCTGGAGCAGCTGAAAACGGACATGCCGGGCACTACGATTGTCTACGCGGAGGGCTATACCTTTGCCGGGGACGATCTGTCCGGGCATGAGGAAGCGCTGCGGGCGGCAGCGGAGGCGGATCTGGTCATCCTGACTCTGGGCGGGAAGCACGGGACAGGCTCCATTGCCTCCATGGGGGAGGGAATCGACGCGTCGGAGATCGGCCTGCCGCCCTGCCAGGAGGAATTTTTAAAAAAGCTGGCGCGGTTACAGAAGCCCTCCGTGGGCATTCATTTTAACGGGAGACCCGTCAGCAGCGATGCGGCGGAGGAGTGCCTGGATGCGATTCTGGAGGCCTGGAACCCGTCGGAGGGCGGCGCGCAGGCCATTGTGGAAGCGCTGCTGGGCAGATATAACCCCGGCGGAAAGCTGCCGCTCTCCGTCGCGCGGAGATCCGGGCAGATTCCGGTATATTATAACCATGTGAACGGGTCAGGGTATCACCAGGGGGAGAGCATCGCCTTTTCGGAGTATGTGGATCTGACGCATAAGCCGCGGTATCCCTTCGGATACGGCCTGTCCTACACGGAATTTTCCTACAGCGATCTGCGGCTCTCCGCAAAATGCGCGGCCCCGGAGGACGTGATTGAGATTCAGGTGACGGTAAAAAATACCGGCAGGATGGCGGGCGATGAGGTGGTGCAGCTGTACATACAGGATGAGTACGCGCAGATGATCCGCCCGGTGAAGGAGCTGGCGGGATTCCTGCGTGTGAGCCTGGCGCCCGGAGAGAGCAAAACCGTGGTATTCCGGATGAAGGTCAGTCAGACGGCATTTGTCGGCCGGGACGGAAACTGGATCGTGGAAGCCGGAAACATCCAGGTGATGATCGGGAGCTCGTCGGAGGAGATCAGGCTCACGGACTCCTTTGCGATCACCCAGAGCAGAGAGATCTGCGGACGGGAGCGGGGATTTTATGCCGAAGCCCGCGCTGCCGGAATGTGATGAATTTTTATGCAGATGTGATGACAGGCGGGAAAGGAAAGCTGCCGTGTACTTGTGCGAGTGGGGAAGGAACGGAGGGAAAATATATGTGGAACAATGCGAAATGGATCGGGATTTCAAGGGAGCAGATCCAGGCGGAACAGATTTACGCCGGGGATTTAAACGGGCGGTTTGCGTATTTTCGTAAGCAGGTGGTGTGCGAAAAGCAGCCCGGCTCCTGCGTGATACAGATCACGGCCAACACCCGCTATCGTCTGTGGATCAACGGGAAGCCGGTGCTCTCCGGCCCCTGTAAGGGAGACTGGCACAGTCACTATTACGAGACGGTTGACGTGACGGAGTATCTGAAAACCGGGGAAAATGTGTTTGCAGCCCAGGTACTCTTTTTAAATCCCTTTGACGTGGGGGAGCAGTACGGCAACGAGCGCACCCCGATTTTGGCCGCCGTGTCCGCGCCGGTGGGGCACAGGCTGGCGTTGGAGGGCGTAATCTGCAACAGAGCAGGGGAACCGGTGACAGATCTTACGACAGGCGTCGCCGACTGGCAGGTGTATCTGGACAGTGCTTACTATATCAGATGTAAGGAGATCAACTGCAATTCCGGCGGCTTCTGCGAGGATATCGATTTTCGAAAGGAACCGGCCGGCTGGAAGGAACCGGGGTACTGCGGGCAGAGCGGCAACTGGTGGAGCGCAGTCTCCTTCGAATCCGTGCTGCCCGACGAGTTTTCCAAAAACGTGGGTTTTGTGCGGAAATTCCAGGTGAAGGAGCGCCCGATCCCGCTGCTGTTCGAGGAAGAAGGGATTTTATCGGAGGAGCTGGGCACATCCGTTTTTCGGGACGAAAACGGGCCGGCGGAGGAGATCGTGATAGCGCCGGGGGAGACGGTGCGCATCGTATTTTCCCGTCCCACGGTGATCAACGCCTACATGCGCTATACCTTTTCGGGAGGCGAGGGTGGACGCGTGACCTTTACCTATTTTGAAAAATTCGTAAAAGAAGGGGAGGACATCCCGCGGGACGATTACGTGAACGGCAGGGTGGAGGGAATGACCGATGAAATCCTGCTCTCCGGGGAGACGCTCACCTTTGAGCCCTTCTGGGTGCGTACCTTTCGATTCCTGGAGATCGTGCTTGCGGCTGGGGAAGAGCCCATCCGTTTTTCGCGCCCGCGCTATCGCAGGACGGGATATCCCGTGAAGCGGATTTCCTGGATCAGAGGGGAGGAGCCCTGGGTGGAACCGGTCTGGGAGATGTGCGTCGCGACTCTGCAGAACTGTATGCTGGAGACCTACATGGACTGTCCCTTTTACGAGCAGATGCAGTTTCTGATGGACACGAGGCTTCAGGCATTGTTCCACTATGCGCTGGACGGCGACACACGGCTGGCGAAAAAAGCGCTGTGGGATTTTCACTGCTCCATGACGCCGGAGGGGCTGATGCACGGAAAATATCCCAGCAGTTTTCCGCAGATCATCTCCACCTTTTCTCTGTATTTTGTATACATGCTGTGGGAGTACTACTGGCAGACCGGGGACGTGGACGAGGTAAAACGCTACCGCAGCGATGTGGACGCCATACTGGAATATTATGACCGGCGGATCGGAGCGAGTGGCCTCGCGGAGCAGATCGGATACTGGCCCTTTGTGGACTGGCAGAAGGAATGGGCGGACACCGCGGGCGTGCCCTCCGCCGCGAAGGAGGGGCCCTCTACGATCCACAATCTGATGTACGCCTATGCCCTTCTGTGCGCGTCATGGCTGGCGGAGGCCACGGGAAGAAGCGGGCTGGCGCAGGAGTACCGGAACCGGCAGCAGCAGATCACAGGCCGTGTGAGGGAGCTCAGCTGGGACAGTGATCGACAGATGTATAGGGAAGGGCCGGATGTCCTGCAGTTTTCCCAGCATGCCCAGAGCTGGGCGGCCTTAAACGGGATGGGGGAGAAAGAGGAGCGGCGCAGGATGCTGCTCTTAGCGATGCGGGAGCCGGATGTGATCCGCTGTTCCTTTTCCACCAGCTATGAGCTGTTCCGGGCACTGGAGCAGGAGGGGCTTTACGGGGAGACAAAGCCGCTCATGGCGCGCTGGAGCGGGCTTCTGGAGAAGCACTGTACCACCTGCCCGGAGGAGCCGGAAAACGGACGCAGCGAAAATCACGCCTGGAGCGCCCTGCCTATGTATGAGATGATGCGAAAGCTCGCCGGGGTGGAGGCGGCGGAGCCGGGCTGGAAGAGCCTGCGGGTGCAGCCCCACCTGGAGTATGTAACCGGGATCAAAGGGCAGGCCGCGACGCCGAAAGGGGTCGTATCCTTCTGGTACCGGCCTGCCGCGGAAGCGGTGCAGGAAGATGATGCGTTTCGGAATATGCTGGCGGAAGCAGCCGTGTCTGTGGAGACGCAGCCTGATCGTACAGCGGTTATGGACAAAAAGAAATGGATATGCTGTTTTTTCACTCTGCCTGCCGGGATGTCCGGGGAACTGATCCTGCCGGACGGGAGCAGCAGAAAGCTCTCCGAAGGGGAAAACCGCATCCTGATAAAGCGTTCCTGTTCTTAAGAAAGCAAATTTGTCACTATCAGAACGAATCCGGTTATCGTGTGTGATAACCGGATTTTGTTATAGTAAGAATTGAAACTGTTTTGCGATACCCTCGGCATGGAGGTGGTGTTTGAGGCGAGGAATCAGATCCAGCCGGCAAAGGAGCTCTCAGGGACAGACCGGCAGGTGATGCATGTGCTGATGCTGCGCGGGGAGGGCGGCGTGGATCTGGAGCTTCACCAGTATGTGGATCCGCCCGCGAAGCCAAAAGAGCCGATGAATCACAGCGACATCGGTTCCATGCATTTTATGCTGCGGGTGAAGGACATCAGGGCGGTGACGGAGCGCGTTACGGCCCTCGGATATGAGCTGATGGCCCCGGTGACGGAGAGTAAAACGATTCCTGGATTCCGGTTTACCTATTTCAGGGGGCCGGACGGGATGATGGTGGAATTGCACGAAGGGCTCTGCAAAATCCCGGAGGGTGTGAAAGCGATATAAACGGCGCAGGAAGTACAGGAGAGACAGGAGGGACGGCAATGGAAGCATTCCGGCTGGACGGGCGTGTGGCGCTCATCACAGGAGGCGGCTCCGGGATCGGAAGGGGCTGTGCAAAAATGTTTGCAAAAAACGGCGCCAGCGTCATGATCACAGGGCGAAGGGAACACAGACTCGCAGAGGTCTGTGAGGAGATTGCGGCAGAAGGAGGTATCTGTAGTTATGTCGCGGCGGATCTCTCGCAGGAGGAGGGCTGCCGCGCGGCGGTGGAGGAGTGCCTGCGAACATTCGGCAGACTCGATATCGTGGTAAACAGCGCGGGCTCGAGGGGCGCAAACGGGGATCTGGAGCAGGAATTTTCCACGGAAAATTACCGTAAGACCATGGCTGTGGACCTGGATTCCCGGTGATGACCATCAAATACGCGTACCCGGAATGCGCGAAAAACGGGGTCGGTTCGATCATCAACATCTCTTCCCTGGCAGCGCTGAGAGCCAGGGGGCCGGTGATGTACGCGGCCGCCAAGGGGGCGGTAAAGAGTTTATCGAAAAACCTTGCGAAGCGGCTGGGCCCCATGGGCGTGCGGGTGAACACCATTTATCCGGGGCTTATCATCACGGAGATGACGGAGGGGATATTAGAGCGGCCGGATCTAAAGGCCCACTACGAGCAGGAATCCCCGCTGGGGCTTTTGGGAAATACGGAGGATATCGCATACTGCGCGCTGTACCTGGCGTCGGACGCGTCGCGGTTTGTGACAGGAGCGGATTTCGTCATCGACGGCGGCGCGACCTGTTAAGAGATGGAGATTCCTGTCTGGTCAGACGTTTTGCGGTATGCTGTGCCGGCGCCGGATTACGGTGCCGCCGGAAGGCCTGCCGACTGGAAGAAGATAAGATACAGTGGGAATGAGTTTTACAGAAAAGGAGAGCGGAATGGAAAAGAAGATTTATGATGCGGCGGCGGATCCGGCCTTCGGGGATCTCTACATTGATATCCGGGAAGAGCGGGAGCGTTTTTTATCGGACGGGACGAAGGTGCCTTATCTGTTTGTTCACGGCGGCTTCCGGGAAAAGTCGGTAAAGTTTTCCTGGTGCTTCCCGCCGGCGGAGCGGTTTTCGGGGAGGTTTTTCCAGTATCTGTCCCCGTTTCCCGGGCCGGATGAGGAGATGGCGTCTCTTGGGAAGGACGGGGAGGATGACGAGAGCGCCTTTGCCCTGACCCACGGCGCTTATTTTGTGGAGAGCAATATGGGATCGGCCCACGCCTTCGGAGCCCAGGCGGATCCGACGATTCTCTGGAAGTCCAGCGCGGCCGTGGCGGAGGCGTCGCGGACGTATGCCATGGAACTCTACGGATGTAAAAGGCCCTGTGGGTATGTGTACGGCGGCAGCGGCGGCGCGTATAAGACCATCGCCTGCATCGAGAATACCAGCGCCTGGGAGGGCGCGGTGCCCTTTGTCATCGGATCGCCGGTATCCCTGCCGAACACCATCACCCTGCACGCACAGGGACAGCGGGCCCTGCGGCATGTCTTCGGGAAGATCGTGGACGCCCTCGACGCAGTCGGCAGCGGCGATATGTACGAGGGACTGAATGAGGACGAGGCGTTTATGTTAAAGGAGATCACCGCCATGGGATTTCCGCCCAGGGCCTGGTTTTTGGAAGCGGAAGGCTTTATCAATGACGGTTCCCTGCCGGTGCAGATCCCCCATGTAAAGCGGGGGGATACCGGATATTTTGACGATTTCTGGACGGTGCCCGGTTATCTGGGGACGGATCCGGACAGCAGCGCCGCAAAGGACCGCCTGGTGTTTTCCACGAAAATCCGCGGGGTTCATCTGCCGGGGGAACAGGCCGAAGCCGGGGAAGCCGCGGTGGAGGGCTATGACAATGATGTGAACGCGGCGTGGCACAAAAAGGTGGCGGACGGCAGGGATATCTGTCTGGAGCTGGAGGATGCTCCAGAGGGGGAGGATCTCTATCTCATGGGCGCAAAGCTTCTCGTGATGACCGGAGAGGGGGCAGGCACGGAGCTGACCGTAAAAGAGCTGCGGGGAAACAGTCTCATACCGGGACTCTGCTTCGGGGTCAGCGATCTCCCCGGCCTGGTAAGGAAATTAAAGCCGGGAGACGAGGTGGTCATCGACAACTCCGATTATATTGCCATCCAGTCCTACTACCGGCATCAGGTGCCGGAGGATCCTGATTTAGGTGATCGTCATCCAGGCCATGATGGATGAATTCACCTGTCCCTGGTGCGCAGACTGGTACCGGCAGACCGTGAAAAAGGAAAAGGGAAGCGAGGAGGATTTCAGACTGTACTACATGGATCGGTGTATGCACGGAAACGTCTCCTGGCTGGAAAACAATATGATCACCAATTACATGGGGGCCCTTCACCAGGCGCTGTTAGATATCTCGGACTGGCAGTAGCGCGGCATAGAACCGGTGCAGAGCACACGCTATCAGCTGGCGGACGGACAGATCCTGCTGCCGGAGAGCGCGAAGGAGAGGGGCGGCGTGCAGTGCGTGCCCGTGCTTTTGGCGGAGGGGAAGACCTGCGCCCGTGTAAAGCCCGGGGAGACGGTGCACTTTTACGCAAAAGCCGTTGCGCCGGAGGGAACCGGCGTCGTCACGGCCATGGATTACGACGTGACCTCGGATTTGACGCTTAGTCTGGTAAAAAAGCCGCTGACCGTGTTTTCCCATAAAGGAAACTTTACCACCGGGGAGGAGGATGGTCTCGCCACCGGGGAGCTTCGGTTTGAGCACGCCTATGAGGAGCCGGGAACCTATTTTGCATCCGTGCGGGTATCGGTCAGCAGAACCGGGGACGCGGGGGACTATTTCACCCAGGTGAAAAATATTGCGCGCGTGCGGGTGATTGTGGAGGAATAACGTCGTTACGGATGAGGAGTCGGGTATGAGCGTGTTTGACTGTGTGGAGGAGCGGCTGCTTTTGTATTCCGGGATGGTGTATCACAGCTACGGGCTGTGGACCTGGTATTTTTCCGGGGAGGGGGAGCTGTATTATACCAACTGCCCTCATGAAAAGGAACTGCTGCATTTTTTTCAGCTGGGGAACTGCCAGGAGTTTGCCCTCTCCAGAAGGGATGAGCCGGAGATGCCTTTTCTGATGAGCGATCCGGTCGGCCTGGTCTGGCTGGGGGAGTATATCCCGTGCGTGGATACGGAGCGGAGATTTTTCGTGATCGGGCCGGCTTTCTGTGACCGGGATTCCCTGACCGGGATTGACGACGCCCTCCGCAGGCGGAATCTCTCAAAGGAGTTTTCGGGCGGCTGCCGCCATCTTCTGCATAATCTGCCCGTTGTGGATGTAAAGCAGTTTCAGCATCTGGCCAGGTCGCTGCACTATGCGATCGGGTTTGTGGACGGAGAGGATATGAAGCTTCTGATGCAGGTTTCGGACGGGATGAAAACCGATCTGACAGAAGCGGAAAAGTGGATTGATTATGAGCAGGAGCATCACCGGGAACGGATGCTGCTGACGTATGTGCGCGATGGGAATCACGGTTACGGGGACCTGCTCGACCTGTTTACCCGCGGGGCGCACATGGGGCATCCGGGGCAGAGTCCGGAGCGTTCCGCCAGGAATACGGTGCTGATTTTTATCTCGCAGTGCGCCAGGGCGGCCATGGAGGGCGGGGTGCCGGTGAAGACGGCAAAGGAAACAGAAAACATGTTTGTCGGGCGTGCGGAGGAACAGAAAACCGTGACGGAGCTGATCCGTCTCTGCCGGGAAATGATGGATACCTTTATCGACCAGGTCATTGTCCACAAGGAGTACGCGTCCCTGTCAAAGCCGGTATACCTGTGCTGCGATTATATCCGGACGCACCTTTCGGAACCGGTGACCTTAAAGGAGATGGCCAGGCAGACCGGGTACACGGAGTATTATCTGTCCCGGCTGTTTCAGAAGGAGATGGGGGTAAAGCTTCTGGATTATATCAAACAGGTGCGTGTGGATTACGCGAAAATCCTGTTGTCCACGACGAACCTCACCGTGGAGCAGATCAGCGAAAAGCTGCAGTTCGGAACGCGGAATTATTTTACGAAGGTCTTTCGGAAGTACACGGGGAGCAGCCCGATGCAGTACCGCGATACCGCGCTGCGGGTGGGGCAGGGAAAAGGAATGAGAACGAAAAGAGAAAGAGGGACAGGGAATGAACGAGACAAAGAAACAGGAGCTGGTGGCCCGGATGCGTAAGGAGGACCGTCTCTGCCGGGAGAACAGTACTGCGGATTTGGGTACCCCGGTGGTGCTGCCGACCCGGGCCGGGGAATCAAAGGTCTTTGTGTATGAGGCGGCGGCAGGAGCCCCGGTCTTTTTTAACATACACGGGGGCGGTTTTGTGGCGGGGATCCCGGAGGCGGATGCGGACTTCTGCGCAAAGCTGCATGTGACATTACAGATCTGGGTGGTGAACCTAAGCTACCGGCTGGCGCCGGAGACGGTCTGCCCGGGAGACAAAGAGGATGTGCTGGATCTTTTGGAGGAGATTTGGAAACGGGAGGCGGAATTTCCCTTCGACCGGAACCGGATGGCCATCGGCGGCCACAGCGCCGGGGGAAATATCGCGACGACGGTCTGCCGGATGCTGCGGAATCAGGGCAGACACCCGTTTCTTGCCCAGGTGTTAAACTGTCCGCCGCTGGACTTTTTCACGCCGGCCGCAGAGAAATATTTTGCGGAAGGCGCGGTGCCGCCTGAGGATGCGGAGATTTTTGACGCCTGCTACCGGCCGGAGGGCATGGATGCGAAGGACGCCAGGATTTCGCCGCTCTGGCAGAGCCCGGAGGAACTGACGGGAATGCCGGATGCCCTGGTGATTTCCGCGGAGCATGATTCCCTGCGGGAGGAGGCGGAACTCTATGCGGGGAAGCTGATGCAGGCAGGGTGCGAGGTGACCGGAAAGTGGTTTCCGGGGAGACGGCATGCCTTTGCGGCCAGCGAGGCGGACGGACAGGACTACATGATTGCGTATCTGAAACGGAAGCTGTTCGGAGAAGAATAAGGAGGAGGCGGCAGGATACGCCGCAGGAAAGAGAGGAGATACGATATGTTTCGGAAAGAGAAAAAAGAAAAAGACCTGGAAGGAAGAGTCGGGGCGAAAAAATTCTGGGCATGGCACTCCAGGGAGATTTCGGATACCGCGATCATCATGCTGCTGGGCTATCTGCAGTTTTTCTGCACGGATGTGATTGGCATAAGTCCCCTGATCGTGGGAACGCTGCTGGCGGCGTCCAAGATCATCGACGGTGTGACGGATATTCTGGCCGGGTATATTGTGGATAGGACCAACACGAAGATGGGGCGGGGAAGACCATACGACTTTTGTCTGTTTGGAACCTGGATCACGCTGATTTTACTGTTTTCCTGCCCCGCAAATCTGTCGAACACGGGAAAGGTGGCCTGGGTGGTCGTGTTTTACGTGCTCTCCAACGCAGTGTTTACGACGCTGTTAAACGCGGGGGAGACCGTGTTCCGGCTTCGGGCCTTTAACGAGAAGCAGATCATCCGCATGTCCTCCTACGGCGGGATCTTTATGTGCTTTTCCGGGATCTTCTGCGGGATGCTGGTGCCAGTGCTGGTAAAGGGAGCGGGCACGGATGTGTCCGGGTGGACCCGGATGGCGGCGATGATCGGTATTCCTCTTGCGCTGCTGGGCTTCTGCCGGTTTTTGTTTGTAAAAGAGCGGGATGACCTGGTTTATACCAGAAAAGAGCAGGAGAAGCTGGAACTTTCACAGATTTTTAAAATGTTAGGCTCCAACCGGTATCTGTGGATCATCCTTCTGGTGACGCTTCTGGGCAGTATCGTCGGGAGCCTTGGCGTCAGCGTTTATTATTTCCAGTGGATCCTCGGGGATCTGTCCATTCAGAGCCTGTTTGCGGGGGTCAGCGCGATTGCCATCGTGGGACTTGCGTTTTTGCCGAAGCTTTTGGATAAGTTTGGAGTGCAGAAGACCCTGATCGCCGGAGCGGCGCTTTCCACAGCGGCAGCGCTGGTGAGCTTTCTTTTCTATGACAATATCCCGGTACTGCTGATCTGTTATATTTTTTCCTCTATGGGAAATCTGCCGGATACATACTTAGTCAGCGTGCTGCTTCTGGATAATGCGAATTACAACGAGTACAAAGGGCTGCACCGCATGGAGGGTTCCATGGGAAGCGTACAGGGCTTCATGAAACGGGCAGGCTCCGCGCTGGGTTCCCTGTTTCTCGGGATTGCGCTGACGCTGATGCACTATGACAGCAATATGACGGAGCTGCTGCCGGAGACCTTCTGGGGGCTGCGGATCCTGATGTACGGCGTTCCCGTTATCACCGGGCTTCTGACGGTTATTCTGTGGAAGCTGTATACGCTGGAGAAAAAGATGCCAAAGATTAAGGCTGAGCTGGAAGAACGGCGGAGACAGGAGGCGTGAGATACAATATAGGAAGATACAGATTCACGACAATCATTCTTTTGGCAGTTTTGCACAAAAATCATGTTCGATATTTGACACTTTTTCCTAATCATGTTATAATCTCTTAAGAAACAGGAGGGATATGGAGAAGGGAAAGGAGAAGAAGAGGATGTCGCTGACAAAGGAAGATCTGCAGGCAATTGCTGGTCTGCTTGATGAGCGGATGGCAGGCCTTGAGAACCGAATGACAAGTCTTGAGGAACGAATGACAAGTCTTGAGGAACGAATGACGGGCCTTGAGGAGCGGATGACGAGTCTTGAGGAGCGGATGACAAGTCTTGAGGAACGGATGACAAGTCTTGAGGAACGAATGACGGGCCTTGAGGAGCGTGTGACGAGTCTTGAGAACCGTATGACGGAGGTCGAGGTCCGGCTAACGAGTCTTGAGAACCGGCTGACGGATGTTGAGGTCCGGCTGACAGGCCTTGAGAACCGGCTGACGGAGGTCGAGGTCCGGCTGACAGGCCTTGAGAACCGGATGGTGGATGTCGAGGGTCGGCTAACGGGAGTGGAGGAACGTGTGACGGGAGTGGAGGAACGTGTGACAGGAGTGGAGGAACGCCTGACGGGAATTGAGCTGACACTCGAGAACAGAACGAATCGCAATATTCAGTTTCTGGCGGAGAATCACATCACATTGATCGAAAAGCTGAATGCGTCGATTGAGCTTCAGAAAAGTGTTATGTACATGATGTGATGGTTTCCGGCCTGAGATATCGTGTAGAGAAGACCGAAGCGCTTTACGAGAAGACACAGAAGGAAATCGCAGAGTTACGGACAGATACAGAACGGGAGATTGCAGAGCTGAGAGCAAAGATTGCATAGGGCGAATCGGAGTATCGTGAGAGAGGATGCGAGGAATCGTGAAGGGGGAAAGAGCTGCCGCAGGAACGGAACATGCGGCGGCTCTTTTTGTGGTGCGCTTCCGGCTGGCTGAGGGGTTTAAATAAAAGTTCAGCCCGCGCCATTCGCAAAACCGCGCTTACAGCGCTCTCCGCCGTTTCACGGCTGCTTTTTGCTCATATACGGGCGCTCCCTCAGTCGAAACCGATGGATGAAAATTCGTGCGGGCACGATTTTCCTCCATGCGCTTCCGACTGGCTGAACTTTTGTGAAAAGTACAACGTTTTACTATTGACAATGGCGCAGTTTGTGCTATGATAAATTCATAGATACAACGTTGTACTTAACGGAGGAAGAAAGGAGGAGATCAGAGGTATGGAAGAATTTTTTATGGAAATGCTGCGTCAGCTGCAGCGGGAATACGATGCGCTGGATCTTCCGGTGGTCAGTGAGGACGTGAAGGTTCACGAGTTCATGCTTCCGATGCCGGACGGCGTGAAGCTGCAGACCTTTATTTTTTACGGGAGCAGCTGCGGAGGAGACGGCGCGTATCCGGTGATTTTACAGCGCTCGCCCTATGCGCATGTGATGGGGGCCTACCGGGTGCACGGGGAGAGCCTGGCGCGGCGAGGATTCATCTACATCGTTCAGTTCTGCCGCGGGACCGGCGGATCGGAGGGAGAGTGGGATCCGAATGTGAACGAGCGCGCGGACGGGCTTGCCACGACGGCATGGCTGCAGGAGGAAAGCTGGGTAAAAAACATCGGTTACTGGGGCGATTCCTACCTGGCGCTGACCGGCTGGTGTATGGCGGATGCCGTGCCGGATAAGGTAAAAGGGATGTACTTAGGCGTGTACGGCACGGACCGGTTTACCTCAGCGTATCAGAAGGGGCTGTTCCGGCACGATGTGCTGACATCCTGGGCGATGGAAAACGCCGGGTTCCCGGTGGAGGCGGATTATATGGACAGCTGCCGCTTCCGGCCGCACTATGAGGTGGACGAGAAATTGTGGGGGAAAAAGATCCCCTGGTACCGCAGCTGGATCACCGCGACAAAGGAGGGCGATCCCTACTGGCAGGAGGGCTTCTGGAAGCAGCTTCGCGAGATTCCGGCAAAGGTGAAGATTCCGCTCTATGTCACGGAGGGCTGGTACGATCATCATCTGGGAAGCGCGCTAAAGTCCTATGCGAATTTAAATAAGGAGACGCTGGAGAAGAGCACGCTCTCCATCGGCTGCTGGAACCACGGCTCCATGAACTGCCTGGAGTGGTGCACCCCAGAGCATTTGGAAAACAGCGAGGTCGCCTCCATGGTACAGTGGTTTACCACCCTGCTGGTAAAAGAGCAGACCCCGGAGCGTTCGGCGCGGATCTACCTGATCGGTGCGGACCGCTGGGAGGAGCTGCCGTCCTGGCCGGTGCCGGTAAAGGAAAATCGTAAGCTTTATCTCACCGCGGAAAAGAGCGAATGCTGTGAAACGGCCTTTTCGCTGACCGATACCGCAGGAAAACCCGGCACGAAGACCGGTTATATCTATCGGCCTGACGATCCGGTGCCCTCCCACGGCGCAGAGTCCATGTTAAAATCCATGGATCAGGTGGGAAGCATGTATCAGCCAGAGCCGGGATACCGGGAGGATGTGATTTCCTTTGTGTCGGAGCCGGTGGAAAAAGAGTTTGTGATCACGGGTAAGATCCGGGTGCATCTGACCGTTGCAAGCGATTGTGAGGACACGGCATTTACCGCAAAGGTGATGGAGATAAAGGAGGACGGCCGCGCGGTCAATATCCGTTCCTCGATCACGACAATTGACGCGGATTTCGCGCAAAAGACTGACACGGCAGCATACATACCAGGGGAACAGACAAACGTCTGTGTGGAAATGTGGGATATCGCGTGGAAGGTGAGCGCCGGTTCCCGGATCCGGGTGGATATCTCCTCCTCCGATTTCCCGCAGTACGCGGTGCACTCCAACTATCCGGGCGTGTGGTCGCAGCAGGAGAAAGTAAGGGATGCGCATCAGACGATTTTCTGCGGCGCAGGGCAGGAGTCATACATCGAGCTTCCCGTTGCGGATCTGTGAAAAACAAAGGGAATGCTGCCACCCCGGCCGGCTGCAGCCGGCGGCAGACCCGGGGGATAAAATAAGAGCCGGCAGGAAAGGAGACGATACCATGAAAAAAATCGCGATCGGCGGTGGCCAGGGTTTCTGGGGCGATTCCCCGGACGCTGCCATCCACATGATCAGGGAAGGCTGTATCCAGTATATGGGCTGCGATTATCTCGCGGAGCTGACGCTTTCCATCATGGCAAAACAGCAGTTAAAGGATCCCGCAAAGGGATTTGCGCCTGATTTTGTCACCCGTATCTTAAAGGAGGCGGGAAAAGAGGCGTGGCAGAAAAAGATTAAGATCTGCACCAACGCCGGAGGAATGAACATTCAGGGCTGTGTGGACGCGATCCACGAATTTGCGAAGAGTCAGGACATGAAGGGCTATAAGATCGGCTATGTCACCGGAGATTCCATCCGGGAAAAGATTCCGCAGCTCTTAAAAGAAGGATGGACGTTCCCGAATTTTGATTACGACGGGGATTTTCATGAGATCCTCGACAAGATTTACAACTGTAATGCGTATATCGGCCACGAGGGGATCGAGGAAGCGCTCTCCATGGGCGCGGACGTGGTCGTGACCGGGCGTGCGGCGGACAGCGCGCTGTTTCTGGCGCCGCTGGCCTATGAGTTCGGCTGGGCGGACGACGACTGGGACAATCTCGCGCGCGGCATCATGGCAGGCCATCTGTTAGAGTGCGGCGGGCAGGGGGCAGGCGGCAACTACATGTACGACTGGCGCGGCGTCCCGCAGATGGATGAGCTCGGATTTCCGATCGCGGAGCTGACGGAGGATACCTTTGAGGTCACGAAGGCGAAAAACTGCGGCGGCATCATCTGTGAGCAGAGCGTGAAGGAGCAGTTTTTATATGAGGTGCACGACCCGGCGAATTATCTGACGCCGGACGTGAATGTCGACATCAGTAATTCAACCATCACCCAGATGGGGCCGGATCGCGTGCGCGTGGGAAATGTAAAGGGAAAACCGAGACCGGACACCTTAAAGCTCTGCGTGGGCTACCACAAGGGCTGGAAGACGGTCTCCATGTTAAGCTTCGCGTGGCCGGACGCCTACGAAAAGGCAAAATACTGCGCGGATGTGATCATGAAAAAAATGATGCGCCGCGGCATGAAGGCGGACGACATCCATATCAGCTATATCGGGTTAAACAGCCTGCATCTGGGGGTTGCCGATATGAGCGAGGAGGCGTTAAAGAACTTAAACGAGTGCGTGATGCGGATCGCGGTCTTTTCCGAGGACAAAAGCGAGTGTGCGAAGATCATCCCGGAGATCAGCCCGCTGCAGTTAAACGGACCGCCCGGAGCATCCTTCTTTGGCGGCAGGGCGCATGTACAGGAGGTCATGGCACTCTGGCCGACGACGGTGCCGCGGGATGCGCTTGACATTAAGGCGCATATTCTGGAGGTCTAGCAGGAAAGGAGAGGGATACGATGCCAGAGATTTATCTGAATGATATCGCGCACGGGCGGAGCGGCGACAAGGGAGACACCAGCAATGTCTGCGTCTATGCGAGAAAACCGGAATATTATAAGATCATCGAGCGCGAGGTGACGCCCGAAAAGCTGCACGCCTTTTTCGGCGATATGGTAAAGGGCGAGATCACCCGCTATGAGGTGCCGAGCCTTGGCGGATTCAACTTCGTGATGAAGCACGCGCTCGGCGGCGGCGCGACGATGAGCCTGCGGCTCGACAGCCTCGGGAAATCCATGGGAAGCGCCGTGATGCGCATGAAGATCCACGTGGAAGATGGAGAGATATAAAACCGCCGGCAGTGAGCTTGCGGCGGAAGCGCTGTCCCTGGCGAAGCTTCGGATCCTGACACAGCACAAAGAGCTTTTTCGGGCGGTGCAGCGTCTGATCCCGGCGGAGGGGCCGGCGTTATACGACGCGGTGTTTCAGACGGACGGGAAGTATCTTTACTATGATGCAAAGAGCCTGCCGGCATGTTTTGCAGAGGATCCCTCCGCGGTCAGCCGGGAACTTTTACATACGCTGCTTCACTGCCTGCTGGGACATGTGTATCGGCAGGCGGGGGAGCCGGATCTCTGGGATCTCGCCTGTGATATCACCGTGGAAGGGATTCTCATGTCAGGGCCGGAAGGGCAGCATAAAGCAGCCCGGCAGCATAAAGCAGCCCGGCAGGATAAAGCTGCCTGGCGGGATGTGAGCCTGCAGTCCGGCCAGAAGCTCTTAGAGCGCCTGGAGTATGAGCGGCTGACGCAGGCAGCGGGCGGGACCTCGGCGCCCGCGCTCTGCCGGTATCTGACAGAGCTCAGGGAACGTAAGGAGGAGACGGAAGCGCTGCGCGAGCTGTTCTGCCGCGACAGCCACGCTCTCTGGTATGGAAGGGATAAGGCGCAGGCGGCGGGCGGCAGAACAGGGAACCGGGCAGAGCGCCGCGACGGTGAGGATGCGGACAGCCTTAAGGGAAAAAACGCCGCGATCGAAGAAAATGCCGCAGAGGAAGAGGACGCGGCGGAAGGAACGGATGCAGAAGAGACGGGAAACGGACAGGAAGAGAGCCGGAAGCCGGGAGAAAAGCAGCAGGAAGGGCAGCCGCGGTTCTGGGACCGCGATCCGGGCCGGGAGGCGGAGGAATGGGAACAGCTCCGCCGGGAGATAAAGGAAAAGGATCAGATACAGAGAAACCGTTCCGCGGCAGCCGGGAGAGGCCGGGAGAAGATCCGCGTTCATGAAAGCCGGATGGACTACCGCGAATTCCTGGAGCAGTTCGGAAACTGGGAGGAGACGATCGCGGTTTCCCAGGAGGAATTTGATCTGATTTTTTATGAATACGGCCTGCGCTGCTACGGAAATATTCCGCTGATCGAGCCGTTAGAATACCGGGACGATCACAAAATCCGGGAATTTGTCATAGCAATTGACACGTCGGGCAGCGTGCTGGGCGAACAGATCCGGGATTTTATCAGTCAGACCTTCGCTGTGCTCAGACAGCCGGATTTCTTTTCCGGGACCTCGAGGATCCACGTGATCCAGTGCGACGCGAAGATCCAGGAGGTCACGGTGATCGAAGGGCAGGGCGGCCTTTACGACCGCAGAGAGAACGTTGAGATCAGAGGACTCGGCGGGACGGATTTTGTGCCGGTATTTGACTATATTGCCGGGGAGCGGGCGGCAGGCCGGATGGAATGTCCCCAGGGGCTGATTTATTTTACGGACGGCCTCGGGACGTATCCTGAAACCGGGCCGGATTACCCGACCGCGTTTCTGATGAAAAAACAGGCGTACCGGCTGCCAGAAGTGCCGGACTGGGCGGTGAGGGCGGTTATGGACGGCGGTCAGATCGTGGTGGAGTAAGCCGCCCGGGAGAGAGGATTCTGCCCGGGCAGATGTAAGACGCGGTGCGGCCGGAAAGGAAAGGGAGCGGATATGGATATAGCCAGCGCGAAGCAGCAGATCAGGGAGACGATACAGATCTACCTGGCAAAGGATGAAAACGGGCGTTACCGGGTTCCGCTGACGCAGCAGAGGCCGGTGTTTCTTTTGGGCGCGCCGGGGCTGGGCAAGACGGCGATCATGCATCAGATCAGCAGCGAGCTTGGGATCGGAATGGTGGCGTATTCCATGACGCACCACACGAGACAGAGCGCGATCGGCCTTCCCATGATCGTGCAGAAGGAATACGGCGGCGTGTCGTATGCGGTCAGCGAATATACCATGAGCGAGATTATCGCGAGCGTGTATGACTGTATGGAGGAGACCGGCTGCCGGGAGGGCATGTTGTTTTTGGACGAGATCAACTGCATTTCCGAGACGCTGCTTCCGCCGATGCTTTTGTTTTTACAATACAAGCAGTTCGGCGGGCACCGGCTGCCAGAGGGCTGGGTCATCGTTACGGCGGGCAACCCGAAAAAATACAACCGGAATGCCAGGGAGTTTGAAATCGCGATTCTTGACCGGCTTTTATACATGGAGGCTGAGCCGGATTACCGGGTGTGGAAACGCTACGCACTGGAGCGGCAGGTTTCCGGCGCAGTGCTGGCCTATCTGGACAGCCATCCCGAGCATTTTTGCGTGATGGAAAAGACCGCGGAGTACACGGCGGTCGTCACGCCGCGCGGCTGGGAGGATCTGTCTGAAAATCTTAAGATGCGCGAGGAGCTGGGGCTTACGGTCAGTGAAGATGTGATCGCCCAGTTCATGCAGCATCCGGAAATCACGCAGGAATTTGCCGCGTATTACCGGTTTTATCAGCGGTATCAGGGGGCGCTGGACGTGTCCCTGATTTTAAGCGGCGCCCATACCGGGGAAACGCTTCGCGCGGCGGCGGACGCGGATCCGTATGAACGGATCGCGCTGACCGGGATGCTGACAGAGGCGCTGATCCGGCGTATGGGAAATGTGATGGCAAAGATGGAGGAATTAAAGCGGCTCCGCGGGCAGCTGCGCGAGGATCACCCGGAAACGGCCGGCCGGGACGCGGCAGAAGAGCAGGAGAGGCAGCATCAGAGACAGCGATACCAAAAGCGGCTTTCGGCGCTCAGAGAAGAACAGCAGAGCGTAACATGCGCGCTGGAGTGCGCGCTTTCGTTTCTGACAGAGGCATACGGCGCTGGAAATGAGCTCGGGATGGCGGTCAGCGATCTTCTGGCGGCGCCGCAGTCCGCCGCGTTTCTGGGGCAGTTCCCGAATGAAGCCTGGCTGCGTGCCGCTGAGGCCGGATCGCTGCCGGCAAGGGAAGAAAAGCTGATCAGACGGATTACGGACGTCGAAAATGAGGCGGGAGAGCATGGCTGAAAAAATATACATACCGACAGGGAAAAACGGGAGTCTGGCGGAATATGAGCTGAGGCCGGACGGCACGGCGGCGCTTTGCCGCTGGCCGCGGGCGGATCAGTGTGATATTGCAGCGGTGCACGGGCAGGTGCAGGGACATCCGGTCACGGAGATCGCGCCGCTGGCATTTGCCCCGTATCATCTGCCCGCGGCCCGGATGGCGCAGCTTGCAGAGGAAGCGGTGATTTCGTTCAGCGCGTTTAGCATGAAGCACGGGCGCGAGCTGGAATATGAGGAACAGGACGCGGGCGGCCCGGTGGAAATCATACTGCCGGAAGGGCTTGCGAAGATCGGTGAATACGCGTTCTGGTGTTGCGGGAGACTTGCCCGGATCCGGATTCCCGGCTCCGTAAAAGAGCTGCCTGCGGGGGCGTTCGGAAAATGCGCGGGGCTGCGCGAGGTGATCCTGGAGGAGGGGATAGAGCAGATCGGCCTCTGGCCGGAAGGGACACGTGAGGCGATGCCGGAAACCGGAGTATTTTACAATTGTAATTCGCTAAAAACCCTTTGGCTGCCGGACAGTGTGAGATCGATCGGAGCAGAAACCTTTAACAGCAGCGGGATACGGTGTCTGTCAGTCTGCGATGCTGCCGCAAAGCAGGAGCCGGACGGGGACGGATCCGCCGATGCTGTGCCGTGCTGCCGGCCGTCTCAGGCTGCCGCCAGTGCGGATCCGCCCGTGCCGTCAGCCGGAACCGACATCCCCTGGCATCACACCGTGCGGGTGCACCCGACCGCGTTTCACCACACGGCCGATTTACAGTGGATGGAGCGCTGCGATCCGGACGGGACGGTCTGTGTGCGGATCGGCCTTCCGATGGAAAAGGATACCATACTGCGCTGCGATCCGAACTTCGGCAGGCTGGCCGTTCTGCCGGAGCTGTTCTTTTCCGCCGGGCCAGAGGCGGCCGACCGGCTGGCAAAAGAGGCGTTCCGGCTGGATTTTTCGGGGCGGATGGCGATTGCACGGCTTTCCTGTCCGCACGGGCTTACGGAGGAGATGGAACGGTTTTACCTGGAGCTTCTCGTAACGTACGCCGGCCGGGCAGCGTATTTTATGGAAGCGGACGCGTCTGGCCGGACGCCGCTTAAAAGGCTGACAGAGCTGGCGTGTGAGAACCGGTATCTGACGAGGGAACAGACCGTCCGGCTGATCCTGGCGGCGGGAGAACAGCAGGAATACGGGCTCGCACAGCAGATTCTCGCGGTGCAGAACGAGCGGTTCCGGGAGGACACCGGGTTTGAGGAGCTGGAGCTTTAAATCCAAAGGCATCATGACATAGAGAAAAGAAAAGGAAAGGACGGAAACAGGAAATGGAAGTGAAGACGGGAGAGGGAATGCAGGCATTGCAGAATCTGAAGGTGCTGGATCTGACAAGAGTAGTCGCCGGGCCGTTCGGCGCGTCGATCCTCGGTGATTTCGGCGCGGATGTGTTAAAAATCGAGGTTCCGGGGCGCGGCGATGACGCGAGGGCTTACGGGCCGTATGAGAACGGCGAGAGTATGTATTACGCGAACTTAAACCGGAATAAAAAAGGGATCACGCTGAACCTGAAATCGGAGAAGGGAAAAGAAATTTTCTTAAAGCTGGTAAAGGATGCGGATATTCTGCTGGAAAACTACCGTCCGGGCGTGATGGACCGGCTCGGGCTTGGCTATGACGTCTTAAAGGAGGTCAACCCGCGGCTGATCTACGGCGCGGTCTCCGGGTTCGGTTCCTACGGACCGTATTCCGACCGTCCCGGCTATGATATCATCTCGCAGGGGATGGGCGGTCTGATGAGCATCACCGGGGAAAAGGGCGGCGAGCCGACCCGTTCCGGAAATGCGATGGGCGATATCTTAGGAGGCTTAAATTTAGTGATCGGCGTGCTGGCCGCCGTCAACGCGAGAACGTTAACGGGCGTGGGCCAGCGGGTGGACGTCTCCCTCGTGGATTCCGTGGTGGCGAGCCTGGAAAATGCGTACATCCGCTACTTCAAATCGCACGAGCTCCCGGTGCGCAACGGAAACGCTTACGCCTCGATTGCGCCCTACGATACTTATCGCGCGAAAGACGGCCATGTGATCATCGGCTGCGGCAATCAGAAGCTCTATGAGAAGCTGTGCACGGAGGTGCTTGACATGGCGTGGATGATCACCGACGAACGGTTTTTAACGATCCCGCTGCGCGTGGAGAACAACGAGATCCAGAAAAAATATATCGAGGAGTGGACGTCACAGCGCACGGTGGACGAGATCGTGGACATTGTTCTCGGAAAAGGGATCCCGGCAGCTCCGCTTTTCAATGTAAAGCAGATCGTGGAGGATGAGCATATCGCAAAGGCGCGGGAAATGTTTATCGACATCGAGCACCCGGTGATCGGAAAAATGACGGTCAACGGAAACCCGGTCAAGCTGATGGATATGAAGCCGCGGATCAACTGCCCCGCGCCGACGCTCGGACAGGACAATCATGCGGTTTACGTGGAGCAGCTCGGGCTCACGGAGGAGGAGTTTGCGCAGCTGACAGAGCAGAATATAATCTGAGAAGAGAGAGAAACCAGGTGCAATATGACAGGCCCGGCGCATCCCTGCGGGATGTGCCGGGTTTTTTATATATTGACAGTTTTTCACGTTTGACAGAAAAGTTCAGCCATGCACCGCAGAATGTGCTCATTCATGCGAGCATGATTCGCCCATTTTGCGATGCATGGCTGAACTTTTCCAGCAAAACTGCATATAGCGGAATCTTTCGGGGTGTGGTAAAATGTTTCGAACAGCCTCCGACAGAGAGGATGCCACGGCCATCGTGACAGCGCACAGAAAGGACAAAACCATGATACAGGACATCGCACCGCTTCATCTGAATAATCAGTATCAGAAAAGGCAGCCCGTGCCTTCGGACTACGTCCTTGCATTCCGGGAAAATGCGGTCTGCATACACAAAAGCCTGCCAGAGGGCGGGGAGGACGGAGAAAACAGCGGTTTAAAGCAGTTCCCGGAGAGACTGGAATTTCCAACGTTTGAAGAAATGCAGGACTGGTGCGGGGGACAAAAGAGACCTCTGCCGGCTCTGATTTATCTGTTTGAGATCGGCGGGAAATCCTTCTTTTTAGCGGATCTTCCGGAGGGGGGTGCGGAAGGGCGAAGGTCTTCTGGAGCCGAAAGCTCTGATACAGAACCCGGCCAGGGGGAAGCTTCTGAGGTCTCCTGTCATGAATATGTCCGCATGTTCGACATCCGTCGCATACGCCCGAAGGAGCTGGTGCTTGCGGCTGCGACGGCCTGGCATCTGTACCTGTGGTACCGCGACAACCGGTTCTGCGGCCGCTGCGGGCATCCCACAGAGCAGGACGGGAAGCTGCGTATGCTGCGCTGTCCGGCCTGCGGGAATATGATTTTTCCGAAAATCGCGCCTGCGGTGATCGTCGGCGTGACGGACGGCGAGCGGATTCTGATGACAAAATACGCGAACCGCGACTACAAGCGTTACGCCCTGATCGCGGGGTTTACGGAGATCGGCGAGACGGCCGAGGAGACGGTGCGGCGCGAGGTGTTCGAGGAGGTCGGCCTGCGGGTAAAAAACATCCGATACTACAAGAGTCAGCCGTGGGGGTTTGACTCGAATCTGCTGCTTGGGTATTTCTGCGAGCTTGACGATACGCATGAGATCCGTCTCGACGAGGAGGAGCTCTCAGTGGCGGAGTGGGTGCACTACAGTGAGATCCCGGATGATGAGGAGGGACTTTCCCTGACGCGGGAAATGATGACGGTATTTCGGGATTGTGCGAGGGGTGATTTTTTGCCATAAGACAGGGGTGAATTTCGCATCTGTATCAATGCTTCTTGCATTCCATCTGTTTCAGGGTATAATGGAGGCTACAGTCTCTGCCAGGGCGGCAGGGCAGTCTGGATACATGGTGAGGGAATCGTCTATGGAGAATGTAAAAATCAGCTGGGGAAGTTTTTTCCGGACAGTGGTCACTATTGCACTGCCCATCGCGTTTCAGAATTTTTTATCCACCACGGCGGGTATGGTGGATACGATCATGATTGGGAGTCAGGGGGAACTGGCTGTGGCGGCAGTCGGGATCTGCTCGCAGATCTCATCGCTGTTTTTCTCCTGTTATTTTGGTTTCGCAGGCGGAGGACTTTTATTTTTCGCCCAGTACTGGGGCGCGCGCAATGAAAAGGGCATCAGCCGGACCTTCGGCCTTGCGCTGGTCTGTATGCTGGCGGTCTCCCTGCTGTTTGGCGCGGTTGCGGTTGTCAGCCCGGAATTTATGCTTTCTGTCTACACGGATAAAGAGAATATCATTGCGATCGGGATTCCGTATATCCGGATCGTTGGCTTCGCCTATCCGCTCCAGGTGATCGCGGTCATCATCAGCTTCCTGATGCGCTCGACGGAGCGGGTAAAGCCGCCGCTGGTCTGCTCGATCCTTGCGCTGGTCACGAACTTTATCTTAAACTGGGTGCTGATCTACGGGCGCTTTGGCATGCCGAAGATGGGGGCCGCGGGCGCTGCGGTCGGTACGCTGGTATCCGGCATGGTGAATGTGTGCGCGCTGCTCGTGTTTCTGCTGCGGGATCAGAAAACGCTGGCGCTGCACATAAGAGAGGTATTTGACTGGCGCGGGGGATTTCTGAAAGAATACATACAGAAATGCTTTCCGATCCTCTGCAACGAGCTCTTTTACGGGATCGGACAGATGCTGATCAATATCGTGATCGGACATCAGGCGGAGTCGGCGATCGCCGCCATGGCAGCGTTTCGTGTCCTGGAGGGATTTGTCTTCGCCTTCTTCGGCGGACTTGCGGACGCGTCATCCGTAGTTGTCGGAAAAGAGGTCGGATCCGGCAGGCTCATGAACGGTTATCAGTACGTGAAAAAATTTGCCGTCTTATGTCCGGCGATCACCTTCTGTATCTGTCTGACCGGTTTTGTGCTCAACCGGCCGATGCTCTCGCTGTTCGGCCTTGGGGCGGAGGCGATGTTTTACGGAAAATATATGATCCTGATCTATTTGGCGGCGGGGACGGTCCGCACCTGTAACTACATTATGAACAGCTGCTATCGCGCCGGAGGAGAGGCGGTTTTCGGAACGCTTCTGGAAATCATCTGCCTGTTTGCGGTGAGCGTCCCGGCGACCTGGGCTGCGGGTATGATCTGGCATCTTCCGTTTCTGGCGGTCTTTTCGTTCCTGTACACAGACGAGCTGATCCGGCTTGTCTTTGAGCTGTGGTATACCAAAAGCGGGAGGTGGGTAAAACCGGTGACCGAACAGGGCAGGGCGGGTCTGCCGGAATTCCGTGCGGCGCTTTTAAAATCGCGGCGATTTGGGAAAGGCTGAGCTTTTTGCTGTAACGCTTTGCAAACTCTCTCTTGACAATCTGATATAGTTATTGTATTATCACAACAGTACAGTGGTACAGAAAAACGGAAAAGCACAGGTTTTATGAAGATTTCTTAAAATTTGCTTAAGTCCGTTTTTTTCTGTAAATGTTAGTGATACAATCACCATAAACTGAAAATGCAAAAGGGAGAGACTAAAAATCATGAAGGACAAAACAAACGGAGCGGCAAAGCCAAAGAAAAAGAAGAAAAAAGTGCTGATAATCGTGCTTGTGGTGGCTGTGGTCATCGTGGCGGTGATCTGGACGTTTTTACATAAGGCTGGCGAACAGGTGGAGATGGTCAGCAATCTGGTCGAGGTGGAGCCGGTGCAGAAACGGGATCTTTCCGACACGATTTCCTTAAAGGGGACGGTTGCCGGGGTGAGCAGGACGAACGTCACCTCAAAGGCAGTGTCCGAGATCACGGAGATGAACGTGCAGGTGGGTGATATCGTACAGCCCGGGGATGTGCTCTGCAGACTGGATTCCGCGTCCATTGAGGAAAAGATCGCGGAATTAGAGCGGTCGCAGTCGAATGCAAGCGCGATCGAGAGCATCAATAACCGTCAGGCGGCGGATGCCGTACAGCAGGCGAGAGAGGATCAGGAGCGGCAGCTGAAGGAAGCGGAGCTCGCGATCACTCAGGCGGAGGAGGGAGTGACCATCGCGCAGCGCGCGTATGACGCGAACCCGGGTGACGAGACATTTCCGAATCTGCTGAACGCGACCAGGGCGTTAGAGAGCGCAAAGGACAATTATAATACGACGGTGGACGCGACAAACCGCGCGATTGAGAACGCCCAGCTGCAGGTGGAGCTGAACCGGTATAAGGATGCGGATTCCACGACCAATGACACGTTAAAGAGCCTGCGCGAACAGTTGGAGGACTGCGTGGTCACGGCTCCCTGCGGCGGCGTTGTGACGGCGATCAATGTGCGCGTCGGGGATATCAACGGCGAGAAGGTCACGATTTTAACGATTGAGGACACGAGCGCTTTAAAAGTGTCGGCGACGGTTGCGGAGGCCGATATTTTACAGCTCCAGGAGGGCATGAGCGCTGTTGTGACGGCAAGCGCGACCGGCGAGGAGGAGATTAAGGGCACCGTTTCCAGAGTCGTGCGCGTCAAGGAGCAGTCCGCGGACGGACAGTCGGCAGGCGGTTATTCCGTAGAGATCGCACTGGATAACACAGAGCTTCTGGTGGGCATGGAGGCAAAGGTGAAGGTGATGATTCAGGAGAAGGGCGAGGTGCTCGCGATTCCCTACGACCTGATCCGCTATGACGACAACGGCGACGCCTATGTGCTCGTCGCAGAGGGAAATGACGACGGCACCGCGACCGCGGTGAAAAAGAGCGTGACGCTCGGCGACGAGGTGGACTACTACACCGAGGTGACGGGCGGTGAGTTACAGGAAGGCGATAAGATGATCTACGACTATTCCGGGATGATCGTGGAAGGTCAGACCTTCTCGCCGGAGCAGATGTATTCCGAGCAGGATCTTGGCATGACGGACGGCAGCATGGGCAGCATGGACGGGGCAACAAGCGTGGAGGTTGTGAGATAGTGAGTGAATCAGTAATCCGGATGGAGCATATTATAAAGACCTATTATGAAGGAAAGCCGAATGAACTCGAGATCCTGCACGGCATCGATTTAAGCGTGAGCAAAGGTGAATTTGTCTCGATCGTCGGGGAATCCGGCTCCGGAAAAAGTACGCTGATGAACATCATCGGCGTGCTCGACCGGCAGACTTCGGGAAATTATTTTCTGGAGGGACAGGATGTAAACGAGATGAGCGACGAGGTGCGCAGCAATATCCGAAACCGCAGGATCGGATTTGTGTTTCAGAATTTTAATCTGCTGCCGCGCGCGAACGCGTTAAAAAATGTGATGGTTCCCCTGATGTACGGGGAGGAAAAGATCCGAAATCAGAAGGAGCGCGCGATGGAGATGCTTGAGATGGTGGATATGGCGGACCGCGCGAACCACCGCCCGAATGAGCTCTCCGGCGGGCAGAAGCAGCGTGTGGCCATCGCCCGGGCCATGATCAATGATCCGGCGATCATTTTAGCCGACGAGCCGACCGGAGCCCTCGACTCAAAGACCGGCCATATGGTGATGGACCTGTTTCACAAGCTGCACGAGGAGCAGGGCAAGACTGTGGTCTTAATCACCCACTCCCAGGAGCTGGCGGCGGAGACACAGCGGATCGTGACGCTTCTGGACGGGGAGATCGTCGGGGATAAAGGGGGTGGACGCTGATGTTTCTGGAAAATATAAAAGAGGCGTTTGCCAGTATTATCGCAAATAAGATGCGCGCCCTCCTCACCATGCTTGGCATCATCATCGGCATCAGCTCGGTGATCATCATCACGACGATCGGAGGCTCGATCCAGAGCACGCTGACCGCGACGATGAATTCCTTAGGCGGCAATACGGTGAGCGCATACGTGCAGGCGAGATACCCCGAGACCGACGAGGAGTGGGAGACCTGGATTTATCCGGAGATGACGGATGAGGATTACGTCTCCCAGGAGATGATCGACGGGCTGATCGCCGCGTACCCGGATGAGGTCAGCGGCATTGCGGCGGAAAATTATTTAGGAGGCGGACAGATCGTGGATCCGAAGAATTCCGACAATTACGCCAATGTCGTGATCGAAGGTATCACGCCGGAGTACCTTGACTTTATGAAGCTTGACATGCATGCCGGCAGGAGCCTGACGGCGGCGGATAACAGCGGGAAAAAACGCGTCTGTGTGATCGCGGATATCATGGCGGAACGGTATTTTAACGGCAAAGACCCCATCGGGGAGCAGATTTCCGTCACGACCTCAGACGGAAGTATTTTTGACTTTGTCGTGGTGGGCGTCTACGAGTACAATCAGGCGCTGTTCGGAAAAATTGATCCGACGATTCCGGAAAAGGACCGTTCCACACAGATGATGGTGCCGATTCAGACCAGCTTTAAGCTCCAGGGCTCGGATCAGGCGGGCTATGAATATTTTAACCTGCTTCTGACGCCTTTAGCGGATGTGGATCAGGCGACGAATCATATCATGGAGTATTTTAGCGAGATCTATGCGAACAACGAGAAGTTTGAGATTTACGCTTACAATATGCAGTCGGACCTCGGGATGATCAACACAGTGCTGAATGTCGTCACGGTTGCGGTCTCCGGGATCGCGGCGATCTCCCTGATCGTGGGAGGCGTCGGCGTCATGAATATTATGCTTGTCTCCATCACGGAGCGCACGCGGGAGATCGGCGTGCGTATGGCGCTCGGAGCCAAACGGCGCACGATCCGGATGCAGTTTGTCATCGAGGCGATTGTGCTCTGCTTAATCGGCGGGATCATCGGGATCCTGATCGGGGTCGGGATCGGCGCGCTGCTCGGTATGGCGGCGGAGTTTATCATTCAGAATATGTACGCGGAATATGCGGATTTTATTATTATGAAGGTACATCCGTCCGGCCAGGCGATCATGCTCTCGCTGTTCTTCTCGATGCTGACCGGCGTATTCTTCGGATACTATCCGGCGAACAAGGCGTCGAAGATGGAGGTCATCGACGCGCTGCGATACGAATAAAAACAAACGCTGCCGCGCATTGCGAGTCAGCTTATTTTAAAAAGGAGCCGCAGACCGGCCCGGCAGGGTCAGTCTGCGGCTCCCTTTTTTACTGCAGACGCTGCCACGCAAAGTGCGGCACATTAATTCAGCAGGAATTCCGCCGTGATCGTATACGTATCGGATCCGCCGCCCTTGCGGGACATTAAGATCGTTTTGCTGATCCGGTAGGTCCCCGGTGTCAGATCACCGTACAGCGGACTCCAGTCCAGGTCCGACTCCAGGGTTTCGCCGGCCGGGATCGGATGTGCAACGGCGTCAAACGCATAATCTCCTTCTATGATAACCGGCACTGGCTCCCAGATATCGCCCTTCTGCCGCTCCAGCGTAAAATCCTCCCCGAAGCTCAGATCGTCCGACAGGATGTCCGGGTCATACTGATAGAAGACAAGTGTGACACCCTTTTCCGTGATATGTGTCAGAGAGAGCATGAGGCCGGCTTCGGAGACCTCGGAATCAGACCGGTAAAGATATGCGCCGCCTTCGCGCTGATCCCGGTCAAAGGAGAGGGTGTCGAGAATCCCGGTTGCGGTGTCGCCGTATTCCTTCCACCACAAGAGGTCTGTGGAAGCGGTCATTGCGACGATGCCCTCATAGTCGCCATTAAATTTAATGAAATCCCAGCACGCATGATTGTCGTAGGTTCCGATCCGGACAGGACACCCCGCAATGGTTCCCTCCTCCTCCGCAAGGCCGGTGCCGCAGACCCCGAACCGGTCCATATAGACGACACGGATCTGCCCGTCCTCTTCTCCGTCAGGGTAAAAGGAAATGCCGTATTCTCCGCCTGCTAAGGGATCACTGTCAACAGGCATGGCTTCATACGACCAGCCCTTTGGCAGGCGAAGGGAGATCTCGCCGTAAGGGCCGCCCTGGATGACGCGTGTGGCGGCCTCACCGTCTGAATCTGCAGCGCCAGATGCGCCGTTATATGCGCTGTTGTCTGCGTCGGCCGGCTGCGAGGGACCAGAGCTGCCGGGTTCGGGAATTCCGGCCTCTGACTGCGCCGGACCGTTCGGTTCTGCTGTGCCGGACGGCGGATCCCCGGATGGTCTGTGTGGACCGCAGCTGCAGACAGCCAGCCCGGCCAGAAGTGTAAGGGTGACGAGTGTTTTTTTCATAACAGCCTCCTTTCAGCGGATCTGTGATGGCGGGTATGTTCTTCTTTTCATAAGGTAAGACGGAACGAAACGCGTTTTGTTGCATGCATTTATTAAGAAAAAATAAAATCCTTATTTTTGCCCGATTCCCTGTTGACAAAAAAAATAGTTGGTGCTATCTTATTATACAGATGTTAGCACTCCATAGAAACGAGTGCTAATAAACCAAAAGAAAGCAGCTCCACTCAGACTGTCAGGAGATGAGGAATGGACGATTTTGAATTAGATGAGCGAAAAATCAGAATTTTAAACGCGATCATCCGGAATTATCTCGAGACCGGGGAGCCGGTGGGATCGCGGACGATCTCAAAGTACACGGATCTGAATTTAAGTTCCGCGACGATCCGCAATGAGATGGCGGATCTTGAGGAGCTGGGCTACATTTTACAGCCGCACACCTCGGCGGGCAGGATCCCTTCCGATAAGGGGTACCGCTTTTATGTGGACCATCTGATGGAGGAGAAGAACCGCGAGGTTGCGGAGATGAAGCAGTTTGTCATCGAGCATACGGAGCGGGTTGATCAGGTGTTGCAGCAGGTCGCGAAGATGCTTGCGAACAATACGAATTACGCGACGATGGTCACTGCACCGAGCTATCACCAGAACAAGGTGAAGTTCATCCAGCTCTCGCATGTGGATGCGGAGCAGGTCCTGGCTGTGATCGTCACCGAGGGAAATCTCGTGAAGAACAAGATCATCCCGGTGTCGGAGCCGATCGACAATGAGACGATGCTAAAGCTGAATATCCTCTTAAATTCCAGCTTAAACGGGCTCGCGCTGCAGGAGATCAATCTTGCGACGATCGCGCGGTTAAAGGAACAGGCGGGGATCCACAGCGACATCATCAGCAACGTGCTCGACACGGTGGCGGAGACCATGGGGCCCGACGAGGACATCCGGGTCTACACCAGCGGCACGACGAATTTCTTGAAATATCCGGAGCTAAGCGACTCGGAGAAGGCGAGCGAGCTGATCTCGACCTTTGAGGAGAAGCAGCAGCTGGTGAGCCTTGTGACGGAGCATCTCTCGGAGGAGAATACCGGGATTCAGGTATATATCGGCGACGAGAGCCCGATTCAGACGATGCGCGACTGCAGCGTCGTGACCGTGGCCTACGAGCTGGGCGAGGGCGTCCGCGGGACGATCGGGATCGTGGGGCCAAAGCGGATGGATTACGAGATGGTGATGGATAATCTGAAGGTACTGAAAAAATCTCTGGACGGGATGTTAGACCGGCCGAGAGGAAAGACTTAGCATATACATGTATTTTCGCAAAATGCGGCGGGAATGCTGACAGAGAACAGAACGGCCGGATGTGTGCCGGTGATCTGTAACGGATGGAGGATATGGGATGACAGAGAAGAAGGAAGATATTTTAGAAGAAGTACTCGAGGATCTTGAGCGGGAAGCCGCAGGGCATCACGGTGAAGAGAGCACGGACGGGGCACAGGAAGCCGCGAATGACGGTACGGCGGCCGCGGATGCGGCGGGAGAGGATGGCGCCGGGACCGGACCGGACGAGGAAGAGACGAAAGCGGACGGTGAAGCTGCCGGACCGGACGAAGCCGCGAAAGATGAGACGGCGGAGGATGCGGATGACGCGGCAGAGGAAACGGACGGCGCGACGGAGGGAACAGACGGCGATGCATCCGGGACAAAGGAGAAAAAGGGTTTCTTCAAAAAGAAAAAGGATAAAAAAGACGAGCAGATCGAGGAGTTAAGCGATAAGCTGAAGCGTCAGATGGCGGAGTTTGACAATTTCCGCAAGCGCACCGAGAAGGAGAAATCCCAGATGTACGATATGGGCGCGCGCAGCATCATCGAGAAGATGCTCCCGGTGATCGACAATTTTGAGCGCGGTCTTGCGGCGGTGCCGGAGGAGTCGAAGGAGGATCCGTTCGTCACGGGGATGGATAAGATCTACAAACAGCTCTTAACCGAGCTTGAGGCCATCGGGGTCACGCCGATCGAGGCGGTCGGGAAAGAGTTTGACCCGGAGTTCCACAATGCGGTGATGCAGGTGGAGAGCGAGGAATATGAATCCGGGGTGGTTGCGCAGGATCTGCTGCGCGGATATTTATATAAGGATACGGTTGTCAGACACAGTATGGTGGCTGTTGTATCATAGATGGAAGTTACGAACAAAATAGTCTGTATTATATTCAGGAGGAAATCATCATGGGAAAAATTATCGGTATTGACTTAGGAACCACAAACAGCTGTGTGGCGGTTATGGAAGGCGGTAAGCCGACCGTCATCGCGAACCAGGAGGGCGCGCGGACCACACCGTCGATCGTGGCGTTCACAAAGACCGGCGAGAGATTAGTCGGCGAGCCGGCAAAGCGCCAGGCTGTGACGAACGCGGAGAAGACGATCGCCTCGATCAAGCGGCACATGGGAACCGATTTTAAGGTGGGAATTGACGACAAGCAGTATTCACCGCAGCAGATCTCCGCAATGGTGCTTCAGAAGCTGAAAACAGACGCGGAAGGCTACCTTGGCGAGAAGGTGACGGACGCGGTCATCACGGTGCCGGCATACTTTAACGACGCGCAGCGCCAGGCGACCAAGGACGCGGGCAAGATCGCGGGACTCGAGGTAAAGCGTATCATCAACGAGCCGACAGCGGCAGCGCTCGCTTACGGGCTTGACAATGAAAAAGAGCAGAAGATCATGGTATATGACCTCGGCGGCGGTACGTTCGATGTCTCCATCATCGAGATCGGCGACGGCGTCATCGAAGTGCTCGCGACAAACGGCGATACGCGTCTCGGCGGCGACGACTTTGACAACAAGGTAACGCAGTGGATGATCGATGAGTTTAAGAAGGCGGAGGGCGTTGACTTATCCGCGGATAAGATGGCGCTTCAGAGATTAAAGGAAGCGGCGGAGAAGGCGAAGAAGGAGCTGTCCTCCGCGACCACGACCAATATCAACCTTCCGTTTATCACGGCGACGGCAGAGGGGCCGAAGCATTTTGATATGAACCTGACGCGTGCGAAGTTCGACGAGCTGACACACGATCTCGTGGAGCGGACGGCTGTTCCGGTACAGAACGCGATGCGCGACGCCGGCCTGACGAATGCCGACCTCGGCCAGGTGCTTCTCGTGGGCGGTTCCACACGTATTCCGGCGGTACAGGATAAGGTGCGGCAGCTGACCGGCAAGGAGCCGAGCAAGTCCTTAAACCCGGACGAGTGCGTGGCGATCGGAGCTTCGATCCAGGGCGGTAAGTTAGCGGGCGACGCCGGTGCGGGCGAGATCCTTCTTCTGGATGTCACGCCGCTGTCACTGTCCATCGAGACCATGGGCGGCGTTGCGACGAGACTGATCGAGAGAAACACCACGATCCCGACCAAGAAGAGCCAGATCTTCTCCACCGCAGCGGACAATCAGACCGCGGTTGACATCAATGTCGTACAGGGTGAGAGACAGTTTGCGAGAGACAACAAATCCTTAGGCCAGTTCCGTCTGGACGGAATCCCGCCCGCACGCCGCGGTGTGCCGCAGATCGAGGTTACCTTCGATATCGATGCGAACGGTATCGTAAACGTATCCGCGAAGGATCTTGGCACCGGCAAGGAGCAGCATATCACGATCACGGCCGGCTCAAATATGTCGGACGACGAGATCGATAAGGCGGTCAGAGAGGCTGCGGAGTACGAGGCGCAGGACCGGAAGAGAAAAGAAGCGATCGATGCGAGAAATGACGCGGATTCCTTCGTATTCCAGACACAGCAGGCGTTAGACCAGGTGGGCGCAAACTTAGACGCCGCAGACAAATCCGAGGTGGAGAACGACATGAACGCCGTGAAGTCCTTCCTGGATGCACATCAGAACGCGGAGGAGATGACCGAGGCGGACGTGACGGAGTTAAAGTCCTTACAGGAGAAGCTGACCCAGAGTGCGCAGAAGGTGTTTGCAAAGATGTATGAGCAGACGCAGGCAGCGCAGGGCGCGGCAGGCGCGGGCCCGGATATGGGCAATATGGGCGGCGCGCAGAGCGCAGGCAGCGCACCGGAGGATGATGTTGTGGATGCGGACTTCAAGGAAGTATAATCCGGGAAAGCGCGGCATGGGGGCGGATGCTTCTGCCCCGGCATCATAGTAGAAAAACTACGGGGTTTCCGGATGGCGACATCCGGAAACCTCTTGTGCGGTAAAGAAACCGGATGAAAAAGAGGAGTCATTATGGCAGATAAGAGAGATTATTATGAAGTCCTGGGCGTTGAGAAGAATGCGTCAGACGCCGATATCAAAAAATCGTTCCGCGTTCTCGCCAAGAAGTACCATCCTGATATGAACCCCGGGGATAAGGAGGCGGAAGCGAAGTTCAAGGAAGCGCAGGAGGCATACGCCGTATTGAGCGATCCCGAGAAGCGCAGGCAGTACGACCAGTTCGGCCATGCGGCCTTTGACGGCAGCGGCGGTGCGGGCGGCTTCGATTTCTCCGGTATGGATATGGGAGATATCTTCGGGGATATTTTCGGGGATTTCTTTGGCGGCGGACGGCGGCGCAGCAACGACGGCCCGATGAAAGGCGCGAATCTGCGGACCAGTGTCCGTATTACATTTGAAGAAGCAGTGTTTGGCTGCGAAAAAGAGATCGAGATGGTCTTAAAAGACGAGTGCACCACCTGCCACGGCACAGGGGCAAAGCCGGGGACGACGCCGGAGACCTGTACGAAATGCGGCGGCAAGGGAAAAGTCGTCTTTACCCAGCAGTCGTTTTTCGGGACCGTGCAGAATGTGCAGACCTGTCCGGACTGCGGCGGCTCCGGAAAGATCGTGCGCGAGAAATGCGGTTCCTGCCGCGGAACCGGCTACATCTCCAGCCGGAAAAAGATTCAGGTATCCATTCCGGCCGGCATTGACAACGGGCAGAGCGTCCGGATCCGGGAAAAGGGCGAGCCGGGGACCAACGGCGGACCGAGAGGAGACCTGCTTGTGGAGGTCGTCGTCTCCAGGCATCCGACCCTCCAGCGCCAGGATATGAACATCTACTCCACCGCGCAGATCTCGTTTGCGCAGGCAGCGCTCGGCAGCGAGATCCGCATTAAGACTGTGGACGGCGACGTGCTCTATGAGGTGAAGGCCGGAACGCAGACGAATACCAGGATCCGCTTAAAGGGCAAGGGCGTGCCCTCCCTTCGCAACAAATCGGTCCGGGGCGACCACTACGTGGATCTGGTCGTGCAGACGCCGACCGGCTTAAACGCCGAGGCGAAGGAGCTGCTGCGCCAGTTTGACGAGGCGACAGGAGGTTCGCTGAAGAAGAACGGCGGTGCGGACGGCGGCGCTTCCTCCGAGAAGCCGAAGAAGAAAAAGGGATTTATGGACAAATTAAAGGAATCGCTGGATGACATTTAACCGGCAGAAAGCTATAAAAAAAGAGGAGTGCGCCCGAAGGGGCGGCTCCTCTTTTTTGCAGGTGGGTGATTCTCTTACATAAAAATCTTGTATTTTGTATATAATTCTGCTATAATAATGAACATGAAAGGAGATTTGTAATATGCCGCAGATCAGACCGATTACAGACCTTAGAAATACCACAGAAATTTCCGAGATTTGCCATGCAAGACGTGAGCCGGTTTTTATCACAAAAAACGGTTACGGGGATTTGGTAGTTATGAGTATTGAAGCATACGAGGAAATGATAGAGACAGCACGTACAGACGCAGCAATCAGCGAAGCAGAAAAGGAATATGCTGCCGAGGGTGTACTGCTGGACGCAGGAGAAGCGCTTTCTTCTTTACGGAGGAAACACTTTGGATAAATACATTGTAAAACTTTATGCCCGCGCTTATCGGGACCTGGACGGTATCTATACCTATATCGCAGAAAATCTGTCAGCACCCGACACTGCTTTGAATATGGTTGGCGAATTGGAAGCAGCAATTTTCAGTTTGGAACAATTCCCGGAGCGTGGCGCAATCCGGAGCGTGGGGGTTTATGCAAACGGAGATTATCGCCAGTTGTTCGTGAAGAACTATGTTATCATTTATCGTGTGCTGAAACAAAAGAAAGAGGTTCATATCGTTACAGTGCGCTATACACCGGGCAGCTTCTGATAAATAATGAGAGCCTGCCCGCAAAGTCCTGTATTACCTCAGTCCAGCCCCGTCACATTCCGCGCAAAGGTGCGCAGGAGCGCAGCCGCCGTGATGCAGACCGCCGCAAGGACGATTATGAGATTTTCTTTCGGCTCCGGCATGGAGGCGATCACGAGCTGCCGCAGGAAAATAAAAAACATAGCGCTGACAATTGTCGCAGACACCGACTTTTTTATCATTCCGACGGCGAAGGTCAGCAGGCCCAGACAGCAGAAGACGACGGTGGACATCAGCGCGGCCGACAGCTGACCGGTGATAACCTCCGGCGTAAAGGGCCTTGCAAACAGTCCGGGTTCCCGGCCGAGGCCCAGGATGAACAGGCCGCAGATCAGATAGCCGGAGAGGATGGAGAGCGCCATAAAAGATGTGATCAGCACAAGCTTTGCCGCGATCAGTTTCTTTTTGTCCAGCGGATAGGTGAACATCAGCCGGATGGTTCCGTGATTGTATTCGCCGATGATGACCGCGGCGTTCATCACGGAAAAGAAGATGACAAAAAGAAACGCGAAGATCATCTGCACGGTCCGGAACGCCTCGTCGTAAGTGCGTGTGCGGGCGGAGGAATCGTGGAGCGCCACAAAGACAAAAAACATGGAGCATAAGATTCCGGCGGCGGAGATCAGAAGATAGCGCCACGGATGTATTTTTTTTAATTCCAGTCGGATCAGATGTGTCATATATTCACCTCATTTCTGCTGGCGGTCATACGGAAGAAATAATCCTCCAGGGAACGTTTGTTTTTCGCAATCCCGAGAATCGTCACACCGTCGCGGACTAAGGCGGCGGAAATAACTTCTACGGACGCCTTTTTATCATAAATCCCGATCTGCGTTTCGGATATCACGTCAAAATCCGTGATCCCAAGGCTCTGACTGAGCAGGCAGGATGCCTGTGCGGTATCCGGTGTTTCTAACAGGATATATTCCGCCTGAAACTTCCGAATGTCGCGCATGGAGGTCTCGGCGAGCAGCGATCCGTTCTGAAGGATCCCGACGGTATCCGCGATCTGTTCCACCTCCGATAAGAGATGGCTCGAGAGGAAGATCGTGACGCCGTAATCCTGATTCAGACGGCGGAAGAGATCGCGCATTTCACGGATTCCGCCGGGATCGAGGGCGTTGACCGGCTCGTCTAAGATCAGAAGCTCTGGGCGGGTCAGAATGGCGCGGGCGATGGCGAGCCGCTGCTTCATTCCCATGGAATAGTGTGCGACCGTCTTTTTTCCGGTGTCGGAAAGCCCGGTGAGCGCGAGCGCCTCGTCAATCCGCTCGTGATTGTGATATCCCATATATTCGCAGTGCAGGGCGAGGTTTTCCCGTCCGCTGATCTGATCATAAAAGCAGGGGCTCTCGATGATCGAGCCGATGCGCTTGAAACACTCAAAATTTTTATCGCCTGTTTTTTCGCCGAAGAGGCACGATTCGCCGGAATCGGGAGCAGTAAGATGCATGACAAGCTTCATCACCGTGCTTTTCCCGGCGCCGTTCGGCCCGACAAAGCCGTAGATTTCCCCCCGCCTTACGTGCAGGTTCACGTGATCGACGACGGTTCTGTCCCGGTAGGATTTCACGAGATCGCGCGTTTCTAAAATATAATCCATTTTACATGTTCCTTTCGCTGATAGAAGGGCGGCTGTCAAAGCCGGATCTCTGTTGTCTGCAGCTTTAGTATACAAAAGAGAGTTCTCATTTTTCTTCCAGAAATCTAACTTTTTTATCACTTTTTTACCACTAAAGATCCGGTCATTCTCCATTACGCAGACGCCTCCCGAAAGGTAAGCGAAAAAACACTTCCCCTTCCCGGCTCGCTTAGGACGGACAGCTCCCCCTGCATCTGCCGCGCCAGGTTCCTCGAGATCGTAAGGCCCAGGCCGCTTCCACAGGCCCTGTGCGCCGTGGAATAATTCCGGGAAAAGATGTTCTCCTGATCCTCTTTTAAAATTCCGGGGCCGTGATCTTCGACGTCGATTGTCGCATATCCGTCTCTGGCCGTCAGGCGCAGGCCAAGGTAGTTCCCGATGCCGCCGTGCCGGATCGCGTTGTCGATCAGATTTTTTAAAATGCGGCGGACGGCGTCGGGATCCGCGTCGGTGAAGACCGGCGCAGGACCGATTTCCGGGTGCACCGTAAAGGACGCACCCTCCAGAATATCATAATAATCCAGCAGAATCTCACGGCACAGCGCGGCGAGATCGATGCGCTCCGGCACAAGGTGCAGATCGCCGGATTCCAGCCTGGATAACGTAAAATATTCGTCGACGGTTCTGATCATCTCTCTGGTTTTCTGCCGGATCCGCTCCGATAGCTCGCAGACGTCCGCGGCGGTACGGCCGTGGTCTTTCCCGGATTCCCGGCAGCAGTCCGTCCTTTCCGCCTCCGTGGCCTGTTTTTTCAAAAGCTCACTGCACCCGGAGAGGACGGTCAGCGGCGTCCGCAGGTCGTGTGAGATATTGGTCAGCATCTGCGCCGTGGCTCGCCTGGAGCGCTCATATTCCGTTTTTTTCAGGGCCATGGCAGCAGACAGACGGTTGAGCGCGGCGGCGAGCTCCCTTATTTCCGAAAGCTCTGTCGGAATCAGAAGACTGCGGCTTCCGGCGGCAAAGTCGTCTGTGCCGGCAGCGCTTCCGGTGCTGCCGATCTGCTCTGTGATATAGCGGATATCGGCCTGCCGCCGTTTATTTTTTGCGCGTTCGCGAAGAAAGCACAGAAAAAAGAAGACAGAAAAGCTCATAAAAACAAGATCAGCTGTATTCATAGATCATTCCTCCATGCGATAACCGATTCCCCACAGCGTCCGAATGTAAGAGACGTCGTCCCCGGCTGCAGCCTTTAATTTGGCGCGGAGCCGGTTCATGTGGGTGTTTAGCACGTGCTCGTTTCCGTAGCAGGGCTCCTGCCAGATCTGCGCATAGAGCTGTTCTTTTGAAAATGCCTGTCCGGGATGTGAAGCGAGCAGGGCGAGGATCTCATATTCGATGCGCGTCAGAGAAAGCGGCGTGCCGGAGAGTGCGGCTGTGTGCTTTGACAGATCCAGCGTGAGATCCCGGATGCGGATCTGACTGTTTTCACCGGAACCGTCATAGACGCGGGCGCGCCTGATGTTTGCCCGGATCCGCGCGACAAGCTCGATCAGGGAGAACGGCTTGACCACATAGTCGTCCGCGCCGGCGTTTAAGCCGATCATCTTGTCCGCATCGCTGTCCCTGGCCGTTAAGATGATGACCGGGACCGTGCTGGCCGTGCGGATGGCCCGAAGCACCTCTATGCCGCTTACGTCCGGCAGCATCAGGTCGATGAGAGCGAGCGCATAATCGGGATCGGAAGAAAACGCCCGGATCGCCGCAGCGCCGGCCGCGAACGTGTCGACGGTAAAGGACTCATCCGTCAGGCAGGAGGCGACCATCTCACGGATGGCGGCGTCGTCCTCGACGAAAAAAATACGGTTGTTCATTAGGAAGCGTCTCCTTTCCGCTGTGGAAAAATAAGATCATGGAGCTATTATAAAGCTTTCGCCGGAAAAGATCAATCTCCCGTATACGACAAATGTAAATGATGGCCGCAGGAAAATCTGAGCGCGGCTAAAATTATCTATTGAGTCCGGGCACAAAATATAGTATGATGTGAGGTAAATGATTACTATAACTGGTGTCATATCCGGCGGTTCTGCCGGGACACGGATTTTGCGGAAGGCATATGGAGGGACACGGCCATGGATCAGGCGGTTCGGATCAGCGACATAGATCAGATCTTCGGATGGCAGTATGATGAGGAAGAGCAGCTGGAAGAGAAACGGCAGGCGCTGCAGCGGGAGCGGTGCGAGCTGGAGCGGGAGAAAAAGCGGTTTGAGCGGGAGAAACGGAGCTTTTTTGCACAAAAGCGCGTGGAGTGCATGCGGTTAGAAAAGGAGCGCAGGCTTTTTGACGAGAAATGGCGGATCCTCGAGGCGGAGTTAAAGCGGCTCGCCGCGGACCGGCAGCAGCTCGAGAAACAGCGCAGGTTTTATGAGTGCGTGGAGGAGCATGAAAGACAGACGCGCGTGACGGGGCGGAGCGTATCCGGCAGCTTTTTTGCCGGCGTGGCGGACCGGCAGACGCTAAAGAAGCGGTACAAGGAGCTGCTTAAGATTTTTCACCCGGACAATGCCTGCGGCGACGTCGCCACGCTCCAGGAGATCAACCGGGAATACGAGCGTCTCTCCCAGGAGCTGGCGGGGTGAGACAGAGAGGAGTGAAGCGATGGGTGAAGAACGGGAGGCAAAGATAAAAAAGCTTTGCGATCAGGCATGGCACGAGGACGGCGTTAAGAGAGTCTGGCTGTATAAAAAGGCGGCAGGACTGGGGAGCGCAGAGGCGATGCGTAAGCTGTACGAATATTATCTCAGGGGAGCGTTCACTTCATTGAAGAAGGCGTACGAGTGGCTTTATAAGGCGGCAAAGGCCGGTCACCCGAAGAGCCAGTTTGAACTGTATGAGGCATGGCAGAAAGGGAGCCGTTTTGCGCCGAAGACCCGGACAGAGGCGATTTCCTGGTGCAGAAAGGCGGCGGAAAACGGATATGCAAAGGCCATGTACGAGATGAGTGTTCTTTACGCGGAAGGAAAAATGGTGAACAAAGATCTGGCGGAGTCCTTTGCGTGGTGCAAAAAGGCGGCGGAGGCGGATCCGGACCAATACTGGGCCAGCATCGCTTCGAGATATTATCACGGGGAAGGGACGCCTGCTGACCTCACGAAAGCTTATGAGTGGGTAAAGGACAGAAAGGTGAAGTCGACGCTTTCCTGGCCGGGCAATCTTTGGGATGAGATCCGAAAGGCATATGAGGAACGGGAGAAGCAGCAGCTGACAGAGCAGGCCAGGACCGGCGACGCCGCGGTGCAGCTTGCGTTTGCGAAAAAGCTTTTGGACAAAGACGAGGGGGTTGAAGCGCGTAAATGGCTGGAAAAGGCGGCAAAGCAGGGAAGCGGGGAGGCGATGCTGCTGCTTGGGGATTCTATCAGTCAGAACCCGGCCTGGAGCAGGAGCGCCGCAATGAAAAAAGAGGCGGCGAGGTGGTATGAGAAGGCGGCGCAACAGGGCATGTCCGGCGCAGAAGAGAAGTGGACTGCCGTCAGGGCGGAGATAAAGCAGATCCGCGCCGATGCCGCGGCAAAGCTCGAGCGTTTTTGCGACTGCTTAAAACGCGGGCAGGAAGGGGATCCGGAGGCGCTGGCCGATCTGGTGCAATGCTGCGAGGAGGGGCTTGGAACCGATCAAAGCGAGAAAAACGCGAATTACTTTGCCCTGCGCCTGGCGTCGATCGATTTCCCGGAGGATCTGCCGCGGTTTCCGGAGATCCCGGAGGCGTCCATCGCATCGTTTGGTAAGGCCAGAGCGCTGGAACGGAGCGGCAGGGATTTTGAGAGGGCGTCGGACTTTTATGTGGAAGCGGCCAGTTACGGGAATGCGGAGGCGATGCGCCGGGCTGCAAATCTGTACCGCCGGGTGATCCATGATTACACCTTTGAGCCGGGGAACATCTGGTGGGAGAGAGCGAAGGCCGCAGGGGATCCCTTTGCGGCGGAGAATCTGATGGCTATCGCGGTGCTGGCGGAGCAGGGAGATCCGGAGGCCTGCGTGTATCTGGGGAATGCCTATCTGCATACCAGGCGGGATTCGATCCGCCATGGCAGGGCGGAGCAGATGGGGCTTTTCTGGCTGAGGCGCGGCATCAGTAATTATAAGCGGCTGGCGCAGCATGGTGATGCGGAGGCGCAGTACCAGCTGTACCGTCTCTATGACATGGATGAGCTGAAAAATGATAAGGAGAAGATGCGCTGGGCGAATCAGGCCATCGACTCCCGCTACGGGATCATGCTTTATGATGCAGCCTCCGATCAGACCTTTGAGTTCGCAGATCTGACAAGGTCAGAGCGGATCGCCTGGGCAAAGGAGGCGCTTGCGGCCGGCGTCGGCGCTGCGGAGGATCTCTTAAAGCTGTTCCGGGCGGAGGCGGAGCGGGACGCCATGTTTGCGGAGTACCGCAGTATGGCGCAGCCGAAAGAAGACATTGTGGAAGAGGAGATGCGAAAGTACCGGGAAGACCTCGACGAGCGGGAGCGCATGTTCAACCTGATGATCGGACAGGGCTATGAGACAAATGAAGAAAGCTTTTATGTCTTCGGAAAGAAGACCATGGATCAGTATTTCGAGGACAGCTGGCCCAGGGATATGCTGGAGTCAATGCACCGGAAGAAGCTGGAAGAGTACTACAAATAAAACAGGCGCTGCCGCGTTTTTGCGGGATAGCGTTTGTTATAAAAAGACCGCATGTTTCGGGAGATGTCTGGGACCTCCTGAACCATGCGGTTTTTCTATCACAGGAAACGCTTTGCTACGCCGGGTAATTCAGATGCGCCGCGTCGATCACGTAGAGCGTATTCTTAAGGTAGCGGTCTGCGAGATAATTCGCCATGCCAAGGTTTAGATCCAGGTAGTTGCCGCAGTCCTTTGCGGCCGCACCCGGCACCTCACCGCGGTAATCGCGGATGAACTCAAAGAGCTCCGTGATCAGCGGCACGATGTCCGCGGACTCGTAATCCCCCGCCAGGAGCAGGTAAAAGCCGGTCCGGCAGCCCATGGGCCCGAAGTAGATCGTGCGGTCCGCGAATTCTTTGTGGTTGCGCAGGAAGGTGGCGCCAAGATGCTCGATGGTATGTACCTCCGCCGTGTTCATCACGGGCTCGTCATTCGGCGATGTCATCCGCAGGTCAAAGGTCGTGATGATCTCCGCGCCCACGTGGTCCTTTCTTGAGACGTAGATCCCCGGGGTCAGCCGGATGTGGTCTACGGTAAAGCTGGCTATTTTTTCCATGAGAAACCTCCGTTTTTATTTTTATGTCTGTATCAAGAGTAATCCATGGGAGTGGGTTCGTCAAGTGGGAGTTGTGATCCGGCGCGTCTACACCCTCCCGATAAAATCCAGCATCCGCTCATTGATCTCTTTTCCCTGCTCCGTGACAAAATGCGGGCGGTGGCCGCTGCCCGCCACCTCGTAAATCTTAGCATGCGGAATCTTTTCCTTCATCTCCGCGCAGGTGCCGAAGGGATCTGTCTCGCCGTTGATGAAAAATGCCGGGCATCTGACGGCTGCCCACTCCTCATCGGTGAGGGCCGGATGGGCGCGCCAGTCCGCCACCGTCTGCCTTAAAAACTCCTGCCAGCTGCCCCGGTGAGCGTCCTGATGGCGGGCGGTGATCTCCTGAATCAATTTCGTGTCGTTTCTTTCGATCAGGGCTTCGGGCAGAAAATGTTCAGAGCCCTCCGGCCTCGGGTACGCTCCGGCGCCGATGGCGGTCAGACTGCGCACTTTTTCGGGATACTTTGAAGCAAGATAAAGCCCTACCGTCGAGCCGAAGCTGTAGGCCACCAGGTGCGCCCGGTCAATGGAAAGCGCGTCCATAAAATCCGCCATGTCATCCGCGATCCGCCTCGAATCCCAGGTCAGATCCTCACACAGCGTGCGCCCGTGCCCGCGGAAATCCGGAAACAGGCAGCGGTATGCTCCCTGAAAAGGCAGAATCTGCGATGAAAACGCGAGGATTCCGCGGCTGAAATGGCTGTGCAGAAACAGCACCGGATCCCCGATCCCCATATCCTCATAAAACATATTCAGATCACGAAACTTTATGTATGGCATAGATACCTCCCTTTTTTGTTCAACTGGCGTGGGCTGAACTTTAGGAAAAAAGTTACGAAAAGTTCAGCCCGCGCCATTCGCAAAACCGCGCTAATAGCGCTTTCCGTTGCTCCGCAACTTATTTTTGCTCATATACGGACGCTCCGCTCATCCTCTGCAACATGCGCTCATTCATGCGGGCATGATTCGCCCATCTCGCAGAGAATAGCTGAACTTTTTCTTAAATATATCATATCCGAAAACAGAACACAAGTACGGATGTTATAAAATAAATCTTGCATGTTGTGTAATTAGTGTGTATAATATATAGAAAGAGGAGGAATCCTGATGAAGCACAGAGACCTGATAAAGAAGCTCGAAGATGGGGGGTTCGTTTTTGAGAGACATGGCGGAAATCATGATATTTACAGACGGGGAGATGAGATAGAGAAGGTCCCGAGACACAAAGAGATTAATGAAAAGCTTGCAAGAATGATTCTCAAAAAATGGAATCTCTGACGAAGGAGGGAATATGGTATGAAAGAAGTTTACCCGACATTTATTCTGAATACAAAGGATGGATCTGAGCATCCTTTCCTGGCATGTGTTCCCGATATGGAAATATTTACGGAAGGCGCAACGTTTGCGGATGCGATTGAGATGGCGAGAGATGCGATCGGACTGGCAGGGATTTCGATGGAGGATGAGAAAAAGGCGCTTCCAATACCGTCAGATCAGACGATGGCATTAGAAAAAGTAAAACAGATCACGGATATCGTTGATTTCACAGAGGGAGTTTTTACTTATGTAGATGTCGACTTCTCAGAATACAGAAGAAAGGTTGATACGAAAACGGTGCGGAGAAATGTGGCATTGCCGGGCTGGCTGGACTATGAAGCAGAGCATGCCGGGATCAACGTATCAAGGGTATTACAGGAAGCGTTGATGAACGTATTAAATGTAAAAAGACCGATATAGGAATTCTGCGTCCCCACCCATATATTGACAAAATAGAATCCCCGCCCATCGGGCATGCTGATATCAGAGACAGACGGCACGGAGGGCGGACATGGAAGAGAGCGGACGGTTACGGCGGCAGCGGGAATTTCTGATTCAAACGGCATACTGGGCAGTGTGGGGGACGGCAGGCGTCCTCCTCATCAAATTTGTCGGCCCGGCGCTGCTGCCGTTTGTGATCGCGTTTCTGACTGCATGGGCGCTGGCCGTGCCGACCGATTTCCTTTCAGAACGGATGCATGTAAACCGGAAGGCGGTATCGGTGGTTGTCGTGGTGCTGTTTTACGCGGCGGTGGCCGGACTGCTTTTTCTTTTTGCCAGCCATGCCGTCTCGCTGGCCCAGGGGGTGGCGGCGGATGTGTCTGCGTTTCTGTCCGACACTGTGATTCCGCTTCTGGAGCGGTTTTCCCGCTGGGTGGAGCAGATCTTAAACGGAACCGCGGGAGAGGAAGGCATGGTGGCGGATGCCCGTACGGTTGAGACGTTTGCGCACACGGGCGGGATGTTTAGCGGCGTGTCGGGAAAAGTGATCGACGAGGTGTCCGGGCTGGCGGCCTATCTGCCGGGAGTGTGCATGAACGTCCTGCTTACCGTGATCGCAACGCTGTTTATGGAGCTGGAATTTCCGGGGATGACCGCGTTTTTATACCGGCAGATCCCGAAACACTGGCAAAAGACGACGGAGGATATCCGGGCGTATACCGTCGGCACGCTGGCGAAATTTATCCGTTCCTATGCGCTGATCCTGGGACTGACATTCGCGGAGCTTCTGGCCGGATTTCTGATCCTGCGGGTGGAGGGGGCGTTTCTGATCGCGCTTATTATCGCGGTGCTCGACATTCTCCCGGTGCTCGGCACGGGAACGGTCCTCGTCCCATGGGCGGTGATCGCGCTGGCGGCGGGAGAGGTCAGAACCGGCGTCGGGATCCTCATTCTCTATCTGGCGATCACTGTGGTGCGCAATATTGTGGAGCCGAAGCTCGTAGGGCGGCAGATGGGTCTCTCACCGGTGGTGATGCTGCCCTGCATGATTCTGGGACTGAAATTTTTCGGACTCGTCGGCCTGTTTGCGCTGCCGTTTGGCGTGGCGTTTGTGAAGAGCTTAAACGACCGGGGCGTGATTCATCTCTTCCGATAACTTGCGTTCCCCCGATAAAATGTGTATAATAAATTTAAAATTTATGGAGATAAGGAGCAGCAAACGATGGCAGAGAACGTAATTTTAACGGGCGACCGCCCGACCGGACGGCTTCACGTGGGACACTACGCGGGATCCTTAAAGCGCAGGGTGGAGCTTCAGAACTCCGGGGAATACGATAAGATTTTTATTATGATCGCGGACGCGCAGGCGCTGACCGACAACGCGGACAATCCGGCAAAGGTGCGGGACAATATCATGGAGGTGGCGCTTGACTACCTTTCGGTGGGCATTGACCCGGCGAAATCGAATATTCTGATCCAGTCCTATGTGACCGAGCTGACCGAGCTTTCCTTTTATTATATGAACCTCGTGACGGTCTCCAGGCTCCAGCGCAATCCGACCGTGAAGGCGGAGATCCAGCTGCGGAATTTTGAGACGAGCATCCCGGTGGGATTTTACACCTATCCGATCAGCCAGGCGGCGGACATCACGGCGTTTGCGGCGACCACGGTTCCGGTCGGGGAGGATCAGATGCCGATGCTTGAGCAGACGAAGGAGATCGTACATAAGTTCAACGCGGTATATGGCGAGACACTTGTAGATCCGCAGATCCTGCTGCCGGAAAACAAAGCGTGCATGCGGCTGCCCGGGATCGACGGCAAGGCGAAGATGAGCAAATCGCTCGGGAACTGCATCTATCTCTCCGAGACGGAGGAGGACGTGAGGAAGAAGGTCATGTCCATGTTTACGGATCCGGGACATCTGCGGATTGAGGATCCGGGCAGCTTAGAGGGCAACACGGTCTTTACCTACCTCGACGCCTTCTGCAATGACGGCCATTTCGCGGAATACCTGCCGGAATACGCTAACCTCGACGAGCTGAAAGCCCACTATCAGAGGGGCGGACTTGGCGATGTGAAGGTGAAAAAATTCTTAAACAACGTGCTGCAGGAGGAGCTCTCCCCGATCCGCGCGCGCCGGAAGGAGTACGAGAGCCGCATCGGCGACGTTTATGAGATCTTAGAGCAGGGCAGCAAAGCGGCGAAGGAGCGCGCCGCGCAGACCCTCGCGAAGGTGAAGCACGCGATGAAGATCGATTATTTCGACACGCCGGAGTTTTTGGAGGAGCAGAGACGGAAATATCATTAGACAGATTCATATTTTGGAAAAATCTGCCGATATGAACCATAGATAAACGGAATTATCAACCATGCGGCCCGGCGGGAAAACTGCCGGAGCACTTCAGGGAGGAGAGAGCGATGGGACAGGTGAATGGCAATGGCGCCGTTGACGCTTACATGGCGGATTATCAGTACCGGACAAAGGAGGCGCAGTCCGCAAAGACGGATAAGACGTCCTCGCAGGTGAAGAAGCACCGGGTATACGGCAGGACGATCGGCACGCCGGAGCTGAGCGAAAAGGCGCAGAAGTATTACGAGAAGCTCAAAGAAAAATACAAAAACATGGACTTTATTCTCGTCTCGCCGGATAAGAAAGAAGAGGCGGAGCGCAATAAAGGCATGTACGGGAGCACGAAGGAGCTTCTGGTGCTGATCGATTCGGACAAGATCGAGAAGATGGCATCGGACGAGAGCTACCGGAAGAAGTACGAGGCGATTTTAAGCGGCGCCACGGCTCAGCTCGAGCAGATGAAGAGCGGGCTCGGGAGCAATGCCGACAAGGTGAGCTCCTTCGGGATGACATTTGACGATCACGGAAACGCGTCCTTCTTCGCCGTGATTGACAAATCGCTTGCAAGGCAGAGGGAGCGCATCGAGGAGAAGCGCGCCGAGGCGAGAGAGGACCGGAAGGAGGCCGCGGCGGATGCGGTCAGAAAGCGCATTGAGGAGTCGGGCTCAAAAGAGAGCGACCGGGTGACGGTCACGGCGTCTTCCTGGGATGAGCTGCTAAAAAAGATTGACCAGGAGATCGCGAGGGAGCGGACGAACGCGGTGATCAGCGACGGTGAGCGCAAGGTGGGACAGTCGTTCGATTTTTCCATCTGATACGGCCGTGCGTGCGCGGACAGGAGAGAGAAATGCCGGGGAGGCGGATATTTGCAGGATATCCGCCTCCCCGTTTCCTGTCAGGCCGGCGGAGCCCGGGCTTCCCTGTCAGGCGCTGCTATTGTCAGGCGCGGCAAAGATTTTGCTTGCGCAGAAAGCGTCTATCATGTATGATAGACTGGAAGTTATGCCGTTTCCGGGGTGAGCCGGGGCGGCGGCTATCGTTTTCTGGGAGGAGATCGGTCAATGGAACATGAAACTGTTTCAAAGAATTTTATCGAGCAGATCATTGAGAAAGACATAGAGGAAGGCAGCTGTAAGGCGGTCTGCACGAGGTTCCCGCCGGAGCCGAACGGTTATCTGCACATCGGGCATGCGAAGTCCATCCTGCTCAATTACGGGCTGGCGCAGAAGTACGGCGGCACATTTAACCTTCGCTTTGACGACACGAACCCCACGAAGGAGCGGACGGAGTTTGTCGAGGCGATCGAGGCGGATATCCGCTGGCTCGGGGCTGACTGGGAGGACCGGCTGTATTTTGCATCCGACTATTTCGGACAGATGTACGAGGCGGCGGTAAAGCTGATCCAAAAGGGAAAGGCTTACGTCTCGGATCTGACCGCGGACGAGATCAGGGAGTACCGCGGCACGCTGACGGAGCCGGGAAAGGAAGATCCGTACAGCGGCCGGAGTGTGGAGGAAAATCTGGCGCTATTTGAGGAGATGAAGGACGGGAAATACGCGGACGGGGAGAAGGTGCTTCGGGCGCGGATCGACATGGCCTCCTCGAACATCAATATGCGTGACCCGGTGATCTACCGCGTGGCGCACATGACGCACCACCGGACCGGCGATACCTGGTGTATTTACCCGATGTATGATTTCGCGCATCCGATCGAGGACGCGATCGAGGGGATCACCCATTCCATCTGTACGCTGGAGTTCGAGGATCACAGGCCGCTCTATGACTGGGTGGTGCGGGAGCTCGAATACGAGCTGCCGCCGAAGCAGATTGAATTCGCAAAGCTTTATCTGACAAACGTAGTGACTGGAAAGCGCTATATCAAACGCCTTGTGGAGGAAGGAATCGTGGACGGCTGGGACGATCCGCGCCTCGTCTCGATCGCCGCGCTGCGCAGGAGGGGCTTTACACCGGAATCGTTAAAAATGTTTGTGGAGCTCTGCGGGGTGTCGAAGGCGAACAGCTCGGTCGACTATGCGATGTTAGAGCACTGCATCCGCGAGGACTTAAAGATGAAGCGTCCGCGCATGATGGCTGTGCTCGACCCGGTGAAGGTCGTGATCGACAATTACCCGGAGGGACAGACCGAATACCTGACTGTGGACAATAACCTGGAAAACGAGTCGCTGGGACAGCGCGAGGTTCCGTTTACGAGGGAGCTCTATATCGAGCGCGAGGACTTTATGGAGGAGCCGCCGAAGAAATATTTCCGCATGTTCCCGGGCAATGAGGTGCGTCTGATGAACGCCTACTTTGTGAAGTGCGAGAGCTTTGTGAAGGATGAGGACGGCAGGGTGACGGAGATTCACTGTACCTACGACCCGGCGTCGCGCGGCGGCAACAGCCCGGACGGCCGCAAGGTAAAGGGGACGATCCACTGGGTGTCCGCGGCGCATGCAATCGACGCCACGGTAAGGCTGTATGAAAATATCGTGGATGAGGAAAAGGGTGTGTACAATGAGGATGGGAGTCTGAATTTAAACCCGGATTCGCTGAAAACGCTTTGCGGCTGTAAACTCGAGGAAAATCTGGCAGAAGTGAAGGCGTATGACAGCTTCCAGTTTGTGCGGCAGGGATTTTTCTGCGTGGATGCAAAGGATTCCGTGCCGGGACAGCCGGTGTTTAACCGGATCGTATCTCTGAAGAGTTCCTTTAAGCTGCCGGTGGGATAAGCGGATCAAAATGGAGGAAGGAAGATGAATTTATTGGCAGGACTGGAAAAATTTGGTTTCAAGTCAGCAGAGGTGACGAATCTCTACGAGGAGGAGAAGCGTGCCCAGTCGGATTCCGACGGAGCGGATAAAAAGGAAGAAGCGCCGGATGAGGAGAGCTTTCTTCTGGATAAAACGGTCAGCTGTCCGGTATGCGACAAAATGTTTAAGACAAAGGCGGTAAAGAGCGGCCGCATCCGGCGTCTTCAGCCGGATCTGGATCTCCGCCCGCGGTTTGAGTACATCGACACGATCAAGTATAATATCTATTTCTGCCCGCATTGCGGGTATGCGGCGCTTCAGAGATATTTCGAACATCTCTCGTCGCTCCAGATCCGCCTGATCAAAGGGCAGGTCTGCGCGAACTATAAGCCGGAGGATATTTCCATGCCGGAGGGGGCGGTGGATTATGACACGGCGATTGAGCGCTATAAGCTCGCGCTGCTCTCCGCGGTTGCCAAGCGCGCAAAGAGCAGTGAGAAGGCATATCTGTGCCTGAATCTCTCCTGGGCGCTGCGCAGCAGGCTCGAGGAGATGTCGCCGGACGACCCGGAGACGCAGGCGCTTTACAACGAGTACCAGGAGCAGGCGGAATCCTATTACGAGCAGGCATTCGAGGGCTTTACGAAAGCGATTGCTACCGAGAATTACCCGATCTGCGGGATGGACGAGTGCACGCTGGATTATCTTTTGTCCGCGCTGGCCTACCATTTCAAAAAGTACGACATTGCGTCAAAATGTATTTCCAGAATTCTTCAGTCACGGTCTGCGACAAAGAAGATGAAGGATCGTGCGTTTGAGCTAAAACAGATGATTGTAAGCGAGCTCAGACAGGGGAAGCAGTAGCGGTATGTTTGAGATCATGATCGATCTGCAGGGGGATACGAAGCTTCCTCTGTACGAAAAGATTTATGAACACATCAGAGATGAAATTGTGGTGGGAAGGATCCCGGTGGGGGAGCGTCTTCCCTCCACCCGTCTTCTGGCCAGAAATCTCGCGGTGAGCAGAAGTACCGTCGAGACGGCGTATGATCAGCTGCTTGCGGAGGGATATATCCGGACGGAGCCCTGCCGCGGGGTCTTTGTCTGTGACATCACGGGACTGTATCAGCTGCGCCCGCAGCAGCTGCATCGTCAGCAGCTGTACCGTCAGCAGGAGCTGACGGTGCAGCAGGTAAATTCCGAAAGCCGGGAGAGGGAAAAGCAAAAAAGCGGACCGTGCGGCAGGCAGGAGGAGCCCCGGTGGATTGATTTTTCGCCTTACCTTGTGGACACCAGACATTTTCCCTGGCATATCTGGAAAAAAATCAGCCGGAACCTTCTGTCTGACGACAGGGAGGAGCTGCTTCTTTCAGGGTGCGGGCAGGGGGAATATACGGTACGGCAGGCGATCGCATCCTATCTGTATCAGGCGCGCGGTGTTCTCTGCAGCGCATCGGATGTGATCTTAGGCGCGGGAAATGAATATCTGGAGCTTCTCCTGGCTCAGATTCTCGGGCCGGACAGAACCATCCTCATGGAGGATCCCGGCTACCCGCAGGCATACCGCACATTTACCAATATGGGATACCGGGTACATGCGGTTCCGGCGTCCGGCGCCGGGTCACTGGCAGAGGGGCCGCCGGACTGTGATCTGATCTATATCATGCCGTCCCACCAGTTTCCGGTGGGAACGGTGATGCCATTAAAGCAGAGGCTTGCGCTTCTTGCATGGGCGGCGACGGGGGAGGGGCGTTATCTGATCGAGGACGACCATGACAGCGAATACCGTTACCGCGGTAAGCCGGTGCCTTCCCTGCAGGGGATGGACCGGCACGGGAAGGTGATTTATCTCGGAACGTTTTCGAAGAGCATCGCGCCCTCGCTGCGTGTCAGCTATATGGTGCTGCCGCCTGATCTGATGGAGTGTTACCGCAGAAAATGCGGGTTTTATTCCGTGACGGTTCCGCGTATGCAGCAGGAGATTCTGGGTGAATTTATAACCGGAGGACATTTTGAGCGTCATCTGAATAAAATGCGCGGGATTTACCGCGGCAGACATGATTTTCTGCTTGGAGAACTGAAGAAAAGAGACTGGGCCGTGCGGGTGTCCGGCGAACATGCGGGGCTGCATCTGCTGGTGCAGGCGCATACCGGGCAGACGGAGCAAAGGCTCTGTGCGGCCGCGGCAGCGCGCGGCGTGAAGCTGTCCGGCCTTTCGGAGTACCGGCTTGGTTTGTATGAGGAAACGACGGAGAGGGGCGCGAAGGCCGGCGCGGCAGCGCAGACTGGCAGGCGGACGGAAGATTCTGGGAAACGGTTCGCACAAAACGACGGTTTTCCCGTGCTTGTGCTGGGCTACGGCGGTTTAAATGAGGAGGAGATCGCCAGGGGGCTTCTGATCCTCGATGAGATGATAAAAGAAGGGAGATAATACTATGACGTATGAAGAACTGGTTGCAAAGGCAAGAGAGGTATTTGGAAAGGCGGATGCCAGCGGGATTACGGGACATGTCGCCTATCAGTTTAATATCACGGGAGAGGGCGAAGGCGCGTTTTATTTAGAGATCGACAACGGCAAGATAAAGATCGAGCCGTATGAATACTTTGACCGGGACGTCCTTTTCACCATGACGGCAAAGAATCTGATTAAGATCGGGCTCGGAGAGCTTGACCCGGTGTGGGCGTTTACCACGGGAAGGTTAAAGCTCGAGGGAAGTATTGACAAAGCGCTGCTGCTAAAGGATCTGGCGGCTTCGGTGAAGGAGCAGCTGCAGAGGGAAGCCGCGGAGCCGGAGGAAGAAGCGGGGGAGCTGTCCGCACAGGCGGTGACAGAAGAAGAGGAAGCCGGGACAGAGGACACGGAGCCGGAGGAAGAAGCGGAGGAACGAAAGGAGCCGGTAACAGCGCCGTCTGAGATTCGTCTGCCCGGCCAGCTGTCGGTCAGCCGCGGGGCAAAAGGAAAGAAGAACCGGAAGAAGAAAAGAAGATGACATGAGAAAGAAAAGAATAAGAAATGAGGAACAGGTGAGATGAAGCGAGAGGGATTTCAGTCAAGAATAGGATTTCTGTTAGTCAGTGCGGGATGCGCGATCGGGATCGGAAACGTATGGCGGTTCCCGTTTGTGACCGGGCAGAACGGCGGAGGGCTGTTTGTGCTGCTGTATCTGGTATTTCTGCTCTGCATGGGAGTGCCGGTGCTCACAATGGAGCTGGCAGTGGGACGGGCCAGCAGAAAAAGCGCTGTCCTGGGTTATAAAGCGCTGGAGAAGCCGGGAAGCAGATGGCATATTCACGGCTGGTTCTGCATCCTCGGCTGTTACCTTCTGATGATGTATTACACGACGGTATCCGGGTGGATGATGAGTTATTTTTTCCAGTTTGTCACGGGGAGATTTGATACGGCGACGGATACCGGCGCGGCATTCGGGGAGCTTATGGGATCTCCGCTTACAATGGGAGCCTGGATGGCGGTGACCGTGATCCTGGGATTTTTCGTGTGCAGCCGCGGACTGCAGAAGGGGCTGGAGAAGATCAGCAAGTACATGATGTCGGCCCTGCTGATTCTGATTGTAGTGCTGGCGGTGCACAGCCTTCTGATGCCGGGAGCCGGAGAGGGACTGCGGTTTTACCTGGTGCCGGATTTAAACCGCGTGGCGGAGGTCGGGATCGGAAACGTGGTGACGGCTGCGATGAACCAGGCGTTTTTCACCTTAAGCCTTGGAATTGCCGCGATGGAGATTTTCGGGAGCTATATGGGAAAAGAGCACACGCTGACAGGTGAGTCGGTCCGCATCTGCGCGCTGGATACCTTTGTCGCGATCATGTCCGGCCTGATCATTTTTCCGGCCTGTTTTTCCTTTGGCGTGGAGCCGGACGCAGGGCCGTCTCTGATCTTTGTGACGCTGCCGAAGGTATTTGTGAACATGGCGGGCGGAAGGATCTGGGGAGCGCTGTTTTTCCTGTTTATGAGCTTTGCGAGCTTTACGACCGTGATCGCGGTGTTTGAAAATATCATCTCGTTTTCCGTGGATATGTTCGGCGTCAGCCGGAAAAAGGCAGTGCTCTTTAACGGCGTGATTCTTCTGATCGCCAGCCTGCCCTGTGTGCTGGGCTACAATGTGTGGAGCGACCTGAAGCTGATCGGCGGCAGAGATGTCTTAGACAGCGAGGATTTCCTTGTGAGCAACCTGCTGCTTCCGATCGGCTCGCTGATTTATCTGCTGTTTTGCGTGACGCGCTTTGGCTGGGGGTTTGACAATTATTATAAAGAGTGCAACGAAGGGGAAGGGCTGAAACTGCCCCGGGCATTAAAGCCATATTTCCAGTTTGTCCTGCCGGTGCTGATCCTGATTATTATTGTACAGGGGCTGATCGGGTAACAGGGAGGAAAAGAAGAGAAGAGATGGGTCCGGACTCATCTCTTCTCTGATAGTGCGCCCGGCGGCGCACGTTTCCGTCTGTCAGCGGTTTCGCGGATTATTCATAAATCCGGTCCGGGTCATAGACGATATTTCCGACGCCGCCGTCCGAGCGCGTCCCGTCCGGCCGGTAAGCCATCGCGAGAAAACCGCCGCGGTCGCCGAACTGATAAGGAACATTGTCCACGGTGCCAGCCTTGATCTTTTCGCACAGATCGATCACGCCTGCGACAAGCTCTTTCGGCGAATCGCCGGGGCCGTGCGATACATAAGTGCGGTCATAGCGGCCTGCGACCTTTTCCTCTAAGGCGCGCAGATTGTTCTCATAGCTCGTAAGGCCAAGGCAGCTGCTGTCAAACAGGAAGGTGAAGCCGTTGCAGGCATCGCCGGTCAGCAGCGTGCGCTCCTCGCGCAGCAGGAATACCATACTGCCCTTCGTGTGGCCCGGGCAGGTGAATGTCTCGATGGTGACGCCGCCGAGGTCGAAAACGTCGCCCTCCTTTAAGTCATGGAATTTGTCGCAGGAGCCGATCGGCACATAGTCGGATTCTTCGACCTTTGCGAAATCGGGTGAACCGGACAGATAGCCTTTACGGACCTCAAAATCACTGTGCTCTGTGTACATCCCGTTGTCGATGCTGCTCATGTAAACGGTGTCGAATTCCGGCGCTCCCATGGCGTGATCGACATGGCCGTGCGTGATCAGGACGATTACCGGCAGACTGGTGAGGGAGGAGACGTATTCCTTCAGGCTTCCGGCGCCGCTTCCGGTGTCGATTAAGGCCGCGCGCTCGCTTCCTTCCACGAGATACATCAGTTCACCCATCAGGCCGTAGATTCTCGTCACGGTCGGGGAAATTTTTTTGGAATGAAATGTTACCATATCGGTACCCTCCTTCTGTCGAATGTGTGTTCTTTGGTGACTGATGTTATTTTAGCATAAAGGAATCCGTACAGATATCCGTTTTTTCCTGTTTCTTTTTGCGGTTTTGTCATCTTTGCGATTTGTATTGAAATAAAAGGACAGGTCTGTTATCATTTTTAAGAAAAAAGTTCAGCCATGCTTCACAAAATGGGCGAATCGTGCTCGCACGAATGAGCACATTCTGTGAAGCATGAGCGGAGCGCCCGTATATGAGCAAAAAGTAGCTGCGTTAGCAGCGGAGAGCGCCGCGGGCGCGGTTTTGCGAATGGCGCGGGCTGAACTTTTGGATGTAATGTTCAGCTATGTTTCACAAAATGGGCGAATCATGCTTCTGCTGCAGTTGGACGCAGTGTGAAAGGAGTACTATGGAGAATGAAATAGGCAGAATCGATGAGGACGCGATCTGTGAGATCGTATACCGGGAGCGCAACCGCCCGATTCAGATATGGAGGCAGACGCCGCGCACGTCGCGCCCGTATCCGAGTCACTGGCACGAGGAGCTGGAGATCAATGCGGTCTTTTTCGGGGACGTGGAGTACTGTGTCGGCGGGCGGCAGGTCTGTGTGGATGGAGAAGGCTTCTGTCTGATCAACAGCAGGGAGGTTCACAGCGCGAGGCGCATCCAGTTTCCGCAGGATACGAAGCAGAGGGAAGACCTGATCGGCATCACGATTCTGGTGAGTCATGAATTCATGGAATCGCTTCTGCCGGATTACAGGCACATGTTTTTCCGGATCGACCGGGAGGAGGATAGGCAGGATATTTTTGCGCGGTTTCTAAAGATGCGGGAGGTCTGCATGGAAGGGCCGAAGGAACTGAGCCAGGAGTTCCGCAATGTCGGGCTGGTCTGTGAGATCCTTTCTATTTTATGCTCCAGGTGCAGCCATCCGCTTGAGGATATCAATATCAACCATCAGAAGAATGACGAGCGGATCCGCATTATTCTGGAATATATTCACACACACAGCGATGAACCGCTCCAGCAGCAGAAGCTGGCGGATAAATTCTATTTTTCGAGGGGATATTTTGCCTCTTTCTTTAAAAAATATACCGGAAAGACTTTCAAACAGTATCTGGTGGATCTTCGTCTGCAGAAGGCGGAGAAGCTTTTGCGCGAGACGGGACAGTCGGTCTCGCAGATCGCACAGGATACGGGCTTTAGCGACGAGCGCAGATTTATCGAGAATTTCAAGCAGCAGTTCGGCGTGACGCCCGGGATGTTCCGCAGGCAGATGAAGCAGCAGGAGGAACCGGCTTCCTGACTGGGGGCAGTGCGCGCGCCGGCAGATGGCGGGTGGCGCGTCGGATAATTTAATAAGGATAATAAAGACGTTCGGGAGATTCCCGGGCGTCTTTTTATGCAAAAAGTTCAGCCATCCTCTGTGAAACGGACGAATCATGCTCGCATGAATGAGTACGTTTTGCAGAGGATGAGCGGAGCCATACACATTACATTGCGGGAAGATCATGACAGTACAAAATAACCATAAATATAGAAAAAACAGCATATATGTATAACGTGATACCGGCTAAAATAACAACAGATTTCAATACTTATGACAGAAAAGGAGGCAATGCTATGGCAAAAAATAAGGCCAGAAAGCAAAATGACAAGCACAAGATAACATGGGAGACCGTCTGGAAGCAGAGATACCTGTTTATGATGTCGCTCCCCTTTGTGATCTGGATCATTATTTTTAAGTACATCCCGTTATGGGGCTGGACAATGGCATTTCAGGAGGTAAAACCCGCGACCTTCGCCCTGCCGATCTGGGAGCGGAAGTTTGTCGGCTTTGACAATTTTATGCGGGGCTTTCAGGATCGTATCTTTAAGCAGACAATGATCAATACGCTCGGTATCAGTATCTTACAGATCGCGGTTGGAACCATTGTTGCCATTACATTTGCAGTTCTTTTGAACGAACTCTGTTTTACAAAATTCAAGAAAATATCGCAGACGATTTCTTATCTGCCGCACTTTGTGTCATGGGTTATCATCGCGAGTATCGCGAAGAACCTCTTTAACGACGGCGGTGTCATCGACACGATCGCCGGGACGAACCTGCATCTGATGAGTACGAACTCGCCGCTGATCTGGGTCGTGATCGTCATCATCGACTGCTGGAAGGAGATGGGCTGGAATGCCATTATCTATCTCTCCGCGATGGCGGGTATTGATCAGGGATTGTATGAGGCGGCGCAGATCGACGGCGCGAACCGGTTCCAAAGGATCTGGCACATCACACTGCCGGGGATCCGCCCCACCATCATCGTACTTTTAATCATGACAATCGGTAGTGTGCTCGGCGTCGGTATGGAGCGCCAGATGCTCTTAAGCAACGGTTTGGTACAGGATCACACGATGGTTCTCTCCTGGTTCTCGTACCTGCGTGGTATCGGAAGCAGTGACTACGGTCTTGGTACCGCCATCGGTCTCTTCCAGTCCGTGGTCGGCGTGACGCTGCTGCTCATTGCGAATAAGATTGCCGGTATGGTCGGCGAAGATAAGCTGGTATAGGAGGGAATGATACGATGGTAAAAAATAAGCGCACATGGTTTGACTATCTGCTGGTTGTTATTTTCGCATTTATCCTGGTCATCACGCTGTATCCGTTCCTGAACGTGCTGGCGATTTCCTTAAATGACGCGACGGATACGCTGAAAAATATTAACTTTATCATCCCGCGTAAGTTTACGCTCTCGAATTACAAGTATGTATTTGAAGAAGGCGGGATTGTGGCGCCGTTCTTCATGTCCGTGGCCAAGACGGTCGTCGGAACCTTAGTCGGTGTGATCTGTACCTGTATGCTGGCTTATACCTTAAGCAGACGCGATTTCATCTGCCACAAGCCCTTTACGATCCTCTTCGTGATCACGATGTATGTGGGCGGCGGTATGATCCCGGAATACCTGCTGATCATGCGGACACTGCACCTGGGGAATAACTTTCTCGTATACATACTGCCGGGACTGGTCTGGGTGTACAATATGATCCTCGTCCGTTCCTATATCGACGGCCTGCCCATGGCTTTGCAGGAGGCGGCGAAGTTAGACGGCGCGAATGATTTCCAGATCTGGTACAAAGTGGTGATGCCCCTCTGTACGCCGGTCATCGCGACGATCGCCCTGTTCTACGCAGTGGGACAGTGGAACTCCTTCATGGATACCTATCTGTACGCGAAGGACCTGCCGACGCTGCAGTATAAGCTTTACGAGATTATCTCACAGGCCAGGATGCAGGTAGACACTCACAATACGTCCGAGACGACGCAGGCCGTGACGCCGATGGCGATCCGTATGGCCGTGACGATTGTGGCGACGGTTCCGATCGTAATCGTGTATCCGTTCGTACAGAAATATTTTATCGGCGGTATGACGCTTGGCTCGGTAAAAGACTGAGGTGGATGCAGCTGCATATCGCATAATGGAATCGCAGAAAAACGATGCGTTTTGTCCGGATGATTCCGGACTGGGCATAAACGTGTGCTGTGGGGGTACCGGTACGGCGTCTGCTGTGCAGAATGCCCCGTTACGGCGCAGAAAAAGAAAAGGAGGATTTATCGATGAAGAGAAAGAAGATTGCAGCGTTGTTTGTGACAGCATCCCTCTGTATCGGGATGGTTGCCGGGATGACGGCCTGCGGTGGCGGCGGTGATGAGACCGGCGGAAGCACGGGCGGCGGAGAAGCGACCGGCGGCGCGGCGGCAGGAGGAACGGAAGCAGCAGGCGGCGGAAGCACGGGCGGTGAAGCCGGCGATGCCGGTGACGACAAGACACCGATCACCTTTACCTACTACAGCGCAGACGCGCGGAACGACAACTGGGATAACCCGGTTGCGCAGGCCATCACAGAGGCGACCGGCGTAACGCTGGAGATCAGCTATCCGGTAACCACGACTGGCGATCCTCAGGAGGATATCTCCCTGATGATCGCAGAGGGCAAGTACCCGGACCTGATCTACTCGAAGGGCAGCGCGGGAAGCCTGTATGAGGCTGGTGCACTGATCGATATGAGAGACCTGATCGAGCAGTACGGACCGAACATCAAGAAGTGCTACGGCGAAGAGTTCGAGAAGTTAAAATGGGGCGGCGGCGACGACGGAATTTATCAGCTGTGCTACCTGGGTGTTAACGGACGCCAGTTTACCACCGGCGGTACTGCACAGATCCAGTGGGCGGCCATCAAGGATAACAACTACGAATATCCGAAGACTATTGAGGAGTTTGAGGCAGCCATCAAGGCATACCTTGCAGAGCATCCGACCACAGAGGACGGCCTGCCGACGATCGGTATCACCCAGAGTGCATCCGACTGGCACTGGCTGATCACGGTCAGCAATCCGTCCGGATTTATCGCAGACGCGCAGCCGGATAATGGTCTCTGGCTGGTGGATGATGAGTATAATGTTACATATAAGCACACGACCGAGGAGAACAAGGAATATTTCCGCTGGCTGAGCCGTATGTACGACGAGGGTATTCTGGATCCGGAATTTGCGACTCAGACTGACGACGACTATATCGCAAAGATCGCCAGCGGTCGCGTGGTAGCGCTGACGGACTCCTGGTGGCATTACGCACAGGCGGAGGCGACCTTAAAGGCTGAGGGTATGATCGACAAGACCTACTGCCCGCTTCCGCTGACCTTAGAGGAAGGCCAGAAATGCCCGACCTTAATGTATCAGGGTCTTCAGGTTGGTTATGGTGTCGGTATCTCCGTGAGCTGCGAGGATCCGGTCCGTGCGATTAAGTTCCTCGACTACATGTGCTCCACAGAGGGATCCGTACTTTACCGCTGGGGTATCGAGGGTGAGAATTACTTCCTCGACGAGAACGGCAAGAGATATCGTACCGAGGAGGAGATCACGAAAGCGACCACAGATCCGGACTATGCAAAGAAGACCGGTATCGGCAACCTGGTAGGATTCCCGGTATATGCAGACGGTGCAATGGATGAGAACGGTGATTACCTCACCCCGACCACCAAGGAAAGCACGATTGCAAACTACAACGAAGAGCAGATCGCAGCCTGTGAGGCATGGGGTGTGGAGATGCTGACCGATATCTTCCCGCAGCCGGAAGAGTTCGAGACGCCGCCGTATTCCCCGCTTTGGGCATATGCGACGCCGCAGCAGATTTCGAATGATTCCAATATCATCAGCGAGATCGCATGGCCGGCGATTGTAAAATGTATCACGGACAGCGTGGATAACTTCGACGCGAACTGGGACGCGATGCAGGCAGAGATGGAAGCGAACGGACTGCATGAAGTAGAGCAGGCTGAGACGGATTTCTTAAAGACAAAGCTTGAGTAATCCTGATAAAGGAAATCAGATGATAAACAGGTCTTAGGCAGATACACCGCGACATTTGTCGCGGTGTATCTGTATCCTGAATCCGGTCAGACCGGATTCAGGCAGGAAAGGAGATGGAAACGTATGAAAGCACAAAAAAATACACCCTTCTGGGACGCGTCCCTGCCGGTGGAGAAGCGGCTGGACTGGCTGCTTCAGGAGATGACCATCGAGGAGAAGCTGGGATATCTCTCCTCGCACTCCCCGGACCTTCCGCGCCTCGGGATTCCCGGCATGTCGGTCGGCGGCGAGGCGGCCCACGGCGTAGAGGCGAGAAATGACCAGCGCGGTCCGTCAGAACCGGAGCCGACAACCTCCTTTGTCCAGCCCATCGGAATGAGCGCGACCTGGGACCCGGAGCTGATCGAGCAGGCAGGGGCCGTGACCGGTACGGAGGCGCGGGTGCTGTATCACCGCCACCCGGACCGCGGGCTTTCCCGCTGGGCCCCCACGGTGGACTTAGAGCGCGACCCGCGCTGGGGCAGGACGGAGGAAGGCTACGGGGAAGACCCGGTGCTGACCGGCGAGATGTCCTCCGCCTATGTCCGCGGCATGCAGGGCGATCATCCCTACTATATCCGTACAGCCGCCACATTAAAGCATTTTTATGGGAATAATACGGAGGAGGGCCGCGGCTGGAAGAATTCCTCCATCGACCCCCGCAACCGCTATGAGCTGTACTTAGAGCCCTTCCGCCGCGCGATTGAGAAGGGACATGCGGAAGGTATCATGACGGCCTATAACAAGATCAACGGCGTTCCGGGGATTTTAAATCATGAGGTGCAGGATATCTTAAAGGATCAGTACGGTTTGACCCACGCGGTCAGCGACGGCGGAGCCACCAGCCTGGTGAAGAGCTTCCATCACTATTTCGGTTCGAACGCCGAGACAGTGGCGGAAGCGGTCCGCGCCGGCGTGGATGCGATGTCCGACGATCCCGTGATGGTGGAGCAGGCGGCGAAGGAAGCCTGGGAGATGGGGATTCTGACAGAGGAGGAGATCGACGGCGCGATCCGCAATATGTTCCGGACGAAGCTGCGTCTTGGAATCTATGACAGGGAAAATCAGAACCCCTATGATCGCGTGACCGAGGCGGATCTGGATTCGGAGGAAACCCGCGCGACCTGCAGACAGGTGTCCCGCGAGGCGGTGGTCCTTCTGAAAAACGAGGACAGCATTCTCCCGCTGGATCCGGCAGCACCCGGTGAAGTGGCGCTGATCGGTCCGATGGCGGATGCCTGGTATACGGACTGGTACGGCGGACACGCACCGTTTCGGACAACGTTAAAGGATGGGATAAACGGGCTGGAGGAGATTTCACGGCCGGGCGCGGGCACGACAGACAGTGTATGCTGTGCTGACGGGCAGGACCGCGTGACCCTCTGGTACGGAGAGAGGGCGGTTGCCATCGCGGAGGACGGATCGCTTCATCTGTCGGATACGCCGGATGTCTTTGTGAAGGAAGACTGGGGCGAGGGCAGCATTACCTTCCGCTCGGTGCGCACCGGTAAGTTTATGAATACGAGACTGTACATGAGCCCGGATGCAGGGGAAGCCCCGGGACGGATCGCGGCGGAGAAGGACGAGCCGCTGGACTGGTTCGTGATGGAGCTGTTCCATCTCAAAGAGCAGGAGGACGGCAGCGTCATCCTGACCAACCGTTTTGACTCCCCGGTGCAGGTCACGGAGGAGGGAGATCTCTGGTCGATGCGCGAGGGAGACGGGGCGCATTTTGTGATGAAGGTGGAAGAGGACGGCATCACGGCGGCCTGTAAGCTGGCGTCGGAGAAGAAGACCGTGATCTTAGCGCTCGGCTGCAATTCCATGATCAATGCCAAGGAGGAGATCGACCGCGGCACGATCGCGCTGCCGCCGACGCAGGAGAGGCTGCTGGAGGAGATCTGCCGTGTGAATCCGCGGGTGGTGTTGGTACTGTTCTCCAACTATCCTTACGCGATCGGCCGGGCGAAGGAGCATGTGCCGGCGATCCTCTGGAGTGCCACCGGAGCGCAGGATATGGGAGCCGCGATGGCGGAGACGATCTTCGGGAAGAACCATCCCGCGGGTCGCTTAAACCTGACCTGGTATGTGAACGACAGCCAGCTGCCTGATATCGACGATTATGATATTATTAAGGGGGAGCGCACCTACCGGTACTTTGACGGGGATGTGCTGTATCCTTTCGGCTACGGCCTGACATATACGACATTTGCCTACTCGGATCTCTCGGTGAAGCTGACGGACGCCACGAAGCTTCAGGTGGCCTTCGACGTGACGAATACCGGAGACTGCATGAGCGACGAGGTGGCGCAGGTATATGGCACTGCGCCGGCTTCCAGGGTGAAGAAACCGCTGCGCCAGCTGCTGGGGTTTGTCCGGTTAAAGGACATCGCGCCGGGGGAGACCCGCAGGGCGGAACTTTCCATACCGGTGGATGAATTCCGGTTTTACGATGTGCTGACCGGTACGCTGATGGTGGAGGAGGGCACCTATACGATTTGGGCGGGTGCTTCCTGCATGGATGAGGCGGTGACCTGCCAGGTTGCGCTGCCCGGCCAGAAGACCGGATGCCGGAATATCATGAACCGGATCAAAGCGGATCATTATGACGACTACGAGAATATCGAGCTGACGGAAGGGCAGTTCGGCTTTACCGCCGCGACGGTGGCGGATGAGAGCAGGGAAGGCGTGCTGTATTACCGCGACTGTGTGCCGGGGAAGACGGCGGAATCCGACGGCCTGAATGTGCGGGAAGAGAAAAAGGCGCCCGCACCCATGCCGGGGGAAGCGCCGGTGCAGGAGGGAGAGGAAGCAGAAGCGACCCGCTCCGTGACCCTTTCACTCCGACTGATTTCCGAGCAGGGCGGCAGCGTTACAGTGATGGTAAACGGCAGGGAAGCCGCCTCCTGGGAGGGAGACACTAGGCTGTATGAGGAGCACCCGATGATGGCCCTGGATGAGTCCCGCAGGCAGGATGCGATCGCGCGGATGGCGACCTGGCGGCCGGTTTATACGGATGTGAAGCTGCCGCTTGACGCAGCGCTTAAGGAGGAGGAAGGATCAGAGATTGAGATCCGGATGTCCGGGGATGTAAAGCTGTGCTGGTGGAGAGCGGAAGGCTGACAATTGTAAAAAAAAGAAAAGGCATTTGGGAATCACGTTAAGACGTATTCCCGAATGCCTTTTTCTTTTTGGGAAAAAGAGTTTTAAAAGTGCGGCTGACAAAGCAGAACATCCAGAGGATCAGTCTGTAAGTGCAGGAAAAGAGGCATGTTTTTGTTTTGCAGACCAATAAAGTATACGGATAATTGGCTTGCAGAACATACAAAAGGAACGAAAAAGAGCTTACAATAAAGAAAAGCAATCGTAAGGCATATATCAGCAAACAGTCAGAAACGGAGGTGAGAAAATGAAGATTGTAATTGCGTGCGATTCTTTTAAGGGCAGTTTATCTGCGGTGGAAGCCGGGCAGAGCCTGGCGGATGGGATTCACAGAATGGATCCGAAGGCCGTTACGGATATCCTTCCGGCAGCGGACGGAGGGGAAGGGACGGTGGAGGCGTTTTTATACGCCAGGAAGGGCAGACGCTGTGCGGTGGAGGTGCAGGATCCGCTGGGCAGGCCGGTTGTGGCGGAGTTTGCGCTGCTGGATGACGGAACCGCAGTGATCGAGATGGCGGCGGCATCCGGGCTTCCGCTGTTAAAAGGGGAGGAGCGAAATCCGATGCGGGCCACAACTTACGGAACCGGACAGCTCATGAAGGCGGCGCTGGAAGCCGGATGCAGGAAAATGATTCTCGGGCTGGGAGGAAGTGCGACAAATGACGGCGGCATGGGGATGGCCCGGGCCCTGGGAGCAGTTTTCCTGGATCGGAAAGGAAGACCGCTGGAAGCCGGAGGCGGTTCGCTGGGAGAGCTTGCACGGATCGATCTGTCCGGGCTGGATCCGGCAATCAGCCGGGTGCCGGTCATTGCCGCGGGGGATGTGACGAATCCGCTCTGCGGGAGCAATGGCGCTTCCGTGGTGTATGGTCCGCAGAAGGGGGCGGACAGGGACATGATCCGGATCCTGGATCGGAATCTGAAGCATTTTGCGGAGGTGGCGGCAGAACAGACGGGCAGGGACGTGCTCGATACGCCGGGAGCCGGAGCGGCAGGAGGTTTGGGAGCGGGACTGTTATTATTTTGTGACGCGGCGATGGAGTCCGGAATAAAAATGCTGCTGGATGCAGTGGAATTTGACCAGAGGATAAGGGATGCGGATCTGGTGTTTACCGGTGAGGGACAGACGGACGGGCAGTCTGTCTGCGGAAAGGTCCCGACGGGAGTGGCAGAGAGGGTAAAGCGTCAGAAGCAGATCCCGGTGATTGCGTTTGCAGGCAGTATCGGGACAGGAGCGGAAGCGGTTTACAGCTGTGGAGTGGATGCACTGTTCAGCATTGCGCCGGGGCCGGTGACGCTGGAGATGGCGATGCTGCACGGCAGAGAATTGCTGCGGGATACCGCGGAGCGTGTCATGAGATTTTACAGAGCAGTAAAAACACAGGGATGAGGAGGAAAAGGATGAAAACGGAGCGTACAGGAACAAAGAGACCAGTCTTTCTGCTGATATCGGTGCTGATGGTGGTGGTGCCCACGATACTGATCTGGCTGATATCCAGCGGCGGGGGAAAAACCATAATCCGGAGGATGACAGTACCGGCGGCAGACGGGAAGTCCTTAAGTTACATTACCTATATTCCGGAAAATGCGCAGCACGGCGAACCGGCGCCTGCGTTTGTGATCTGGCCCGGGCGAAGCTCGAATTCGCACCAGCTGGACATGTGGGCGATGGAGGTGTCACGGAGAGGGTATGTGGGGATCACGGTTGACTGGAACGGGAATGGCGAGACGGATGTGCTTGGCGATCAGGAGCTCTATGTGCGGGCCCTGATGGACAGCGTGACGGACATGCCATACGTGGATAAAGAGTATATTGCGGTGCTTGGAAATTCAGCGGGCAATTCTGCGGCGACAACGGCCTGCAAGCTGTATCAGGATAATGTGGTTGCCTATATTGACGATGTGCATCCGCGGCTCCTGGGGGATCAGCCGGAGGTTAATACGCTTGTAATCGAGGCGATTGCGGATCAGTATGTGAAAACATTTGTAGGCGAACAGGATGCGGTAAAAGCCGTGATTACCGAGGCATGGGGACTGTCGGAAACCGTGGAGGAGGGAAAACTATACGGGAATGCGGAGGACGGGACGCTGCGCCAGTTTGTCGTGACGCCGACGATCCATCAGGTATCGGCTTTAAATTCCAAAGGTATGGAAGCGGCCTGTGAATTCCTGGCGCATTTTATGCCGGATACGGGAAAAAACAATGTGACTGGAACCGTTATGCTGTGGGTTCAGCTTCTGCAGGTGCTGGCATACGCGGGAATTATCATGTTTGTCGCTGCATTTGGAAACCTGCTGTATGAGAATGTGCCGTACTTCCATGCCATCGGGAGCGAGCCGTCACCGAACAACGGTCTGCGGGGGAAGGCGCTTGTCATAAATGTGCTCGTGGCAGTGGCGATACCGCTTATCACCTTTTTCCCGGTGTCGTGGGCATTTCATAACGCAGAGTTTTTAAATCCGCTGTTTCCCTCAAGAAATCTCAGGGGAATTCTGGGCTGGCTGGTGACGAATGCGGCGATTACGCTGATCATGACAGCCTGCGGCAGCTGGAAAGCAAAGCAGAAAGGGGTGATAAAGACAGCTTCGGATTATGGATTTGCAGGCCCCGGCGAAAAGCTGGATATACGCAAAGCCGGAAGGGCGTTTCTCATGGGAGCGGTGATCGTAGCCACGGTGTATGCCTGGGTGGAGCTGGTGGAGAAGGTATTCGGGATCAATTATCAGGTGTGGAATCTCCTGAATATCTCAGAGATCCCGGCAAACCGCCTGTTTAAGGCGATTCCTTTTATCCTGTGTGTGGTGGTGATCATGTTTGCCGCCAATATAGGAATGAATACGTCGCGCCGGCTGGCAGAGACCGGTAATCCGCATAAAGATATGGCAAAGCAGATTGCCCTGAATGTATTTGTGTCGGCGGGGGTTATCACGCTGCTTCTGCTGGCGCAGTATGGCGTAGGATGGCTGACCGGACATTATATGATGCCGCAGCTGGAGAATGTGGGGGGCGGTACGAGCTCCGGATCACTGGATTTTTCCTTTGGCTTTCCGCTGATTATGGGTTTCAGCTCCGGAATCAGTACATATTTTTACAAAAAGACAAATAATATCTGGACTGGTCTGTTCACCAGTGCGATCCTGGCAGGCTTTGTGGGTGTGGTGGGAGCCACCTTTATCACAGGGCATGCGGTGATGTAGCCGGAGACGCTGCAGCGGAGCGGGACAGGTAAGACGGAAGGCAGACGCTGCCAGAAGAAACAGGCTGCCGGGAAATACCGATCTTCGGAACGGGTATTTCCCGGCAGCTTTTGTCGGTACCTGAATTGATTACTGGTTTAAACGCTGGATTTCTTTCTGAAGGGCGGCAATGAGAGCGTCTTTTTCCAAAAGAGCAGCGTCCTTCCTCTCATTTTCCGCCGCTGCGGAATGCAGCTGTAACATCAGCTCCTCGTTCTCCTTCTTACGGGCCTCATTCTCCTTTTTCCAGGCCTCAATCTCTTTCTTCTGTTCGTCACACATATACAGGACCGTATTGCGGTCCATGATCGCCAGTGCCTCTGAATACATACCGATCAGCTCCTTTGGATGTCTGCGAAAGTCGACGATGTCCTGGTAACACTCCGCAAATTGCGGATACGCTTTAACCAGCCGTACAATATCGGCGGGGCGGTCCGAGCTTAAAAAGGTCAGCCAGGCATCCAGTTCCTTATCTACATTTTGGACTATCTCGTGGAATGTGTCAAGCGCTATATACACGATATGTTCCAGCGACCGTATTTTAATACCGCTGTCAAAGACCAGGCTGCTCCTGTGGATGTAGTGCGGAGCGGCGGCGTGAAACTCCCTGGAACTGTTTTCCATGAGAACGATCAGCCATACGGGTTTTAAATCGCGGAAGGAAAACAGGTGTCTGCGCTCGCTTCTGACCCGGTTGTACTGGCGCATGATAAAATCCGAGAGATAGCAGCTGCTCCGCTCCCCCGGGAAGGCATAGCCGATTTTCTGCATTTCGATGTCGACAATGGTGCCGTCGGAGAGCTCCGTTAAGATATCCATAATCACCAGGCTTCCGCCGTCGGAGAGTTTTGTGCCCTCCACGGGAAGCACGGAGCGGATGCGGACCGGCTGCTCCAGCAGGGCGGACAAAAACTGCTCCAGGCGCTCGGGATGAGTCTCAGGGTTTATGATTTTCTTAAAAAAGCTGTCATAGAGAATGGGCAGGCCCCGGTTCCCCTGGATAAAGTCCAGGATCTTTTCCTGCTCCTCCTTCGGGAATCCCGAAAAGGACAGGTACGCGTCCGCGTCCGTTCGGATTCGCGCTAACGCTTCCTTCCTTGTGATGACGGATCCCAGGATCCTGGCGACATCTGCCGGATTTACGGATCCGGCGGAAACAGAAGATGTGTGTTTCATAAGCATTTCTCCCTTCGTAAAAGTAAATAGTCTGTGTAAAAACGGATTTAGTGGCGAATCGCCGGATAAAAGAAAAACTAGAAAACCCGATCACATGATAGATGTAGTATACATCATGCAGGAAGAAAATGCAAGTGTAATTTTCTATAAAAAGTTCAGCCATGCATCGCAAAATGGGCGAATCATGCTCGCATGAATGAGCACATTCTGCGGTGCATGAGCGGAGCGCCCGTATATGAGCAAAAATGAGCTGCGAAGCAGCGGAGAGCGCTGTAAGCGCGGTTTTGCGAATGGCGCGGGCTGAACTTTTCGCAACTTTTGGCAGAAAAGTTCAGCCATCCTCTGTGAAACGGGCGAATCATGCTCGCATGAATGAGCACGTTTTGCAGAGGATGAGCGGAGCGCCCGTATATGAGCAGCGTATATGCCTGTGGCATTTACGCTGTTAGCATGCGTCAGCAGCGAGAAAGCGCCGATAGGCGCCTTTGCGAATGGCGCGGGCTGAACTTTCATTAACTTTAGTTTAAGATCTCCGCGATCAGCTCGATCTCAACCGGAATATTATGGTTCGGCATATTGTGCGTTCCCATCACGGTGCGCGTGTGATAGCCGCGCTCCGCGAAGACCTCCACCATCAGGTCGGAGAATCCGTCCATCACGCCATTAAGATCACAGAAATCCCCGTCCACATTGACCAGCGCCGTCGCCTTCACGATACTCTTTACCCGGTCAAGGCTTCCGAGATAATCCTTTAAGGCGCCGATTAAGATGATCCCGCACTCCCGGGCAGCCGCATAGCCCTCCTCCGGGGTCAGCTCCGCGCCGATCCGTCCCGCGTAAATGGGCGTTCCTGAGATCTGATCCTCAGGCCCGTGCCCGGAGCTGTAGAGGATGTTACCCACCTGTATGACCGGTACGATGGGCTTGCGCTTCCGGTAATGAACGACAGGCGCTGTGCCGGCAGCGGCCGGCGCTGTGCCTGAGGCCGGAAAATGATTGATTCGTTCCATAAAATAACCCTCCTTTCCGTCCTTTTTAGCGCAGCTTAAAGATACAGTCCACCGTCACCGGCACATTCTGCGGCAGATTGTACGCGCCCATGGCGGAACGCGCGTGTACGCCGCGCTCGCCGAACACTTCTAACATCAGATCCGAAAATCCGTTGATGACAGCCGGCTGGCTCGAGAAATCGCCGCCGCTGTTCACTAATCCAAGCACCTTCACGACGCGCTCGATGCGGTCCAGATCCCCCACATAGTCCGCGACATGCGCCAGGGCATTGACGGCGCACTGGCGGGCAGCCGCATAGGCGTCCTCCATGGAAACCTCTGTTCCGACACGGCCCGTAAAGAGCGGGGCGCCGTTTTCGTCCACCGGCAGCTGCGCGGAGACGTAGAGCAGGCCGCCTGCCTCCTTCACCGGGACAACGCCCTTTCCTCTGCGGTCCTTTTCCGGCAGTGTGATGCCGAGCTGTTTTAATCTGTTTTCAATGTTACCCATGATTTCCTCCTTCTATTATGATGATTTGCGTGCCGTCTTTGGCATTTCAATCAAAGATATACATTTATTTACCGTTTGCAAAACGCATCGTACGGTGCTTCCCGCCCTGTGTCCTACGGAGTCCCCGGCTCACAGACCGTCTCATATTCCGCAATCGTCGTGTCATAGGTGCGGACTACAGGCGTCTCGATGTTCCCGTCCAGGATATCCGTGACGGCGAGGATGCTGTCGCGCCCCATCTCGTAAAGAGGCTGCTGAATGCAGGAGATGCGCGGTCCGTTATAATCGTCAAACGGGATCTTATGGTTGTCAAAGCCCATGACGGAGATGTCCTTTGGCACGGAAAAGCCCATGGCTGTGATCCCCATAATCGCGTAGGCCGCAATCTTATCGTTACAGCAGAAGATGGCGGTGGGGCGGAACTCCGCCGGCATGCGCATGATTTTCTGCGCGGCCTGATATGCCTGGCTGGAATTATAGATATTGCTGAGATACCCGTCCCGGATGATCAGCCCTCTGTCCGACATGGCCTGCGTGTAGCCGTTGAAGCGGTCGAGATTGACCTTTTTATTCGGATCCCCCATAAAATATGCGATGCGCTGATGTCCCCTGACCGACAGATATTCCACCGCATGGCAGGCGCCCTCGTAATTATTGACGAGAAACTGGTTGGTCTGCCGTGTCGGAAAGTTGTTCTCGATCAGAAGAAACGGGAAACTGATCGCGCACAGATGTTCAATAATCGGCTGGTCCGTGTAGAGCGGTCCGTAGAGAATGATCGCGTCGGACACGCCGTTGGTGAGGAACTGGATGGACTGGTCACGGTATGCGGGATCCTTCCCCAGGCTGTAAAACAGCACGTTGCGCCCGGAGGAAAACGCGCCGTTCTCCATACCGCGGATCAGTTCCGCAAAAAACGACGAGTGAAGATTTCGCAGAAGAACCGTAATGGCATTCGTCTGGCGCTGTACCAGCGAGCGGGCGGCATTATTCGGAATATAGCCGAGTTCCTTGATGGAATATTGTACTTTCTGCCGGATGACCGGGGAAACGTTTTCTACCTGATTGATGACGCGTGAAACGGTAGAGACGGAAACTCCGGCGTGACGGGCAACATCTTTGATTGTCAGCATGTGAAACACCATCCTTTGATCGAAACATTTCGGGGGAGAAAATGAAGAAAAGGTTTTCTCTCACAGGATTCATTTTAGCAGACAACAACGAGAAATGCAAGGGAAAAACAAAAAATGTGAAAACGTTTTATCACCATAATCTGCGAAAATATGTAATATATGCACAATAAAACGCAGTAAAATATGTAAATAACAGACAAAAATATAAATTATGTTGAAAAAACGTTTTATCAATGCTATAATCGGAATCACAGACAGAGAGCGAGTCATTTTTCCGGCGAGAGCGCGCGGTTTGCCGGAGATCTGTCAGCAAAAGAGCAGCTTAAAAACAAAGTCTGAAAAAGGAGAGATAATGATGAAAAAGTATTTAGGTGTTGCACTTACCGCTACTATGATGATTTCACTGCTTGGCGGCTGCGGAAAAGGCGCAGAGGAACCGGCAGCGACGCCGGATCAGACGGGGGGAGCAAAAGGACAGGAGAGCATGGAGGCGGCTGGCGGAAATGAGAGCCAGGACAGCGGAAATGAGAGCCAGGACGGCAAAAATGAAGAAAACGTTACCATAACCTTTTGGGACGGCAACTGGAATGAGGGCAGCTTTGAGAAGATCAATGAGCTGTGGAAGGCGGAGCATCCGAATATCACGATCGAGCCGGAATACCTGGTGGACGACGGTATGAGCGATAAGTATACGCTTGCGCTTTCAAACGGAACGGCGCCTGACGTCGTGGCCTGCGCGCTTGACTGGACGACGACATTCGGCAATGCCGGTCTGCTGGCCCCGCTTGACGAGTATATTGCGGCGGACGGTGTGGACGTCAGCCAGTATGTACAGGGGGCGATCAACGCTTCCACCGTGGACGGAAAGCTCTACGCGCTGCCGTTCCGCAGTGAGACCTACGCCCTGTTTTATAATGTGGATCTTTTAGAGGCAGCCGGTTATACGGAGCCGCCGCAGACCTGGGATGAGGTGCTGGAGATTGCGGAGGCATGTACATCGGGCGATGTGGCAGGATACGGGGTCTGCGGCAGCAATTTCGGCAATTTCTCCTTCCAGTACATCACGATGCTGCGCAGCTCCGGCGGTACCATTTTAAACGAGGACAACACGGAGTCCGCGCTTGGAAGCGACACCGCGTTACAGGCTGCTCAGCTTTACCGGGATCTCGCAGATTTTGCGCCGGCGAGTATGATTGAGAATGACAACGTGGCGAACCGTACGCTCTTTGCGAACGGAAAGATCGCGATGTATCTGTCCGGGATCTACGATGCTCCCGAGATTGTAAAGGCGAATCCGGATCTGAACTTTGCCTGCGTGATGGTTCCGACGGCGAACGGCGCGGAGCGGTCCTCGATTCTCGGCGGATGGTCGGTAGCGGTGTCCGAATGCTCGAAGAACAAGGAAGCGGCATGGGAGTTTGTGAAATTCCTGACAAGCCCGGAGGTGGCGAAGTATTATACCAATACGTTTACCGGAACCGGCGACCCGGCGGTAGCGTTCGAGGAATTTGACAGTGCGATCGTACAGCCGAATGCAGACGCGCTCGCATATGCGAAGGCTCTTCCGAGCGTCGGATGTATCGTCGGAATCCGCCAGGCGATCTTTGACAATCTGTCCCTGACGCTGACGGACAGCAAGACGGTGGAGGAAGCCGTGCAGAAGCTGAATGAGGATGTAAACGGATTACTTGCGGGTGAATGATGAGATGTGCCGGCCATACGCCGGTCTGTAACTCCCGTGGGCGGCGGCAGATGCCTGCTGCCGCCCACGGTTTTTTAGAGGAAAGTGAGAGACAGAGATGAAAAAGGTGAAACAATCCGGAATCTTATATATCGTGCCGGCGCTGCTGATCGTGGCGCTTGTGATGCTCTATCCGCTTGTGTACACGCTGGTGATGGGATTTTTTAAGAATACGCTGTTCATGGAAGCGCCGGAATTTTTCGGGATCGGACAGTACATAAAGCTGTTTGGGGACGAGGTGTTTGTGGGTTCGATCGGACATACCCTCGTGTGGACCTTCGGCAGCGTGTTTTTCCAGTTTACCCTCGGCTTTGTGATGGCCATGATCCTGCATCAGGATTTTGTAAAGGGAAAGACGGTGCTTCGGATCTTTCTGATGATCCCCTGGGTGCTGCCGAGCGTCATCGGATCGGCGGTGTGGAAATGGATGTACAACGCGGACTACGGCCTGATCAATTTCCTTTTAAAAGCGATCGGCCTGATCGATGAAAACCGTACCTGGCTGTCGTCCACGCAGACGGCAATGCCGGCGATCATCGCGGTGAATGTGTGGAAAATGTTCCCCTATGTGATGCTGATGATCGAGGCGGCGCTCCAGGGCGTTTCCAAAGATTTAAAGGAGGCCGCGCTGATCGACGGGGCAAACAAATTTGAAATTTTCCGCAATGTCACCTGGACGGCCATCGCGCCCCAGTGCTATTCGGTGCTGCTTCTTATGACGGTGTGGACCCTCAATGCATTTACGTTTGTCTACAACCTGACCGAGGGAGGGCCGGCGCATTCGACCGAGGTGATGGCGATGTTTATCTATAAGAAGGCCTTTACGGATTATGATTTCGGACTGGCTTCCGCGGCCAGCACCGTACTGTTTTCGATCTGTATGATCATCAGCCTGGTCTATATTGTGATGACAAACAGAAGGGAGGATGCGTGATGAAAAAGAAACATTTATTTGCCAGGAATTATGTCTGGGAGATCGCAACCTATCTCATTCTGGCGGCTGTGATTCTCATCGCGATCCTTCCGGCGGTCTGGATGCTCTCCACCTCGATCAAAAACGTGACGGAGCTTTATGACATCCCGATCGAATTTATCCCGGATGAGCCGACGTTCCAGAACTATGTCAATGTCCTGCAGAATTCGAAAATGCTGCAGGCCTTCGTCAACAGCGCGGTGATCACGGTCTGCGTGGTGGCGATGACGCTTCTCGTTTCCGTGCTCGCGGGATACGGCTTTGCGCGGTTCCGGTTTAAGGGGCACGGAGTGATGAAGGTCGGACTTCTGTTCGGGCAGATGATACCGGGGGTCGTCATCATCATACCGCTGTACTCGCTGTTTTCAAAGATCGGCCTTCTGGACACGCACGTCTCGCTGGTGATCTCGGACATGGCCCTGACCATCCCCATGGGGGTGATCATGCTAAGCTCCTTTTTTGAGAGCGTTCCGCGGGAGCTGGAGGAGGCGGCGAAGATCGACGGGTGTACCGGGATCGGGGCGCTTTTTAAGGTCGTGCTGCCGGTGGCGAAGCCGGGGATGATCTCGGTGGCGATCTACACGTTCATCAATGCCTGGGAGGAATTCCTCTTCGCCTTAAATCTGACGAATTCCTCGAAGACGAGAACGCTGCCCATCGCGATCAGCATGTTTTCCGGCGAGTTTTCGGTGGACTGGGGTTCGACGATGGCGGCCGCCGCGGTTGTGGCCCTGCCGGTACTGCTGCTGTTTCTGCTGTGCAACCGGTATTTTGTAAAAGGATTATCGGACGGCGCGGTGAAGGGCTGATAAATAAAAACTACGGATATAGAAAAAGGAGAGTCAGATGGGAGAGCATACATACGAACAGGTGCTTCATCGTGTGAGGACGGCGTCGTCCCCCTCCACACTCCGCATCACGGATATGAAAATCTGCAAGGTGGATCTGCCGCCCTGGGGGTGCTGCCTGCTAAAGCTGGAGACGAACCAGGGGATCTGCGGCTTCGGGGAGATGCGGGACGGCGCGAGCCCGACGTATCTGAAGCTGTTAAAGAGCCGTCTGATCGGGGAGAATCCCTGTGAGGTGGACCGGCTGTTCCGCAAGATAAAGCAGTTCGGCGGACAGAGCCGTCAGGCGGGAGGCGTGTGCGCCGTGGAGCTGGCGCTCTGGGATCTCGCGGGAAAGGCCTACGGGGTGCCCGTCTATCAGATGATCGGCGGACGCTTTCGTGACCGGGTGCGTCTCTATGCGGATACGCACATCGAGGACGGCCGCGCCACCGGCGTTCTGATGGACCCGAAGGATGTGGGAGCAGTGTTAAAAGGGTACATGGAGGAGGGCTTTACGGTCTTAAAGATCTTAAGCGTGGAGCTTCTGATGGCGCAGGAGGGAAATGATTCCGGGCCCTTAGACTGGGTGAAGGAGCTTCGGGTCGTGGAGGATGAGGTGCGCCGGGTGGCAAAATCCGGGACCCGGGCTGAAGTCGCTGCGGCAAACGCAAAGCTGTATGATTTTAACCGCATCCCCCATCCCTTTACAAACATGCATGTCACGGAGCAGGGGCTGGACGCCCTGGAGGATTACATCGGGCAGATCCGGGAGGTGACCGGCTATAAGGTGCCGCTGGCCATCGACCACTTCGGGCATTTCCCGCTGCCGGATATGATTAAGATCGCCCGCAGGCTGGAGCGGTTTAACCTGGCGTGGCTTGAGGATATGCTGCCCTGGTATCTGACGGATCAGTACCGGGAGTTAAAGCGTGCTACCACCGCGCCGATCGCGACGGGGGAGGACATGTATCTGGCGGAAACCTTCGAGCCGCTGCTTGCGGCCGGGGCGCTGGATCTCGTGCACCCGGATATCCTGACCTCCGGAGGCATCTTAGAGACGAAAAAGCTGGGAGATCTGGCCGCGAAATACGGGGCGTCCATGGCGATCCACATGTGCGAGAGCCCGGTGGCGAGCCTTGCGGCGGCGCATATCGCCACCGCAAGCGAGAATTTCTTTGCCCTGGAGCATGACGCCTTTGATTCGCCCTGGTGGGAGGATCTGATCATCGGCCCGGTGAAGCCCATGGTGGAGCACGGGTTTGCCCGTGTGACCGATGCGCCGGGGCTCGGGATCGAGGATTTAAATGAGGAGCTGATCCGGGAACACGGCCCGGTGAAGGAAGGGTCTGTCTGGGTGTCCACCGACGAGTGGAACGATGAGACCTCCCTGGACCGGCTGTGGAGCTGACCTGTGAAGCTGCATCAGCCGCGCTTCCGCCGGCTGGCGAAGCGCCGGCTCGCAGATCGGGGATGACAGGAAAAAAGCGCATAAGCGCATATCAGAATAAGAGAGACGAGAGGAGAATGAGAGATGAGCTGTCCGTTAAAAGATACACACCTCGCACAGATCGGATTTATCGTGCGGGATATTGAGAAGACAAAGCAGGAGTTTGCGCGTTTTTTTGACGTGCCATTGCCGCCTACGGTCAACAGCGGCGAGTATGCGGTGACGAAAACCGAATACCGCGGGGAGCCGGCGCCGAAGGCGCAGTGCCTGATGACCTTTTTTTACTTCGGCGATCTGCAGATGGAGCTGATCCAGCCGAACGAGGAGCCGAGCGCCTGGCGGGAATACTTAGAGGAGCACGGGGAGGGGATCCATCACCTGGCCTTCCAGGTAAACGGCATGCAGGTCAATATCGAACACTGCGAGGAGTGGGGCATGAAGCTGGTGCAGAAGGGGGAATACCGCAGAGGAAACGGCAGGTATGCCTTCCTGGACGCCACGGACAGCTTAAAGATGTTTGTCGAGCTCTTAGAGCAGGATGAAGAAAAAACGGAGTGAATGGAGATCAGAATGGGAATGGAAAAAATAAGCTTTCCGAAGGATTTTGTGTGGGGGACCGCAACCTCCGCCTATCAGATCGAGGGCGGCGTGTCAGAGGGCGGCCGCGGCGAGTCGATCTGGGACCGGTACTGCGCCATACCGGGAAATGTACAGCGGAATGAGACGGGGGAGACGGCCTGTGATCATTACCACCGGTACAAAGAGGACGTCGCCCTGATGAAGCAGCTGGGCATCCGGGCCTACCGTTTTTCCATCGCCTGGCCGCGGATTCTGCCGGAGGGGTATGGCAGGGTATGTGAGGAGGGGATCGCATTTTATTCGTCACTTGTAGATGAATTGCTGGCAGCCGGGATCGAACCCTATGTGACGCTGTATCACTGGGATCTTCCGCAGGCGCTGCAGGATATCGGCGGCTGGGCGAATCCGGTGGTGGCGGAGTATTTCCTTGCGTACAGCCGGATCGTCTTTGACCGGCTCGGTGACCGCGTGAAATACTGGATCACCTTAAACGAGCCGTACTGTGCGGCGTTTCTCGGAAATTATGAGGGGCGCATGGCGCCGGGGCTTCACGATTTTTCCACGGCGGTGCGGGCGGCGTATCATCTGTATGTGGCCCACGGCCTTGCCGTAAAGGATTTCCGGGAAAACAAAAGACAGGGGGAGATCGGGATCGCGCTGAATCTCATGGGGCGTCTGCCCTTTTCACAGAGTGAGGCGGATCAGGCGGCGGCGAAGCGGGCGGACGGATATTTAAACCGCTGGTTTCTGGATCCGATCATAAAAGGCGCTTATCCGGAAGACATGATCAAACTGTACCGGTCGAAGGGGGTCGTGCTGCCGGAATTCCGCAAGGAGGATCTCGCGCTCATGAGCCAGGAGCTGGATTTCATCGCCTTAAATTACTACAACGATTTTTACGTGAAGGACGATCCCGGGCAGTGGCCGCTGGGATTTCGCATCGAAAACCCGCCCTTTGTGCAGGAGACGGACCGGGGCTGGCCCATCACGGAGGAGGGATTCACGAACATGCTGCTGCGCATGAAGGAGGAGTACGGGATCCGGAGGATCTTTGTCTCCGAAAACGGAGCCTCGTTCCACGATATCGTGGGCGCGGACGGCGGAGTGCATGACGGGGCGCGGTGTGATTTTCTGAAACGCCATGTCGCCGCGATGCACCGGGCGATGGAGGCGGGTGTTCCGGTACTGGGGTATTTTGTGTGGTCGTTTTATGACAATTTTGAGTGGGCCAACGGATATGACAGCCGGTTCGGCATCGTCTACATTGATTTTGCGACGCAGAAGCGGATCGTCAAGGACAGCGGATACTGGTATCGGGATCTGATCGCGGAAAACGGGATGCAGATGGAGATCGGATGACAGGGCAGTTTTTGAAGAAAGGAAACGACATGACGGGAAACATCAGACCGGTGCGCGTGGCTGTGATCGGCTGCGGCGCCATCAGCGGTATTTATTTTGAAAATATGTCGAAGCGGTTTTCGATCCTGGAGCTGGCGGGCTGCTGTGACTTAAACCGTGAGGCTGCGGAGGCGGTTTTTCGGCAGTACGGGATCCCGGTGCTCACGATGGAGGACATCCTCTCGGATCCGTCGATTGAGATTGTCGTGAATCTCACGACGCCCGCGGCGCACTACAGCGTGATCCGGGAGCTGCTCTCCCACGGAAAGCACGTCTATACGGAAAAAGTCCTGGCGGTGGAGCGGGAGCAGGCTGCGGAGCTGGTGGCCCTTGCAAAGGAAAAAGGGCTTTTGCTCTGCGCGGCGCCGGATACCTTCCTGGGGGCAGCGGGACAGACGGCCCGGTTTGCGGTGGAGAGCGGGCTGATCGGCGAGGTGACCTCCTGTGTCGCCGTCTTGCAGCGGGACGCGGGGCTTCTGGCGGAGAAATTTCCGTACACCGCAAAGCGGGGCGGTGGCATCGGGATCGATGTGGGAATCTATTATGCGACGCTGCTGCTTTCTATCCTGGGGCCGGCTGCCGCGGTGAGCGGGATGTCGAAAACCCATGAACCGGAGCGCGTGCACTATTTTACCTCAAAAGGGCAGTTCGGCGAGCCCTATACGGTGGAGGCGGAGACGCTGCTTGCCGCCACGGTGCAGTTCCGGTCAGGGGCTGTCGGAAGTCTGCATTTTAATTCCGCCAGCATCCGGACAGAGAAACCGCAGGTGACGCTGTTCGGGACCCAGGGCATTTTATATCTGCCGGATCCGAATTTCTTCGGCGGCAGGGTTATGGTGCTGGCAAAGGGACAGTCAGAGCCCTATGTGCTGCCGGCGACCCACGCCTATGACGGGAACGACAGGGGACTCGGAGTGGCGGAGATGGCGTGGGCCCTGCGGAAAGGGCGGACGCCGCGCACCCACGGGGAGATGGCATACCACGCCTTAGAGCTTTTAACCGGAGCCGTGGAGAGCGGGCAGACGGGGATGTGCTATCGGATGAAATCGGATTTTGTGCTCCAGCCGCCGCTGCCGCGGGGATACATGGGGGCGGATTACGCGATGTCGGAGCCGGAGGCGGCGCTGGCGTTTTGAAATAAATGGAGTTTGGGAGAATATAATATGGAAGATATTCGGTTTGGAATCATCGGGACGGGAAATATCGCGTCAAAATTTGCCCGGGCGTGCGCCCTGACTCCCGGCGTGCGTGTGGCCGGCATTTCCTCCCGCAGTGAAAAAAACGGGAAGGCCTTTGCCCGGGAAAACGGGGTGGAGCGGGTCTGTATCGGCGCCCAGGCCCTGGTATCATCGCCGGACATCGACATCGTGTATGTTGCGACGCCCCACACGTATCATTTTGAGCACTGTATGCTGGCGCTGCAGGCGGGAAAACATGTGCTGTGTGAAAAGCCCATGACGGTCAGCCGCCGGGAAGCGGAGCTTTTGTTTGCGGAGGCGCGGGAGCGGAACCTGTTTCTGATGGAGGGGATGTGGTCGCGGTTTTTGCCGAATTCCAGGCGGGCGCTTGACTGGATCCGGGAAGGGCGCATCGGAAAGGTGCAGTTTATCGACGGGATCTTTTCCTTTGCGGTGGATCCGAAGGCGCCGAAGCGCCGCCTCGTGGATCCGGCCTGCGGCGGCGGTGCCACTTTTGATCTCGGCGTGTACATGGTGGAGATGGCCTCCTATTACGCGGGGGCGGATCCGCTGCGCTGGGACGGGTTTATCACGGAATACTGCCCCGGCACGGACGCGGCGGCGGTGATTGCGGCGGAGTATCCGGGTCAGATCTTAGCGACCCTTCGCATGGGGATCTGCTGTGAGGCGCCGGTGCAGATGACGATTGTCGGCGACAGGGGACGGATTGAGATTCCGCGGTTTTTCGTGGCGAATGAGGTGCGTCTGTACGAGGGGGAGCGGCTTGCGGAAACATGTGTGGAGGACTGCGAGCTCCCGAAGGGATTCTGCCATGAGATCGCGGCGGTGCGGGATTACCTGCGGGCCGGGGTGGCGGAGAGCCCGGTGGTGCCGGGGAGCACCACCATCGCCACGGCGGAGATCTTACGGGAGATGATGCACCGGGCGTTTCCGGCGTATTATTAACATTCGGACAGTTCGCGGTGCGGAAATGAGGAAAAAGATGAGAGATTATTTAGCAGAATACGGGATCCGGCCCTATATCAATGCACACGATACGATCACGCTGTACGGGGCGAGCCGGATGTCGGAGGAGACCTGGGAAGCGATGCGGCAGATCTCGCGGTGCTTTGTGGATCTGCCAGAGCTGCAGAAAATCCTGGGGGAGCGGATCGCAGAGCTCACCCATAACGAGGCGGCGTATCTGACCAACGGCGCGGCGGGGGCGGTTCAGCTGTGTGCGGCGGTCTGCCTGGCAAAGGGGGATCCCTACCGGTACAAATGCCTGCCAAAGGTGAAGGGCGGGGCGGATGAAATCGTAATCCTGCACAGCCAGCACAACTGCTATGACAAGGCGCTGGAGGCGGCCGGGGCAAAGCTTCGGATCGTGGGGGACGCGGATGAGGTGCTGCCCTTTGACCTGCAAGCGTCGATCACGGAGCGGACGGCGGCGGTGTTTTACTGCCCGGCGGCCACCTTCCGCCGCGGTTCTCTGTCCCTTGAGGAGACAGTGGCCATCGCGCATGAGAAAAACGTGCCTGTGATCGTGGATGCGGCGGCGCAGCTTCCGCCGGTGGAAAATCTCTGGGAGTACACAGGGACCGGAGCGGACATGGTGATGTTCAGCGGCGGTAAGACGCTGTGCGGGCCCCAGACCAGCGGGCTGATCGTCGGGAAAAAAGAATATATTCTGGACTGTCAGCGGTTCGGCGCGCCGGAGCACGGCGTCTGCCGCAGCGCGAAAAGTTCGAAGGAGAGCATGATCGGGCTGTGTGCGGCGATTGAGCAGTACCTGAAAGAGGATCAGACAAAGGTCTCCAGACGCCTGTACGGTCTGACGGAGCGCATGCTCGGGGCGATGGAAGGGGCTGCGCTGTATGAGCCGTACCTTGTGGATCACGGCTCGGTGGGGCAGACCTATCCCCGCGCCTTTGCGCATATCAGAGCGCCGCACCGGCCGTCAGATGTCGTGCAGACCATGCGGGAGCGGGGCATTTTTATCGGGACGGACCCGATGGAGGACGCCATTTATCTAAGTCCGCTGAATCTGACGGACGAGGAGTGCGATGAGGTCTGCAAAGCCCTGCGGGAGGCTGCGGAGGAGTTTGGGAGATGAAAATGAGAGAAGAGAAGATGGATCTGCTGATAAAGGGCGGGCATGTGATCGATCCGAAAAACGGGATTGACAAAAACATGGATGTTGCGGTACAGGGCGGGGCGATCTGCGCGGTCGAACCGGAACTTGACGAAGCAGCCGCGAAAAAAGTGCTGGATGCGGGCGGGCTGTTCGTGGTTCCGGGGCTGATCGACATGCACTGCCACTGTTATCCGGTGTTCCCGCGCCATGCGGACACGCTTCCGACCATCGACCCGGAGGGTCATCTGTTTCAATACGGTGTGACGACAGCTGTCGATGCCGGTACCTGCGGCTGGCGGGATTTCCCGAAATTTAAGGAGGAGGTCATCGACCGCGCGGGGATCCGCCTCCTGGCATTTTTAAATATCGCGTCCGGCGGGATGGTGCACATGGACACGGAGGAGGAACCGGCGGAATTTCACCCGCAGATCGTGGCATCCGTCGCAGAGGAGTACGGGGATGTGGTGGTGGGGGTAAAATCCGCCCACTACCGGGTCGGGATCCCCTTTGACGCGGCGCATACGCCCTGGGCTTCCGTGGACGCGGCGCTTGAGGCCGCGGCCCTCTCCGGCAGAACCTGCATGGTGGATATGCAGCCGAATCTCCCGGAGCGCACGTACCCGGAGCTGCTCTTGGCGCACCTGCGGCCCGGCGATATCCACACGCACGTCTATGCGCAGCAGTTTGAACTGTTCGACGATCAGGGAAAGATCGCTCCTTATCTCTGGGAGGCCAGAGAGCGGGGCGTCATCTTTGATCTGGGCCACGGCGCAGGCAGTTTCTGGTTTCGGAATGCGGTTCCTGCGCTGCGCCAGGGATTTTATCCGGACACGATCTCCACGGATCTCTACACGGACAATGTGGCCGGGCCGGTGATCGGGCTGACGCATGTCATGTCAAAATATCTGTCCATGGGGATGCCACTTGCCGAGGTGATTTACCGGACGACGGTGCGCCCGGCGGAGGTGATCCGGCACCCGGAGCTGGGCACGCTCTCCATAGGGGCCTGCGCGGATCTCGCCCTCTTAAGGCGCCGGGAGGAGCCCGTCTCTTTCGCGGACAGCGGTCGGGCGCGCCTTCGCGGAAATCTGCGGCTGGAATGCGCCGGAACCATCCGCGCGGGCCGGCTGGTCTACAATCCCTGTGCCCTCGGGATGCCGGACTGGGAGGAAGCGCCCGAGGCGTACTGGAGAGCGCCGGGAGTGATTTTTTGAGCGTAAAAAAGACGCATGGTTTACAAAAATATTGTACCATGCGTCTTTCCTGGTGTGCCCAGCGGCGCACGTTTCTAACGGGTTAAAGTCCCGAATCCGCCCGGTAGTGGGAAGGATATAGCCGAAGGCAACCCCTCTTGAAAAAACAAAAACATTGGCAGAAAGTCCAGCTAAGAAATGTCAAGAGGTGATTTGAAAAATTTTGTAAAGTGTTTTATTATGCCAAGCCTTGAAAAAGGGTAACCTTAATAAGCCCGTTGGGACGGGAATTCTACAATTTTATGATAAATGGTTCCTTAAGCCGCTTTATCACCCTTAACAGGATGTTCCGCCGCATAACGTTCACAGTGTTCCTGCGGGGTGATCATTTCGAACGGCTTATTATCCCGGAGCATGGCGAAGATGATGTTGCAGATTTTATGCATCACAGCTCCGACGGCGACATTTTTCTTTTTGCTTTTGCATTTGTCAGCATAGTAGCTGTGGATAACCGGGTTTACAGGTGCTTTTGTGGTTTTATCCACCTTAAGGTTATTGAGCGCCACCATATGCAGGATACGCCGTGCAAGGCCGGATCCCCTTTTGGACATATGGACTTTGTCGCCATTAAATTTGCCGGACTGCTTTACGGCAGGGTCAAGACCGAAGTAGGCATAAAGCTTTTTCGGTGAGGAAAAGAGGTCAAAGTCACCCATTTCCGCAACCAGCACAACGGTACTGAGAAAACCGACGCCCCGGAGTGACTGGATGAGGCAGATGCGGTCATAAACAGCCGTTCCCTGCAGCCTGTCTACGGAATCATGGAGTGATTCTCTTACACGGCGGAGCCGGTAATAATAATTCCCTTTTGTGATGCCATGACAGGTGCACCAGCTGACAACGCTCATGCCGGCCGGGCGGCTCTGGCAGTCCCGGATCTGTGCAGCCCATTCCTGGAGACGGCACTGCTCAGCCACCATAGTTGTTTCTGAACTCATAGACTTACCTCCTGATTCCGGTATCAAAAGTTGAGACTTAACTTTCCATACCGTGATAGAAATATATTCTATTGTCACACATTTTTTCCTTGCAGTCGAGGTACGCACTATCTGCCGTTTACTATGGACCGCATCGAAAAGTCCTTAAAGGAGCAGGGTTTTTCCGCCAGCCGGGCAGGGAGCGAGGATATCAAGCGGATCATGGCTGTGTATTACGAGCAGAACGTGACCAGTGAGAAGTTTGAGGACTTTGACGGGGAACGGTGGATCATTTCGGACGATTAAAAAGGGATGATGTCTCCACCATCCCTCTAAGACGTCCATCCGGTTTGGGCATCCTTTGAGAGGCCTGGATGGTTCTGTCAGGTACGTCAAATACGCGGGGGATGACGGGGACGCGCTGGAGTTTGCCATCGACAGCCTCTCCGTCACGGTCAGGAACGCGCCCCTTGCCCCGTCCGACCCGCAGAATGCGGCCAGGTTCGAGGCGGACGCCGTGATCCGGCTGGAGGTGCCGGTGCGCTTCGGCGGAAAGCTCCTCCCCTCCATGCACATCACGGTGAAGGTGCAGGCAGGATATATTGAAGTATTCTGAAATAACGCTAGACTTTGGGCAGACTATGTAGTATCCCTGCTGGCGGTCTCCCTGCTCTGCTCCCTTTTGGGATACCTTATGGCGGGGAAGGCGGAGGATTACCTGCTCCAGTCCTTATCCTCCGCCGTGGCAGGGACGGTGCAGGACAGCGAGAACCGCCTGGCCCGGATGGACTTTAAGATCGCGGTGGAGCTGTCAAAACTGTCCCAGGTCATTGCTTACACCCATGACGTGGACGGGGAGGCGCTGCAGAAGCTCCATGCAAAGTGCGTGGAGGAAGTGAAACGCATCAACGGGGCGGTAGAGTTTGAGGATGCGTACAGGTACCAGAGGCGGGAAAACTAATAGAAGAGGAATTTTATTTTTTATTACAATTGATGAACTTTGCAGCATGAACCAAAATCTTCTTGACATAAGTTCTGTTTTTCGGTATAAATTAATTAGAGATGAGCGTAGGCTTATCTTATGGGAGTTTAAGCTCCCGTAAAAAGCAGTGAGTCCTACTGAGAGTGGAACCGATAAAAGCGGTGAGTCCTACCGAGAGTGGAACCGATAAAAGCAGTGAGTCCTACTGAGAGTGGAATCAATCCGAGGCTGCGTCCATGCGCAGCCTCAAGCTTTACCCGGAGAAAAGGAATGCGCATTTTGCATGAAAGGACGACTATGGAACAGAAAAGGCTGAACCTATATCTCATAGATATGAAATACATACGGAATCTGGCAAAGGCGGATGACCATGTCATGTCGGTATCGCCGCAGGCCGGAAAAGAGACAAGGCCTTTTGTGGGAATCGTGATTGTGTGCGGCATGCAGAAATACTGTATCCCTTTAAGCTCCCCGAAACCGAAGCACAAATCAATGAAGAATGATGTGGATTTCACAAAGATTTTGGATGGGGAGAAGCTGATTGGGGTCTTGAACTTCAACAATATGATTCCGGTGGATGAAAGCTGCATCGTTCCCCTGAATCTTCGGGTCGGTGGAAATGATGATGCTGCCACAAGGAACTATAAGAAGATGGCGGCAAAACAGTTGGACTGGTGCCAGCACAACCAGGATGCGATTGTCAAAAAGGCCAATAAGCTGTATATGCTGGTGCAGTCCGACAAGGCCAGTGGAATCCTGAAAAGACGCTGCTGCGATTTCAAGAAACTGGAAATGGTGCTGCAGAAGTGGATAGGAAAGGGCAGCGGTAAAAGGTAAAGCTGGAGGGGGAGGGATAGAAAAAATAGATATCAGTGAAAACAGATGAAACATTTTAAGGGAGCGTCCATACAAGGGCGTTCTTTTTTTGCGTTGTAGGAGGAATATTATGCCCAAAATCATTTTGACCTCCCGCTACCTGCGGGATGCGCCTCCGGCACAGCTGGAGAATTACGTCCGCTACGTCAGCACCCGCGAGGGAGTGGAGAAGGTGGAGGGGAGCAGGCAGAACCTCCCGGCCACGGTTCAGCAGAAAGACCTGGTCCGCCAGATTGTCCGTGACATCCCATCCGCAAAGGAGATGCTGGAGTACGCGGATTTTTTGCTGCGCCCCACCATGCTGGGGACCAGGATTTCGGACACCCTGACGCTGCGGCAGGACTGCCTGTTCCGCACGGACGGGCAGGACATGATACGGATTGCGCAGGTCAAGACCAGCACATTCCGCAAGCCGGTCAGCGCGGAGCTTGCGGCGCTGATCCGCAAGGCGGCAGCCTATACGAAAGAATGGTACGGGGAAACCGAATACATCTTTGTGGATGAAAGGGACATAAGCCGGCCCCTCCAGTACACCACCATAAAGCATAAGGTCCTGGGGATGATCCAGAAAGAGGACCTGCGGGACGATGTAGGGAAGCCTTTCGGGTTCAGCACCCATATGTTCCGGCGCTCCTACGGGGCGAGGCTGACAGAGCTGCACCTGGATGACTGGACGATAGCAAAGCTGCTGGGGCACAAGGGGGTCAGCGCCGTCCAGCATTACCGGAAGATGGGGAACCAGATGCTGGCGGACGAAACACGCAGGGCAAGGGAGGAACAGACCCGGATACTGCTTGCAAGCCTGGACGGCTGGGAGGAAGAATATGAGCAAATACGATAAGATGATCGAAATGAACCGGGAGCGTGGAGAAGGTCGCCGCGGCAAAGGCGGCCATCCGGAAGATGGCGGAGGACGGGGAGCGGATCTCAGTGCCGGGGCTCATGAAAGCGACCGGGCTTTCCAGGGGCTTTTTTTACAAGAACCCGGAGGTGCGGTCAGAGATTGACCGGGCCATGGAGCAGCAGGCCGGGACGGCCGACCCCCGCAGGAGCATCCTGGACAAAGCGATGGACGGCAGGATTGAACTGCTGCAGCAACAGCTGGCAAAGCTCAGGCAGGAAAACGAACTTTTACAGAAAGAGAACCAGAAGCTCAAAAAGGCGCTGGGCAGGCACGACAGGAACGTCATAAGAAACTTATAATTTGAAGAATGTACATAGGATCGGCGGCAAACCTGCCGGTCCTTTGCAGTTATAACCTTGTTCTTTGTTTTTCATAAAATTAAGTATCATCATGTAAGGAAAAATGGTATAATTATTTCGGTTTCTACTTTGATTGTGAATGTAAAGCGATGTACGTCTGTGTTAAATACGATTTGTGTGGAGGTAAATGCAATAATGCGTCCGGAATATGATGGGGTAAAATTTTATAGTGTACATGATTGGGGCATTGGGGAACATTTGGCGAAAGCAGCGATTATTTTAGAATCGTTTGATAGAAATAAAGAATATACGGATGTCAATAAAGTCATCGAATTATATAACATTCAGGAATTGATTAATAGCGGAGTTGCTCTTAATGATTGGGACGAAGGAAAGATTTCTCGATATAAAAAAATATGTAGCTCATTCATGAAGGTTTTTGGAAAATTCTTTGGGCAAATAAATGATGGAAATTTTGAGCACATTTGCCAATCGGTTTGTATTGGATATGTAGAGGACTATTGGAAATTATTTGTACAATTTGAATCATTTAAAAATGTTTCCGGGCAAGTATTTGCTGCTTACTTAAATGAACCAGGGACTACACTTTATAAGTTGTTGCAGCAAAAAGAATTGGTTAAGGCTTATGGTAAAGAATTGGCTGATAAATTGCGTATTTCCAAACAGACCCCTCGGCTAATTATTGGTAAGTTTTTGCAGAAACACGACCAGGAGTGTTCCTATAGTTTTCCCAAAGAATTATCTCCGGCAGAGTTTGAGGGAATTTTGCAAAAATATGTCAAGCTGGATTCAGCAAATTTGAACGACCTCCGACTGCTGGTACACTCACAAAACTCTAAAGAATGTCCTATTAGCGATAAATTAAGATTATCTGCGAAAAGGGCATGTGATAATTATTGGGAAAATCATTCTTTTACCGGTATGGAAATAGGCTGTGGGATGAGGGTGGAATTTGCGGATGTACCAGAGATAAAAAGTGTCAAAAGATTAGAGAATAATATATATCAGCTTACCTATGACATCAAATGGCTGCTTGATAATTTGGACTACCCTACAATCTTAAATAATTTCCGATATATTTTTGAACAATTTGATAATTGCTGGAGAAGCACTTTGGTATCAGTAGAATCAAAATTGGAAATTTTTGAAAGGAAACTTTCAACAAGAGGAATTAAAGAATTTATCAAAGGAAATCATTTTAATATAGGGGAAAACCTTTCAACGATGCAAGTAAAAGGATGCTATGATATATTGAAACAGAACGGGGTGAGGCTGGAAGATGTTTTGAAATGGTTTTTTGAAGAGTATCTTCCACAAGAATTTAATGCATATGGTTTTCGATTTAATCCTCCATCAGAGGATACAACAATGGTAGAAAAATGCCGTACCATAGCTTCTGAAATGGACGGAGTGCTCAAACAGTTTCGCATGTATGTGCAAGATGGTGAAATAGATCGTGAATTATTTGAAATGTCTTCAGAGCATATTAGATTTTCCAACCTATCAGGTTTTGTAAAAGAGAAATATGCATATGGAAATAATGACGACATAAAAGCAGAACAATTTTTGCTGTTTTCTGATCAGAGTCTCTTGGGATATATAGAAAAAACTCAAAATAGATATAACCGTTTTGTTGAATTGATAATTCATGAAGATGTAAGATTTTCGGATTTCTGGGAACATCAGCAAATAAATATCAGATGGCTTATTGAGCGAGACATAGTTAAAGAAAATGCCGATGGCTATTTGAAATTGAATATTGCTAAAGTTTTTATTCTAAAGGATTTGTATGAACACGATGTGATTTGCCCTCAGTATTATGGCAGCGAATTAAAAAATATAATTGATGAGTGGTGCAAGAATGGTAATCTAAGGCTGTCAGATAGTCTCTTTACTGAGCCAGAGCAGAATTATCTTAATTATGAGTTGAATAAAGCCGCATATAGTAACGGCCTTGACTTGCGTAATAAATATGCACACAGCACATATCCAGCAGATGAAAAAATTCAGGTTAAGGATTATATGGTGCTATTAAAGATAATGATCCTTGTGGTTACAAAGATTAATGAAGAATTCTGTTTGAAAGAACAGATTGAAACTACGAGCGAGACTTGAAAATAAAATATGGAATACACTCTTGACAAAAATGTACATAGGATCGGCGGGAAACCTGCCGGTCCTTTGCAGTTATAACCTTTCTGTTCATACTGATGAACTTTTCGGGACTTCCACTGTAGTGGTGGGAGATTTATAATGGGAAAAGAATGGTTTCTGTGATTTCATGCTTTTAGGGCATGTGAAATCATGCAGCATAGGTATTTGCGAAAGAGGATGGCGGATAGTAGAATAAAAATAGGGAAAAGGGCGAAAAAGCTAATGAAAAGTCGGGTAAAAAGAAACACAATACACACTTTTGTATAGCGTTAGAGCCAGTGTTTACAAAGGGTTAGAGGGGCGGGCTACAGTTTACTATCCAATATGGTGGGGAGATATGCCGCGGATTCTATACACATTTTTTGATGCGTATGATTTCAGCGGTAGGGAAATGACGGATGGAGAGAAAAGATGATGTAAACCGTTAGTTGACATGATCTCTTCAAATGTTGCTTTTGGTATGGTGGATTTTCATTTATTACTCTGTTATATTCAAACGGTAAAATAAATGTTTCATCAACGGATAAATGGAGGAAAATGATTATGAATTTAGGGAAAAACATTCAACATTTGAGGAAACAGAAGAAGATAACACAGGAACAGTTAGCTGAAATGATGTCCGTTTCCCGCCAGACAATATCGAAATGGGAGGCAGATGAAGCGATTCCCGAACTGGATAAGATCGTGGCTTTAAGCGATTTGTTTGCCTGTAAACTGGACGCTTTGGTCAGGGAAGATATGAGCGCTGGTGATGCGGTTTATTCAGAAATAGTTGTAAAAAAGGTAGAAGCATTTCAGATGGCAAGATATGTAATGCTCTCACCGAATCCGGAAGATGATGTAAATGCATATATGAAAAATTGGGCGCATCGGTCTGGTCTGCTGAAAGTTTCGCCGGATGCAATGCTGATTGGATGGGACTTTCCGTTTGTCCCGCCTGAGATGACTACCAGATTTGGTATTCATGGATACGTGGCGGCTTATATTCTGCCGGAAGGATTTGAAACAGTCTGTCCGGGTGTGGAGTATGCTGTTCAGAAAGAAGCTGATTATGCAGTGATAACAATTTACCACCCTTTTATGGCGGTAGACCGTATCCGGGGCGGTTATAAAAAAATAATGGATTTTTTAGCTGCAAATGGATTCTGTGAAGAACCGAAGGAGGATGTTTTATCCTGTTTTGAGTATGTTTATGAAAAAGAAAGCGTTACCTGCATGGATGTATATATCCATGTTGACAGCGTTTCCAGGACAAACAGCTTTACAAATTTTTCATAAATTACGAGGGGAAAATGATAGATGAAGTTAACAGAGAAAAACATTTGTGAATTCCGAAGGGATGCTATATAATTGAGTCAGCAGCCGATTTCATGCGATTTTCGGTGTGCGAAAAAAGCATGCCGGCACATGACACAGGGGGGATTTATGGAGCAGACAGTTTCGATCGGGACACAGGATTTCGAATATCTTCGGACAAACCGGTTCTTTTATATCGATAAGACGGATTTTATCAGGGAATGGTGGGAAAACGGGGACAATGTGACGCTGATTACCCGACCGAGGCGGTTCGGAAAAACGCTCAATATGAGCATGATGGAACAGTTTTTCTCGACCCGGTACAAGGGCCGGGCGGATCTGTTTGACGGATTGTCCGTGTGGAACCATGCCAGATATCGCGAACTGCAGGGAACTTATCCGGTGATCAGCCTGTCTTTTGCTAACGTAAAAGGGGGAGATTACAGGACAACGCGGGATAAAATCTGTATCCTGCTGACCGAGCTGTATACAAAGAATCGTTTTCTTTTGGATGGAGATTTCTTAGAGCCCGGAGAAAGAGATTTTTTTCAGATGGTATCCAATAAGATGGAGGACAGTGTGGCGACACTTTCCCTGTATATGCTCTCAGGATTTTTGTCCAGATATTACTGCAGAAAGGTAATCATATTATTGGACGAGTATGACACACCCATGCAGGAAGCGTATGTGGAAGGATACTGGGACAACATGGTTACATTTATAAGAAATCTGTTCCACGCCACATTCAAAACAAACCCCTGTATGGAACGGGCGATTCTCACAGGCATTACGCGGATCAGCAAGGCGTCCGTTTTTTCGGATCTGAACAATCTGGCAGTGATAACGACGACGACGGAGCGCTATGCCACATCCTTTGGTTTTACAGAGGAAGAAGTGTTTGCCGCCCTGGATCAGTTCGGAATGCCGGATAAAAAAGAGCTGGTAAAAAAGTGGTATGACGGATTTACCTTTGGCAGTCACAGGGATATTTATAATCCGTGGTCGATCACTTCTTTTTTAAAGGAAAAGAAGATGAAGACTTACTGGGCAAATACGAGTGAAAATACGCTGATCAGCCGGCTGATCCGGTCCGGCTCGGCCGAAGTGAAAATCGCGATGGAAGATCTGCTGGAGGATCGGATCATCTGCAGGCCGATTGACGAAGAACTTGTCTTTGACCAGCTGGATCACAGCGATGCCGCACTGTGGAGTCTTCTGCTTGCCGCCGGTTATCTGAAAGTGGAGCAGATGCCGGAAGACGGGGTTTGGGAGGAGCCCTTTTATCAGCTGTCTCTTACGAATCTGGAAGTGAGGAGAATGTTCCGGGATATGGTAAAAACATGGTTTCACAGCCCGCAGGTCAGATACAATGATTTTATCAAAGCGCTGCTTGCAGGCGATCTTGAATTCATGAATCGATATATGAATCAGGTATCCGCGAAGACATTCAGTTTTTTTGATGTGGGAAAGAGCGCGGCGGAACACGAAGAACCGGAACGATTTTATCATGGATTTGTGCTGGGACTGATCGTGGATATGGCGGATCGTTATCGGGTGACATCGAATCGTGAGAGCGGGCTGGGGCGTTATGACGTGATGCTGGAACCGCAGAATTCGCAGGATCCGGCATTTGTTTTGGAATTCAAGGTTCGAAGGAGCTCGGAAAAGAGCCTGTCGGAGACGGTGCAGAACGCACTGGCACAGATCAGGGATAAAGGATATGACGCGGAACTGACGGCACGGGGAATAGTAAAAGAGCGGATCCGCCACTATGGTTTTGCCTTTGAGGGAAAAATGGTGTTGATTGGATGAGCCCGGACGAAACAGGGACTGCCATAGAACGGAAGCGACAGACAAAAGTCGTTTCCATTCTATGGCAGTTTTTATACTCACAAGCGACGAAATCTGCCATGATGTCCCAGAATCTTTTCACCCGTGAATCAGGTTACCCGGCAGGTTTTATTTCTGCTCCTTCGCTTCCTGCATCTTCATCGCGCGGACCTTAAGCGGCAGCCCGAATAAGGTGATAAATCCTTCCGCGTCATGGTGGTCATAGAGCTCGCCCGTCGTGAAGCTCGCCAGGGATTCGCTGTAGAGCGAATACGGGGAGGTTGTGCCGGCCTTGATAATGTTTCCTTTATATAATTTAAATTTAACTTCTCCGGCCACATATTCCTGGGTGGAGGCCACGAAAGCCTTCACGGCGTCGCAGAGCGGGGTAAACCACTTGCCCTCGTAGACGATCTGCGCCAGCTTATTGCCCATGTCCTTCTTGACCTCCATGGTGGCGCGGTCTAAGACCAGCTCCTCTAACTGCTGGTGCGCTTCCATGAGGATCGTGCCGCCCGGCGTCTCGTAAACGCCGCGGGACTTCATGCCGACGACGCGGTTTTCCACGATATCGACGATACCGATGCCGTGCTTTCCGCCGAGGCGGTTTAACTCGCGGATGATATCGGAGACCTTCATCTGTTTTCCGTTGACGGAGGTCGGGATTCCTTTCTCAAAGGTCATGGTCACATATTCGCCCTCGTCCGGTGCCTTCTCCGGGGAGACGCCAAGGACCAGCAGATGATCGTAATTCGGCTCCTCCGCCGGATCCTCCAGCTCTAAGCCCTCATGGCTGATGTGCCAGAGGTTGCGGTCCCGGCTGTAGCTGGAGTCCGCGGAGAACGGCAGGTTGATGCCGTGGGCCTTGCAGTAGTCGATCTCGTCCTGGCGGGACTGCATCGTCCACTTGTCGTCGCGCCATGCGGCGATGATCCGGATATCGGGCGCCAGGGCTTTGATGCCGAGCTCGAAGCGGATCTGATCGTTTCCTTTTCCGGTGGCGCCGTGGCAGATGGCGGATGCGCCTTCCTTTCTCGCGATCTCCACGAGCTTCTTCGCGATGCCCGGGCGTGCCATGGAGGTGCCTAAAAGATATTTGTTCTCATAGACCGCGTTCGCCTGCACGCAGGGCATAATATAGTCGTCGCAGAACTCGTCCACGATATCCTCGATGTATAATTTTGACGCGCCGGATAATTTTGCGCGCTCCTCGAGTCCGTCGAGCTCCTCCTCCTGCCCGCAGTCGATGCAGCAGCAGATGACTTCATAATCGTAATTTTCCTTCAGCCAGGGGATGATGGCGGTCGTGTCAAGTCCGCCCGAGTAGGCTAAGATGACTTTTTCTTTCATGGTGTATTCCTTCCTTTTATAAGAATGTATTTGTATGTACATTGTGCCAGAACATATCTTACCTCATATGGGTGAGAATGGCAAGTGATAAAATATACATAATTTATTTATAAAAATACATAAAGTTGTGCAAAGCTGACAGGAGAGCAGAAAAGCGTTTTGTCAAAAATATCTCTTGCATAAAAAAAGATTATAATGTATAATTATACGAAAATTTCTTTGGGAAAAAATGAAAAAGGGCTTTACTATCGCAGGGAGGTATACTAAGATAGGAAAGGCGAACGAGAAGCGGAAAGGAAAGGTGTATCTATGATAAAGGCAGGAATTATCGGAGCGACCGGCTATGCGGGAAACGAGCTGGTGCGTCTGCTGCTGGGCCACCCGGAGGTTTCGATCTGCTGGTACGGGTCGAGAAGCTATGTGGATCAGCGCTACGCACAGGTATATCAGAACATGTTCCGGCTGGTGGAGGATGTCTGTAAGGACGATCAGCTGGAGGAGCTGGCGAAGGAAGCGGATGTGATCTTTACGGCAACGCCGCAGGGATTTCTTGCCGGTGTGTTAAATGAAAAGATTTTATCGCAGACGAAGGTGATCGACCTCTCGGCGGACTACAGGATCAAAGATGTGTCCGTGTACGAAAAATGGTATCAGATTGAGCACAAAAGCCCGCAGTTCATCAGCGAGGCGGTGTACGGGCTGTGCGAGGTGAACCGCGAGGCCATAAAGGGGGCCAGGCTGGTGGCGAATCCGGGCTGTTATACGACCTGCTCGATTCTGACGGCGTACCCGCTGGTAAAAGAGGGGCTGATCGACCTGGATACCCTGATCATCGATGCAAAATCCGGCACCTCCGGCGCGGGGCGCGGGGCGAAGCTTCCGAACCTGTTCTGCGAGGTCAATGAAAATATCAAGGCGTACGGGGTGGCTTCCCACCGCCACACGCCGGAGATCGAGGAGCAGTTAGGCTATGCGGCGGGAAGGGAGCTTACCGTAAGCTTTACCCCGCACCTGGTGCCCATGAACCGCGGGATCCTGGTGACGGCGTACGCCACGCTTGCGCGCGGACAGGACGGCAGCCTGCCGTCTTATGAACAGCTGCGCGCGGCGTATGAGAAGTATTACGGAGCGGAATATTTTATCCGCCTTCTGGATCAGGGCCTCTGCCCGGAGACGAAATGGGTGGAGGGCAGCAATTTTGTGGATATCGGCTTTGTCGTGGACGAGAGAACAGGCCGGGTGGTCCTGATGGGGGCGCTGGACAATCTCGTAAAAGGCGCGGCAGGCCAGGCGGTGCAGAATATGAACCTGCTCTTTGGACTTGAAGAAAACGAGGGGCTTAAACTGGCGCCGGCGTTTCCGTAGAAAAGATACATAAGGACGAGAATACAGATGGAAGAGAACAGATTTGCGATCCGTGTGATGACAATGGCAGACTATGACGAGGTATATGGTCTCTGGATGGGGATTCACGGCTTCGGGATCCGCAGCGTGGACGATTCGCGCGAGGGGGTGGAGCGTTTTATCCGCAGAAACCCGGACACCAGTATGGTGGCGGTATATGGCGAGACGATTGTAGGGGCGATCCTCTGCGGGCATGACGGCAGGAGAGGCTGCCTGTATCACGTGTGCGTGAAGGAGGAGTACCGCAAGCACGGGATCGGGCAGCAGCTGGTGGAAGCCTGTCTTACGGCGTTAAAGAAGGAACAGATCAACAAAGTGAATCTGATCGCCTTTGAACATAACGAGGTGGGAAACCGCTTCTGGAGGAAGCTTGGCTGGAGCTTCCGCGGGGACGTGAATTATTATGAGTGTGTGCTCAACGAGGAAAATGTGACGGTGTACAATCCGTAGGGAGACGGCACATGACCGCAGAAGCGGTACAAAGAATCAGGAGGAAGACGGATGAAGAAAATCGAAGGCGGCGTGACGGCGGCGGCCGGTTTTTATGCGGCGGCCACGGCGGCCGGGATTAAATATCAGGACCGGCCGGATATGGCGATGATTTACAGTGAGGTTCCCTGCCGGGCAGCGGGTACGTTTACGAGAAATATCGTAAAGGCGGCCCCGGTAAAATGGGATCAGAAGCTTGTGGCGGGCGGTGCGGCGCAGGCGGTTGTGATCAATGCGGGAATTGCCAATGCCTGCACCGGGGAAGAAGGGATGGGCTACTGCCAGAAGACGGCGGAATGCGCCGGAGAGCAGCTTGGCGTGCCGGCGGATCAGGTGCTGGTGGCCTCCACCGGCGTCATCGGCATGCAGCTCCCGATCGACCGGATCTGTGCCGGGATCGCGGCGATGAAGCCGCTTCTGGCAGGGGGACGGGAGAGCGGCCAAAAGGCGGCGCAGGCCATTATGACGACCGACACCCACAAAAAAGAGGCGGCGGTAACCCTTGCGCTCGGCGGGAAGACGGTCACGATCGGCGGCATGTGCAAGGGCTCGGGGATGATTCACCCGAATATGTGTACGATGTTAAGCTTTGTGACGACGGACGCCGCGATCTCGCAGGAGCTTCTCATGGAAGCGCTTCGCGCGGACGTGGAGGATACCTACAACATGATCTCCGTGGACGGCGACACCTCGACAAACGACACCTGTCTGCTCCTGGCAAACGGCCTTGCGGGAAACCAGGAGATCACGGAGAAAAATGAGGATTACGCGGCCTTCTGCGCGGCGCTCCACGCGGTCAACGAGATGCTGGCAAAGCAGATGGCAGGAGACGGGGAGGGCGCGACGGCGCTGTTTGAGGTGACGGTGACAGGCGCGGCGACAAAGGAGGAGGCGAAATGCCTGGCCAAATCCGTGATCACCTCGAACCTGACGAAGGCCGCGATCTACGGGCATGATGCGAACTGGGGGAGGATCCTCTGCGCGATGGGGTATTCCGGCGCGCAGTTTGACCCGGAGAAGGTGGATCTGTTCTTTCAGAGTGCGGCAGGCCGGATTCAGATCATGAAGGACGGCGTCGCGGCGGACTACAGCGAGGAGGAGGCGACAAAGATCCTCTCGGAGCCGGAGGTGACGGCGATCGCGGACATAAAGCAGGGAGATGTACAGGCCACGGCCTGGGGCTGCGACCTGACCTATGACTATGTGAAAATCAACGCGGACTACCGGTCATGACGACAAATAGAAAAGGCGGGGAATTATCATGGAAGAGAAAAATATGCAGGAGATTTTACAGAAGGCGGAGGTGCTGATCGAGGCGCTGCCCTATATCCAGCGGTTTAACCGCAAGATCATCGTGGTAAAATACGGCGGAAGCGCCATGGTCGACGAGACCTTAAAGCGGCATGTGATCCAGGACGTGACGCTGCTGAAGCTGGTCGGTTTTAAGCCGATCATCGTGCACGGCGGAGGGAAGGAGATCAGCAGCTGGGTGGAGAAGTCCGGCAAAGAGCCGGAGTTTGTAAACGGCCTTCGGAAGACGGACGCCGAGACGATGGAGATCGCCGAGATGGTGTTAAATAAGGTCAATAAATCCCTGGTAAAGCTGGTGCAGGAGCTGGGCGTGAATGCGGTCGGCATCAGCGGCAAGGACGGCGGACTTCTCAAGGTGGAGAAGAAATACGCCGACGGGCAGGACATCGGTTTTGTCGGGGAGATCACGGAGGTGAACCCGAAGATCCTCTATGATCTTCTCGAAAAGGATTTCCTGCCGATCGTCTGCCCGGTCGGGATGGACGCGAAGTTTGACAGCTACAACATCAATGCGGACGATGCGGCCTGCGCGATTGCACGGGCGGTAAAGGCGGAAAAACTGGCCTTCCTGACGGATATTGAAGGTGTATATAAGAATCCGGACGATAAGGAGACGCTGATTTCCGAGCTCCCGGTGGCGGAGGCAAAGGAGCTGATCGGAAGCGGATACATCGGCGGGGGAATGCTGCCAAAGCTCAATAACTGCATTGACGCCATCGAGAACGGCGTGTCCCGCGTCCATATCTTAGACGGACGGATCGCGCACTGCCTGCTTCTGGAGATTTTTACCAACAGAGGGATCGGGACCGCGATGATAGGAGAAAAGGAGCACAGATATTATCATGAATAAAGAACAGTATATCGCGTCGGCGGAAGAAAACCTGCTGCATACCTACAACCGCTTTTCCCTGGTGCTCGATCACGGGAAGGGCGCGTACCTTTATGACACGGACGGAAACGAATATCTGGATTTTGCGGCGGGTATCGCGGTCCAGGCGCTGGGCTATGGAAACGAAGAATATAATCAGGCTTTAAAAAATCAGATCGATAAACTGATGCACACCTCGAATCTGTACTATAATGTGCCGGTGATCCGGGCGGCGGAGCGGCTTACGGCAGCCAGCGGAATGGAGCGGGTCTTTTTCACCAACAGCGGCACGGAAGCCATCGAGGGCGCCGTCAAGGCGGCGAAGAAATATGCGTATACCAGGGACGGGCACGCGGGACATGAGATCATCGCCATGAACCATTCCTTCCACGGGAGGAGCCTCGGGGCGCTTGCGGTGACGGGCAATCCGCATTACCAGGAGCCCTTCGCGCCGCTGATGCCCGGCGTGCGGTTTGCGGATTTTAATGACTTAGAGAGCGTAAAGTCTTTGATTAATGAGAAAACCTGTGCTATTATTTTAGAGACGGTACAGGGGGAGGGCGGAATCTATCCGGCGGATGCGGCATTTTTACAGGGAGTCCGGGCTCTGTGCGACGAGCACGATATCCTGCTGATCCTCGATGAAATCCAGTGCGGGATGGGCAGGACCGGTCAGATGTTCGCCTGGCAGCATTACGGCGTAAAGCCGGATATCATGGCCTGCGCGAAGGCCCTCGGCTGCGGCGTCCCGGTCGGCGCGTTTCTGCTGACGGAGCGCGTGGCGGAGAAATCCCTGGCGCCGGGAGACCACGGGACGACCTACGGCGGCAATCCCTTTGTGGGAGCGGCGGTCGATGCGGTGCTGAATATTATGGAGCGGGAGGACATCCCGGGACACGTGAGGGAGATTGCGCCGTATCTGGAGGAGACCCTGGACGCCATGGTGAGAGAATACCCGTTCCTGACAAAACGGCGCGGGCTCGGCCTGATGCAGGGGATCGTCTGTGAGAAGCCGGTCGGGGCGATCGCGGCGGAAGCGTTAAAGCACGGGCTGATCGTGATCACGGCGGGGAGCGATGTAATCCGTCTGGTTCCTCCGCTGATCATTGAAAAGAAGCATGTTGACGAGATGGCGGAAAAATTAAATGCTGTTTTGAGAAACATGCAGGAATCATAACAGGAAAGCACGATAAGACAGATTGGAATTTGAAAAATGAACGTACTGGCAGGAAATGAGAATACGACGGGGATGAAAAGACGGTATCCGGCTGCGCTGATTGCGGCAGCCGGAATACTTGTGTTTGCGGGAGGGTGTCAGAACGGCGACACCGGATCTGGCAGAACGCTCGATGCGGCCGGAACAAAAGCGGGCGCGACGGCGGATCTGGCAGGGCATCTGTCGGATGCACCGGACGGCGAAGGAGCGTCGGGGGCCGCAGATGCGCCGGGCGGCGGAGCGTCGGGGGCCGCAGATGCGCCGGGGGCGGCGGATACAGGCGGCGGTTCCCGGGGCGGGGAGACTGCGGACGGCAACGGATCCGGTATGGACATCAGGATGGATTTCAGAGAGGAGCGGGAGGGGGTGTCCTATGAGGCTGCACCCACGGACCTGCGCGTCTGGTATGAGAGCGATTCCTATACGGCGTTTCTGGAGCTTGCCGCAGCGCGCTATTATGAGGCGTCCGGGGTGAAGGTGGAACCGCAGCGGATCAGCGGCTCGCTGGATTATCTCGGGGAGATCTATGACGCGACGATGGCGGATGAAGGGTTTCCGGATCTGTACCTGCTGCCGGCGGATAATCTTGAGGAGGCATATCTGTACGGGCTTGCGGCGGAAAACACCCGCAGCACGGAAACGGACGGGATCGTGCCCTGCGCGTACACGGCCGCGGTTTACGGAGACCGCTGTCTGGGATACCCGCTGAACTATAATGCCTGCGTGTTTGTGTTCCAGTCGGATTATTTCGGCAATGCGCCGCAGTCCTTACAGGAGATCATCGATTACTCAAAGGAAAACGATCCGGCGGAAAATGTGGAATATCTGCTGGAATGGGATGTCAACGACCCGTTTTACGATTTCCCGTTTTTCTCGAACTGCGTCAGCTTTGAGAAGACGGAAGCGGAGACGATGTCCATTCTCTATGACGAGGCGCTGTATCAGCAGGATCTCGAATATTTTGAAGCGATCCTCGAGTCCTTCTCCGTGGATGCGGAGCGCGTGTCGGAGGACGGTATCGTGGAGAATTTTCTAGCCGGGAGAACGCTTTCCGCGATTCTGGACACGGATTCCCTGAGCAGGCTGGAGGGGTATGGCTATGCCCTGATGAAAATTCCCAATCTGAATGAGACGCTGACCGCGACCTCGAGCTCAATTACGACGCTTGTCATTGTAAACGATTTTACACAGCAGGAGGAGGCAGCCGCGGATTTCGCGTATTTTATGACAGTGACGATGGCGGATGAGCTGCATGATGCGAGCGGGCACTATTCCGTGATCCCGTCCGCGGAGCCGGACTGGGTGGAGCGCGTGGCGCTGGAAGCCTATACTTCTGCGGTGCCGGCGCCGGATTCGCAGGACGCGAAACGGTTCTGGGTGGACCTTAAGGAAACGATTTTGAAATATTTCTGAAATTCTCTTGTCATAACTCACAATTTTCGTTAAAATGATTTCAGTGGGCATTGAGGACTCCTCTCTCCTGTTTTTTCAGAGTTCAGGACAGAAGGAGGATGCTTATGAGAAAGCATTTTAGAATGATTTTCACCGTAACTTTTCTGTCTGTACTGCTGGCTGCAGTGCAGGCGGGATGCGGTACGGATCACACGGTTTATTTCGAACAGAGAAACGCGGATACACAACTGGATACGGCAGAGACTGCCGGCGGGACGGCGGCTGACGGCTGCGGGATCGCGCTGGCGGGGACGGCGGCTGACGGCTGTGGGATCGCGCTGGCGGGGACTGCTGCGGCCGGACAGGAGACGATAGCCGCGGAGAAGGCTTCCCGCGCGGCGGGAGAATCCACGCAAAAGACCGGCGCGGCGGGAGAATCCACGCAAGACACCGGCGCGGACGAAGACGCCCCTGCGGGGGAATCCGACGGCCTGTGCTATGTGCATGTCTGCGGAGCGGTGCAGACGCCGGGGGTATATGTCCTTGCGCCCGGCAGCCGGGTCTGCGAGGCGGTTGCCATGGCCGGCGGCCTGTCGGAGGACGCCAGCGACCGCTCGGTCAATCAGGCGGAGCCGGTCAGGGACGGACAGATGATTTTTGTCCCGACAAAGGAAGAGGCGGCGTCCGGCATGATTTCACAGGGAGCGGATGCAGCGACGGGATCCGCCGGAGTGCCCGGGACAGGGGGAGCGTCTGATCCGCAGGGAGGAGACGGACCGTCCGGCGGGGAGGACCACCGCGTGAATCTGAATACGGCCACGGCGGAGGAGCTGACGACCCTTTCGGGGATCGGACAGTCAAAGGCGGAGGATATCATTGCGTACCGGGAAGAAAACGGCGGCTTTTCCTCGCCGGAGGAGATCATGCAGATCCGTGGGATCAAGGAAGGCTTATATAATCGGATTAAAGATGACATAAAGGTGAAGTGAGATGGCGAAGAAGGTTCTTGTTGTAGACGATGAGAAATTAATTGTAAAGGGGATCCGGTTCAGCTTAGAGCAGGACGGAATGGAGGTAGACTGCGCGTATGACGGGGAAGAGGCGTTAAAGCTTGCGACGGAGAATGCATATGACATGGTTCTCCTCGATATTATGCTGCCCAAGATGGACGGCTTTGAGGTGTGCCAGCAGATCCGTGAATTCTCGAGCATGCCGATCGTGATGCTGACGGCAAAAGGGGACGACATGGATAAGATTTTGGGGCTTGAGTACGGGGCGGACGACTATATCACCAAACCGTTCAATATTTTAGAGGTCAAGGCGCGGATCAAGGCGATCATGCGCAGAACCTCCGCCGGCCAGGAAAAGAAAGAAAATCCGCGGGTGGTGACGGCGGGCGATCTGAAGTTAGACTGCGAGAGCAGGAGACTGTTTATTCTGGGAAAAGAAGTGAATCTGACCGCAAAGGAGTTTGATCTCTTAGAGCTGCTTGTGAATAATCCCAACAAGGTTTACGGCAGGGAGAACCTTCTGAATCTGGTGTGGGGCTACGAGTATCCGGGCGATGTCAGAACCGTGGATGTGCATGTAAGGCGTCTTCGGGAGAAGATTGAGAGTAACCCGAGCGAGCCGAAATACGTGCACACCAAGTGGGGCGTCGGCTACTACTATTCTCAGAATTGACGGGTGCGTGGAATGGCAAAATTCAAACGTTTGACAGATTTTATAAAAAGTCTGAAATTCCGGCTGATGCTGATCGGCATCCTGCTCGGAGTCATACCGGGCGTCCTGCTTCGCGCCGGGATGCTCGGTTCTTATGAGAGCCGTGCGGTGTCACTGCGCACGAGTGAGATCTTAAGTCAGGCCAAGGTGCTTGCGAATCAGATTATTTCTTATGATTATCTGAACGATCCGAATATGGCGGGCATGGTTGACGTGCAGCTTCAGCAGCTCTCCACGGTTTATGACGGCCGCGTTATGATCATTGACGAGAGCTTTCACATCGCGAAGGATACCTACGATCTGGATACCGGGAGGACGATCATCTCCGAGGAGGTCATCAAGAGCTTTAACGGGGATGAGATCACAAAATACGATTCGGAGAACCGCTATATCGAAATGACGATTCCGCTGATGCAGACCGTGGAGGGGACACAGGAGCGCAGGGTCGCCGGCGTGATGATGGTGAGCGTGTCCACGGACAGCATCCGGATGAATCTGGAATACCTCTCGCGCAACACGCTTGTGATGGAGCTGGTCATCATCTTTGTCGTGATCCTGTTCAGCTATATCGTTGCGGCGCATCTGGTGCGGCCGTTTTATGAGCTGTCGCATTCGATCGGCCTGGTGCAGGCGGGATACGGGGATGACGTGCTGGCGGTAAATGATTACACCGAGACGATTCAGATCTGTGAAAAATTTAACAGGATGCTCGGGCGGATGAAGATTTTAAATGATTCGCGGGAAGAGTTTGTCTCAAATGTGTCCCATGAGCTAAAGACGCCCCTCACCTCGATGAAGGTCCTGGCGGATTCCTTAAACAGTATGGAGAACGCGCCGATCGAGCTCTACCAGGAATTTATGGCGGACATCGGAAATGAGGTGGACCGTGAGACGAAGATCATCAACGACCTGCTCTCTCTGGTCAAGATGGATAAATCCGCGGCGGGGTTAAATATTTCCAATATCAACATCATCGATCTGCTCGAACAGATCTTAAAGCGGTTAAAGCCGATTGCGGAAAAGCAGAAGATCGAGCTGGTGCTCGAGAGCTTCCGCCCGGTATCGGCGGATGTGGACGAGGTCAAGCTGACGCTCGCGATCACCAATCTTGTGGAAAATGCGATCAAGTATAATCGCGAGGGCGGCTGGGTGCACGTGTCCTTAAATGCGGATCACCAGTATTTTTATCTGAAGGTGGAGGATTCCGGGATCGGGATTCCGGCGGATGCGATCGGACATATTTATGAGCGTTTTTACCGGGTGGATAAGTCGCACTCAAGGGAAATCGGCGGGACCGGACTCGGGCTTGCGATCACGCGCAGCGTGGTGCTGATGCACCGGGGAGCGATCCGGGCGTTTTCCACCGAGGGGGAAGGCACGATATTTAACGTGCGGATCCCGCTGAATTATATTCCCTGATTCCGGGGAGTGTGAAGCGGGAAGACCCCCGGGGCGTAAGGACAGGAACGCATAAACCCGGGATCACGCCGGACGCGGGCCCGGGATGTTTGAAAAAAGGAGGCAGATATGGGACGGGCAGTCTGTGAGAGGATACGCAGATGCGTCTGTCTGTGTATGGCGTTTTTTCTGGCGCTGCCATTTTCCGGTGCAGCGGGATGCGGGGAAGAGCAGACAGAGAGCAGATATCATATTGAATATTTAAGCAAGGATAACAGCCGGCTGGTCAAGGTGGAGTATGAGCCGGTGGCTACGGACACGGACGGACTGATCGGCGAGTTTCTGGGCGTACTCTGCTCGGATGCGGAGAATGTGGAGTACAAAAAGCCGATTCCGGGTGATGTGACGATCCTGAGCTATTCGCTGGACGGCGTGATTCTGACGCTGCGTTTTCATGAGAACTACAGCCGGATGAGCGCGGTGGAGGAAGTGCTGTGCAGAGCGGCCATTGTGCGCACCATGACGCAGATTGAAGGCGTGGACTGCGTGGCGTTTTATATCGGGGAGGCGCCGCTTACGGACGCGAAGGGAAATCTGGTCGGAAGCATGACGCCGGACAGCTTTGTCGAGAATCCGGGCGAGCAGATCAATTCGATTCAGAATACGACCCTGACGCTCTATTTTTCTAATGAGTCCGGGGACGCGCTGGTCAAAGAGGTGCGCGAGGAGGTTTACTACAGCAGTAATATATCCATGGAAAAGCTGGTGATGGAGCAGCTTCTGGAGGGACCGGTCACGGCGGGGGCGAAAGCCGCGGTGCCGGAGGGAACCAAGCTGATGAGCGTGTCCGTGGCGGACGGCGTCTGCTTTGTCAGCCTGGATGAGACGTTCCGCAATCAGGACTACCGGGTCAACGAGGCGATCGTCATCTACTCGATCGTGGATTCCTTATCCGAGCTTTCGAATGTCAGCAAGGTGCAGATCTCGGTGAAGGGGGATACCAGCGGGGTATACCGCGACAGCTTTGCGATGAGTGATATCTATGAGAGAAATCTGGACTATGTGGCGGGGACGGAGAGTGTGGACACGGAGGAGTCAACGGAACAGGAAACGGAAAAATGACGGAGGAGGAAAACAGAATGGGGGGATTATATGCTGCGCAGGCCATTGTGCGGGATGGCGGCAGGCCTTAGCGCCGGAATTGCGGCTGCCGCATACGGGGGACGGCTGTGGCCGGCTGTCTTTCTTGCGGCTGCGGCGCTGTATGGGGGTGTGATCTGGCGGAAGCGATACGCGTCCGGGCAGAAGACACGGCCCGGAACCGGACGGCTGCGGCTTCGCCTGGCGTGCTGTATTGCGATGTCGCTGATCGGCGGCTTTCATTACAGGAGCGCAGAATGCCGCAGGGAGGAATACCGGCAGTATGTGACCGACGGGATGCCGCTGCTGGTGCAGGGGGAGCTTTCCACAAAAAAATTTCAGAATAATCAGTACATCTACGAACTAAAGTCCTGTATCATAGGACATTCTATGGAACATCAGTCAGAGATGACGCCGGTTCCCTGTGGCCGGATTCTCGTCTCTTCGGATACCGATTCTGCATCGATCGGAGAAATCCTGATTTTAAACGGAACAGCGGATTTATTTGAACCTGCGTCAAATGAGGGGAGTTTTGACGAGGCTTCCTATTATGAGACGCGCGGCGTCGCGTTTCGCCTGAAAAACAGCCGGCTGCTTGGGACGGAAGGGAACATGAGCCGCGTTAGGGAGGGGCTCTGGCAGCTTCGTCTGCGGGTCAGGGACGTCTATCAGGCCGTGATGGAGCCGGAGGAGGGCGGCGTGCTTGCCACGATGGTGCTCGGGGATAAGGGGCTTCTGGACGCACAGACCAGAAAGCTGTATCAGGCCGGCGGCCTGTCCCATATCATGGCGATTTCCGGGCTGCATATCTCCGTGATCGGGATGGCTTTGTACCGTTTCCTGCGAAAAAGAGGGCTGGGATTCCTTTTCGCGGGGGCAGCGGCGGGAGGGATCATGTGCGCCTACGGTACCATGGTGGGCTTCGGGACTTCCGTGCAGCGCGCAGTGTTCATGTTTCTGATGCTTCTTCTCGCCGGGGCGCTCGGGAGGGCATACGATACCTTAAATGCGCTCGGAGGAGCGGCGCTGCTTCTTTTGTGGGGCAATCCGTTCCTGCTGTGGGACGCCGGATTTCAGTTTTCGTTCGCGGCAGTGCTCGGGGCGGCCTGGGTGAGCGGGGCGGCGTCATATTCGGATACCTGGTGGGGAAAAGCGGGCCGGGCGCTCTTTTCCGGCGCGGCGATCCAGCTTGCCACGCTGCCGCTCGCCGCGTGGTATTATTATGAGATACCGGTGTACGCGATTTTCATGAACCTGCTGATCCTTCCGCTGATGGGCGTACTGCTTGCGGTCGGCGTGGCGGGAGGGATCGCGGGACTGTGGTCGCTTCGGATCGCCGGCGTCGTGCTGCTGCCCTGTCAGAAGCTGCTCGCGATGATCCGGTGGCTCTGCGGCGTCTGTGCAGGGCTGCCGGGGGCGATGCATGTGACCGGCCGGCCGTCGCCTGCGCGTCTGGCCGTGTATTACTTGATACTGGCGGCAGCCACGCTGTACCTGTATCGGAGGAAGCGGCAGGATGTGCCGGCGCGGCCCTTTGGTCTTTCCATGCTGGCGGCCGGCCTTCTCGCGCTGCTTCTCGTGCCGCCGCACCGCGGATTTGAGCTGGATGTGCTGGACGTGGGACAGGGAGACGGCTGTTTTGTGCGGACAACACAGGGATATACGGCGTTTGTAGACGGCGGCAGCTCGGATGTGAAGAAGGTGGGAGAATACCGGATCCTGCCGTTTCTGAAATATAACGGCGTCCGGCGGATCGACTGCTGGGTGGTCTCCCATGCGGACAGCGATCATATCTCGGGGCTGACGGAGCTGTTGGAACAGGGGTATGAAATCCGCTGCCTGGTGCTCTCCGCCGGGATCGTGCGGGACGAGGCGCACCAGAAGCTGGAAACGCTTGCCGCGGAAAACGGGACGAAGCTTGTATACATGGATGCCGGAGACAGTCTGTATCTGGGGGAGGCAAGGCTTCTGGCGCTTCATCCGTCCGCCAGGACGGCAGCAGGGACGGACCGGAACGCGGCGTCTCTGGTCCTGCGGTATGAGGAGGGGGCGTTTACCGGCCTGTTTACCGGGGATATCGGGATCGCGGAGGAAGAGAAGCTGCTGCGGGAGATGACGGGGAGCGTGACGTTTTACAAGGCGGCCCATCACGGATCGGATCACTCGAATTCGAAAGAGTGGCTCGCCGCGCTGCGTCCGCTTGTGACAACGGTTTCCTGCGCGGCCGAAAACAGCTACGGGCATCCCGGAGAGGAGGCGGTCGCTCACATCCGGGCATCGGGCAGCGGGATCTTTTTTACGATGGAATCCGGGCAGATCCGGCTGACCTTAAAGCACGGCGCGGTGCGTGTCTGGACGTATGCGGACCGCGCGGCGCGCTGACGGTTCTTTACAGCCGCCGTATTTTCGGCAATTGAAAAAACAGGAATTTCTGATATAATTAGGAGCGAAGGCACAGGCGGCCATGCCAGAGAGGATGGCCGGATCACAGGATACGGGGAATATGGCAGAAAGATGAAGACAATTGACGATGATATCAGGACAGGATCGTTCCGGCAGATTTACCTTTTATACGGGCCGGAGGATTATCTGAAAAAGCAGTACCGCGACAAGCTTAAGACAGCGCTTTCAGACGGGGGAGGCATGATGTCCGCGGGGGATGACATGAACCTTACGGTGTATGAGGGGAAGGAGACGAACCCGCGCGAGGTGATCGATCTGGCGGAGACGCTGCCCTTTTTTGCGGAGCGCAGGGTGATCGTGATCGAGAAGAGCGGGTTTTTTAAGAATGCCTGCGAGGAGCTTGCGGAATATCTCGGACAGGTGGCGCCGCAGACCTGCCTGCTCTTTGTGGAGGAGGAAGTGGACAAGCGGTCGAAGATGTACAAGGCGGCAAAAAAATACGGCGCTGTTGTGGAGTTCGCGGCGCAGAACGAGGAGCTTCTGACGCGCTGGATTGTCACCCGGCTGAAAAAAGAGGGGAAAAACATTACGGGCTCTGTCCTGCAGCTGTTTCTCGGGCGGACCGGGACGGACATGGGAAATATTGACCGGGAGTTAGAAAAGCTGGTGTGCTATACGATGGGACGGGACGTGATTACGGCGGAGGATGTGAACGCCGTTGTCACGGAACAGACGCAGAATAAGGTGTTTGAGATGGTGAATGCCATCGCGGAGCACAATCAGAGAAAAGCGCTGGATCTCTATTATGATCTGCTGACCTTAAAGGAACCGCCGATGCTCATCCTGTATCTGATCAGCAGGCAGTTTCTGATCCTGTTTCATCTGCGCGATATGTCGGCAAAGGGCTTTGACAATAAGACGATGGCGCAGAAAGCCGGGATCCCGCCGTTTGCGGTGCGCCGCAGCGTGATGCAGGCGAAGGGGTTTACGGCGGAGCAGCTAAAGCAGGCGCTTTGCGATGCGGCGGAGCTCGAGGAGGCGGTAAAGACAGGGAAGATGAATGATCAGATGGCGGTGGAGCTGTTTCTGGTGCGCTACAGCGCGGCGACGGCGAGGCGCGGCAGCGTTTGATACAATAAGCCGGTGCGCGCAGCGCGGCGGCGTTTGTTACAATCCTGCGTTTAACTGAAACATTTCTGCGAACCTGAATGGGATCCCGGGTAATTCCGGGGTCCTTTCTTGACGTTTTTTTGCGTGTCCGATACACTGAACGTGAGATCGCTCTGCACCCTGACGTAAGGATGCAGGGGATCTCATAAGGAGGTGGAGCTTTCGATGCGGACCGTCAGAACGAAGTCCATACGTTTTTATACAGCCTTTCTGCTGCTTTTTCTCGCGCTGCTGTTTACCGCACTTGTCAGCTTTAACAACCGCGCCGCGTTTTCCATGCTTTTAGAGCGGGTGTACCGGAACACGCAGGATACGGTGACGCTGTATCAGAGGCAGATGGATCACGAATTTTCCCGCGCGGAGACGTTTTTATACACAGTGATTACAAATGACGCGGATCTTGTCACGCTCCGATATGCGGATGGCGGGAGCCTGCAATGGTACCGTGCGCTGCACCGGCTGGAAAAAAGCTTTAAAAACGCGCTGCCTGTTTACGGCATGGACGGTTTTTTCTGCTATCTTCCGGAAAAAGACTGTTACCTGTCCGCTCTGCATGACAGTAATTCGTTTCTTATCATGCGAAAGAATCTTCTGGAGGCGATCGCGCGGGAGGATGCGGATTTTTCATCCTGGATCCTGCTTCAGACAACGGAGGGGGATTATTTCGTAAAAATGATTTCCGACCGCTATTCCTGGATCGGGGTGTGGATCGGGGCGGACACGCTTCTTAATGCGGCCGCCGGGGAGCAGTTCTGCTTTTCGGAGCCGGACGGGACGCTGCTTCCGCGGGGGAAAGAAAGGGAAAATGGCGGGGAGCCGGAGGGGACACTGCTGGCGCGGGGAGAGAGCGGAGGAGCCGGGGAGATCCGGTTTGATCCCGCGGAGCCCGGGCAGGCGGGCTGTACGGTATTCTGGATGGAGGGGGAAAAGCAGCTTGCGGTGTATGAGCCGCTGGAGCACGCCGGGCTGTATCTGGTCAGGATCATGCCGTATTCCGCGGTCTCGGACAACGGGCGCTCCCTGGTATATGTGATCCTGATTGTGTCTGTCTCTTTTCTTCTGATCTGGGTGCTGTTGTTTTTCTTTCTGAAAAGAGGAATCTGGCAGCCGGTGACGACGCTGACCAAAGCGCTGCGCAGGTTCCGGTCCGGGGATACCGCGGTCCGGGTGCCGGAGGAGCGCCAGCCGGAGGAATTTCAGATGATGTTCCGCGCGTTTAACGAGATGGTTTCCGAGATCCGTGATTTAAAGATCGACGCCTATGAGCAGAAGCTCGGGCGCAAGGAGCTCGAGATCCAGTATTTAAAGCAGCAGATCACGCCGCATTTTATGATCAACTGCCTGAACACGGCATATCAGCTGACGGAGACGGATCACTCGGATCTGGCGAGGAAAATGCTGACGAACTTAAGCCGCCATCTGCGCTACACCTTATCCTCCGGCCAGACCGTGCCGCTTTCCGAGGAGCTTTCACTGGTGGAAAATTATATCGAGCTGTCGAAAATCCGCTATCCGAACAGCCTTACGCTTGGGACAGACTGCGCGCCGGAGTGCCGGGATGCGGCGGTGGTGCCGCTTCTGATCTTAAATTTTGTGGAAAATTCCATCAAGCACGAGGCGGTTCTGGGAACCATATTAAGGATACAGGTCGAAATCACCTGTGCCGCGGGACAGCTGCAGATTCAGATCTGGGATAGCGGCGGGGGATATTCCGCGGAGGCGCTTGATGTGCTGCGCGCATTGTCGGACCGCACGCGCGGGGAAACGGACCGGGAAAAATCCGGCTGCGGGACAGCGTTTTTGGAACAGTCCGGACACATAGGAATATCAAATGTAGTATTAAGGTGCAGGCAGGTGTACCCGGACGCTTTGTTTTCGTTTACAAACCGGCCGGGCGCGGGGGCGCAGGTCGGGATCGCATTTCCGTTCTGCCGGAAAGGAGAAGGCTGTGAATCTGCTGATTGTGGATGATGAATATTACTGTGTGGAAAATATACGGAAAAAGCTCTTAAAAAACTGTCCGGAATTTGAGCATATTTACTGTGCCTATCACATGAAGGCAGCGCTTGATTTTTTTGCAAAGGACGTGATCGATATCATGATCTGCGATATCGAGATGCCGGGCGGGAGCGGGCTGGAGCTGTTAGACCACATCCGTCAGAGACAGCTGGATACCGTGTGCATTTTTCTGACGGCCTACGCGAAATTTGAGTATATTTCCCGGGCGATGAAGCTTTCGAGCATGGATTATCTGCTAAAGCCGGTCGATGAGCAGCAGCTTCTGGCCTCGGTGCGAAAAGCACAGGAGCAGGCCAGAAGCCAGCAGAAGGCCAGGCTTGATACGCTGCATGCCGGGTACTGGAAGGACAGCGTGCTTTCTCTGGTGGAGCTGTTCTGGCTGGATGTTTTCTCCGGGGTGGTTCCGACGGATCAAAGGGAGGCGGAGTCGGAGCTGAAATACCGGAAGATCCCGCCAGAGGTCGCGAAAACAGCGTATCTTCTGGTTTTGCTGCAATGCAATCCCGCCGGGGACAGGCGGCCTGTGATTGACCGCGAGCTGTATGAATTTACGCTGAAAAATATTTTAAGGGAATTTTTTTATGAAAAGGAGGAGCTTGCGGTGGTCGTGCGGCTGGACGGACAGAATTATTTTCTTCTGTTACCCGCCGGAGGGCGGAGCAGCGCCGGGGTAGCCGGACGGTGCCGGGAGGCGCTTCTGGAGTTCGGGCCGCATTTCCCGAATACGTTTCGGTTTTACGTCGCCTCCGCGCCTGCCGGAATCGGGGAAATCCGGGACAGGTCCGACGTATTAAGGCAGCTTGCAAAAGAAAATGTTTCCGAGGAAAACGAAGTGGTGGAGCTGGCGGAGTATGCGGGCAGAAAGGAGGAGTATCCCGCGGTCCGGTTTCCGCAGGAGGCATGGTCGCAGCTTCTGATGCAGGGGAAGACGGCGGAGCTTTTGGCGGAAGCGGAGCGGTATTTAAGCGGACTTAAGCGCTCCGGCAGCGCGACGCGGGAGACGCTTTTTGCCTTTTATTACCGTTTTTTACAGCTTTTGTTAACCGGGATGGAGTATGCCGGCAAAAAGGCGCGGGAAGCGTTTGAAAAGCAAATCCTGGCGTTTTCGGCGGATGAAATGTGCTCATCCTTCTCCACACTGCGCCGGTGGGTCGGGGAGGTGCTATCCTGTTACCGGGACGGGATGACGTCGGCGGGGGAGCAGGCCACGGCGGTGGCAAAGGTGCAGGCGTATATCCGCGGGCACCTGGGAGAGGAGATGAGCCGGGAGTCGCTGGCTGCCATGGTTTACCTGACCCCGGATTATCTCTCCCATATTTTTAAGGATGCGACGGGCTCTTCTGTGACGGGATTTATCATCAATGAGCGGATCAAAGAGGCGGAGCGCCTTCTCGCGGGAACAGATAAAAGTATCCGGGATATCGCGATCGCCTGCGGATTTCCAAGCATTTCCTATTTTTCTAAACAGTTCCGGCGCGCGACGGGAGTGAGCCCGCGGGAGTTCCGCAAGGGGAAGACAGCATTGTGACAGTATCCGGCAGGATCGTTCTTTTTTTCCGGTTATTCAGCCGGTATGATAAAAACAGATACAGCGCTGATCAGAAAATCGGAAAAAAGGAGATTAGCTACGATGAGAAAGAAAACATGGGCAGTGATACTCTCCGCCGCGATGCTGTTTACATCCGCCGCCTGCGGGGCGAAGCCGGAAGCGTCCGCCGGAGACGGGCCGGACAACGAAAACGTATCTGCCGGGGACGATAAAGCCGGGGCGGATGCCGCGGAGACGACGGAAGACGGGCAGGATTCCGCTGCGGGAGAGCAGGAAGCGGGCGACGGGGAGGTCACCCGTCTGGTGATGGCCTTCCCGTACTGGACGGGAGCGCCGGCTGACACGGGGAAGGTGCAGGATGCCATCAATGACCTGATTCGGGATAAATTACAGATCGAGGTGGAGCTGGTGATCTCCGACGCGGGATCCTATCAGCAGAATGTTACCCTGGCGCTTTCCGGCGGGGAGCAGATGGATATCGCGAACGGCATCATGGCAAATTACACTTCACTTGCCACACAGGGTTATCTGCTGGATTTAAATGAGAATGATCTCTTAGAGACTTACGGACAGGGGATCATCGATGCGGTGGGACGGGAGAATATCGACGCCTGCTATGTGAACGGTGTCCTCTACGGTTTGCCGAATAACTGCGATATGGCGACCGGACGCGGCTGCTTTGCGGTTGCGACGGAATACTTAGACGGGATCGGCTATGAGGCGCCGGCGGATGCCGGCGAGATTATCCGGGTCAGCCAGGAGGAGATGGACGATATCCTGGCGCAGATTCATGAGAAATACCCGGAAATCGAGACCTTCCGTCCGTCATCCTCACAGACGACACAGTATTTGGACGTGGATTTCCTGGGAGGGAATGCCTTCGGAGTGCTGTTAAACTACGGCGCGGATCCGGTGGTGGAAAACCTGTTTGACAGCGACGCATATATGGAATACTGTAAGACCATGTACGGCTACAATCAGAGCGGCTATATGAGCAAAGACGCCATCACGGACACGACCGCTGTCTCCGAGCTGCGCAACAGCCACGCGCTGGTGAGCTACGCGACTGGGGGGAAACCGGGCATCCGCAATCAGGAGAGCGCAGGCGGCGTTCCGATGACGATCTTCCAGACAAAGGAAGACTTTATGGCATCCAACGCAATCTCGAGATTTCCGTGGATGATCCCGATCACGAGCGCGGATCCGGCGGCGGCCATGAAGCTGTTAAACGAGTTCTACACCAATCCGGAACTCGCGAATCTGCTGACCTACGGGCTTGAGGGAACGCACTATACGATCAATGACGAGGGACTGCTCTGTTACCCGGACGGGAAAGAGGGCTCTACGGGCTATACGTCCTTACAGTTCCTTGGACCGAACGAGTTTATCTGCTATGTGCCTGAGGGGAATGATCCGGACCTGTGGGAGCAGACGAAGCGCTTTAACGACAATGCAAAACGCTCCGTGGCCTGCGGATTCACCTTTGATGCGACAAATGTCTCGAACGAGCTGACCGCGGTTCAGAACGTCTACGAGGAGTACAGCAAGAGCATCGAGTACGGGTTTGTGGACCCAAAGACCGCGATCCCGGAAATGAATCAGAGGATGATGGACGCCGGGCTGGATAAAATCATTGCGGAGAAGCAGGCGCAGCTGGACGCGTGGCTGGCGGCGAAATCCGAATCGTAAACCGGCAGGTTTTCTGATCGGAGAGGACAGATAATGGCGTGAAAAGGCGGAGGACAGTTTATGAGATACAAACCTGACTATGAATCGGTGCACAGCCATCCGCTTCCGGCGTGGTACGACGACGCGAAATTCGGGATCTTTATCCACTGGTCACTGTTTTCGGTTCCGGCGTTTGCCGGGGAGCAGCACCAGGATATCTCGCAGAGCTTCCGGTCGGGAAGTACGGATATCTGGAAAAATTACCCCTATGCGGAGTGGTACTTCAATTCCCTGCGGATTCCCGGCTCGGTGACGCAGGAATTTCACAAAAAGCATTATGGAGAAAAAAGCTACGAATCCTTTCAGAAGGAGTTCGAGGAGCAGAACGCGGACTTTGACGTGTCGGAGTGGGTGAAATTAATCCGGGCCGCCGGAGCAAAATACGCCGTGTTTGTCACAAAGCATCACGACGGGTACAATCTCTGGCCTACCGCAAATCCGAACCCGCGTCTCCCGGGCTATCATTCCGGACGGGATTTTGTGGGGGAGCTCTGCGATGCGGCGGACCGCGCAGGGATCCGCACAGGACTGTATTACTCGGGCGTGTTTGACTGGACGTTCCGGACGGATGTGCCGATTGACGGTGCGGTGAACTATATGCGTCATCAGGATATGCCGGCGGAGTATGTCGATTATTCGGTCCGGCAGCTAAAGGAGCTCATCGACCGCTACCGGCCGGCCGTGCTGTGGAACGATATCGCGTTTCCGCGGGGATATAATCTGAACGAGCTGTTTGCGTATTATTATAACCGCGTGGAGGACGGCGTCATCGACGACCGCTGGATGCAGTATGAGGTGCCGCGGACCGCTGCGGAGTGGGCGGCCTTTGAGGAGAGCATGAAAGGAAAGCTTTTTCCGCCGCCGCCAGAGGGGCGTTTTCACTCTGATTTTATCACGGCGGAATACCACGAGCTGACCGGCAGCAGTGAGAAAAAATGGGAGTGCACGCGCGGCATCGGGCGAAGCTTCGGCTTCAACCGGACGGAGGCAGGAGAGGACTACCTGACGGGAAAGCAGATCGTTGACCTGCTGGTCCGCGTGGTGGCGCAGAACGGCAATCTGCTGCTGAACATCGGCCCACGTGCGGATGGCAGCGTCTGCTATGAGCAGGTGAAGCCCCTGCGCGAGGTAGGGGCGTGGCTTCAAAGGAACGGAGAGGCGATTTACGGCACAAGGCCCCACGACCCGGTGGTATGCGAGGATCAGAATGGTACGCCGGTGTACTTTACCAGGAAGGGGGACACGGTCTACGCGATCTTTCTCGCAGAGGAGCTCGCGCCGCGGATGACGATCCGCGGATACCGGATCCCGGAGGGCAGACGCGTGGCGCTCTGCGGCGCGGGGCTGGTTCCCTGGATGGCGGAAGGGGCGGATACCGTGCTGCAGATCCCGGAGATATATGAGCGGGCGGCAGCTTACGCGTTTCGGATCGAGGGATAGAGGGCAGGCAAGACCAGGCCAGGAAAGAAGCCATTTCCTCAATCTGCCTGTCTGTCGGGTGGATCACCAGCTTGTACAGGTTCACGGGCATTCCGATGCTGTGATAAAAGTCCACATTTCACATCATCTGGAAAGCCGTCTGCGGCAAACGGATTGCCTGACTGATATGGAAATGCTAAAATCAGAATTTATAAATACGGGGAATCTGGAGAGAGAAAGGGGGAGAGATTCATTGAATGATCTGAAAGAACTGGCAAAACTGATGAAAGAACACCCCGTCGTTCTTGCCGCAACACTATCGGGGCTGGCTGCAGGAGCAGTTCTGGGAGCAATCGCGTTTTATCAGGGGTGGTTAGGATGAGTGGAAGAACCGGCTGCCGGCGGGCAGATCAATCCTCTGTAAGCGATCCTGGAATTTAACAGTTGCCAGCGCCGGAAAAATGGCGTATAATCAAAAACATAATTAAACGCAGACGGGAGCCTGAGGGACAGGCTGAGAGGAAGGTAAGACCTTCGACCGGTGAACCTGATTTGGATAATGCCAACGTAGGGATGCATAGAGGATGTATCAATCTGTATATCTGAAATATGTATGTCAGCAGAAGCTGCCCGGTCGGGCGGCTTTCTTATTTCAAAAAATCAGCCGCGCCCCGCAGAACAGCCGGATCCTGCTCCCGTCAGAATGGAGGATCATCATGAAAAAAGAACTGTTGCAAAACGTCAGGGAGCGCCGTCCCCTGATCCACAGCATCACCAACTACGTGACGGTCAACGACTGCGCGAACATGCTGCTGGCCTGCGGGACGTCCCCGATCATGGCGGACGACATCGGCGAGGCGGCCCAGATCACCGCGGTCTGCGGCGGGTTAAACATCAACATCGGGACATTAAACGAGCGGACGATCCCGGCCATGTACGCCGCAGGCGAACAGGCAAATGCGCTGGGACATCCGGTGGTGCTTGACCCGGTGGGCGCCGGAGCCTCCGCGCTGCGGACAGACACCGCCCTCGGGCTGCTGGAGAAGGTGCGGTTTGCGGTGATCCGGGGAAATATCTCCGAGATCAAAACCCTGGCGGACGGAAGCGGAACGACAAAAGGCGTCGATGCGGATCCCCTGGATGTGGTGACTGAGGAAAATCTGGATGCGGCCTGCGTATTTGTAAAAGAGTTTGCTAGAAAAACGGGCACTGTCATCGCGGTTACCGGGGCGATCGACATCGTGGCCGACGAAAAAACAGCGTACTGCATTACAAACGGCCACCCGATGATGAGCAGCGTGACCGGAACCGGCTGTCAGCTGTCGGCCCTGACCGCGGCATTTGTCACGGCAAATCCGGGGGAGGTATTGCAGGCGGCGGCAGCGGCAGTCTGCGCGATGGGAATCTGCGGGGAGATGGCGGCGGAGCGTCTCGGCGCGCAGGATGGAAATGCTACATACCGGAATTACATCATCGACGCGATGTACCGGCTGGACGGAGATACCCTGGAGCGCCGGGCGAAGTACCGGGTGCGGTGACCGGTCAGAAAGGAAGGGAGGAGACAGACTGATGCGATGCAAAGGTGAATGGCTGCGTCTGTACGCGGTGACGGACCGCAGCTGGCTTAGGGGACGTATCCTGGCAGAGCAGGTGGAGGAAGCGCTTCTCGGCGGGGCGACCTGTATCCAGCTGCGGGAAAAGGAGCTGGAGGAGGAGACATTTCTCGCGGAGGCAGTTGAACTGAAACGGCTGTGCGACCGTTATCAGGTTCCGTTTATCATCAACGACAACGTGAAGCTTGCCTTAGCCTGCGGGGCCGACGGCGTCCATGTGGGCCAGTCGGATATGGAGGCGGGAAATGTCCGGGCCCTGGTGGGGGAGGATAAAATCATCGGCGTCTCGGCGCAGACCGTAGAGCAGGCGCTGGCGGCGGAGGCTGCGGGCGCGGATTATCTCGGCGTCGGCGCGGTATTTCCAACGTCGACCAAAAAGGATGCACAGGAGGTGTCCCGGCAGGTGCTGACAGATATTTGTAAAACGGTGAAAATACCGGTTGTAGCCATCGGCGGGATCGGCCGGGAAAATATGATGCAGCTCTCCGGGACCGGCGTGGAGGGAGTGGCGCTGGTGTCCGCGATTTTTGCGGCGGAGCGGATCGAAGAGGCGTGCAGATCACTGCGGCGGCTTTCGGAAGAGATGGTGGCGGGATGATACGGGGCGCGATTTTTGACGTGGACGGCACGCTGCTTGACTCCATGTACATCTGGGATACCATCGGGGAGACTTATCTGCGCAGCATCGGCTATGAGCCGCGGGAGCATTTAAACGAGACCTTTAAGAACATGAGCCTGTATCAGGCGGCCTGTTATTACCAAAGCGAGTACGGCGTCACCCTCTCTGCCGACGTGATCATGGAGGGGGTCAATGCGATGATCCGGAACGAATACCGCTTCCGGGTACAGCCAAAGCCTGGCGTCCCGGAATTTTTAGACAGATTACAGGAGCGGGGCGTGCGGATGTGCATTGCCACGGCCACCGACGAACCGCTGATCGCGGAGGCCCTGGCCCGCTGCGGCATCGATTCTTTTTTTACAAAGATTTTTACCTGCAACGGCGTCGGCCACGGGAAAGATGAGCCGCAGATCTACCGCGCGGCACTGCGTCATCTCGGCACGAAAAAGGAGGAGACAATTGTCTTCGAGGATGCGCTGTACGCGGCACGTACCGCGAAGGCGGACGGGTTTCTGGTGGCGGCGGTGTCAGACGACCACGAGAGAGAACAGGAGGCGCTTTTTTCACTGGCGGACGATGTGATCGATAATTTTTCGGATTTTGACGGATTCTGGCGGCGAACCGGCTGCCGGAAGGGGCAGAAGCGTTTGGAACCGGGCGAAGGCCCGGAAGCGGAGAGAGGGGAGAAGCGGAGATGAAAACAGCACTATCGATTGCCGGGAGCGACTGCAGCGGCGGCGCGGGCATCCAGGCGGATATCAAGACGATGACAATGAACGGGGTGTACGCCATGAGCGTGATCACAGCCCTGACGGCGCAGAATACGACGGGCGTCAGCGGGATTGCGGAGACGGAAACGGAATTTGTGAAGCAGCAGCTGGACATGGTGTTTACCGATATTTTTCCCGATGCGGTGAAAATCGGGATGGTGCCGAATGCCGCGCAGATTGGTGTGATCGCGGAGCGGCTTTCCCATTATCAGGCAAAAAATATCGTGGTGGATCCGGTCATGGTGGCGACCAGCGGGTCGAGACTGATGAGGACGGATGCCGTGGAGGCGCTGGCAGAGCTTCTTCTGCCGCTGGCCGCGGTCGCGACGCCCAATATTCCCGAAGCGGAGGTGCTCTCCGGGCTAAGGATTCATGACAGGAAAGATATGGAAAAGGCGGCGGGACGAATCGCGGATGTCTGTAATTGCGCGGTGCTCGTAAAGGGAGGGCACGCGGTTGCGGATGCGGACGATGTGTTCTGTGACGGGAACACCATTCGGTGGTTTTACGGGGAGCGGATCGGGAACCCGAACACCCACGGAACCGGCTGCACGCTTTCCAGCGCCATCGCCGCAAACCTGGCGAAGGGATATCCGCCGGAGGAAGCGATCCGGCGCGCGAAGGAATATCTCTCCGGCGCGCTGGGGGCGGGCCTTGACCTGGGCGCCGGAGCAGGGCCCATGAATCATGCCTTCGGGCTGACGGGGCGGTTTGCGTAAAATAGAACGTTTTCTGCATTTACCCGCCATGCGTTTATGCCGTGTGGGTGTGTTCATGCCCTGATAAATCGTTGTGCGTATGGGTATGGATTTCGGAATTACTGCTATGGGTATGCAGGTGGGTATGCGTATGGGTATGCTCATGGGTGTGAACCAGATCTCCGTGACGGTGTTCGTGCGTGTGAATGTGTTCATGCTCATGAGTATGCTGCAGACTGATGGTATCTTTTACCATGACCGCCGTACCTGCTGCCATGATCGCCATTGCAATATAAAACTGCATAGCAGGTCTCTCCCCCAGTATTACCATGCTGAACGCGACACCCAGAAACGGCGCAATGGAATAATAGGCGCTTGTTTTTGCCGCGCCGAAATGCTGCTGCGCCATGATATAAAATTTGATGCTTAACCCATATGACACAAAACCCAAAAAGAGGATTGCGGCGATCCATTTCGCTTCGGGGATGCGCTCCCCCAGCGCCAGGGCAATGATAAAGCTTCCCATGCCGGAAAAACAGCCTTTTATGACAACGATTTCTGTTGAACTTTTGTTGCTGATCATTTTTGTGCAGTTATTTTCAAACCCCCAGCAGACACAGGCTCCCAGCACCAGCAGCGAACCCTCATTCAGCGCAAACGCGCCCGAGCCTTCAAAGCTGAGGATGGCGCTGGCTGCCGTAACCATTATAATCGCAAGCCACAGCTTTCTGGATATGACTTCTCTGAATACCACAAGGGCGATAATGGAAGTAGCCACGATTTCAAAATTGTTCAGCAGGGACACATTGGCGGAATTTGTTCTTGTGATGCCGGACATCAGTAAGATGGGGGCGATGATATCCAGCACTACCATGGCAGCCGTATAGGGGAATTCTTTTCTGGTCAGGCGTTCCTGACGTTTCCCGGATGACGCAAGTCTCTCAATGCCCCCGTATATCAGCAGCCCGATACCCGCCCCCAGATATAAAAACGCCGCTGTTATGGTTGCGCCCGCGTGGTTTAACAGCAGCCTGGACAACGGAATATTTATTGCGTATAAAGCTGCTGCGAGGATAGCATATGCCGTTGCGATCTGTTTCGTTTTCATTTCATCCGCTCCATTCTTCCCAGACGTATTGACAAGTGAATTATATCACAGGACCGGCCGGATCACAACGGTACATCATGTGCCGCGGATGTCTCTGATAAAAAAGGAAAAAATCAGACTGGCATTTCAGACAAAATTGCGGTATGGTGATATTGGACAGGCAAAGCGTATGGAAGGAGGAACCGATATGTCGGATTTTGTGATACGGCAGGCCGTCGCAGCGGATGCAGCGGCCATTGACCGTCTGTTTGTGGTGATGCTCCAGACGATCTATCAGCGGGCGGAGACACCGGAGGAACCGGTGAACTATATGGAGCTGAAGGCGGATATGGAAGGCAGCCGGATCTATGTGGCGGAGGCGGACGGGGAAGTGATGGCCTTTGCGTCCGTGGAGGAGCACAGGGAGACCGGAGAGCCTTTTTTATATCTCGACGATTTTTCCGTGGCGGAGGAATACCGGGGACGTGGAATTGGCACAGAGCTGCTTCTGACCGCGGAGCGGGATGCGGTGTCCCACGGCCTTTCTTATATGAAACTGCACGTGGAGGCGGAAAACGCCGGGGCGCGAAGGCTCTATCAGCGGCACGGATATGAGGAGACAGCGGCCGGGGAGGGAGCGGATCCGGGCGATACGAGACTGGTCTTAAGGAAGCGGTTGTCACTGCGGGAAAACGGATAAAAGAGGAAAAGGAGGAGCAAAAGCATGATTCTTGACACGACAGACAATCTGGAGCGATATGAGGTATACGGGGAGCGGTTTCAGATCGCCATCGCTTACATAAAGCGGGTACTCTCCGGGGAGGAGGAACTGCGGGAGCACGTGGAGCTTAAGGGCCGGGAAGTGTATGCAATGGCGCAGGAAAATATGACAACGGACGAGAGAAAGTGGGAGGCGCATAAAAAGTATATTGACCTTCAGCTTGTGCTGGAAGGGGAGGAGTGGATCGACTATGCGTCGGTTTCCCTGTTCCCGCCGGAAGCGCAGTATCTGGAAGACTATGATTTCCTGATAGCGGAGAGGGTGGAGCCGTATACATGCCTGCACCTGTATCCGGGATATTTCGGGATTTTCTTTCCGGAGGACGGGCATCGGCCAAACGGGGCGGGCGGCGCGCCGTCAAAGGTCAGAAAACTGGTGGTAAAGATCGCCGTGTAAAAGGATGCCGCACCCTCTCCCAGCATCAATTCGTGAATGATCCGGTATTTTTTTCGTGGAACTGCGTACAAAAGAGGAAGGCACGAAAGGGAAGCCGTGATAAAATAGATTGCATGAGAGAGGAGGATCCCTATGGACGAGAGAGAGAAAGAACTGGAACTTGAAAAAAGGATGCAGCTGATCGCGGCGGAATGCGGGGATGAGATCAATCTGGCGATCCCCATGTACGAGGACCCCACGCGCTACCCGGTGAAGGAGCTGCTAAAAATGTCTTCTCTGCAGTGGAGGATGATGGAGGCTAAGACGCCGGAGGAGCGCGCGGCCCTGAAAGTGAAATTTGCGGAGGCGAGAAAACAGATGCGCCTGCTGCCCGACGCGCCGGAGCGCATTTATCTCTGGAAAGAAGGAAACATGCCGGTGCAGACGGAATATACGGAGAATCCAGAACACCGGTATGACCATGAGCCGGACTTCCGGCCGTATATGCTGGAGATGCTTCTGGATGAGAGCGTCACGCCGGTGGGGGCCATTGTCCTGGTGGCGGGCGGCAGCCATGGGGTCGGCACCATCAATGAATGCTATCAGACCGGCCTGGATTTCAATGAGCTGGGCTATCAGTGCTTTATCTTACAGTGCCGTCCGAACAGGAGCCCGTGGAACGAATTCGAAGTCGGGGCCGATGTGGCCCGCGCCCTCCGTATGATCCGTGCGAATGCAGAAAAGTACCGGATCGCCCCGGACCGCGTGGTATACACCGGGTTCTCAAACGGAGGCCTCACGGGAGATTACTGTATCGAGCATTATTCCGGAAACCAGCAGGTGAAGGACTATTTCCCAGATTATGTGCCGGATGAGCTGGATGAGCTTCCCGGCAGTCCGGACGCGTTTCTGAATATTTACGGTGCGCGTCAGACGGGAACCGCGTACAAGGAAGAGGGCGTTGTGTATCCGCCGGTCTTCCTTGTCGTGGGAAGGGAAGATCACAAATGTATCAGAAATATGGAGGAATATCTTCCGTGGCTGTGGAGACATAAGGTCCCGATGGAGATCCACACGTTTGCCGGACATCCCCACGGCTTTGCGGGCTGGAAGATCATGGACGGAAAAGGGAAACCGAATTTTGATCTCTGGGTGACGCACGCGGATGCGTTCCTTAAGGATCTGTTTCAGTAATTCCCTTACCGTTTTTTGGGGCGGCCGGACTTAATCCCGTGCCGCTCCCGGAATTCCCCGATCGCTGCCATACCCTCCGCGGACACCGGCTGGATCCATTTGCCGGAATACATGTGCCGCTGCATGATCACATAGCGCACCGGTTCATCCGAATAGCAGAGGGCGAACACCAGCAGGAAGGGGGCGTGGAAGCCATAGTTCGCCAGGTAGACCAGGGGGATCACCATCAGAAACATAAAGGTGATCTCTAAGATCGAGCCAAAGGCGGCGTCCCCGGCGGAGCGGTAGGTGTCGTTCTGCGTCCAGTTGCCCATGCGGATGAGGGCGGCGACGCTGTAGATGATGAGCATGCCGGTACCGATCCGATAGGACTCGCCGCTTAAGCCCATGGCGTGCAGAAGCGGGTTGTGGATGCCAATCAGCACAACGCAGGCGCAGCCGATGAAGGCGCTGCACAGATACACGAGTCGCCAGGCGCGCTGGTACGCGGTCTCGTGATTCCCGGCGCCCACCTCCTTGCCCACCAGCACGGAGGCTGCGTTGGAAAAGCCGCTGAAAAAGGCGATGACCATTCCCTCTAAGGTACGGAAGACCGCCACGGCCGCGATGGCCTGCTCGCTCTGATGGCCCAGCACGATGCTGATCAGCATATTTCCCACGCCGATAGCAACCTCGTTGCAGAGGATGGGAAAGCATTTCACCAGGTACTGGCGGATAAACGCGCGGTTCCAGCGGAAATGCTCGGAAAAGGAGAGGGCGTAGGGCAGCTTCCTTTTCACGATAAAGAAAAACAATACCATAAGATTCACCAATCCGGCGAGGACGGTCCCAAGTGCAGCGCCGGCGGCTCCCATTCTGGGCAGGCCGAATTTTCCGAAGATCAGCAGATAATTAAAAAAACAGTTTGCGACGACGGAGGCGATCCCGCTGTAGAGCGGTACTTTCACCTGCTCGATGGAGCGCAGCAGCGCGCTTAATGCCATGGAGAGCACCTGCAGCGGGTAGGCGAAGCCCACGATGCGCAGATAGGTGACGCCGATTTCCCGGATCGCGGGTTTGTCGGTATAAATCTGCATGACGAATTCCGGCGCGACAACGGCAAGCGTCGCGAAAATGATACCGACGGTCATCATAAAGGCCAGCGTCAGCCCGTAGGAGCGCGTGATCCCCTTGTGATCCTTTGCGCCCCAGTACTGGGAGAAAAACATCATGCCGCCGCCCACAAAGCCCCAGTAGCAGGAGAACATCAGGCTCGAGAACTGGGCGCAGAGCCCCACCGCCCCCACGGTCTGCTCCCCGAGGGAGGCCAGCATCATGGTGTCCACCATACTCCCGGTGGTGGTCAGAAGATTCTGCAGCGCCACCGGCACGGCGATGATGGCGATGTGGCGGATAAAATATTTCCAGTCAAAAGAATTTGTTTTTGTCATGGCAGATTCGTCCTTTGTTTTTGGTGTAATGAGATGATTATAGAGAAGAAAACCCGGCGCGTCAAGGGGGAGATTTGCGTGGTTTACGGGGGGATATTGTCGTGTGGGAAGCGGCGGATTTTCTGATTGAGGGAAACAGGGGAATATGCTATGATAAAGTCGTGGAAGGCAGCAGACTGCGACGGGAGGTGACGGATTTGAATCAGGCAGAAAAACACAAATTCAGCTTAAATAAAATCATCATTCTGCTCTTTGCAGCCGGCTATACCATCGTCCTGGCCCTGCTGTTGATTCTCGACTGGGTGCTGGTAAAAAACTATCACGCTAAGAAGGAGCAGACCGTGGAGAACCGGTTAAAGGAAAGCGTGGGCGAGATTGAGAATGCGGTGGATGAGATTGACAGCCTGCTCTATCAGATCTGCCTGTATGACGACGATTTTGTGGCGCTCAGCAGCAGCTCCTATTATGACGGACGTTTTAACGATGAGATGTACGAGCTGACGGAAACGCTGAAAATCATGCTGTCGCTGGATCAGAATTTCCACGGCTATTTCATTTTTTATGACGGGGAGGAGGGCTGCCGGTACCGGACAAACCTTGCGGATATCACCTCCGAGGAAGCGGAAACGCTTAAGAATATCCTGTCATCTTACTGTCCCGGTACGGTAAGTGACGGAGCGGGAGCGATGGTCCAGAACCGGTGGATTGCGGTGATGGCGGGGGATAATCCGGTGCTTGCGGTAAGCTACAGCAGAAACCAGGCGACGTTTTTTGCCGTATACAGTATGAAAAAGCTGGAAAATGACTTCCGGGCACAGTGGGCGGATGCGAGGGTGCTTTACACGAATGGGGACAGCTGCATCAATGATCCGGAATTTGGGAAACAGCTGAGACTGGAAGCAATGCTGAAGGAACAGGGCAGCGTATATTCCGGAAGAACATCCGGCTGGAAGTTATACAGCAGACGTGTGCCGAGGACGGAGCTCTGGATCACGGCGGCCGTACCGGTGGGCGTGGGGGATTATTTTACGGTCGGAATGCTGCTGCTTCTTATGGCGGAGCTTTTGTTTGCGGCAGCCTTTCTGATGGTGATTGTATTTGTGAGGCGGGAGGTGCTGCACCCGCTTAGAGAGCTGGTGGACCGGATGAATGAGATTCGTGACGGGGAGGAGCCGGCCGTTGTGCAGAAAGATTACCGGGTGGCGGAGCTTCAGAATGTGGACGACACGCTGTACCGGATGATTTCGGAGCTGCGCACCCAGCGGCTTGCGGCTTATGAAAATATTATCGCGAAGCAGAAGGCGGTGATGCAGTATCTGCGGCTACAGCTGAACCCGCATTTTTATCTGAACGGATTAAAAAGCTTACAGGTCCTGGCACAGAAGAAAGAGACGGAGAACATGCAGGAGCTCATCCTTCTTCTGGCAAAAAATCTCCGCTATCTGATGGCGGCGGACCGGGAGACGATTTCCCTTGAAAAGGAGCTGGACTTCTGCCAGAGCTATATCGAACTTCGAAAACGGACGACGGGTCTGAATCCCGTGTATGAGGTATACTGCGAGGAGGAGACGAGAGCCTGTATGGTGCCGGTGCTCTGTATCCAGACCTTCCTGGAGAACAGCTGTAAATATGCGAAACGCCCGGATCCCTCGGAGGAGCTGAAGATCGACGTAGCGGTCCGTTTCCTGGACACGGAGGATCAGAGGCTTTTAGACATCACGGTACGGGATAACGGCCCCGGCTATCCGGCGGATGTGCTGGAACAATTGTCACAGCCTCCGGATCAGGAGCCGGAGGAAGAGGGGAAACAGATCGGGATTGACAATCTGCGCAGAAGATGCCGGATTCTGTATGGGGATCGTGCAGAGCTGTTCTTCTATAATGAAGAGGGGGCGGTCAGTGAGATGCTGCTTCCGGTAAAAGGCGGTGACGGGAAATGAATGTACTGCTGGTAGACGACCAGAAAGAAATCGTGGAAAATATTCGAAACGGCGTGCGCTGGGAGGAGCTTCTGGTGGAGCAGGTCTATACGGCGGTGAGCGCCCTGGAGGCAAAGCTGATCCTGGTGAATTTTCAGGTGGATCTTCTGATTACGGATATCGAGATGCCCGGGGAGAGCGGCATCCGGCTGGCGGAGTGGACGCGGGAAAAGTATGAGGACGTGGAGATTGTCTTCCTCACGGCGTATTCGAAATTTGACTATGCAAAATCGGCGGTCACACTGCGGATTTTTGACTATATATTGCAGCCGGTAAACTATGCGGAGATCGAAGCGGTGATCCGGCGCGTACAGGAAGAATGGAAAAAGAAGGAGCAGGTGCGTATCCTGCGGCGGCAGGCGGATGTCGTGAAGGAACAGCAGAACGCGATTTTTGATTCCCTGCTGATGAAATGCCGGTCGGACAGGCAGGAGGATGCAGAGAGCCTGTGGGGAGAGCTCATCCGGCATGACGGTGAGGGCAGGGATATCTATGTGATACTGGTTCATATCCGGCACTGGCTGAAATTAAAGCAGCAGTGGCCGGATGCTCTGATGCGTTTTACGTTTGTAAATGTCATGACAGAGCTTCTCACAGAGTGCGGCTGCGAGGTCCGGGTCGGAAGTACGGAGCCCGGAAAATACTGGATCTTTCTTTTTGCGAAAAAAGGAATTCTCACGGAAGAACAGGTGGAGAAAAAGAACCGGATCTTTTTTGAATTTCTGAAAAAGCATCTGGATTCCAGAATCAGTATGTATGCGGACCATAAACCGGTGGGCGGTCATATCGTGACTGTGATCGGGCAGCTGACGGACAGGAGCGCGCGCCATGCGGACGGAGAATGCGGGATCTTTTACCAGGATGAGGATTCGGGGGAAGCGCGGGGAGCGGACGTGACGGAGCGCCTGATGGCCTGGATTCATGAGAATGTGTGGAAAAGAGGCGGGAATGTCACACGGGCGGATGCTGCGGAATATGTGTCGATGAATCAGGAATACATGTCCCGCATGTTTAAGGAGAAGACCGGGATCAGCTTTAAGGACTATGTGCTGCAGGAGAAGATGAAGTACGCGGAAAAGCTGCTGCGGGAGACCGCAATGCCGGTGAGCGTCATCGCGTCAAAAGTGGGCTTTTCCAATTTTTCCCACTTCTCGGCGATGTTTAAGCGATTCTACAGGGATGCGCCCGCCGATTACAGGAAGAAAATGTCTTAATCAATCTCACAAAAACGGCAGGAAACATCACATTTGGGGCAGTATGCCCCTTTTTTGATGGAAAAGAAGGAAAAACAGGTCATAAAACCGGGGGTGGTTCTCTTTTTTCCGGTAGATTGCATGTTGGACAGATTGTACAATACATACTATCAGGAGGCAATAAAAAGATCCGGACCGGGAATGCAATGCTGGCTGAATAAAAACGGTGCGCCGCAACCGGCGCAGAAAGGAAGACAGGGATGAAGATGAAAGCGATATGGAAAAGGGCGCTGGCGCTTGGGCTGGCGGGGGCGCTGGCTGCGGGCTGTATGGCAGGATGCGGCGGGAAAGGCTCCGAGGGAGGATCCGCGGCCGGTGACGGAGGATCCGCGGCAGGCAGCGGTACAGCAGCAGAAGGAGATGCCGCGGCGGGCGGATCGACAGAAGACGGTGCGGCGTCCGGCGGCACGGCAAATGACGGCGAAATCACAGAGGTCTGCGTCATGATTCAGACACTTTTCGGCACCGACGGGGCACAGGAAGTGGAGGATGCGGTCAATGCCGTGACAGAAGAAAAATACGGACTGCGTTTTAAGATCACGATGGTGGATATGGGAAATATCGCACAGCATAGAAATCTGGCGCTGGCGGGAGACGATGTCGATATTTTACAGGTGGTGGGCCTGCAGCGGCTCGTGTCAAACGGACAGATTACCAATCTGGAGCCTTACTGGGAAAATGCCAGCCCCAAAATCCGCGACCTGATCGACCCCAACTGGATCGATGCCTGCAGGGTGAACGGCAATCTGTACGGACTGCCCAAGCTGGTGGACTTCGGGCATATCAGCGGACTGGTGATTGACGAGGAGATTGCAGCGGAGTATGGGTTTACGGATCTGCAGCACGTGACAATGGAAGAGATTGACGAATTTCTCGCCTGGGCAAAAGAGCATTATCCGGACCGCTATCCCCTGGCGCCCTATTCCTCTTACATTGCGGCGGATACGGACTGGACATGGGATAAGCTGGGCGACAAGCTGGGGGTCCTCCCGGACTGCGGGCAGGGCAGCACGACGGTGGAAAGCCTGATGGACAATGAAGATTTTATCGAGCTGGTAAACTGGTGCCAGAAATGGTATCAGGCGGGATATGTGACGCCGGATATTTTAAGCAACACGGAGAGCCCGGATGCAAAGATTGCAAACGGGCAGGCGGTATCCAGATTCAAAGGCTATGGTCCTTCTGTTTACGAGGGACAGATTCGTACGGTTGTGGTGGATCACTGGACGGATTCCAGCAATATTGCTTTGGCAACCTATGCGATTAATGCAAATTCGAAACATAAGGACGCGGCGTGGAAAGCGATGGAGATCCTCTATACGGACCCGGAGGTGGGAACCTATATCTATAATGGCATTGAGGGCAGGGACTATGTGAAGAATGACGACGGTACGATTTCCTGGCCCGAGGGGCTGGACGAGAGCACCGTTCCTTACGGGCAGGCCGGGATTGTCTGGGTTATGCCCTGGGTACAGAATGGAGGAATCCCGTTTCAGGCAGATGGCCCGGATTATTATGACAGGCTGCTGGAATATGACAGGGAAGGTACGTTCTCACAGGCCCTTGGTTTTATGTTTGACCCCGGTGAAGTGATGGATGAGTATACGGCGTGTTCAAATGTTATGGAAAAATATTATATGACGCTTCTCTCCGGCGCCGTGGATGTGGACAGTACGCTGGAGAAGGCAAGGAAGGAATTTGAGGATGCAGGGCTTGACAAGGTGATTGCGGAAAAGCAGAGACAGCTGGATGCGTTTCTGGCGGAAAAACAGGAAGCGGAATAACAGCTGATATCAGAACACAACGGACAGTCCGCGAAGCGTGCTGTCCGTTGTGAGGTAAGCCGTTACGTGAGACGTGGCGGTGTTTGATGAGGACATGGAAATGGAGAGAAAACAAAACAAACTACAAATATGGATAAAATCCTGGAAAAGCCACCCGAAAAGAAGCCTGGAGCTGAGCATCATGATTCTTCCGGGTCTGATTTATCTGATCATCAATAACTATATCCCGATGGCCGGGATTATGATTGCCTTTAAAAAATATAATTACAGCCTTGGGATGTTTGCCAGCGAGTGGACCGGTTTCTCGAATTTTACCTATTTGTTGAAATCCGGAGAGGCGTTCCGCGCGATCCGCAATACCATCGGATACAATATTGTATTTATTTTTCTGGGACAGCTGACAGGCGTTGCGGTGGCGATTATGCTGAACTATCTGAAGGGGACGCAAAACAAAAAGATCTATCAGACGCTGATTCTGATTCCGTACCTGATTTCGATCGTGGTGGTCTCCTATATTGTGTTTGGATTCTTAAGTGTGGAGAACGGTTTTTTGAACAGTCTGATTACCCGGCTGGGAGGGGACGCCGTCAGCTGGTATACGGAAGGGAAATACTGGCCCTTTATCCTGACGCTGGTGAATCTGTGGAAGGGATTCGGCTATTCGAGCATTCTCTATTATGCCACCGTGATCGGGATCGATTCCTCCCTGTATGACGCCGCGGCGATCGACGGATGCGGTACGGCAAAGCAGATCCGCCATGTGACGCTTCCGGGGCTTAAGACAACCATCATCACACTGGTGCTGATGGCTTTAGGCGGCATCATGCGATCGGATTTCGGGCTCTTTTACCAGGTGCCCATGCACTCGGGGATGATCGCGGATGTGACGGATACCATTGATGTATATGTATATAAGGCGCTGATCCAGCTGAACGATATCGGACGGTCCTCTGCTTCCGGCTTTATCCAGTCGGTGGTGGGGTTTGTGCTTGTGATCACGGTGAACGCGGTGATCCGGAAGATTGATAAGGACAGTGCGCTGTTTTAAGGAGGATGTGATGAGAAAAAAAGGTATTGCCGGGCAGGCGGCTCTGAATGTGGTATTTCTCCTGCTGGTGGTGTTTGCGGTTGCCCCGTTTCTCCTGCTGGTGTCTTCTTCCCTGACGGAGGAGGCGACGCTGATGCAGAACGGATATTCCTTTTTTCCGCGGAAGTTTTCCGCGGAATCCTATGTCTATCTGTTTCAGAGCAGCAATAAGATCGTCCGGGCATACGGTGTGACGATATTTGTGACCTTTGTGGGAACTGTGACCAGTCTTGTGGTGACGACACTGTTTGCCTATCCGCTTTCAAGAAAAGAATATCCGCTGAGAAATGTTCTGGCCTTTATTGTATTCTTTTCCATGCTGTTTAACGGAGGGCTGGTTCCCACCTACCTGATGTGGACGCAGACCTTTCATATCAAGGATACGATCTGGGCGCTGATCATCCCGGGACATATCATGAATGCGTTTTATGTGATTATGATCCGGTCCTACATTACAAGCAATATTCCGGATGAGCTGGTGGAGGCGGCAAGGATGGACGGGGCGTCGGAATTCCGGTGCCTGCTCCGGATTATCATTCCGCTCTCCAAACCCATGATGGCGACTATGGCCCTGATGATCGGGCTGGGCTACTGGAACGACTGGCTGAACAGCTTATACTATATCACGGATCACAAGTACTTCAGCATTCAGGCGGTGTTAAATACGATCATTACAAACATCCAGTTCCTGCAGAGCAATACGGCTCAGGTGGGAGACAGCTCCATTATCGCAAAGCTTCCCAGCGTGGGGATCAGGATGGCCATCGCGGTGGTGGGAATCGTACCGATCCTGGCGATCTATCCGTTTTTCCAAAAGTATTTTGTGAAAGGAATTGTGGTAGGAGGAGTGAAAGGATGAGAGAAATAAAAAAATTTGTCTGCCGGGAGGATTACCCGGTGGCGGAGACGGGTGAGGGAAGATATCGCGGATTTCTGGACGGGGATGTCTTCTGTTTTCGTGGATTAGCCTATGCGAAGGCCAGAAGGTTTCACGAACCGGAGCCGGCGGATCCTTTTGACGGGATTCGGAATGCGCTGGATTACGGGCCGGTGGATCCGGGAATGAGTTTTTGTGTCAGAGGAAGCGTATCGGAGGATAATCCGCTGACGGAACGTCGCTTGTGGTATAAAGGTGAAAACAGTCTGAACCTGAATATCTGGACCCGCTCTTTCGGGACAGCGGAGAAAAAGCCGGTGATGGTATGGATGCATGGCGGCGGCTTTGCCTTCGGGAATACGCTGGATCTGCAGTCCTATGACGGCTGGGAAATGTGTCATAGTTACGATGTGGTTGTGGTGACGGTCAACCATCGTCTGAATATGTCCGGTTTTCTGGATCTGTCGGAATTCGGGGAGCAGTATGCTCATTCAGGGATTCTTGGTATGATGGATCTCGTGGCAGCGCTTCGCTGGGTGCAGGATAATATCGAAGCCTTTGGCGGTGATCCGGGAAATGTGACGATTTACGGACAGTCCGGGGGCGGAAAAAAGGTGACCGCGCTGATGCAGATGCCGGCTGCGGACGGACTGTACCATAAGGCCATTATACAGAGCGGCGTGATGCGGGCAGGGACATTTTGTAACCATTCTGCCCGAATCGCACGTCTTCTGGCAAAGGATCTGGGATTAAAGGGAAATAATATCAGCCGTCTGGAGAAGATGGAGTATGAGGAACTCGGAGCGGCGGTGATGAAAGCCATCGAAGCGGCGGGAATGAATGCGATGGAGGTGTGGGCGCCGGCGCCGGATGGAAGGGAATACATTGGAAACCCGATGGAAACCGGATTCCGAAAGGAAACAGCGGATATTCCCCTTATAGTGGGATCCTGCCTGGCGGAGTTTGATCCGGTGCCGGCCGGGGATAAAAAGCTTTGGGATGCGGATCGGAAACAGGCATTACTTCTCAGAAGATTCGGAGAGCATGCGAATGCGGTGGAAACGGCTTTTGAGGATGCGTATCCGTGGATGGATCCCGCCTATGCATCCTGCGTGGATCTGAGCGTCCGGCCCGCGGTGATCGATTTTTTAAACCGCAGGAAAAAGGAGGCGGCAGCGCCGGTGTATAACTATCTGTTTGCATACGAAGCGCCGCTTCTGGGAGGTCAGCTGCTGGGGCATAACGGCGATCTGCATTTTATGTTTCATAACGCGCTGTATATTCCGGCGTTATGGAAAGCGGATATCACGGCCAGGGTGCAGGATGAAATGGCAGGCGCCTGGGCGGCCTTTGCAAAGACCGGAAGTCCGAACGGAGAGGGGCTTCCGCTTTGGGAGGAGTATGAGGAGAACACGCGGATGTGTATGATATTTGGAGACAGGACGGTGCAGGGGAAAAATCATGACAGGGAGCTGATGAAGGTTTTTCACCATTTTTGATATAAGTTCTTAGAATGTCTGTTCCATTGGCCGGGGATATGCTGTATAATAGAATCTGTTATGAATAATGATCAGTCAGGAGATGGGCATATGAAAAAAATGTGTGAAGAAGCGGAAAAAATCATGACAGAGCGTTTTGGAAAAGATACGGTGATCGCGCTGGCAACAGTAGAAAACGAAGTTCCTTATGTGCGGTATGTCAATGCATATTATGAGGACGGAGCTTTTTATGTGATCACACATGCTCTTTCCAATAAAATGAAACATATGGAACGCAATCCTGTTGTTGCAATAGCCGGGGAATGGTTTACAGCACATGGGAGAGGCATAAATTCAGGATATTTCGGGAAGGAAGAAAACCATAAGATTGCAGAGAAGCTGAAATTAGTGTTTTCTGAATGGATCGATAACGGGCATACTGATTTTGATGATGAGAACACGGTCATTTTATGTGTGGAATTAACAGACGGGCTGCTGTTTTCACATGGGACAAGGTACGAGTTTTAGACTTTTATTTTTCGGGGGATTTTTATGGAATTTTGCAGAACGGATGGTAAGGATAAAGATTTTGATCTGCAGCTGAAGCGGGCGGAATGTCCGGTGAAGGTGGCGGAGATTGCAGAAAGAACAATAAGGGCGGGCTATCCCCATTACAATGGAAAAGGACAGGGTACTGGTGACGGTAAGGGAACGGGAATGAGGCAGGAGGGATAAAGATGTGGACGTGTCCGAAGTGCGGGCGTGCTTTTAAGAGACAGGGGCAGAGCCATTATTGCGGGAAAGCGCCGGAAACGGTGGATGAATACATTGCGGGACAGCCAAAAGAGGTTCAGGAATATCTAAAGGAAATCAGGAAAGCGCTCTGTGCGGCGCTGCCGGAGGCGGAGGAGAGGATCTCATGGAGTATGCCGACTTATTGGAAAAAGCATAATATCATCCAGTTTGCCGGTTTTAAAAACCATGTGGGCCTGTATCCGGGGCCGGAGGCTGTCCGGGAGTTTTCGGAACGTCTGAAAGGATACAGGACCAGCAAGGGGACGATACAGCTTCCTTACAGCGGGACGGTTCCGGCGGAACTGGTCTCTGATATTGCCAGGTGGTGTTATGAAACGGGGAACCATCCGTAGGAGGCAGAGAATGGTAAAGATGATACCTGCAAACAGAGTTACCCACAATTCCAAAAGACAGCCAGTTATACACATTCCCACAATGCCGACTACGGCGGAACTCACCCCTATCTTTCTTTCATAAAACAAAATCAAAAGCAAGATATTGACACCTTGCTTTTGATATGCTATGATACCTCATGAAAGGGAAAGGAGGTGCTGAATTGAATGATAACCCCACCAGCGGGCAACTCATAAAACAGCTCCATGACGCAATCGAAAGGCAGGCAAATAATTCCTTGCGTCAGAACGACTTGACTATGGTTCAGGTATGGGTGCTGCTGTCACTGAACGAAAAAGACGAAAAGACCTATTCATTCAAAGAACTGGAACGCATTTTAGGGGTAGCACAATCCACTTGTGCCGGAATCGTAAACAGGCTTGCATTAAAGAAACTGGTTGACTGTTTTACCGACCCAGACGACAAGCGAATGAAACTTGTCCGAATTACCCCGGCAGGTGAAAAATGCTGCCAGGACGCTATACAGAATAGCAGAAAAGTGGAACAAACCATGTTTCACGGATTATCTGAAGAAGAACAGACCACGTTTCACAGTCTGCTCCAAAGGATATACGAGAACATGAAATAAATGCCCGCCCAGACTCGCGGGCATTTATCCCAGACAAATCGATAGCTTGCTTTCGAAAAGACTGATGGAGAATCAAAAAGAGGATTGCCGTTGATAGAAACCCGTTATAAAACGGGTATTTATAAAACCAATTCAATAGCTTGCTTTTGAAAAGCATATAAGGAGGAAAATTTATGGAACAGAAATCACTGGAAGTATTTGAATCAATGCCCGTACCCAATGCAGTATTCAGGAACGCCCTGCCCGCTATGGCGGCTATGCTCATGGTATTAGTCTATAATCTGGCTGATACATTCTTTATTGGTCAGACCCATGACGCATTACAGGTTGCAGCAGTTTCCCTTGCAACGCCTGTATTTCTGATATTTATGGCAGTAGGAACCGTGTTCGGAATGGGCGGCACTTCGGTTATCTCCCGTGCGTTGGGAGAGGGAAGAAAGGACTATGCAAAGAAAGTATGCTCTTTTTGTATGTGGGGCTGCGTGATTGTGGGTGTGGTTATGGCGGCTCTGTTCCTGATTTTTATGGAGCAGATACTTTCCCTGATCGGGGCAAGTTCCGATACATGGGATTTAGCGAAAACCTATCTGGTGATTGTTGTATGCAGCGGGCCTTTTGTGCTGATCTCCAACTGTTACGCCAATGTAATCCGTACAGAGGGAGAATCGGGGCGGGCCTGTATGGGGCAGCTTTTAGGAAACCTGTTAAACGTAGTTCTTGACCCCATTATGATTTTAGGTTTTGGGTGGAATATCGCAGGGGCTGCTATCGCCACCGTGATCGGGAACGTGTTCGGGGCAGGATATTACATTTCCTATTTTCTCCGTGGAAAATCAAGCTTTAGTGTCCGGCTGAAAGACTTTACCTTAAGGGAAAAGGTTTGCAGCAGTGTGCTTGCCATTGGCGTACCCGCCGCATTAGGCTCTATGCTGATGAGCGTTTCACAAATCATTATCAACAGCCAAATGGCAGAATACGGCGATATGGCGATTGCCGGAATGGGTGTTGCGATGAAAGTTGTAACGATAACAGGCATGGTATGTATTGGGCTGGGGCAGGGCGTACAGCCTCTGCTGGGATATTGTGTAGGCGCGAAGCTATGGAAACGGTTCAGGGACGTGTTTCAGTTCTCTTTCATTTTTTCCTTCATTTTAGGCGTTGTCCTGACCGTTATCTGCTACCTGTTTACAAACCAAATCGTCAGTGCATTTTTAGCTGATGTGACAGCCTTTGATTACGCCGTCCAGTTTGCGAAAATCTTACTTACAACGAGTCCCATTTTCGGCGTGTTCTATGTCCTTACCAACGCTTTGCAGGCTATGGGAGCGGCCACGGCTTCGCTGGTTATCAATCTGAGCCGACAGGGAATCATTTTCATTCCCGTCCTGTTCATTCTGAAAGCAGTCTTAGGACTTACCGGGTTAGTTTGGGCGCAGCCGGTAGCCGACATTCTTTCGATATTGCTTGCGGCTGTTTTGTATGTCAACACATATAAAAAGTTAAGCATACAGAAAACTGAAACGCCAGGTGAAGCATAAGAAATCAGGAAAACATAGCGATTGTTTTATATACTGTGTGGAAGGAAAATGCAGGTGTAATTTTATGAAATGTACTACAAAAGAAATTGCAGGAATTGGTGAATAACCGATTGTCAAAACCCTTCCCTCATGGTAAGATGTACACGAAACAGAGGAGATCTTGCAAAACAAGGAGGATTTATGGAACGGATGTCACTGAAGAAGGAGCTTTCCGGCAACACCTATCCGGGGCGGGGAATCATCATCGGAAAGTCAGCAGACGGAACACATGCTGTGACCGCGTATTTTATCATGGGCAGAAGCGAGAACAGCCGCAACCGTGTCTTTGTGGAGGACGGCGAGGGGATCCGTACACAGGCCTTTGATCCCGCGAAGCTGACGGATCCGAGTCTCGTGATCTATGCGCCGGTGCGGGTGCTCGGCAACAAGACGATCGTCACGAACGGGGATCAGACCGACACGATCTACGAACTGATGGACAAACAGCAGACCTTTGAGCAGGCGCTGCGCACCAGGGAATTCGAGCCGGACGGGCCGAACTACACACCGCGGATCTCCGGGATCATGCACATCGAAAACGGCTCCTACAACTATGCGATGTCCATCTTAAAGAGCAGCGACGGCAATCCGGCGGCCTGCAACCGTTACACCTTTGCCTACGAGAACCCGATTGCCGGCGAGGGGCATTTTATCCATACCTACATGGGCGACGGCAATCCGCTTCCGAGCTTCGAGGGAGAACCGACGAGAATCGGCATTGAGGGAGAGATCGACGAATTCACGAAGCTGGTGTGGGAGAATTTAAACGAGGACAACAAGGTATCGCTGTTCGTCCGCTATATCGAGATCGCCACCGGGAAATATGAGTCGAGAATCGTAAACAAGCTGAAATAAGAAAAGACAGAAGGGAAAGATTCACAATGAAAGAACTGGAATTAAAATACGGATGTAATCCAAATCAGAAGCCGTCCCGTATCTACATGGAGGAGGGAGAGCTGCCGATCCGCGTCCTCTGCGGAAAACCGGGCTATATCAACTTTCTGGATGCCTTTAACGGCTGGCAGCTGGTGAGCGAGTTAAAGAAAGCGACCGGACTTCCGGCGGCCACCTCCTTTAAGCACGTATCTCCGGCAGGGGCGGCGGTCGGACTTCCACTGACGGATGTAGAGAGAAAGATTTACTGGGTGGACGACATGGACGCAGCGTTTACACCGCTGGCGAATGCCTATATCCGGGCGCGGGGTGCGGACCGGATGTCCTCCTTCGGGGATTTTATCTCGCTTTCCGACGTCTGCGATAAGGAGACGGCGCTTGTGATCAAACGCGAGGTGTCCGACGGCGTGATCGCGCCGGGCTATACCGAGGAGGCCCTCTCCATTTTAAAGACAAAGAAAAACGGCAATTACAATGTGATCGAGATCGACCCGTCCTACGTGCCCGCACCGCTGGAGCGCAAGGAGGTCTTTGGCATCACCTTTGAGCAGGGGAGAAACGAGTTGGTGATCGACGAGCATTTCTTTGAAAACATTGTGACGGAGAATAAGGAGCTGCCGGAGTCGGCGCGCATCGACCTTGCGATCGCGATGATCACGTTAAAATACACGCAGTCCAATTCCGTCTGCTATGTGAAGGGCGGACAGGCCATCGGAATCGGCGCGGGGCAGCAGTCGAGAATCCACTGCACGAGACTGGCCGGACAGAAGGCCGACAACTGGTGGCTGCGCCAGTCGCCGCAGGTGCTGGGACTGCCCTTCCGGGATGACATTAAGCGCGCGGACCGTGACAACTCCATTGATCTGTATATCGGCGAGGACTATATGGACGTACTGGCGGACGGTGCATGGGAGAAGATCTTTACGGAGAAGCCGGCGGTCTTCACCGCGGAGGAGAAGCGCGCATGGCTGGATCAGAACACGGGGGTTGCCCTGGGATCCGACGCCTTCTTCCCCTTTGGGGACAACATCGAGCGGGCGAAGCGAAGCGGCGTTTTGTATGTGGCGGAGCCAGGGGGATCGATCCGGGATGACAATGTGATCGACACCTGTAATAAATACGGAATGGTGATGGCATTTACGGGGATCCGGCTGTTCCATCATTAATGTAAATCAGTTTATGCGTCTGCGCCGTTTCGGTAAGACGACTGACAGGAGGCTGCCGCTTCATTTCTGAAGCGGCAGCCTCTGCCGTCTGGTATCCCGGTTCAGGAGAGCTGCCCTAAGACCCAGTCCACATCCGTTGTGGTTTTTAAGGTGTCAAGCAGCGTCTCATCTTCTAAGAGCGTGCAGATTCTGCCCAGCAGGTCTAAGTGCTCGTCGCCGATCCCGGCGATTCCAAAGACGAGCTGCGCGTCCTCATCCCCGAAGGAGACGCCCTTTGGGTACTGGAGGAAGACGATGCCGGTCTTTTTTACGGTTCCCTTCGCCTCGCTCGTCCCGTGGGGGATCGCCACACCCATTCCCATATAGGTAGTCACCAGCTTTTCCCGCTCCTGCATGGCGGCGACATAAGGCGGATCCACGTAGCCTAACGATACGAGAAGCTCGCCCGCCGCCCGGATGGCATCTTCTTTACGGACGGATGTCTGGCCGAGCCGGATTCCCTCGCGGCAGATGACCTGCTTTTTCCCATCTGTGCCGGCTATGTACTCCGCCGCCGGGAAATCGGCGTTGTCCGCGCCGGAAGCTGCCGCCGTGCCGCCGGAGCTGCCCTCCGCTGGCGAAGCTGCCGCCGTGCCGTCTGCTCTGCCCTTCTCTGGTGAAGCTGCCGTCTGGTCGGAAGCTTCACCCTCCGCGGTCAGCCTCTCGAAGAGCGCATCCAGCGCCGGATCCGCCAGGAAATTTCCGATGGTGATGATGGCTGCCTGCGGCGCCGACTTCCTGGCGCGCTCCGCAAGCGTGGCCTGGACCACGGCGACGTCGCAGTCCGCCGGGATGTTGTCGACAGATGTATTCGTGACGCCAAGGTCCGGCCGGAGGGCTTTGATCCGGTTGCGGAACTTCGTCGCGCCCATGGCGGAGGAGCCCATGCCCGCATCGCAGGCAAAGATGATTTTCCTTACGCCGCCGGCGGGTACCGCCACGTCCGCTGTGGCTGCCGGAGCCTGACCCTTTGCCCGCGCCTTCCGGTCCGCGCTTTCCTGCTGCGCCTCCTCCAGTGATTTGCCGCCGGATCTGCGCACCAGCGCGGAGGCGATGACAAAGGAGACCGCGGTGGACAGAAGAATCCCGACGATCACTTTTAACATATCGGGCCCCGGGGTCATCATCAGATACGCGATGATAGAGCCCGGGGACGCCGGGCCGGAGAGGCCGCAGCCCGTCAGGTTAAACCAAAAGATCGCAGCCATATTTCCGAGGATCGGCGCGACGATCAGCAGCGGATTCATCAGGATATACGGGAAATAGATCTCATGAATCCCGCCGAGCATATGAATGATCACGGCGCCGGGGGCGGAGTCTTTTGTCGTTTTATCCTTACAGAAAAACATGTAGGCCAGCAGTACGCCAAGTCCCGGGCCGGGGTTCGGCTCGAGCATGTACATGATGGATTTACCGGTTTCCGCTGCCTGCGCGGTCGCCAGAGGCGTAAAGATCCCGTGGTTGATCGCGTTGTTTAAAAACAGCACCTTGGCGGGCTCGATGAATACCGCGATGAACGGGAGCAGCCTGTGTTCCACGAGAACGGAGACCCCGGCGGAGAGCACGGCCAGGATACCGCTCATGACCGGCCCGATCACCACGTAGCTTAGCATGGCGAGAAGCATCCCGAGGATTCCCGCGGAAAAATTGTTGATCAGCATCTCAAAACCGGCGGGCATGCGGCCCTCGAGAAGCGCATCCGTCTTTTTGATACAAAAGCCCGATAACGGACCGATGATCATGGCTGCCATCAGCATGGTGACGGAGGTGTCGCTCATGATCGCTCCGATGACAGCGATGGCGCCCACCACACGGCCGCGGTCACCGCCGACCATTTTTCCTCCGGTCGACGCGATCAGAATCGGGATCAGATAGGTCAGCATAGGGCCGACCATGCTGTTAAAGCCTTCATTTGGAATCCAGCCGGTGTCGATAAAAAGCGCCGCCAGGAATCCGAACGCGATCAGCGCGCCGATATTCGGCATCACCATCGCGGATAAAAATTTTCCAAACCGCTGTACATTATCTTTCAAGATCTATACCCTCCTAAAAGCATCAGCGATAGAAGAACCGGCCGGCAGGGAGCGGTCTATAACACCGTCACACCGGCATTCTGAAACTCCAGGACGACCTCCGGGGGCAGATTCCCGTCCGAAATCACCACATCGATCTCCTCTGGCCCGCAGATACGAAACGAGCTGCGCCCGCCGGCCTTTGAGGAATCCATCAGGACCACAGTCTGCGCGGCCTGCCGGATCGCCGTCTGTTTGAGCGACGCCTCGTCCAGGCTCCCGCAGGTAAATCCGGCCTCGATGCTGTAATTGGTCACCCCCAGGAAGGTCTGGCTGAAATTCACCTGCTCTAATGCCCGGATTGCCAGAATGCCGTAGACGCTCTGACTGTAGCGGTTTAAGATCCCGCCCGGAAGCATCACCGTCGGCTTCTGGAGCCCGGCAAACTCGGTCGCGCAGCTTAAGCCCGTCGTGTAAATCAGGTTGGACTGATCCGGGAATAAACCTGCGAAGACGGTTGTCGTACTTCCGGAATCCACAAAAATCGTGGTATCCGGCTGCAGCAGCGTCAGCGCTTTTTCCGCAATCCGGTGTTTTTCCGGGATGTGGAGGACGGAGCGTTTGCTTAAGTAATCATCCGTGCCGATCACCACCTGGACGGATCTGGCGCCCCCGTGGATCCGCACGATCTGTTTCGCCTCATCCAGGTATTTTAAGTCCGTCCGAAGCGTCATCTCCGAGGTGCCCGGAAACGCCTCCTTCAGCTGGGTGAAGCGTACCGTACCCTTCTGGTTAATCAGTTCTGCTATCGCTTTTCTGCGTGTTTCCATCGTGTCCATAAAACAGATCCCTCCTGTCTGTCAGAACGCTGCCGGCCTGACAGACAGGATTCTGACGAATTAGTTGTCTGAGCCGGTAAATTCGGCCAGTAAGTACTCCTCCGCCTCCGGGCACCACAGTCCCTGGTGCGCGTCGACGATATCCGCTAAGGCGGTCAGCCGGGAATCCCCGTTCTCCTCTCCCTTTGCGCGCAGATCCGTCAGTGCGGTTAAGGGCATCATAAGATGCGTGTAGATCAGCTTTTTGCCGCCCGGAATCTTCGGCAGGTTCAGCGTCGTGTCGGCGACCGCGTCGAGCCCGCCGATGTGCGTCACCATCACGGCCGGATTGATGCGCTTTGCCGCGGTCAGCTTCAGGGATTCGATCATATCCGCGGTATTGCCGCCGGTGGTCCCCATCACATGGGTGCTGTTATAATGCACGTCGTAGAAATTCATGGACGCGGAAAACTGGTTGTCCGTGGGACCTGCAAAAAAGTTCAGGCAGCCGTCACGTCCTAAGATCGCGCTCGACTGTGTCACGACGGAGGCCACCGGCGCATAGCAGAGGACGTCGTCGTAGCCTGTGCCGCCGGAGATCTCAAGAAGCCTGGCCACCGGATCGTCGAAGGCCCCGGTATTGACAAAGTGAACCTCGATGCCCTCCTTCGCGTATTCCTCCGGCGGGAACAGCTGCGCCGCACGGTCAAGCCTGGTCTGGTCTAAGTCCGTGACCACAATCATGGAAGGACGGACGTCGCGGTGCAGCGCATAGGTTAAAGCGCCGAGCCCCATCGGGCCGGCACCGGCCATGATCGCCAGCTTTCCGTTTTCCCGGATCCCCATCTCGTGGGTGTACACGCCCATTTTTGTGTGGTAGGCCGCGTTAAATGCCCCGATGCTGCATGACATCGGCTCCGCGAGGGACGCTTCATAATAAGCCCGCCCTTTGTACTCTAAGAGACAGCCCAGCTCCATCACTTCCGCCGGAATGATGCAGTAGGTCGCATCCCCGCCGAAAAATTCGTAGGAATATCCGGGGCTCCACATGGTTCCCTTATAATTTAAGGCCGGCTGCAGCGTGAACTTCATGCCCGGGGAGAAGGTGTCCTGATGGTTTTTTCCCACCTTCACGATATCCCCCGCGAATTCATGCCCCATGATGGCCGGATGCTTTGCCACGTCGTCGTGCACCCGCTTGTGCTTCTCGCCGAGAATGGCACACTTATAGGTAGACATGCAGATGCTGTCGGACACGACACGCACCAGGATCTCGTCGTCCGTGATCTCCGGAAGCTCAAATTCCTCCAGCCTCAGATCGTTTGCTCCGTGTAATCTGACTCCTTTTGCTTTCATAATCATACTCCTTTCTCATCATAACCGGATCTGATTGTTTTTTCAACAGGTAATGAGGACACCTTTTCCTTTCTTTTTCGTAAATATTTGTCGAATCAACAATCAAAACTTTCGAATTAACAACTTCAAGAGGATCATACTACCAGAAACAGGAAATGTCAACTGTTGTTTCAAAAGTTTTTGCTGTAAAAACGAAAGAAAAGACAGATTTGTGCAGAATATACAAAAACGAGTTTGAATTTTTGTGAAAGAGTGTGCTTGAAAATGACTGACTTTGACTGTATAATCAAATCATAAAATCAAAGACGGTCACAGACAGCCACAGACAGGCGGAAGGAAGTGACACGGAAGAAAAGGAGGATCAGGAAGGAAGAGATGATTTATACGGTAACGTTTAACCCGTCCCTGGATTACATCGTGACGGTGGAGGAATTTAAACTGGGACTGACGAACCGCACCGGTTCGGAGCAGCTGCTGCCGGGCGGAAAGGGGATCAACGTCTCCACCGTTCTGCGGAATCTCGGCATCAGAAGCACGGCGCTTGGGTTCATCGCAGGATTTACCGGGGACGAGGTCGTAAGGCGGCTTAAGGAAATGGGGGTCGCGAACGGATTTATCCCGCTTTCAGACGGATTTACGCGGATCAATCTGAAGTTAAAAAACATTGACGGCACGGAGATCAACGGCCAGGGTCCAGAGATCCCGCCCGCAGAGGTGGAGCAGCTGATGGAACGGCTGGCAGGGCTCGGGCAGGGGGATGTGCTGTTCCTCTCGGGGAGCATCCCGGCATCCATGCCGGACGACGCGTATCAGAAGATCATGGAGCGTCTGGACGGATGCGGCGTGCAGATCGTGGTGGACGCGACAAAGGAGCTGCTGCTGAAGGTGCTGCCGTACCACCCGTTTCTGATCAAGCCGAACAACCATGAGCTCGGGGAGATTTTCGGCGTAAAGCTTACGACGAGGGAATCGGTTATCCCCTACGCGAAGCGCCTTAAGGAGCGTGGAGCGGCGAATGTACTGGTGTCCATGGCGGGAGAGGGAGCGGTCTTGATCGCGGCGGACGGCAGCGTCCATATGGCGCCGGCGCCGAAGGGAACGCTGGTCAACGGCGTCGGGGCCGGGGACTCGATGGTGGCAGGCTTCATGGCGGGCTGGATGGAGCGCCAGGAGTATGAATACGCGTTTCATATGGGAATCGCGGCGGGGAGCGCCAGCGCCTTTTCCGAAAACCTCGCCACAAAGGAAGAGGTGGAGGCGGTCTACCGGCAGATCACCGGAGCATGAAATAGAAAAACAGGAGAGCAGAATCATGAGAATAACGGATTTGCTGGATGCAAAAAGTATCTCACTGGACAGCGCGCCGAAGAGCAAGAGCGAGGCGCTGGATCAGGCGGTGGCCCTGATGGCGGCCAGCGGAAAAATCAGGGATGAGGAAGCATACCGCAGGCAGGTGTATGCGAGAGAAGAGGAGAGTACCACCGGGATCGGGGAAGGCATCGCGATTCCCCACGGAAAATGTGACGCGGTGAGCCGTCCGGGGCTCGCGGCTATGGTAGTAAAAGACGGCGTGGAGTTCGACTCCCTCGACGGCGAGCCGGTGACGCTCCTGTTTTTGATCGCCGCGCCGAATACGGAGGACAATGTGCATCTGGATGTCTTAAGCAAGCTTTCCATGATGCTGATGGACGAGGAGTTCACCTCGAATCTGAGAAGCGCGTCAAACGTAGATGAATTTTTACATATTATCGACGAGGCGGATGAGGAAAAAAAGAGCGTCGACGAGCGGCTGGCGGATATGGGAGAGGCTGCGGCGGATCAGGTAAAAATCTTAGCGGTCACCTCCTGCCCCACCGGAATCGCGCACACCTACATGGCGGCGGAGGGCATCGAGAAGGCGGCAAAGGCAAAGGGCTGCTTTATCAAGGTGGAGACGAGAGGCTCCGGCGGCGCGAAAAACATGCTCACGGCGGAGGAGATCGCCGGGGCGGACTGTATTATCGTGGCGGCGGACGCGCAGGTGCCTATGGACCGCTTCGACGGGAAAAAGCTGATCGAGCGTCAGGTCTCCGACGGGATCAACAAAGCGGATGAGCTGATCGACCTGGCGATGTCCGGCAATGCCCCGGTCTACCACAGTGCGAACGCATCCGCCGCGCAGCCGGCGAAGGCGGGCGGCGGCATCGGCCATCAGATTTACACGCAGCTGATGAACGGCGTCTCCCATATGCTCCCCTTTGTGGTGGGCGGCGGGATCCTGATTGCCCTGGCCTTTCTGCTGGACGGGATCCTGGTGGACGTGAATGCGCTCTCCGCAGCGGAGCGGGAGGTCTTCGGCACGATCACGCCGGTGGCGGCCCTCTTTAAGGGGATCGGCGACGTGGCCTTCGGGCTGATGCTCCCGGTGCTGGCGGGATTTATCGCCATGGCCATCGGCGACCGCCCGGCCCTGGCGGTGGGCTTTGTGGGAGGAATGCTGGCGGCAGGAGGTACCTCGGGATTCCTTGGCGCGCTGGTGGCGGGATTTGCGGCGGGCTATATCATCCTGGCGCTGCGAAAGGTATGTGAGAAGCTGCCTCAGGCCATCGAGAAGATCGCGCCGGTGCTCCTGTATCCGGTCTTTGGCATTCTTCTCATGGGGCTTCTGATGGCCTTTGTGGTGGAGCCTGTGATGGGCGGCATCAACACGGCCTTAAATCAGGGGCTCACCAACATGGGAGGCGCGAGCAAGATCCTATTAGGCCTTGTGCTCGGCGGAATGATGGCCATCGACATGGGAGGCCCGTTTAACAAGGCGGCGTATGTTTTTGGCACGGCCGCGATCGCCGCCGGAAACTACGATATCATGGCGGCCGTGATGATCGGCGGGATGACGCCGCCCTGCGCCATTGCCCTTGCCAGCCTGCTGTTTAAGAATAAGTTTACAAAGGAAGAGCGCGAGTCCGGCCCGACCAACTTTATCATGGGGCTTGCGTTTATCACCGAGGGGGCGATCCCCTTTGCGGCGGCGGATCCGCTCCATGTCCTGCCGGCCTGCATCGCCGGTTCCGCGGTGGCCGGCGCGCTGTCCATGGCCTTCGGCTGCACGCTGATGGCGCCCCACGGAGGGATCTTCGTCGTGCCGGTGATGGGAAATGCGCTCCTGTATCTTGCGGCGCTTGTGGCAGGAACCGCGGTGTCCACGATCCTGCTGGGGGTGTTAAAAAAGAATGTGGCGAATCCGTAAGCAGTGCAGCGAATCAGTAAGCAATATAACAAAAATAGAACGAATCAGTAAGAGGAGGAATCAGAGATGAAAGAATTTACGTATGTAATCACAGACCCGGAAGGAATCCATGCGCGTCCGGCAGGACTGCTGGTAAAGGCGGCGAAGGAATTTTCCTGCGACATTAAGATCGCAAAGGCCGGAAAGGCCATGAACTGCAAGGCGATTTTTGGTATCATGGGACTGGGAGTCAAAAAGGGCGAGGAGGTCACGCTGACTTTTGACGGCGCCGACGAGGACGCGGCGTATGAGACCGTGAGCAGATTTATGCAGGAGAACCTGTAAGAAGAAAGGGTGCAGCCAGAGGGCGCGGACCGCTGCGGGGATGAGCCTGTATGACAGAGGCCGTCCCCGCGGTGAGGATGAAAGGAGCAGGGAGAGGAACCGGCCGCGGAAGCGGCGGAAGGTGGAGGAAAAGATGAGGATATATGACGGAAAGAGTGTATTTGGCGGAATTGCCATCGGCAGGATCCATGTATATAAGAAGGGGGAGCAGCAGGTAAGCCGCAGGAGGATCGAGGACGCCGACGTTGAGCTTTGCCGCTATGAGGAGGCGAAGGCGGAGGCCATCCGCCAGCTGGCAGAGCTTCACGACAAGGCGCTGCGGGAGATCGGGGAGGCCAATGCGGCGATTTTTGAGATGCATCAGATCATGCTCGACGACGAGGATTACAACGGGTCGGTGGAAAATATTGTGCGCAGCCAGATGGTGAACGCCGAATACGCGGTCGCCACCACCGGCGACAATTTTTCCCAGATGTTCGCCGCGATGGAGGATGACTACATGCGGGAGCGGGCGGCGGACGTGAAAGACATTTCGGAGCGCCTGATCGCGGCGCTGAGCGGGCAGGAGCACGGACATGCGGCGACGGAGGAGCCCTCCATCATCGTGGCGGATGACCTGGCGCCCTCCGAGACGGTGCAGCTGGACAAAAACCTGGTGCTCTCCTTTGTCACGGCGCAGGGCTCCACGAATTCACACACGGCGATCCTGGCGCGCACCATGGCGATCCCGGCGCTTGTAAGTACATCCGGCCTGCCGCTGGATGACACGGTGGACGGAAAAATGGGGATCGTGGACGGCACAAACGGCGTGTTTTATGTGGATCCCGACGAGGAAACCCTTGGTGCGATGCGGGCAAACCAGCGGGAGGAGGCGGAAAAACAGGGACTCCTTCTCACCTTAAAGGGGAAGGAGAACGTCACCCTCGACGGCCAGAAGCTCATGCTGTACGCGAATATCGGAAACATTAAGGATCTGGCGACCGTCCTGCAGAATGACGCGGGCGGGATCGGTCTCTTCCGCAGCGAGTTTATCTATCTGGAAAAAGACCGCTTTCCGACCGAGGAGGAGCAGTTTCAGATCTATAAGCAGGTGGCGGAGACCATGGCCGGAAAGCGCGTGATCATCCGCACCCTCGACATCGGGGCGGACAAACAGTGCGACTATTTTGAGATGGAAAAAGAAGAGAACCCGGCCCTGGGCTGCCGGGCCATCCGGATCTGCCTGACGCGGCCGGAGATCTTTAAGACCCAGCTGCGGGCCTTATTCCGCGCCAGCGCCTTCGGAAAAATCGCGATCATGTATCCGATGATTACAAGTGTCTCCGAGGTGCGGCGGATTAAGGAGATCGCGGAGGAGGTAAAAGAGGAGCTGCGGGAGCAGGGCGTGCTCTTCGGCGAGCCGGAGCAGGGGGTCATGATCGAGACGCCGGCGGCCGTGATGGTCAGCGATATGCTTGCACCCGAGGTGGATTTCTTCAGCATCGGCACAAACGACCTGACCCAGTACACGCTGGCCATCGACCGGCAGAACACGAAGCTGGACGATTTTTACGATCCGCATCATCCCGCGGTGCTGCGCATGATCTCCATGGTGGTGGAAAACGCGCACAAAGCCGGCATCTGGGCCGGAATCTGCGGCGAGCTGGGGGCGGATCAGACGCTGACCCGGGAATTCCTCGCGATGGGGGTCGACGAGCTGTCCGTCTCGCCGGGAAGCATACTGCCGATCCGTAAGATCGTGATTGAGACAAATGTGGAAGAGTATCGGAGTAAGACGCGGTCATAATGAGGGTCATCTGCATTTACCATGAGCGGGGCTCCCGTATGTGAGCAGCGCATATGCCTGCAATTATCTGCAATTGCAGGCATAGGACTGCTGCGTGGTACCAGCCTGAATGGGCGATAGAAAAATGCAGCTTTATTACCTCATCTGAAATCGCATCCCGTTCAGACCGGATACCGCATCAGCAGCCGGTCTGAGATCTGTTCACGTCCCCGCTCGCCAAAGTCGGAGGGTGTTTTTTCCAGGTCGTATACAAGCAGCATTTCCTCCTGCCGCTTCAGTTCAGACAGCGTTCTGCCGGATCTGTCATACAGGGCAGTCGGAGCTGTCTGATACGGAGAAATCGTGTTGACGGATAAGGTAAATGTGACGTTTTCGACGGCCCTTGTCCGGATATGTGAGGTGATCAGTTCGTAACGATCCATGTCATCCCGGTCTGAGACGTCGTAAAACAGGACGATATTCAGATCTGTCCGCGCCCGATATAATTCCCGGAAAAATTCCGGAAACCTGATTTCATAGCAGATCCGCACTCCGATGGTGATGCCTTCTATGTCAAAAATACCATCTTCCATTCCAGGCGTAAAGTTGTCCTGATCCCATCCCCATAAAGCTCTTTTGTGATAAAACTGTTGCGGCTGCCGCGGCGAGAAAACGATCGCGCTGTTATGACAGCCGTCATGCCCGCCGGTAATGCTTCCGACAATGACGGTCATCCCGCACTCGTCGGTCAGGCTCTGTAATGCGGTACAGGCATCGGCCCGTTCGCCGCACCGGACCGCAGAGGACGACGGCATGTCGCGGGGCGGATATCCGGTGAGCGCACATTCTGGGAAAACGAGCAGCCGCACATTTCTTTGCGACGCCTGCAGGATGGCTTTTTTCATGACAGCCAGATTCTGACAGATCTGATTTGTGATTGCAAACTGATATGCTCCGATTTTCATGCTGCATCCCCTCCCAAGTCTATTGTAAAGGAAAAACAGGCATCACGCAAGCACCGGAGTAAAAGATCTTGTACAGAAGGGGCCCTTTTGTTACAATACAAAAAAGAACCGGTTTTGGAACAGGAGGCGGCATGAGAAGAAAAGACAGAGAAATAACGGCAGTCAGTGAAATCACAGAGATCCTGGATACATGTAAGACCGCCTGTATCGCGATGATCGATCACAATGTACCGTATATCGTGCCCTTAAGTTATGGTTACGAATTAAAAGAGAATCGCCTGACACTGTTTTTTCACTGCGCAAAGGAAGGGAGAAAGCTGGATATTTTAAGGCGCGATCACAATGTGTGCTTTACCATTTTTAACGAAGGAGAACTGCTGCGCGCGGAAATTCCATGTAATTCTGGATATTCTTTTTCCAGTATTATCGGAAATGGAACGGTTGAATGGATAGAGGATTCCGGTGAAAAAAGAGAGGCGCTGAAAAAAATAGTTGCGCATCAGACAGGAAGAGATGCTGAATTTACAGACGGGCAGTCGGATCTGGTATGTGTGTTTCAGATTATCTCCACAGACTATACGGCAAAACGCAAAGCGGGAAAAAAATGAATGCTATATTGCCGTTTTTCATTGTGGCGAAATGATATGATTAACTCCTATTAGGAAAGCACGTGACGTTCCTGCTATGCAGGAGGCTTTGTCCGGAATCATCGATGCTTATGAGCGTGATTTTGCCAAACATCCCGATATAAGCGAATTTCCGAAGATCTCGATGATCTGGAAATCCATACCATCCCAGCTGGCAAGGGAAAATAAGAAATTTATCTATAAGGTGGTAAAAGAAGGGGCAAGGGCCCGTGAATATGAGGATGCCCTGCAGTGGCTGACAGATGCCAGGCTGGTGCATAAAATCTATCGCAGTACTGCTTGCGGTCTGCCGATCGCTGCTTATGATGATCTCTCTGCATTTAAGATCTGCCTGGTGGACGTGGGGCTGCTCCGCCGCCTGGCTCAGCTGGCTCCAACGGCCTTCGGCGAAGGCAATCGTCTGTTCACCGAGTTCAAAGGCGCACTGACAGAGAATTTTGTGCTGCAGACCTTAATCACGCAGTTTGAAGTGATCCCCCGGTACTGGAGTCAGAATAATCCGCCCTATGAGGTGGATTTCCTGATCCAGCGGGAGAATGATATTTTTCCTGTAGAGGTCAAATCCGAGATCAATACTGCCAGCAGGAGCGTGAAGAAATTTAAGGAGCTGTTCCCGGATCAGGTCAGGCATCGTCTGATAGGGCTGGCATTGAAACAGAGATTTTACAGATGATTCTGCCTTGCATAGCCATCAACGACGCTGTCGCGGATCCCGGCAGCAGCCTGCCCGTCGCTTCGCCGCGCGTACTTCCAGCCGGCCTCAAAGTCAGCAGCGGAATCGTCGGCGCCGGATGCGAGCCGTTCCCGTGCGCCCTTGTCGAACCGGCGCGAGACACACATGTCATAAGCCGGCTCCAGGATGAACGCCATGCGTCCGGCGAGCATAACGCTGTAGAAGACCCTGCGCGTATCAGATAAGAAATCGCAGCCCTTTATGAACGCATGGACAGCCGGCATGGCCTTCCTGATTCGCGGGACCATCGAAACGACGGCGTTTGTAAGTTTATCATCGATACCGGATGACATCATGTCGTAATAGCCGGCCTTTTTCCCGTTCACTTCCAGGGCTGCCTTCTGGGACAGCCGGATGCGCATCATGATCTCCTTTGGATCCGCCAGGACGTCCCGCATGTCCTGTTCTGACAAATCGGGATACAGCGTGCAGCCGTTGTCATAAATGGGAGATGCAGAGACGGAATAGTCTTCACTGATCAGATATCCGAAATCGTCCTTATTCCTGTCGGAATTTCCGACAAGGGCGTCACCGACGAAACGCTCCCAGTAACAGGCCGTGAAAAGATCCGACTGCGCAGAAAGCACCGGATCATGCTCGAACATATCGTATATCTGGTCGATACGGGGCACCCGGCCTATGTCGCGGGAATAATAATGCCTGCGCATAAATATCCCGAACTCAAGCAGCCTGCCCCCGGGGGGCACGAAATTCCTGCACACGACCACAGCCTCGCCGCCAAGGGTCCCGGGAGTCGTTTCCTGGACCGGATACCCCAGGATGCCGAGGATACGGCTGGACATATGTTCCGAAATAACATGATTGACATAACGCGTAGAAAGGTCGTTTCGCGGGGCCTGCTTCTTCGAATACTTTACCATGTAACGGGCCCCGTCAGGACCGATCAGTCCGGATTTCCGGCCAGTCCCACCGTAATTGGCCCGGATGTCAGGTTCCCATTCGTCAAATGAAGGAAGGCAGGCAAAACCGGACTTCAAACCCATAATGATCATCCTCCTTATCGAAATATGTGCAATATCTGAATCAAGTTTACACAAACTTTATGTAAAGCTCAAGTACTTATCCCAACTTTATTCCAAATGTTTTAAAGATGTCTTATTTATGCATGGATGGGATGGCTGTGTGCCCTGAATCCATCGGAAGAGACGTTTGAGGATTATAAATCCCCCGGAGCCGGTTTTACAGGCCGGTTTCGGGGGATTTGCAGGACGGTCCGAAAGCAAAAGTATATCACGTTTCCTTCAGGAACGGCATCACGGTCTTTAAGGCGTCAAGGCGGCTGCTCTGCATCAGCATTTCGGCGTATTCCCGCAGGGTTTTCTGCGGGAGGAAGGGAAGGAGGCCGGTGAGGTCCGTAGCTTCATCCTCTGGAAGCAGCTAGAAGAGCTGATCCAGCGTCTTATCCGACAGAAAGGGGGCCAGTGCGGTAAGGCCGGTCAGATCCACCTCCAGATCGGATGCCATGACCCGTTCATTCAGGGTGTGACCGCTTAAAAAGGGAGCCAGCCCGATCCATTCGTAAAGACTGCTGATACGCGCTCTTCTGGCCAGGGAGTCCAGGTATTCTTTTTTCAGGAAAGGGGCCAGCCCCATGAGGATGGGGAAGCTGATCTCTTCCTCCGGATTCTGTTTCAGATATCCGGCTGCCAGCTCCTCCACTTTATCGGGAGGCAGAATCGGAGCCAGCTCGTTTATCTCATCGATGCTCACAGGGGGAATGTCGCTGCGGCTGCCGTCTTCTGGATCTGCTGCCATCACCTTTCTGACTGCCTGGGAATGATCTTTCCCAAGAAGCTCATCCATACTGAGATGAAGAATGTCACAGAGCTCTTCTACCCTTGCGATATCCGGCATGGAATTGCCGGTATCACATAGTTAAAGATATTGGTATCATTCAATCAATTTTGCCGATAAAGCGGTAGAAGATTTCTACCTCCTGTTCCCGGCTTCCGTCCTCACCTTTGACCGCTTCATGGACAACGATTTTTTCAATCAGCATATTCAAAAGTTCGGCGGTCAGTTCTGTTGGATTGACGCACTCTTTCATCAAGGCAATCCATTTTTCTGCGTCTACGGCGTTCTGGCTTTCAGTGGCGATAGCGGATTGAAGCTGTTCAATCTTTTCGTCCAGTTCAGCCTGTTCGCTTTGGTACTTCCCGGACAGCATAGAGAAGTTGTATTCCGTGATACGCCCCGCCGCCCAGTCCTCATACATCCGGGCAAACAAAGTATCGACTTCGGCTTTTCGCTTCTCTGCCTTTTTCAGTTCTGCGGCCTGCTTCTTTCTTGCGGCAGCCTGTCCCTTATCAGTGGCATTTAACAGCTGCTTCAAGAGCCGTTCTTCATCATGCTGTACCAGCCCCGACCAGTATTGCAGACGGGAGAGGACATAGGCATAAAGCACATCATAACGGATATAGTGCATGGAGCATTGGCGTGTGCCCTGCCCGTACTTGCTACAATGATAATGGCCGTAAGGCTTGCTGTTCTGCCTGTTCTCCCCATAGGACAGCGACCAGCCGCAATCCGCACATTTTACCAATCCGGAAAAAATCTGCGTTGTACCATCCTTGCACTTCCTGCGGCGGTTTGCTATCTGCTCCTGTACCTGCCGGAAAACCTGCTCGCTGATAATCGGCTCCTGCGTGTTCTCCACCCGCACCCATTCACTTTGGGGCTTGCGTACCCTCCGCTTGTTCTTAAAGGAAATGTTCGTTTCCCGGTAATGAATGGTATGGCCGATATAGGTTTCGTCTTTCATAATGCTCTTGACCTGGGCTATCGTCCATGCGTAGCTTTTTTCCTCCGGCGCACCCGCATAGATGTTTGCAAAAGTCCCGTCACGCTGGAAGTTGATAAATCCCGGTGTGGGAACCTTTTCCGCAATCAGTATTCTTGTGATACTGGCCGCCCCTCTGCCATGAATAGCAAGGTCAAAAATCTTCTCCACTATCCAGCGGGTTTCCTCGTCGATTATCAGCTTGTTTTTGATTTCCGGGTGTTTCCTGTACCCGATGGGAGCATAGGCGCCGATACGCTGTCCTGTGGCAAACTTTGCTTTGAAAGCGGCCTTTACCTTGCGGCTTGTATCTTTCGCAAACCATTCATTGAACAGGTTTTTGAACGGGACAAAATCGGAAAGCCCTTTCTCTGTGTCCTCATTCTCCGCAACGGCGATGTAGCGAACCCGTTTCTCCGGGAACAGAAATTCCAGATAGTAGTCCATCATCACATGTTCCCGCCCGAAACGGGACAGGTCTTTCGTGACAATGCAGTTTACTTTTCCGGCTTCCATATCGTCCATCATGCGCTGAAAATCCGGCCGTTCAAAGTTCGTCCCCGACCAGCCATCGTCCACATACTCACCGACTACATGAAGCCCCTGTTCCTTTGCGTACTGTTGCAGGATTGTCCGCTGTGTTTCAATGCTTACGCTGTCACCATAGTTTTCATCGTCCCGGCTCAATCTCATATAAAGCGCCGTGTTGTAAATCGTAGTATTG
>CANRSX010000005.1 GCA_947642555.1 uncultured Roseburia sp. | reverse complement strand
AATTTATTTTGATTATTCAATTTTGAAAAACTGAATACCTCAAAATCAGAAAGAGCGCGGACAAGCACTTTGAGGGATTGGCCGCCTTGTCCACCCATTCAGTGGGACGGCGGGTGGCGGTCAAGGCCGGGTGTAAACCCGTTCATTTCAGCCTTGACGGTTACCCGCTGTCCTGTTACTTTTCCGGGAGTGTAGCCACAACTTCGGGACACTTTGTCCACAAGTCGGAGCGTAGGACGAGGGACGGGGGCTTTCATATACGCCCTGTCTGCTGATGAAAACAGACCTGCGCTTGCGGCTCCACGCCACACAAGCACAGCCCTGTTTTCCTGCCGCCCCTCCCCGGCGGCAACGGCATTTTCACGGCAACGCCGACAGAGCGTATAACACACTACACTTTGCTTCGCAAAGTCGTGTGCCAAATGGGGGCGTTGCCCCCTTTGGAAACCCCCACAAGAAAAGGCGGTACGCTACCCCTCCACGGGGCGCATACCGCCTTTTCTTGTTATCCAGCCCTCCGGCTGTATCGGTTGAGCAAAAGTCAGCGTGGGAATGGTGTGGTATCTTTATCTAAGTGAATCCCCGCGCTCCCAGTTGGATACGGCCTGGCAGCTGACTCCCATGGCGTCTGCCAGATTCATCTGGGTCATGTTCATGGCGATTCTTGCTTCTCTGATTTTTTCTGCGGTTTTCATGGTATCAAACATTTTTCTTCTCCTTTTCAGATTCATCTTCGCTGTGTGATGCCCTGCAGTGCATCGATCGTCTGGTCCCGGGTTCCGAGCTGCTTTCAGTATAGCAGATCCAGCGGAAAGAAAGAATAAAGTGTTGCTTGAATTTACGGAAAGAAGGAAGAAAGCGTTACCTGAGTTTGTCGCAATGCGGGGTGGATTGTGGCGCAGAAATGTGATATACTTACTGCGGAAAAGCAAACCGGGAGGTTATCATGTTAACACAGCAGCGGCATGAGATGATATTAAAATTACTGGACGAGCGGGGGAGCATCACCGTGACGGAGATCCGCGATCTTCTGGACGCGTCCGAGTCCACGGTGCGGCGCGACATCACACAGCTCGCGCAGGAGGGAAAGCTGACAAAGGTATTCGGCGGCGCGGTGGCGCTCGGCGGTATCGTCACGGCGCACGAGTACACCGTGGCTCAGAAAAATGAACTGAACCTTGCGGAAAAGCGCCGGATCGCCCAGAGCGCGGCGGTGTTGATCGGCCCAGAGGATTTTGTCTATCTGGATGCCGGGACGACGACCGCATACATGATTGACTACATTAGTAAAACAAATGCGACCTTTGTGACCAACGCCGTTGCCCACGCGCAGCGGCTCGCGGCCCGCGGGCTTAAAGTGCTGCTTGTGGGCGGCGAGCTCAAAAGCTCCACCGAGGCGGTGATCGGCGCGCAGGCGATGCAGACGATCCGGCAGTATCACTTCACGGTAGGATTTTTCGGGACGAACGGCGTGAGCCGTACCGGCGGCTGCACGACGCCGGATCCCGGGGAGGCGATGATCAAGCAGACCGCGATGGAGCAGTGCACGAAGCGCTATGTGCTCTGCGATGCCACGAAGTTTGACCAGATCAGCTCCGTGACATTTGCGGGATTTTACGGGCAGACCTACATCACGGATCAGATACGCGCCGGGTATGAGGACTGCGGAAATATCATTGTGGCCAGAGGGGGGCCGGGAGAGCTGCCTGGTTGACAGATAAAAATCCGGCAGTATAATGAAGGATGAAGGAAACAGATGGACATCAGAACCTTACAGCGGCAGGCCGCGGCGTCCGCGGACGAGCTGCTTTCAATCAGCGAAGAGATCGGGACTTATGTGATAGAAGCGTACGGGACGGCCCCGGCGGCCATGACGGACATGCAGTGCCGGATTCTGCTCGAGCGCTGCAGGAGGCTTTCGGCAAAGCTTGCGGCGATCCGGGAGGAGCTGGCCCGGTCAGACATGCCGGATCTGAAGGGATCACCGGAGCATATGGAGGCATCCGGATACAGCGTCGCGGTCACGCGGCAGATGATCGCCCAGAACCTGCTGGTTCTCGCTCAGAAGCAGGAGCTGTTACAGGGGTTTCTGGCCCATTCGGATACGATACAGTCCCGGCTTAAGGAAGCGCGGGAGATGAGCGATGCGGCGGAGATCGTCCGCCTGCGGAATATACTGAGAGGAGAATCTGCACCATGCAAAAGCCGGGAAGAAACGTAAAACTGATCTATGTCGTGATTGCCGTGGGCTGCGCTGCGATTGCCTGTTTTTGCCTGCATCTTGGCATGCACGGCATTATCATCAGCTACGGCATCCGCTTTTACCGGAGTCTGCGCAATGTGGTATACGGGATCAGCGCGGGCATAAGCCTTGCGGTCACAGCGCTGTATGTATGCGGCCTGATCCGTCAGAAAAAATGGCAGGCGGCGCGGGACGAGGCGCTGGCGCAGGATGAGGTGCGGCGTCAGGAGGCCATACAGGAAAAAGAAAAGCACAAAGAGGTGCTCTCCGTCTCCAAAAAAATGGATTCGCAGAAGATAAGGGAGCTGCTCACGGAATACGCCGCGCAGAAATGGGGCGCGCTCGCCCAGCCGCTCATGCAGTTAAAGCTTCAGCTGGATCTGATGGACGAGCACCAGGAGAAGCTTTCACATCTTCTGGATATCAACGGGGCGGACGCGCTGGCCAATACGGAGGACATTTTGGACCGCGTGGAGCAGTATCTGTGCAAAAATGTCCGCAAGGTGTTAAATTACCTGGATGTGGCGGACAGCGACGAGGAGAAGGACGTGCGGCTCGTGCAGGAAAAGCTTCACGCATGCCATGAGGAGGGCCAGAAGCAGCTGGTGCAGGTGCAGGAATTTTTATTTGCGCTGGCGGAATTTTTAAACCGGCAGGGGGAGGACGACAACAGCATGGAAATGCTGGATATCTATAAATCTACGATTCTCTCATCGATTGAGGATGAGCAGAGAAAGGATCACACATGAAAAAAGAACAGAAGAAGAGAAGCGCGTTTCGAAGGAGCCTGGCCCTGATCATATCGGCGGCGCTGCTGACAGGACTTTCCGCCGGCTGCGGAGGCGGCGTCCGGGCGGAGCGGAATGCGGGGTCGCTAAGCTACGAGGACGCCGAGGCGGAGATTGCGTCCATGTTAAAAAAAGTCCGGGTCTCGGAGGTTTCCAACCCGGTGCTTGACATCTATTCGGACGAGGTCTCGGAGGCGGATGCGCTGGCGGACATCTCGACATTCCCGATTACGGTAAGCGGCAGCGGCGACATCAATCTTGAGATTGCGGCCGCGACGGAGCTTTCCGCCGAGGCGCCGGACGACTGGATCAACATTGTGGCGCAGGAGTTTAACAAGGCCGGCTATACGCTGGGAGATAAGCGCGTGACGGTCTCCGTCCGGAAAATCACCTCGGGAGAGGTGGTCACCTATATGAATGCGGGCGCGTACCAGCCGCAGATCTTCATCCCGTCGAACGAGGCGTGGGGGAAAATGCTGAAATCATCCGGGATCGGCACGGAGGAGCTCACAGACCGCATCGCGGGCAATACCGCGGGGATCCTGATCAAAAAAGATGTTTACGATAAGTTTATTGAGACATACGGGGAAGCGTCCCTTTCGAACGTTCTTGAGGCGACGCTGGCGGGGGATCTGATTTTCGCCTACACCAACCCCTATACCTCGAGCACGGGCTTAAACATTTTGACGGCCATGTTAAAGGCGTTTGACGAGAAAAATCCGCTGTCCGACACGGCCCAGGAAAAACTGTTAGAATATCAGAAATCCTCCCCGCCTGTGGCTTATACCACGGCGGTGCTCCGCAATCAGGCCGCGAAGGGCGTGATCAACGCGATGGTGATGGAGGAGCAGGCGTATATCAACACGCCGGAGCTGGCGAATTACGTCTATATCCCGGCGGGGATCCGCCACGACCATCCGGTCTACACGTTTGACTACTGCACCCAGGAGGAAAAGGACGCGGCGAAGCTGTTTGTCGAGTACTGCCTTGGCGATGACAGCCAGAAGCTCGCGACGGAAAAAGGCTTTAACCGCCACGACGACTATGTGTCGCAGGATCCGGGGCTTGACGGCACCGGCTATCTGACGGCGCAGAAGGTCTGGAAGCAGAATAAAAACGGCGGAAGGCCGATCATCGCGGTATTCGTCGCGGATGTCTCGGGCTCCATGAGCGGGGAACCGTTAAATTCGCTCAAGTCGTCGCTGGTCAGCGCTTCCTCCTACATCGGTTCCGAGCACTATGTCGGGCTGGTCAGCTATTCGAGCGACGTCACGATCAACCTGCCGATCGCGCAGTTTGACGCGACGCAGAAGGCATACTTCTCGGGAGAGGTGAAAAATTTAACGGATGGCGGCAGCACGGCGACCTATGACGCGGTTCTCGTGGCGCTTGACATGCTTGCCCAAAAGGCGAAGGAGGTGCCGGACGCGAAGCTCATGCTGTTTGTCCTCTCCGACGGCGAGCAGAACGAGGGCTACAGCTTAGACCGGGTGACGCCGATTGTCGCGGGGATGCAGGTGCCGGTCTACACGATCGGGTATAATTATAACGATGCGAACGGGGAGCTGAACACACTGTCGGATATCAATGAGGCCGCGGCGTTAAACGCGACCAGCGACGATATCGCCAATCAGCTGAGAAACCTGTTTAATGTGACGGTGTAGGGTGTGAAGCGATGGCATATTTTCCGATGTGTGTAGATCTGACGGATCAAAAATGCGTTGTCGTGGGCGGCGGGAATGTCGCGGAGAGAAAAGTACGGCAGCTCATAGAATTCGGCGCGGCGGTTACGGTGGTCTCGCCAAAGCTTACCGCGGGACTGACGGAGCTGGAGCAGGCCGGGCAGCTGATCTGGGAGAAGCGGCCGGCAGGGACCGGGGAAGACCCGGCCTCTGCCGGCATTGCGCTTGTAGTGGCAGCCACAGACGACCAGCCGGTCAACCGCGCGGTCTCGGAGTGGTGCAGATCGCGGCGGATCCCGGTCAACGTGGTGGACGAAAAGGAGCTGTGCACCTTCTTTTTCCCGGCGGTCGCAAAGGACGGGGAGGTGGTCGTCTCGGCGTCTACCGGGGGGACGAGCCCGGCGCTGGCCGCCAGACTGCGCAGACAGCTTCTCGACGGACTGCTGTCAGGGGGCGGCGAAGCTTTTGGGAAGACGAAGGAAGGCCGGGTATCCGGAGAGCGTTTTGCGGGGTACGGCCATGTCGCGGCAGCAATGGGCGGCTGGCGGGACTATGTGAAAGAAAAAGTGACGTCCGCCGCAGCGAGAAAAAACGTTTTTGAACGGATGCTGGACGCGGCGCTTCGCGGAGAGGAGCTGACCGGACAGGAGGTGGACGATATGATAGCCGCAGAGTCTGCAAAAACCGGCGGCAAAGCGGGAGAGGAAGCGGCGCCGGAAGAAAAAGCGGCGGAAGAAAGGGCGGTCCGTGTGCCGGCGCGGATCCGCATCGGCACGAGAGGAAGCCGGCTGGCGCTCGCCCAGACAGAGCTGTTTGTGCAGCGTCTTAAGGATGCGTACCCGGATATCATCTGCGAGACAGTTGTAATTAAAACGACCGGGGATAAGATCCAGAACAAGCCGCTGTCGGAATTCGGCGGCAAAGCGGTGTTTGTGACGGAGTTTGAGGAGGCGATCCAGAACGGCGTCATCGATTACGCCGTACATTCCGCAAAGGATATGCCGTCTGAGCTTTCCGACGGCCTTGACATTGTCTGTGTGCTGCCGCGTGCGGATGTCCGGGACGTGCTTGTCACAAAGGCGGGCAGGACGATTCGCGAATCGGACGCCGCCGTGATCGGAACCGGAAGCCTGCGCCGCCGGGCACAGTTTCTGGAGCGATACCCGCACGCGCTGATACGGCCGCTGCGCGGGAATATCACCACCCGTCTGGAGAAATTAAAAAACGGAGAATATGACGGGATCATTCTCGCGGCCGCGGGTTTATCGCGCCTTGGACTTCTTTCAGACCGGGAACTGGAATATACTTATCTTGACACAGCGTTCATGACGCCGGCCGGCGGACAGGCATTTATCGCCGTTGAGGGAAAACGCGGCGGGCAGGATCTTTTCGCCGTGACGGACAGGCGCGCCGCGCGGGAGCTCTCTGCGGAGCGGGAAATCCTGAAAATGCTGGGCGCGGGCTGTCACGAGGCGGTGGGCGTCTACGCCAGATGCAGCGCGGATGACGCATTCTGTGCCGGCAGAGGAGACACGGCAAATGACGCATCGTGTACCGGAGAGATGACGGCAAATGACGCATCGTGTACCGGAGAGGTGACGGCAAATGACGTATCGCGTGCCGGAGGAGGAGACAGCGCTGCGGCGGAGGAGGAACCCTGCGCGGCGCAGATGCAGATCTCTCTCATGAGGGAGCGGGACGGCGTGATCCGCCGCGTCGGGGGCAGCGCGCCGGCAGAGGACTGGCATGCGCTGGCAAAGAGGCTGGTGCAGGAGATCACGGAGGGATAGCATGGGAATCGTTGCGCTGGTCGGCGCCGGTCCGGGGGATTCGGGGCTGATTACAGTAAAAGGAATGAAAAAACTAAAAGAGTGCGACGTCGTCCTCTATGACCGGCTGGCCTCAGAGGAGCTGCTCTCCTTTACGCGGGACGACTGCATCCGCATCTGCGTGGGCAAGCGGCCCGGCGCGCACACCATGAAGCAGGAGGAGATCTGCCGGATCCTGGTGGAGTACGGAAGGGCTTATCCGAAGGTGGTGCGCCTAAAAGGCGGGGATCCGTTTGTCTTTGGCAGGGGCGGGGAGGAGGCGGAGGCGCTTCGCCGCGCCGGGATTCCCTTTGAGCTGGTGCCGGGCGTCACATCGGCGGTTGCCGTGCCGGAGCTGGCGGGGATCCCTGTGACCCACAGAGGGCTGGCGAGGAGCTTCCATGTCATCACCGGGCACACCGCGCAGATACGGGGAGACGACGGCGTCTGCGGCGAGGAGACGGATACCCTGACCGGCGGCTATGAGACGTTTGCGCGCCTTGACGGCACGCTGGTTTTTCTGATGGGACTTTCGAGCCTTGCACAGATTACGGAGCGGCTGATCTTTTACGGCAAGCCTGCGGATACGCCGGCTGCGGTGATCTCGGAGGGGACGACGGCCGGGCAGCGGGCGGTGCGCGGCGTACTTTCCGACATTGCCTCACGCGTGAAGCAGGCCGGCCTCACCTCGCCGGCGGTGATCGTGATCGGGGATGTGGCGGCGCTCTCCTTCGGGCAGAACGCGGATGCCGGTGTGCGCCGGTGCGGCGCGGTGGCCACGGAACGGACGCTGTCAAAGCTTTGCAGCGCGCTGAAAGGAACTGCCTGCGAGGTGGTGCCGCTTATAAAAATGCGGAGGGTGCGGACCGCGGAAGCAGGACAGCTGCCCGGGGTGTTATCGCGCATCCGGGAGTATGACTGGGTGCTTTTCACCAGTAAGGAGGCGGTCGGGGTCTTTTTCGGGACAGCGGATGCCTGCGGCGCGGACGCCCGCGGCTTTGCGGGGATCCGTTTCAGCGTGATCGGGAAGGGAACGGCCGCCGCGCTGAGGGAGTATGGGATCCGCGCCGATTTTATGCCAGAACGGGCGGATGCGGAAGGTTTTGGGGAGGAATTTGCGGAAAAATATGCCAAAGCCCGCGTGCTGATTCCCCGCGCGGCGCAGGGAAATCCCGTTTTGGGCGAGCTTCTTGCACGGGCGGGATGCCAGGTGCATGAGATCCCGGTCTATGATGTGAAAGGAGAAGCGTGCGCCGGTTTTTCGGAGCTGTCCGGACTTTCGGAATTTGCCTTTTTCAGCGCCTCGGGTGTGCGGGCTTTCCTGGAAGAGACGGCAAAAGCGGGGAAACGGATTCCGGCGGGCAGCGTCTGTTACTGCATCGGGGAGACGGCCGGGCAGGCGCTGACAAAGGAACTGACGGCGCAGGAAAGCGCGGCGGTCCGGGTGATTGTGGCAGGGGAGGCTTCTGTCGAAGGAATGGCGGAACGGATTGTCGCATTATGAGAAAATGGAAGTTTTTGTCTGTTTTATAGTAGACAGAGGCCGAAATTTCGCATATAATAATTTAATCCGGTCAGAGACCGGAAAATCAGATTTCGATGGAACAGGGGGCCAGACAGATGGATGGAGTAGCATGGGACGACCGATACCGGGTTGGGGTTGCGGTGATCGATTCCGCACATCAGAAACTGTTTGCACTTGTGCGCAGACTGGTTTTGCTGAGTGGGGATGAGCAGCGCAGCCAATGGGCCTGTGAGGAGAGCGTCAAGTATCTGAAGAATTACACGTTAAAGCACTTTGCGGAAGAGGAAGCTTATATGAGGCAGTGCGGATATGACGGGTATGAGAAGCATAAGAAGATTCACGATGATATGCGCGAGGTGCAGCTTCCGGCATATGAGAAGGAGCTGGGCGAGACGGGGTATTCCTCCGAGGCGGTTCAGCATTTTGTCGGATTCTGCATCGGATGGCTGACCGGTCATATCATGATGGAGGACCGCAATATTACGAGGGAAAAGGGCGATGCCTTTACGCCGCCGGACAGGCTGAAGAACGTGGAGGATTTTGCGGAAGCAGTGTCGGAAGTGTTAAAGGATCTGTTTGCACTGCAGGTAAAGATTGCCAGCATGCACTATGAGGTGGATGAGTTCGGGCCGGGCGTCTATTACTGCCTGGTGTACCGCTCGGACCGGGGAGAACGGTTTCTGGTGACATTTCTGCTCAACGAGCAGCTTGTGCTGCACACGGTCAGTGAGATGCCGGGCGTGCCGTTCGATAAGATTGACAATATCGTACTGTACGCGACCAGGCAGATCGCGCGGCATTTACTCGAGCATATCGGGATGTTTTTTCAGAATGTGGGCGTCTGCCGGCTGGAGAAGGAGGCGCTGCTGGACGAAAAGAAATTTCTTGCCGGCATGAATGTGGCCAATCCCTACTGCAGCATCCTTTTTGAGACGCAGTACGGACCGTTTGCGATCTGTGTGAATAAATAGGACCTGTGACAGTCAGGTGATACGCTCTGTGGGGCAGCTTGCGCAAAAACGCTTGCTGCCCGTTTCTTTTTTTCTTATACTTTATCCAGTACAGGAATGTACGGATTATGGATAACCGGTATCCGAATCGGAATGGAGATCAGCATGAAAATAGAAATTATGGAAGTCGCCGGATGCGAGGAGACAGAGATCATCATTCGCTGCGCAAAGGTAAATGATTCGCTGCTGAAAATGGTCGCGCAGATGCGGATGTATGATCAGAAGATCACGGGGATGAAAGACGGGGAGACCTGGCTTTTGGAGGCGCGCAGGATTCTCTACATTGACACCGTGGACCGAAAGACGTTTTTTTACACAAAGGACAGCGTGTATGAGACGCCGTTTAAGCTGTATGAGCTGGAGGAGCGCCTGGCGGGAGAGGATTTTTTCCGCGCGTCAAAATCCGTGATCGTGAATTTTAATCAGATCCGCTCCCTGCGTCCGGATCTCGGAGGGAGACTGCTCCTTGTCATGAACAACGGGGAAAAACTATCTGTGTCGAAACAGTATGCGCCGGCGCTGAAGGAAAAACTGGGGATCCGGTAAAAGAAAGGGGAACAGGGATGAAACGATTTTTAAAGGGTGTTGTGGAATGGAAAAACCATGCGTGCATGGTGTTTACCGCTGCGGTGTGTATCTATACGGCGATTGCGTGGCTGTACGGGGAGCGCTCCGTCGGGATGGAGATCCTGCTGGAGCTTCTGGCGGTCTCGGCGGTCAGCGTCCTGCTGCAGGGGATTGCGTTTTCGGAGGACTGGCTGATACGGAATATGGCGTATACGAAGCGCATGCTGCTGTTTGTGGTGATGTTTCTGCCGGTTCTTGCTCTTGCGGCATGGGCGTTCGGCTGGTTCCCGGCGGACAATCTGATGAGCTGGGGAATCTTTCTTCTCATCTTTTTCGTGATTTTTGCGGCAATGACGGCAGGATTTGAGATCTTATACCGCGTGACCGGGAAAAAATACGGCGGTCTGCTCGGGCAGCGGCAAAAGAAGCATGGACAGGACGAGGAATAAGCGTTATACTTGTGCGTGGGCAGAAGGGAGGGCATATGGAGAGGCCAGAGAGACTGACAGAACAGGATTTTGCACAGGTATGGCGCCTGATGGAGGAGAGTTTTCCGATCGATGAGCGCAGGACGCGGGAAGGGCAGCGGCAGCTATTGTTAAATCCGTATTACCGGCTGTACGGGATCCGGCGGGAGGGCGGGATGAGAGCGTTTGCCGCTGTGTGGAAGCTGCCGGAACTTATGTTTGTAGAGCATCTTGCGGTGGATCCCCTTCTGCGAAACGCCGGAACGGGGGCCGCGCTTCTGGAGTGGGTGTGCGGGCTTCGGGAGAAGCCCGTTGTGCTGGAGGTGGAACCGCCGGCGGATACGCTCACCGCGCGCCGGATCGGCTTTTATAAGCGGAACGGGTTTTCCCTGAACGCTTATTATTATGTCCAGCCCGCGCTGTCGGAGGCGGGAGGGGAGATCCCCCTGCTTCTGATGTCGCGTCCCGGCAGACTTGCCGGTTCGGAATTTTTGCAGGTGCGGGGGACGCTGTACCGGCATGTGTACGGCATTCGGGAAGAATGTCCGGCGCAGGCCGCGGCAGATTCCGCCTGCAGACAGGGAAAAGAAAAGCAGGAGGGGAAAATAGAATGAAGCGAATGAGACGTCTGCGCGTGAATGAGGCCGTGCGCGGTATGGTCCGGGAGACACGGCTGGACAAACGGGATCTGATTTATCCGATGTTTGTCACAGAGGGGGAGAATCTTGTAAATCCGGTCGAGTCCATGCCGGGGATCTGCCAGTACTCGATCGACCGGATGGATGAGGAGCTTACGCGCGTCCTCGCTGCCGGCGTGACGGCGGTGCTGATCTTCGGCATCCCGGCGCACAAGGATGAGACGGGCAGCGAGGCTTATAACGATAACGGGGTGACGCAGCGTGCGATCCGCCATATTAAGGCAGCGTATCCGGAGCTTCTGGTGATTGCCGACATCTGTCTGTGCGAGTATACTTCACACGGACACTGCGGCCTTGTGTGCGGGGAGGAGATTTTAAATGACGAGACGCTGCCGCTTCTGGCAAAGATGGCGGTGAGCCTTGCCGCGGCGGGAGCGGATATCCTCGCGCCGTCCGATATGATGGACGGGAGGGTGGCGGCGATCCGCGAGGCCCTCGACCAGAACGGCTTTCAGAACAGAATGATCATGGCCTACAGCGCGAAGTTTGCCTCCGGCTTTTACGGGCCGTTCCGCGAGGCCGCGCACTCCGCGCCGGGCTTTGGCGACCGGAAGACCTATCAGATGGATCCGGCGAACCGGAAAGAGGCGATCCGCGAGTGTATGGCGGATATGGAGGAAGGCGCGGATATCATTATGGTAAAGCCGGCGCTTGCCTACCTGGATGTGATCCGCGAGGTCGCTGACCGCACGGATTATCCGCTGGCCGCTTATAATGTCAGCGGGGAATACGCCATGGTAAAGGCGGCTGCCGCAAACGGCTGGATTGACGAGAAGCGCATCGTGATGGAGATCCTGCTGGGGATCCGGCGCGCCGGGGCAAAGATGATCATTACCTACCACGCGCTGGATGCGGCGCGGTGGCTGGATGAGGAATGACGGGGCATCCGCGGGGCGGGCGGACATCCCGGATTACGGTACAATCACCACAGGCTGTGAGAGCTCGCTGAGCGATCGCGGCCTTTTTTTGTGGAAAGTACGGGGTACGGTGTTGTCAGCCGCGGATATTATCTCCTGCGTCTGGCGGTAAAGCTCCCCCGCGAAAAGATCCATATTCAGACGCGCGCAGGCATCCGGCGGCAGGATGCGGTCCGCGTCGGAGAGCTTTGTGAGGACCGGGACAGAGGCGCTGCGCTTCAGCTGCGAAAGCAGCGGGGCGCAGTCCCTTCGGAAGCCGAGGATGCGCAGCCAGGAGATATAGCCGGTATCCCGCCCGGCCGCCTCGTCCTGTTTTGTGAGGCCGAGCGTCAGATGCAGCAGGATCCTGGCGAGACGGGTGTAGGTGATCTCACGGGTCCGGTTCTCTGACAGAAACGAGGAAACGGACGTAAACTGATACTTCTGCCGGTACAGACGGTTGGCGATCGCCTCCGTGCTGCCTGCGACCCCGGAAAGCTCCCGGGCGCCGGCGCCAAGAAGCCGGTAACCGGTCAGGGCGGAAAAATCGTCGGCATGAAGCAGTGGCTTTTCGCGCAGCGCTTCCGTGAGGAGCGCGAGCGCCGGCTGCGGCATGGAGACTGCGAGCTGCCGCGCGATGTGTGCGGGGAGCATCCCGGCGGCCAGGGAAGCGGAGGGTGTGTCGTCATGCCCGGCAGCCAGGGAAGCGGAGGGTGTGTCGCCATGCCCGGCGGCCAGGGAAGCGGAGGCCTGAGAAATCTCTGCCCGGTGGGAGAGCAGGAGCTGCCGGATTGCGGAGGCGGAGGCCGCCGGAGCGCCCACGGCTCCATCGCCGCCGTCCTGCCGCGCCGCGCTGTCTGCCGCATGAATCTTTTCATCGTGATAGGCCGCCCCTTTGCGTTCCAGCACAAGCGGCTGAAGGGGCAGCCGGTATCTTCTGATCGCCTTCAGATACTCGACGGCCAGGATATTATTGGGGCTGCCGAGAACGGCGGCGATCTGCTCTGTGTCCGCGTGAAGGTCTGTCCCGCAGCCTGCCGTCCGTTCCGTTTCCTCCGAGGTGCCGATACACGGACTTGTACTGACATCGTCCGCAGCCCTGTAAGATGCCATACAGGCCGCGACGGCAGCCTGGCGCGCCGCGGGGAAGCTCATCCCTTTTTTTAAGCCAAAGGCAAGCGTTTCACGGAATAAGGGCGGCTCCTCTGTGAGGAGATCCGCGACAGAGGATAACAGCGGAAGGTCGGCGGTCTCCGCGCCAAAACAGAGGGTGTCCACACAGCCCGTCGAGGAGAGCAGCAGGACGCCCGCCGCCGCAAAATCCTCGGCGGAGGCGGTCGCCCAGAGCACCGGCAGCTCGAGGATCAGATCCGCGCCGCAGGCGAGCGCCATGCGCGCGCGCGTGTGCTTGTCCAAAATGGCAGGCGCGCCGCGCTGGACGAAATCGCCGCTCATGGCGACAACGATATAATCCGCCTGCGTCCGCCTGCGGACCTCTGCGATCTGACAGGCATGGCCGTTGTGGAACGGATTGTATTCTGCGATGATTCCGACCGTTTTCATGGAGCCTCCTGCAAAAAATAAGTCTTCTATGGTGGGTTGTTACCTATTATACCCCCTTTTTTCACAAAATGCCACTTTGAATCAAAAGGCTCTTGCGCTTTCTCTCAGGAAGGAGTAAGCTACGGGATAACGGCCTGAAAAAGAAGCGCGACATGGAACATGGCCGGAGACGTAAACGGCGCGATGCTTTACAGGGGAGGCAGGAAATGAGAACAAAAGAGCGTGTGGCGGACCAGGGAAATCAGATCACAGAGGGCGTGATCTGGAAGCAGCTGCTGTTATTCTTTTTCCCGATTTTATTCGGAACCTTTTTTCAGCAGCTCTATAATGCGGCTGATGCGATGATCGTCGGCCGGTTTGTGGGCAAGGAGGCGCTCTCCGCGGTCGGGGGCGGGACGGGAACCGTCATCAATCTGCTGGTGGGCTTTTTTGTGGGGCTCTCCGGCGGAGCGTCGATCGTGATCGCGCAGTATTATGGCGCGAAGCGAAGGGAGATGGTGGACTATGCGGTACATACGGCCATCGCGTTCTGTCTTCTGGGCGGCGTTGTGATGACAGTGCTGGGGATTTTTGCCGCCCCGGCGGTTTTGCGCATGATGGCTACGCCGGCGGATGTGCTCGATCTGTCGGTGCTTTACATACGGATCTATTTTGCGGGGATGATCGGAAATCTGATTTACAATGTGGGATCCGCGATTCTGCGCGCGGTCGGCGACTCGAAACGGCCGCTGTATTTTCTGATTGTCAGCTGTCTGACCAATATCGCGCTCGATCTTCTGCTTGTGGTGGTCTGTGGGCTCGGTGTGGCGGGCGCCGCGATTGCGACAATTGTCTCGCAGGCCTTAAGCGCTGTTCTTGTGATCCTGGCGCTGATGCGGACGGACGACATGTATCATCTTAATCCGCACCGGATCGGGTTTGACAAAAGGATGCTTGGCCGGATTGTGCGGCTAGGATTTCCGACCGGCTTACAGTCCGTCCTGTACGGATTGTCCAATATTGTGATTCAGACCGCGATCAACGGGCAGGGGACGGATACGGTGGCGGCATGGACGGCCTACGCCAAACAGGACGCCATGTTTTGGATGATCGTCAATGCGTTCGGGATCTCCGTCACGACCTTCGCGGGCCAGAATTTCGGAGCCGGAAAGCCGGAGCGGGTCAAAAAAGGAATGTGGAGCTGTCTTGGCATGTGCGCAGGCACGGCGGTACTGCTTTCCGTGGTGATGTGCGCGGCGTGCCCGTTTCTGTACCGGGTATTTACGACAGATGACGCAGTGATCCGCATCGGAATCCAGATGACGCTGTTTATCTCGCCCACCTATCTGACCTACGTCTGTGTCGAGGTGATTTCCGGCGCGCTCCGGGGGATCGGGGACTGCTGGATCCCCACCCTGATCTGCCTGGCCGGCGTGTGCGTCATCCGCATTCTCTGGATCTCACTGGCAGTGCCGGCGAAACCGGATATATACACGATCATGTTCAGCTATCCGCTGACCTGGGTGATCACGAGCCTGCTGTTTTTGGGATATTACCTTTTATATGGAAGAAAACGGCTCGCGGCGCCGGTTTAACCGTTATGCGGCTATGGGAAATATCAGAAGAAAGGGCTTGTATACAGGAAAAATCTGGCGTATACTGAATGCATATATGCGGGAGAGGGCGTGTCGGTACGCTGCCGGGGCAGAAATGCCGTCCGGATGAAGCCCGCGCGAAGAAAAGGAGAGAATGATTATGAATGTATTAGTGGTAAACTGTGGCAGCTCTTCCCTGAAATATCAGCTGATTGATTCGGAGAGCGAGACGGTGCTTGCAAAGGGGTTATGCGAGCGGATCGGGATTGACGGAAGACTGGTGTATCAGAAGAGCGGACTGGACAAGGAGATCACCGAGGCGGATATGCCGACGCACAAGCAGGCGATTCAGATGGTGCTCGACGCGCTTGTAAACCCGTCGACCGGAGCGATTAAGAGCCTTTCCGAGATCGATGCGGTGGGACACCGTGTCGTGCACGGCGGGGAAAAATTTGCCTGCTCGACCGTGCTCACGCCTGAGGTGCTCGCGGTGGTGGAGGAGTGCAACGACCTTGCGCCGCTTCACAATCCGGCGAACCTGATCGGGATCGACGCGTGCAGAGAGCTCATGCCGGATGTGCCGATGGTCGGCGTGTTCGACACGGCATTCCACCAGACCATGCCGAAGAAGGCATACCTCTACGGCCTGCCCTACGAGTACTATGAGAAGTACAAGGTCAGAAGATACGGCTTCCACGGGACGAGCCACAGCTTTGTGTCAAAGCGCACGGCGGAATTCTTAGGGATGGATCTGAAAAGTTCGAAAATTATCGTTGCGCACCTGGGCAACGGCGCGTCGATCAGCGCCGTGTTAAACGGGGAGTGTGTGGATACCTCCATGGGCTTAACGCCGCTTGAGGGGCTTGTGATGGGAACGCGTTCCGGCGATATCGATCCGGCCATCATGGAATTTATCGCGAAAAAAGAAAACTTAGACATTGAGGGCGTGATGAACGTGCTGAATAAAAAATCCGGCGTACAGGGGATCTCACAGCTCTCGAGTGATTTCCGCGATCTTGAGGCCGCATATAATGAGGGCAATGAGCTGGCCGTCAACGCGATCGAGGTCTTCTCCTACCGCGTGGCGAAGTATATCGGCTCTTATGTGGCAGCCATGAACGGCGTGGACGCCATCGCGTTTACGGCGGGGATCGGCGAGAATACGCAGCTCGTCCGCAGTAAGGTGCTCGCATATCTGGGGTACTTAGGGATTGCCGTGGACGAGGAGGCCAATACGGTCCGCGGGGAGGAGCGCGTGATCTCCACACCGGATTCGAAGGTGAAGGTCTGCGTGATTCCGACCAACGAGGAGCTTGCGATTGCGCGGGAGACTGTAGCGCTGGTGAAATAGCCGGGCATGATTCGCACATCCCGCAGAGGATGGCCCGGATCCGTTCAGCCCGCAGAGAATGGCTGAACTTTAGAGAATTTTGTGTTGACAAACAAAACCGGCGTATGTATAATTGTCTAGGTGTAAATCTTTCGCTTGTATCAGGATTTGCGCCGCGGTGAAGGAGAGAGCCATGCTGATTGATATTTCGGATATTGTTTTTGGCGGACGTACGGAGATGACAGAGGCGGTTCCGATCGGACTTACGTCTTTTGAGTCGAGGCTTGGCAGTTTTCCCATCACGAGGAGTACGCCGGCAGAGCTGCGGATCACGCATCTTCTGGATCAGAGGATAAGGATCAGCGGGACCGCGGAGCTTACGGTGACGATTCCCTGCAGCCGCTGTCTTGCGGAGGTACCCACAGAGCTTCGTCTTGTCATTGACAGGACGCTTCGCACGGAGGGGGATTTCCTGATCGAGGAAGAGGGCAGCGCAGGAGAGATGACCGGGGACTGGGACGGCGCCGGTGCGGGACCGGATGCGGATGCATCGGATCCGGCGAAGGAGCAGGAGGCAGAGGAGTCACCGGATTACCTGGACGGATGGAAGCTGGATACGGACCGGCTCGTCTACGGGGAGATTCTCACGGGCTGGCCGATGAAGGTGCTGTGCAGGGAGGACTGCAGAGGCATCTGCCGGGAGTGCGGCGCGAACCTCAATGAAGGGGAGTGCGGCTGCGACCGGAATGCGCCGGATCCGAGAATGGCGGCAATACAGGATATCTTTAACAAATTTAAGGAGGTGTGAGAAATGTCAATCTGTCCGAAGAACAAATCTTCCAAGGGAAGAAGAGATAGAAGAAGAGCGAACTGGAAAATGACCGCTCCGACGCTGGTAAAGTGCAGCAAATGCGGAGAGCTCATGATCCCGCACAGAGTGTGCAAAAACTGCGGCTCTTATAATAAAAAAGAGATTATTCCGCAGGATTAATCTGACAAAGAGTAAATAGGGGGGCTGTCCTGGGACAGCCCCTTTGACATAATACGACCGGAAGGAGGCGTGAGATGAAAGCGCTGATTGTTGTGGATATGCAGAATGATTTTATCGACGGTGCGCTGGGGACGTCGGAGGCGCAGGCGATTGTGCCGAAGGTGACGGAAAAGATCGCCGCGTTTGACGGAGCCGTGATCTGCACGAGGGACACGCACGGGGAGAATTACCTGGATACGCTCGAGGGAAAGAATCTTCCGGTCGCGCACTGTATCCGCGGTACACAGGGGCATCAGATCCATCCGGATGTGTCAGAGGCCTGCGAGGCGAAGCATGCGGTCATTCTGGACAAGCCGTCCTTCGGTTCGCCGGAGCTTGCAGCGTACTTAAAGGAGCACGGGGCGGACGGTTACGAATCGATCGAGCTGATCGGCCTGTGCACGGACATCTGCGTGATCTCGAACGCGCTGCTGTTAAAAGCGTATTTCCCGGAGACGCCGGTTGTGGTGGACGCGTCCTGCTGCGCGGGCGTGACGCCGGAGAGTCATGAGAACGCGCTGTCTGCGATGCGGATGTGTCAGGTTGTGATTACAGACGGGGATTCGCTTTTGTCCCGGTAAAGGAGAGTGTGGATATATGGGTCAGATCTTTAATATGGACAACAAATTTTTTCAGTTCTTAAGCAAGGCGGTGGACTGCGTGGGCTTAAGCGTGCTCTGGCTGCTCTGCTGCGTTCCGATCGTCACGGCCGGGGCGGCCACGACGGCGATGTATTACACGGTGAACAAGGTGATCCGCCACAGCAGGGGCTATGTCTGGAGCGAATTCTGGCATGCGTTCCGGGCAAACTTCAAGCAGTCGACCATCGCCTGGCTGATCGTGTTTGCGGCCACGATTTTTATGGTGATGGACTGTTATATCATGTATCAGTTCGCAAAGGCGGGCGAGTCGATCGGAAAAATGTTTTTCGTATTTATTGTGTTTATCGCCCTGATTCTGATGTGGGGGATTTATCTGTTCCCATATATCGCGCGGTTTGAGAACGTGACGAAGGCGGTGCTAAAAAATTCCGGGCTGATCGCGATCGCCAATCTGCCGTGGACGCTGCTTCTGTTCGTGCTCTATCTGGTTTCGGTTTTCGTGGCATGGCTGATTCCGCCGACGATCATGCTGGTGCCTGCCGTTTATATGGTGCTTGCAAACCTTGTCCTGGAGCGTGTATTCCGCAAATATATGACGGAGGAGGATCTCGCTGCGGAGGAGGAGCGGAACAGAGAGTACTTTAATTAAAACTCATTTTTTTGTTATTGACTTCCAGATGGACTTATCGTATTCTTTGTTATAGACGAAAGGGAAAAGCCCGAAGTGTGACAGATTGGAGACAGTTATGCAGCAGAGTCAGGAGGCCGGCAGCACAAAGGTCGTGCTGGATGCGATGGGGGGAGATTATGCGCCGGCGGAACCGGTAAAAGGAGCCGTCGATGCGGTTTGCGCCAGGGGGGATATCACCGTGATCCTGGTGGGACAGGAGGATGTCGTCCGTGCGGAGCTTTCAAAGTATCAGTATCCGTCCGGGCAGATCAGAGTCGTTCATGCGGAGGAGGTGATCGAGACGGCGGAGCCGCCGGTTGCGGCCATCCGCACGAAGAAGCAGTCTTCTATTGTCGTTGGAATGAACCTGGTAAAGAAAAAAGAGGCGGACGCCTTTGTATCGGCGGGCAGCTCGGGAGCGGTACTCGTCGGCGGGCAGGGAATCGTCGGAAGAATCCGCGGGATCGAGCGTCCCCCGCTGGCGCCTCTGATCCCCACGGAAAAGGGCGTTTCGCTCCTCATCGACTGCGGGGCGAATGTGGACGCGAGACCGTCTCATCTGGTGCAGTTCGCGAAGATGGGGTCTGTCTATGTGGAGCATGTGCTCGGCGTGAAGCGGCCGCGGGTCGCGATCGTAAATATCGGCGCGGAGGAGGAAAAGGGAAACGCCCTGGTAAAAGAGACGTTTCCGCTCTTAAAAGAATGCGCGGATATCAATTTCGTGGGCAGTATCGAGGCGCGTGAGATTCCGCGCGGGGAAGCCGATGTGATTGTCTGCGAGGCGTTTGTCGGGAATGTGATCTTAAAGCTCTATGAGGGCTTAAGCGCGACGCTGATCGACGCGATCAAAAAGGGTATGATGAGCACGTTAAAGAGTAAGATCGGCGCCGCGCTCGCCCTTCCGGCGCTCAAAGGCACGTTAAAGAGCTTCGACGCGACGCAGTACGGCGGAGCGCCGCTGCTCGGGTTAAACGGGCTTGTGGTCAAGACGCACGGCAGCGCAAAGGCAGGGGAGATCACGAATTCGATTTTCCAGTGCGTGACCTTTAAGGAGCAGGACATCAATGGCCGGATCCGGAAAAATATTTTAAGTTCAGCAGAACAGGAAGGAATGTAGGTATGGAATTTGAAAAATTAAAGAAAATCATTGCAGAAGTACTGAATGTCGACGAGGAGGAAGTGACGATGGAGTCGACGTTTACGGACGATCTTGGTGCGGATTCCCTTGATATTTTTCAGATTATAATGGGGATTGAAGAAGAGTTTGATATTGAGATCGCAAACGAGGAAGCGGAGCACATTGTGACGGTATCGGATGCTGTGGAAGAGATAAAGAAAGCCATAAACGCATAAGATATTCAGGATGAGAGGAGATCCTCTCATCCTTTTTACATTAAAAGCCCTGTCCCGGCAGACGGACAGGACGCGTGTTTACACGCAGGACAGTACGTCTGTCAGGGATGCTATCACGTATGAGCAGGAAGCACGATAGTGCGGAGTGCGAATACGTGTGCAGGATTGCGTGAGTCCGAAGGACGGAGCAATCCTGAGGGCTTTTAAGATACCAGCTTAAAGCGCGAATGGCGCGGGCTGAACTTTTCAGAATAAAAGAAGGATTGCGTGAGTCCGAAGGACGGAGCAATCCTGAGGGCTTTTAAGCAGACGGCAAATACCCGTGGAGGATTTATGTCAAAGTTAACAGAACTGCAGGAGCAGATCGGCTACACCTTCCGGCAGGAGGGACTGCTGCGTCAGGCGCTGACCCACAGCTCCTACGCGAATGAAAAACATATGAAAAAGTATTCGGATAACGAGAAGCTCGAATTCTTAGGTGACGCGGTGCTCGAGGTGACGTCGAGCGAATTCCTGTACCACCATTATCCGAAGCTCTCGGAGGGAGATCTCACAAAGCTGCGGGCAAGCCTTGTCTGCGAGCCCACGTTAGCGCTCTGCACGGACGAGATCCGTCTCGGGGATTACCTGTACCTCGGAAAAGGCGAGGAGCAGACCGGGGGAAGGAAGCGCAAGTCGATTCTCTCGGACGCGCTTGAGGCGGTGATCGGCGCGATCTATCTGGACGGCGGCTTTGAGGCGGCGGGAGCGTTCGTCCGGCGTTTTGTCCTGACGGATATCGAGCACAAAAAGCTGTTCTACGACAGTAAGACGATTCTGCAGGAGGTTGTGCAGGGCAGCTGCGACGAACCGCTCGTCTATGAGCTGACCGGGGAATCCGGCCCGGATCACGCGAAGCATTTTTCGGTGGAGGCCCGGATCGGGGAACGCGTCATCGGAGAGGGAAGCGGACCCACCAAAAAAGCGGCGGAGCAGGAGGCGGCATACCGCGGGCTTCTGCTGCTGAAACCACAGCTGTGAGGGAACTATGTATCTGAAATCGATTGAAGTACAGGGATTTAAATCATTTGCCAATAAAATCGTGTTTGAATTTCACAACGGGATCACGGGGATTGTCGGACCGAACGGGAGCGGCAAAAGCAACGTGGCGGACGCCGTGCGCTGGGTGCTCGGGGAACAGAGCGCAAAGCAGCTGCGCGGGGCCAGCATGCAGGACGTCATCTTTGCGGGAACCGAGAACCGGAAGCCGTTAAGCTACGCCAGCGTGGCGATCACCATGGACAATTCCGATCACCAGCTCGCGATCGATTTTGAGGAGGTGACGGTCGCCAGGCGCGTGTACCGTTCCGGGGAGAGCGAGTATCTGATCAACGGGAGTCCGTGCCGGCTTAAGGATATCACGGAGCTGTTTTACGATACCGGGATCGGAAAGGAAGGCTATTCGATCATCGGGCAGGGCCAGATCGAGCGGATCCTGAGCGGAAAGCCGGAGGAGCGCCGGGAGCTGTTCGACGAGGCGGCCGGCATCGTGAAGTATAAAAAGCGCAAGGCGACGGCTCAGAAGAGGCTGGAAAGCGAGCGGGAGAACCTGGTGCGCGTCAACGACATCCTCTCGGAGCTAGAGCGCCAGGTAGGGCCCTTAGAGCGTCAGGCCGAGAAGGCAAGGATTTATCTGAAGAAAAAAGAAGAGCTAAAGACTTACGATGTGAATATGTTCCTGCTCGAGGTAAAGCGGATCGAGACGCAGCAGAAGGATGTGGCCGAAAAGTATAAGATCGCGGACGCGCAGCTGGCGGAGGCGAACACGGCGCACGAGAAGGCGCGGACCGAATACGAGAAGATGGAGCAGGACATGGCCGTGATGGAGGAGCAGCTGACCGCCATCCGGGATGAGATCAGCGATACCACCGTGAAAAAAGGCAGGCTCGAGGGGCAGGTCAGCGTCTTAAACGAGCAGATACATACCGCGGAGATGACGGACGAACACTTAAAAAGCCGTCTCGCCTCCATTGACCGGGAGGAGACGGAGCGGAGCGACGCGCTGGCCGCTTATCAGGCCGAGCAGGAGGCGCTGGAGGCGGAGCTTGCCAGGACAGGAGAGCAGCGGCTCATCGCCGCGGAGCGGTTAAGGGAGCTGCAGGAGAAGCTGGCGCGCTGCACCGAGGGGATCGAGAACGGCAAGAACGAGATCATCGGCCTTTTAAATCAGAAGGCGTCGGTCAAGGCGAGACAGCAGCGCTACGATACGATGGCGGAGCAGGTGAACATCCGCAAAGCCCAGCTGACGAAGCGTCTGCTCGCCCGAAAGAGCGAGGAGGCCGATCTGGAGGAGTCACTGGCCACCTGCCAGCGGGAGTTAGACGGCATAAACCGGGCGATTGACGAGCTGCAGCAGGAAGCGGCCCGCATGGAGGAAAAAGAGCGGGAATGGCGAAGAAAATCGACGGAGACCAGCCAGCGGCTCGAGCAGGCGGTGACGACATTTCACAAAGAACAGTCGCGGCTCGAATCTCTGAAAAATATCGCGGAGCGCTACGACGGCTACGGAAACAGCATCCGCCGCGTGATGGAGCAGAAGGCAAAGCATCCGGGATTAATCGGCGTGGTGTCCGATCTGATCCATGTGGAAAAACGATATGAGACCGCGATTGAGACCGCGCTTGGCGGAAGCATTCAGAATATCGTCACGGAGGATGAGCGCACCGCAAAGGAGATGATTTCCTACTTAAAACAGAACCGGTACGGCCGCGCGACCTTTCTGCCGCTTACAAGCGTAAAAGGGCAGGGCGGGATCCGGAACCCGGAAGCGTTAAAGGAGCGCGGCGTCATCGGCGCAGCGAGCGGGCTGGTTTCGGCGGATCCGAAGTACGAAGGGGTGATTTCCCATCTGCTCGGCCGTGTGATCGTGGCGGAGACGATCGACGACGCGACGGCGCTGGCGCGCAAATACCGCTATTCGCTCCACATCGTCACGCTCGAGGGCGAGTACTTAAGCCCGGGCGGTTCCATGACAGGAGGCGCGTTCCGCAACAGCAGCAACCTGCTGGCGAGAAACCGGCAGATCGAGGAGCTCGAGCAGAAGGTATCCGGCTTACAAAAGGAGATCGCGGAGCATAAAAACCGTCAGGAGGAGATTCTGACCGCGATGAGCCTTCTCGCGGAGGACATCGAGAAAAATAAAAACGGTCTCCAGCAGAGCTTCCTGCTTCAGAATACGGCGCGCATGAACGTGGAGCGCGCGGCGGAGCAGAAAAACGAGAGCGAGCAGGTGTTTGAAGGGCTGAAGCGCGAGAGTAAGGAAATCGAGAACCAGCTGCGCGAGATCAGCGGAAATAAAGCGCAGATCACGGAGGAGCTCGCGAAAGCGGATGAGCGGGAAGGCCAGATCGGGGAGGAGACGGCCGCATTCCAGAAGGTGATCGACGAGACGAGCGGCCTTGAGGCGAAGGCGCAGGAGGAGCTGTCGGGCATACAGCTCGCGGAGGCGTCCTTAAGCCAGAAGGCGGAGTTTATCCAGGAGAATGTCAACCGGATCCGGACCGAGCTCGGACGCTATGAAAACGAGCGCAAAGGCTTTCTTCTGGAAGCGAAAGAGGCGAAGGAGGACGCCGGAAAGAAGCGTCAGGAGATCGAGGCGATCCTGCAGACGATCGAAGCGGCCGGGGAACACTGTGTGCGGCTTCAGGAGGAGCTTTCCGAAAAGACGCGCCGCAGGGAGGAGATGTCCGCGGAGTACAAAGGATTTTTCCAGAAGCGGGAGGACATCGCAAAGCAGATCGCGGAGCTCGACAAGGAGCTTTTCCGCCTGAACAGCCAGCGGGAAAAGCTTGAGGAAGAGTCGGAATATCAGAGCAACTATATGTGGGAGGAGTATGAGCTGACCCTGCATGCCGCGATGGAGTTAAGACAGGAAGAATTTACGGATCCCGCGCAGGTAAAGCGGATGCTCTCTTCCATCCGGGACGAGATCCGCGCGCTCGGCGACGTCAATGTCAACGCGATCGAGGATTACAGGGAGATCTCGGAGCGCTACGAGTTTTTAAAGGGACAGCATGACGATCTGGTGGAAGCGGAACAGACACTTATAGGAATTATCGAGGAGCTCGACACCGGGATGCGGAAGCAGTTTATGGAAAAATTCGCCGAGATCCAGCGGGAATTCGACCAGGTCTTTAAGGAGCTCTTCGGCGGAGGAAAGGGCACGTTAGAGCTTGTGGAGGATGAGGATATCTTAGAGTGCGGGATCCGCATCATCGCTCAGCCGCCGGGAAAGAAGCTGCAGAATATGATGCAGATGTCCGGAGGGGAAAAATCGCTCACCGCGATCGCGCTGCTCTTTGCGATCCAGAACTTAAAGCCGTCGCCGTTCTGCCTGTTAGACGAGATCGAGGCGGCGCTGGACGACTCCAATGTCGGACGTTTCGCGAAGTATCTGCACAAGCTCACCAAAAGCACGCAGTTTATCGTGATCACGCACCGGAGGGGCACCATGGCGGCAGCGGACCGGCTGTACGGTATCACGATGCAGGAAAAAGGAATCTCAACCCTGGTATCGGTGAATCTGATCGAAGGGGATCTCGACAAATAGAGACAGGAGGCAGGAATGGGCGAAGAAAAAAAGGGTTTCTGGAGCCGGCTGGTGGCCGGGCTTGGCAAGACGAGGGACAATATCGTGTCCGGGTTCGATTCGATCTTCAACGGGTTTTCCAGCATCGACGAGGACTTCTATGATGAGATCGAGGAGATCCTGATCATGGGAGACATCGGGGTGAACGCGACGGAGGCGATCATCGCGAGCTTAAAGGAAAAGGTAAAGCAGCAGCACATCAAGGATCCGGCCGCGTGCAAGGAGCTTCTGATCAACAGCATCAGGGAACAGATGGACGTCGGGGAGACAGCCTACCGGTTTGAGCAGGAGAAGTCGGTGATCCTCGTGATCGGCGTCAACGGCGTCGGAAAGACCACATCGGTCGGAAAGCTTGCCGGAAAGCTGAAGGATCAGGGAAAGCGCGTGGTGGTCGCGGCGGCGGATACGTTCCGCGCGGCGGCGGGCAGCCAGCTCGCGGAGTGGGTAAACCGCGCGGGCGTGGACATGATCGGCGGACAGGAGGGTGCGGACCCGGCCGCCGTGGTCTACGACGCGGTGGCGGCCGCCAAGGCGAGAAAGGCGGATATCCTGCTCTGCGATACGGCGGGGCGGCTCCACAACAAAAAGAACCTGATGGAAGAATTAAGAAAGATCAACCGCATCCTGGAGCGCGAATATCCGGACGCCTATCGGGAGACGCTTGTCGTGCTCGACGCGACGACCGGGCAGAACGCCTTAAACCAGGCGCGGGAATTTGCCGAGGTGGCGGATATCACCGGGATCATTTTAACCAAGATGGACGGGACGGCAAAGGGAGGGATCGCGGTGGCGATTCACGCCGAGCTGGATATCCCGGTCAAGTACATCGGGGTCGGGGAGACGATTGAGGATCTGCAGAAATTCAACGCGAATGATTTTGTCGACGCGCTGTTTCAGGTGTAAAAGGAGGAGAACGGATGCTGACACTGGATAAATTTGAGGAGGCAAGCGAGAAGGTAAAAGAGGTCACGCTGGAGACAAAGCTGGTATACAGCGATTTCCTGAGCAGCCAGACGGGAAACAAGGTCTATTTAAAGCCGGAAAACATGCAGTTTACCGGGGCATATAAGGTGCGCGGGGCGTATTATAAGATCAGTACGCTCACCGACGAGGAGCGGGAGCGCGGGCTGATCACGGCCTCGGCCGGCAATCACGCGCAGGGGGTCGCATACGCGGCAAAATGCTACGGATGTAAATCGGTGATCGTGATGCCGACCACAACGCCGTTAATCAAGGTCAACCGCACCAAGGGCTACGGCGCCGAGGTGCTGCTTCACGGGGACGTCTACGACGAGGCGTGCCAGAAGGCGCTCGAGCTGGCGGAACAGGAGGGGTATACGTTTATCCATCCGTTTGACGATCTTGCGGTGGCGACCGGGCAGGGCACGATCGCGATGGAGATCTTTAAGGAGCTGCCGTTAGTTGAGTACATTCTGGTGCCGGTCGGCGGAGGCGGGCTGGCCACGGGCGTGTCCACCCTTGCGAAGCTGTTAAACCCGAAGATCAAAGTGATCGGCGTGGAGCCGGCGGGGGCGAACTGTATGCAGGCGTCCTTTGCCGCCGGGAAGGTGACCACTCTGCCCAAAGTAAACACCATCGCTGACGGCACCGCGGTGAAGACGCCGGGAAGTATGATTTTCCCCTATATTCAGCAGAATCTGGATGATATCATCACCGTGGAGGACGACGAGCTGATTGTGGCGTTTCTGGATATGGTGGAAAACCACAAGATGGTCGTGGAGAATTCCGGGCTTTTAACCGTGGCGGCGTTAAAGCACTTAGATGTCACGGACAAACGCATTGTCGCGCTCTTAAGCGGCGGAAATATGGACGTGATCACCATGTCCTCGGTCGTGCAGCAGGGCCTGATTTTCCGCGACCGGATCTTCACCGTGTCCGTGCTCCTGCCGGATAAGCCGGGCGAGCTCTCCCGCGTGGCAGCCACGATTGCGGCCGAGCAGGGGAATGTCATCAAGCTCGAGCACAACCAGTTTATCTCGACGAACCGCAACGCGGCGGTGGAGCTTCGGATCACGATGGAGAGCTTCGGGACGGATCACAAAAAGCAGATTATGAACGCCTTAAAGACGCACGGCTACCAGCCGAAGCTGGTGCGCACCAGTCTGTAGCCCGCGGTCTGCGGCGGCCTGCGGGCTGCGGCCTCCTGCCGCCCGGCATCACAGCGAGAGCTGATATTTCTTCATCCAGTCGTTGAGCTGGATAAAATATGCCATCAGCTGCGGACCGGCCATCAGCTGCCCGAACCAGGGCTGCCCGAGTTCCTTGTGGGATGCCATGAAGCGGAGCGCTTTTGGCCGGTCGATCAAGGGGGCGACGGGCGCGTTTGGATCATTTACGATCGCGGTAAGCCGTTCGACTAACAGCCGCTCGTATCCGGGATGATAGGTCTTCGGATACGGGCTTTTTTTGCGGTGTAAAAGCTCCGGGGGCAGCAGGCCTGCGCAGGCGTCGCGCAGGAGCGTCTTTTCCACGCCGTTCTGGTATTTCATCTCCCAGGGAACGTTAAAGACATATTCCATGATCCGGTGATCCGCGAACGGCACGCGCGCCTCCAGGCCGGAATACATGCTGGTGCGGTCCATGCGGTCCAGAAGCGTCTGCATAAACCATTTGATGTTTAAGTAGGCGATCTGACGCCTCTTTTTTTCCTCGCCGGATTCGCCGGGCAGCAGGGGAACCTTTGCGAGCGATTCCTGATAGCGTGCATAGGAATAGTCCGCGAGCTCGGAAACGCGCACGACGTCCTCCGACAAAAAGACGGTGCGCGCCCGGATATCCGCGGACCACGGGAAGCCGTCGCGCTCTAAGAGCTCCTTCCGGTAGAACCACGGGTAGCCGCCGAAGATCTCATCCGCGCACTCGCCGGTCAGCGCCACTTTGTTGTGTTTTGCGACCAGGGAGCAGAAATAGAGCAGAGACGCGTCTACATCTGTCATTCCGGGAAGATCCTTTGCGTCCACCGCGGTATAGAGCGCGTCCGCGAGCGTCCGCTCGTCGCACTCGAGATACGTGTGATTTGTTTGGCAGCGCTTCAGCATGATTTTTACATAGGGCAGGTCCCGCTCCGGCTGGAAGGAGTTGGACTGGAAATAGAGATCGTTTTCCGCGAAATCAAACGAGAACGTATTCAGCGTCTCCCCCTGGCTTTTCATATAGTCCGCGGCGAGCGCGGTGACGATCGAGGAGTCGATTCCGCCGGAGAGGAAGGTACAGACCGGCACGTCGGAAACCATCTGCCGTTTTACCGCATCCCGCACGAGAAACGAGACTTTTTCGACTGTGTCCGGATAGGAATCGGCGTGTTCCCTGCTGATTAAATCCCAGTAGAGGTGATCGGCGAGTCCGTCCCGCGAAAAGACCATATAGTGGCCGGGAAGCACCTCGCGCACCCCTTTGAATACCCCGTTCCCGGAGGTCCTGGCCGGACCGATGGCAAGCAGTTCCAGCAGACTGTTTTTATCGATCGCGGGGCGGATATCCGGATGCTTAAAAAGCGCTTTTGGCTCCGAGCCAAAGACGAGCGTCCCGTCCTTTACCGTGTAAAAATGCGGCTTGATCCCGGCGCGGTCGCGGTACAAAAGCAGCTGTTCGTTTGTCTCGTCCCAGATCGCAAAGGCAAAAATACCGTTTAACCGGCTGACAAATTCCGGCCCGTAGCAAAGATAAGCGTTTAAGATCACCTCCGTATCCGAGGTGGTTGTAAAGGTATATCCCGCCGCCGTAAGATCCGGGACCAGCTCATCCGTATTGTAGATTTCCCCGTTGTAGACGATGGCGCAGGGGCGTCCGCCTCTGGTGCGCACCATCGGCTGGGCGCCGTTTTCGATATCGCGGATGCTTAGGCGTGCGTGTGAGAGCCCGGCATGGCGGGTGAGCCAGCTGCCGGAGGCATCGTTTCCGCGGTGGGAAAGACTTTTGCGCATATCGCTTAGAATGGTTTCCCAGAAGGGCTTTTTCTGAAGGTAATCCTGATCAGTGTTACAGAAACCTGAAATTCCGCACATAGCGTTTGCCGTTCCTTTTTCAGCAGTTACCGATAGTATATGCAGGCGCGAAAAAAGCGTGATGGAACGCGGCATGGGAATTGACGGGATATGCGAAAGATGCTAAGATACTTGATGAAACGTTCAGCGGTGTGTTGATTTTGGATTGACGGAAAAGGAGGACAGAATGGATCAGACACAGAATATCGTTCACAGATTTGAATCGCTGGTAAAGGAGAGCCCTGAGGCAGTACTTTTAATCGATGAGCACAGAACCTGGACCCGCCTTGAGATATCAGGTTATGTCAATGCGCTTGCCGGCCAGCTCAAGGAACATGTCGTGCCCGGGATGCATGTCGGGATTCTGATTTCGGACAGTGCGTCTTATGCGTCGGCGTTTCTGGCGCTTGTAAAGCTGGGAGCGCTGGTCATTCCGTTTCATCCGCACTGGCCCGGTGAAGTGATAAAGCGCTGCGAGGAACGGATGCAGGTTTCGTATTTTGTGGTGGATTCCCATAACAGGCGGGAGGCCGGCAGGCTGAATACGCCGTATTACCTGATGAAGCGCGCGGATGAGATATGGAAGGAGCAGGCAAAGGATGTGTCCGGCGTGGACGATGTCTGCCTGGATGAGCCGTTTCTGATGATGACGACTTCCGGTTCCACGGCGGAGCCCAAGGCTGTCATTCTGACGCAGAGGCAGATGATCGCGCGGATTTTAGAGGAGGAGGATCAGTTCCGGCTGTCCGGTGAGGACAGGATGCTGATTTCTACGCCGCTGTGTCACGCGCTTGGGACCAGGATGATTCTGACCGGCGCATATACCGGAAACCAGCTTGTGATCATGAGAGGGTTTACCGCGGAGAAGTGGGTCAGTATGATCGGGACATATCAGATCACCTATACGATCAGCACGCCCGCGCAGCTGGCGCAGGTCCTGCGCTATATGGAGGACAACGATCTGCCGGAGGATGGATTTTCTTCCATGCGGCAGCTTGTCTCCACCGCAGCCCGGCTGGAGCCGGAGGTGCGGGACGGTATCAGGGAGATCCTGCCGGGCAGATGCCATTTTTATAATCTGTTAGCATCATCCGAGACGGAATTCATCGCGATCGCGGATCTGGGGGACGAATCGGCGGCGGACGACGTTGCAGGACTTCCGGTGAGCCAGGCTGAGATCCGGATCGAAAACGACGGAATCCCTGCCGGGACAGGTGAGGTGGGAGAGATTTTCTGCCGTGGCGAGACCGTATTCGACGGGTATTATGTCGGCGGGACAAAGGTCGGAAGCATACGGGAGGACGGCTTTTTCGGAACCGGGGATCTGGGGTACCTGGACGGGGAAGGAGTTCTGCACTACGCCGGGAGAAAAAAGAAGATCATCATCTCGGGCGGTGTGAATATTTTTCCGGGCGATATCGAATCTGAGATCCGGAAGTTAGACGGCGTGAGGGAATGCGTGGCGTATCCCATTCGCGACGATATCTTAGGCGAGGTCGTCGGCGTCGCGGTCGCCGCGGACAACCGGGTCGATTTAAAGGCCGTGAAGAAACGGTGCCTTGAGAGCCTTTCGGACTATCAGCAGCCGCGCGACATCCGGTTCGTGGATCACATTCCGCGCGACGAGCTCGGGAAGGTTATCTGGGAGGAGCTGTATACGTATCTGTAAGCCGGCAGCGGTTCTGATATGCCTTCGGGGGAAGGCCCGTCATGCGGCCGAATACCGTGATAAAATAATTATAGTCTTTAAAACCGCATTGATATGCGATTTCAGCCAGGGAGAGATCTGCCTGTTCATCCAGCAGCTTCCTGGCTTTTTCTATGCGCAGCGTGCGGATATGCTCTGCGATGCCGGTCCCGTAGCTCTGTTTTGCGATCGCGTAAAGCTGCGTTTTGCCGATCCCGAATCTTCTGGCGAGCGATGCGGCGTCGATCTCCTCTGTAAAATGCGCGGACAGCCAGTCGTCGATCTGTGCCGGGAGCTCCTGATGGCGCAGCGCGACCATGCGCTCCATGCAAAGCCAGGAGGCGACTGCCTGTAAGATGTGGGAGGCGGATGCGATATAGTCCGGGGAGATGACAGGCATGAGCCGGCACGCGGCCCAAAGCTCTGTAAAGTCCGGCCCGTAAGGCGCACAGAGCGTTTTCATCACCTCCCAGCCCGCTTCGTGCGAGTCGTAGGAAAAGACATGGCCGAACAGCAGGTAGCCGATGGTCAGATTCCCGAGGATAATCGGGGAGATGCTCTCGGTCAGTCCGGCATGGCACTGGTATGTGTAGTTTGTCCGCCGCTTCGCGGCGATCGCGCAGGCCGCGCGGTCACAGCAGCGGCACTCGTTTTCACCTGCCGGGACGGAGCGGATCAGCCGGCAGAAGAGGGGCGGTTCGTCGGGATATGCGGCGAGCTCGCGGAATTCGTCGTCAAAAATGGTGATGCGGATCTGCGTGAGATTGTGAAAATCCCGCAGCAGCGCATTTAATTTCGTCAGGTCAAAGCTGGATATCATGGCAGTCTCTCCTCGTTTTGTACATTATAGCATCCGCGCGAACAAATTCAAAGTAAAAAGAACAGAAGCCTATATAAATGCGCCCTGAAACGGGGTAGGATAGAGGTAGCCAGAAAGGAAGGTGGGCGATAGATAGAAGGAAAGATGAAGTACGCGCAGATCCCGTATGTGGAAAAGCCGGTGTCAGGGATTCTGTTCGGGACGGCGATGCCGCCGTTTCTGACGGGAGGCGAGGATGACGCGCTGCTGGATGCGGTGCTGGAGCTGGGGATCACAGCCTTTGACACTGGGAAAAAATTATATCGACATTTATCTTTTGTGCCGGGACGACCCGGATGTGGACGTGGCGGTGCCGGTGGAGGTCATGAACGCGTTGCACGCGGAGGGGAAGATCGGAGCCTTCGGCGGTTCGAACTGGACGCATCAGCGGATAGAGGAGGCGAACGAGTACGCATACCGGCGGGGACTGATCCACGTTACCGTGTCGAGTCCGAATTTCGGGCTGGCGGATCAGGTGCAGATGGGACTGAGTGAAGGTGAAATATTATATCTGAACTTAAGAAAATAAGGAGGAGTTATATGTTAGCGACACTAAATGATGTCATGAAAATTGCGGAGGAGAGGAAGATTGCCATCGGCTCGTTTAACACGCCGAATTTAGAGAGCCTGGAGGCTGTCATCAGAGCGGCGGAGGAGCTTTCCCTGCCGGTGATCATCCAGTTTGCGCAGTGCCATGAGCCGTGGATCCCGCTTTCCGTGATCGGGCCTGTTATGGTGGAGGCCGCAAAGCGGGCGGACGTGCCGGTATGCGTGCACTTAGACCACGGCGAGACACTGGAGTATTTACAGCAGGCGCTTGCGATCGGCTTTACCGGGATCATGTACGACGGATCCGTGCTTTCCTATGAGGAAAATCTCGCGAATACGAAGCGGGCCGTCGCGATGGCGAAGGCGACCGGCGCTTCCGTGGAGGCGGAGCTCGGCTCGATGGGCAGGCGGGAATCCGGCGCGGGAGACGACACCGGGGCGGCGGACGAGACAAAGATCTATACGGATCCAGAACTGGCACAGAGCTTTGTGGCGGATTCCGGGATCGACGCGCTGGCCTGCTCGTTCGGGACGACGCACGGGATCTACCTGACGGAGCCGAAGCTTGATTTTGACGTGGTGCGCCGCGTGCGGGAGTTAAACGACAATATCCCGGTCGTCATGCACGGAGGTTCCGGCGTCAGCCCAATGGATTACCGGAAGGCGATTGAGGCCGGCGTGCGCAAGATCAATTATTTCACCTATATGGATAAAGCCGGCGGTAACGCAGCGGCACAGTACCTCGCATCCCTGCAGGAGGGGGAGCCGGTATTCTTTTCTTCCATTGCGATGGCGGGAAGGGATGCGATGAAGGAAAACGTGAAGCGGGCGATGAACATGTTTGCCTGCATGGAGTAGCAGGATCGAAAGGCCGCTGGCCAGAAGGAACCGGGACAGGAAGGAGAATATGTAAAATGGGAAAGAAAATGACATTTGCACTGGCGTTCTGCAACAGGGGATTTATGCCGGGGGAGCTGATCTACGGCGCGCGGGAGGACATGGTAAAGGCGGTCACGGACGCGGGATATGACTATATCGCCATGGACGCAAAGCTGACCCGGTTTGGCGGCATCGAGACCAGGGATGAGGGTCTTTTATATGCGAAATGGTTAAAGGAGCACGAGGGGGAGTACGACGGCGTGATCTTTTCCATGCCGATCTTTGCGGACGAGAACGGGGCGATCACGGCGTTGCAGGATGCGGGCGTGCCGATCCTGATGCAGGCTTATCCGGACGAGATCGGAAAGATGGATTTTGCACACCGCAGGGATGCGTTCTGCGGCAAATTTTCCGTGACCGATGTGTTTACCCAGTACGGGGTGCCCTTTACCGTGTTAAAGCCGCATGTCGTGCACCCGTTATCGCCGAAGTTTCAGGAAAATCTTAAGGATTTCGCGGCCATCTGCCGTGTCGTGAACGGCATGAAGCGCTGTAATATCGGCTGCATCGGCGCGCGGACGACGGCGTTTAAGACCGTGCGTTTTGACGAGATCGCGCTGCAGAAATACGGAATCAATGTGGAGTCCTTCGACCTGTCGGAGCTGGTCTTTAAGGTAGGAAAGCTTTCGGATGAGGATGCGAAGGTTGTGGAGAAGAAGGCGGCCCTCGAGGCGTACTCCGATTTTTCAGCGGTGCCGGAGGAGAAGAAAAATACTTTGGCGAAGATCTCGGTTGTCATCGACGAATACATAGAGGTTTACCACCTGGATGCCCTCGCACTGCGCTGCTGGAACGAGATGGAGGAGATCCTGCGCGTCTGTCCGTGCGTGCTGCTCTCGGAGTTAAACGACAGGGGGATCGCGGCGTCCTGTGAGATCGACATGTGTTCCGCGGTTACGATGCGCGCGATGGCGCTTGCCAGCGAAACGCCGACGACAGTGCTCGACTGGAACAATAATTACGGGGAAGAAGAAAATAAGGTGATTCTGTTCCACTGCGGGCCGGTGCCGAAATCACTGATGACGGATCAGGGAAGGGTGACCAGCCATAAAATGTTTGACAAGACGGATGCGGGAAGCGGCTGCGGTACCTGCGAGGGCCGGATCCGTCCGGGGAAGGTGACGCTCTCGAACTGTCAGACGAAGGATGGGAAGATCTTCGTCTATGCGAGTGAGGCGGCGTTTACCGACGATCCGATCGAGGAGGCGTTCTTCGGATGCGGCGGCGTGTGCGAGATCCCGGATATGGAAGCGAAGCTGATCCGGCTGGCGCGCGGCGGGTTCAAGCATCACACGTCGGTCGGGGCCGGACATAGGAAAGAGATTTTAAAGGAGGCGTTTACCACGTACCTCGGATACGAGTGGGTGGAGATCGACTGACGGCGCCGCGGAAAAACAACAGCCGGCTGCGTGGGATGAAAGCGGGAGAGCGCAGCCGGCGGGAAAGGAGGGGATGGCGGAATGAAGATAGCGGGGCTGGATATCGGGACGACCGGCTGTAAATGTACGGTCTTTGACGAGGATGGAACCTATCTGCGGCGCGCGTACCGGGACTATCCGGTGCGGCGGGCCGTCGGAGCGCATGAGATTGACGTCTCCGTGCTGATGGAGGCAGTGTATGAGGTGATCCGGGAGGCCGCGGCAGGCGCGCAGGATCTTGCGGGGATCGGCGTGACAAGCTTCGGGGAGACGTTTGTGCTGACGGACGAGGCGGGAAATCCGCTTCGCCCGGCGATGCTCTACACGGACCCCAGGGGAGCGGAGGAGTGCCGGGAGCTGGCACAGGCATTCGCGGAGGGGGAGACGGAGGCGGTCGGGAGAACGGCAGCCGGGAGCATGGAGGACGGGGCGGAGGCGGCCGTGAGAATGGAGGCCGAAGAACAGGCAGGCGTGAGAATGGCGGTCGGGAGAACGGCAGCCGGGAGCATGGAGGACGGGGCGCGCCGGATTGCCGCGGTGACCGGGCTGCGGCCGCACGAGATGTACAGCCTTCCGAAGCTTATGTGGGTGAAGGCGCATGAGCCGGGGCTTTTCGCAAGGGCAGAGCATGTCTTTCTGATGGAGGATTTCGTCGTCTGGCATCTGACCGGGAAGGCGCAGATCGACGACTCGCTCGCGTCGCGGACAATGGCGTTTGATATCCGTTCCCTGAGCTGGAGTCAGGAGGTTCTTCGTGCCGCCGGGATCGATCCGGGGTTTTTTTCGGAGCCGGTACGGCCCGGGACAGCCGCGGGCCCGGTGACGGCTTTGGCCGCGGAGAGGACCGGACTAAGCGAGAAGACAATCATAGTATCTGTGGGGCATGACCAGGTGGCCGCGGCCGTCGGAGCCGGGGCTTTTGATGCCTCCGCTGCGGTGGACGGAGCGGGAACCGTGCAGTGTCTGACGCCGGTCTATGAGAGCCTGCCGGATATGGATGCGATGTATGAGGGATATTTTTCCGTGGTACCCTATGTCGTTCCCGGAACTTATGTGGCGTATGCGTTTTCCTATACGGGCGGCGCGCTGCTGCAATGGTGCGTGGATACGGTCGCGAAGAAAGAAAAGGAGACGGCCAAAACGGCCGGGATCTCCGTGAACGCGTATTTGGAACAGCAGTATGAGAGGGAGCGTGAGGAAGCGGGGGATTCGCCAGAGATTGCGGCGGGCCCTTCCGGGCTTCTGGTGCTTCCGCATTTTGCGGGAGCGGCGACGCCGTATATGGATACCGGGTCAGAAGGGGCGGTAATCGGACTTACCGTCCAGACGACGGCTGCGGATCTCTACCGCGGCTGTATGGAGGGTGTGGCATACGAGATGTACCTGAATTATGAGAAGCTGAAGGGGTCGGGGGTCCGGTTTACGCGCCTGCACGCAACCGGCGGCGGAGCACGCTCGAAGGTCTGGATGCAGATGAAGGCGGATGTGCTGGGAATTCCGATTACAGCTCTTTCTACAGTTGACGCCGGGACGGCCGGAAGCGCGATGCTCACCGGGATTGCGGTCGGCGTTTTTGCGGATCTTTTCGATGCGGCCGGCCGTATGGTGGAAAAGAGAGAGACCTATGAGCCGAGGCAGAAGATCCATGAGGCATACATGGAGGTATATCAGAGATATGCCAGGCTGTACGATGCGGTGCGGCCGCTCTGCGGGGCATAAAAGCCGCAGGAGGATACTGCCGGTCAGAGAGAAAAAAGAGTGGCAGGAACGAAAGCGGAAATCAGAGAGGAGGATATGAATGAATCCATATATCGGACATGACAGCCAGCTGTATGGGATCGAGGAGCACCGGCTGATTGGCGGAAAGGGCGACGGAATGCGCCTGTATGAGATCCGCAACGGAAAGGGACTGGAGCTTACGGTCTCGCCGGATCGCTGCGGGGATATCACGAGGCTGCGCTTGAAAGGGATGAATCTGAGCTATCTGTCGCCGTGCGGCTACGTCGCGCCGGCGTACTATGACAATGTCGGGACAAACTGGCTGAATTCGTTTACGGCGGGATTCCTTACGACCTGCGGGCTCCAGGCGGTGGGATCGCCCTGTGAGGATGCGGGAAAGCAGCTGCCGCTGCACGGATCCATCGCAAATACGCCCTGTGAACACGCATATTTTTATGAGGAGGACGGAGCGCTTATCGTGCGCGCGGTCACGAAGGATGAGGTGATCTTCGGGCCAAAGCTTTTGCTTGACCGGACGATCCGTATCTCCCTGGAGAAAAACAGCGTTGAGATCTGTGATACGATTGAGAACCGTGGGGATCAGACGGAGCCCTTTGAGATCCTCTATCACATGAATATGGGATATCCGCTGCTCGACGAGGACAGTGTGATCACAATTCCGTCGGCGGAGGTGACGCCGCGCGACGCGCATGCGGCGGAGGACCTTGGCAACTGGATGCACATGCAGAAACCGACGCCCGGCTATCAGGAACGGTGCTATTATCACCGGTTTGCGGATCAGACGGGGCGCGCTGCCATCTTCCAGCCGAAGCTCGGGATGGGAATAGAAATTACATTTGACGCTAAAGAGCTGGGCGGATTTGTCGAGTGGAAGATGATGGGCGTGCGGGACTATGTCTTAGGGCTCGAGTGCGGCAACTGCTACCCGGATGGGCGCGACGTGATGCGCCGGATGGGGATGTTAAAATTCCTTGCGCCGGGAGAGCGCAAAACGTACACAGTGAACGTGGAATGCGTGGAGCGCCAGCCTAGGGATGCCTGATCTTATACTGACGGAAACCGGCGATTACTGCATCGATCATATGAAAATCATTGTTACTGTATGGTAAAGCAGATTAAGTGAAATCCCGTTACCGGCTGTGACATGGCCGATAACGGGATTTTTTTGTCGTTAGTCGTTTTTTTCTTCTGTGCTGGCTATAAGCCGGTCAAAATCGCTTTGATATAACCGGTCCTGAATGACCCGATATTGCTCAAATTCGCTTTCGGCAAAGGCTTTTGCAATTGCGGCTGTGACTTTACCCTTGTTTTGCAAGACTTCCGAATCGTTGAATTGCAGGAACGCATCCAGTTTGGAAGCCCAATCTGCCATCGTCATGGGAATATGCCGCCGTGCCTGTCTTGTAGCGTAATCCAGATACATCGTGACAATCTCGTTAAGCTCCTGTATTTCACACTTAGATAAGTAATTTTTTGCAATGACCTCCGCTGCAGTATTTCCGTGAACGGCATAGTGCATCTTATTCTGTACAGTTGCAAAGAAATCTTTCGTGATTTGGCTATCAGGAGAAATCTGCAACTTGTGCAAAATTTGCACAAGTTGAATCCTCAGATAATTCGCCGCTTTCATAGATATTTTTCAAATGTTTTGTGACAACGCTTCTGTCTACATCGAAAAGCTGTCCAATCGCTTTTTGGGTCAACCATACATCATGATCCTGCACACGGACTTCAACGCCATTTTCATGGGCATCCTTTGTAAACACAAGAAAATCCACAGTGCTGTTACGAATTTGTAATTTTATGTTTTTGTTCTCAGCCATTATGTATTACCCTCCAACCATTCCTTATCAGTACAGCGCCGGTCTGCCTGCGACAAAGGCTTTGGCACAGTGTTTGCAAAACAGGAGCTGGTTTTTGCTGTCTGTCAGCATAAAGCCGAACATCATATGAATCCCAGGCATGAGGGAGTGGAAAACCTAGATAATCGTCGGTTTGTCAGGCAGAGTAATACGATAAAGCTGATGCAATACCGTCAAAGGCTGTTATTCCTTTCTGTCACAATATTTGCAAATATCCTGCTTTCTCCTGAGATGGGATTGATGGAAAGATTTCGGATGATTAAGAATTCCGGATCTTTTGCATGATCTCTTCAATGATGCCGATCTCCGTCTCCAGCTCGTCTGCGATGGAGGCGGCATCCTTTCCGCGCTGCAGCTTTTTGCTGACAAGTAGTTCCAGCAGATCCTGTCTGCCGGCGCGTTTTCCCTCCCGGTAAAGCACTTCCATGTGTTTTTTCTCGTCATATTCTGTCAGTAACATATCAAATACCTCCGACTGATTTTTGCGCAGAATATCCGCTAAAATATCCTGACTGATACAGGTATCCATGGCCTTGGTGACGGATGATCTTAAGGACATCCCGCCATCCAGATTTCCATTGACTTCGGCGACAAACTCGGAATATTCCCACAGCCGCCGGCATTTTGCCATTAGATCACGGTTGTGGCCGCGGTTGATGTTTAACATCAGTGCCCGGCATTCCAGGCAGCCGGAGCCGCGTCCGGACTCAAAAGCATCCGAGAGATACAGTGTGGTACGGTCCGCCTGGTCTTTTTTTCCGTTGTAAAAGATGACGTACTCCGGCGTGGGAAGCTTCAGTAGGGCGGGGCCGTAGAGATCGTCCTTCTGCATTGCCGTCAGCCCTTCATACTGCCGTGAGAAGTAGAGCAGTCCGCGCAGGGGCATGTTCGGAGAGTAGGTGCTCTGATGCTCGTAGAGGTTTAACTGGTTCGAGATCATAAACGAGAGATCATTCTTCATCTTCATGAAGATCACATCGTCTAATGTGACAATCTCAAGAGCCTCCGGGTCAGAATAATCGCTTTCGTTTACTGCATTGTACAGTTCCAGCAAATCCTTTTTGTCCTGAAACAGGAATCGGAACAGGCGGTCCTTGTATTTGCGGTTGACGCGCAGATGCCTCCAGTGTAGCTTTTTTGTGTACTCTTTGTGTTTTGTTGTCTGTTTTGCCATAGATTTTCCTCCATTATACGTGATTTTGTCTGTTTCTTCAACCATTCCGGATAAGAAAAACAGGAATCGGGGTAAAGAATCCGGGAATACCGGATGAATTGGCACTGCCATATCGGACAGAGTCGGTTGTGAATGAAACTACATAAGATAAATGAAAGATATAACAGATTGTACTACATAATACATTTTTGCGCAAGCATTTTTTGATAAAAGTTCAGCCATGCATCGCAAAGGAATTTTGCGTGACCCGGAGGAAGCGCCAAAAGATCCGTCTGTTGTTTTATTGGAATCACCTCCCTGATACCGTTTTCTTCTGCCTGTATTCATTTGGACTCATATGATAATGCTGTCTGAACTTCCGGCAAAAATAGCCGGAACCTGAAAAGCCTGTTTCTTCTGCAATGGAAGAAACAGATTTCTGAGTGGCATAGAGCTGTTCGGCAGCCTGCGCCAGTCTGTATTGGATGAGGTACGATACCGGAGAAATATGGATACCCGACTGAAAAATGCTTAAAGCCCCGCTTTTGCTGATCGATGCAGATGCTGCAATCATCTCAAGCGTAATTTCTTCCATGTAGTGGTCATGAATGTACTGCATCATAGCCTGTAACCTTGCCTGTTTGTGATTGAAACGATGAATACTGCCAGAACTGGAATCAAAGTCTGTATTTTTTAATAATATGTCCCAAAGCTGAAATAGAAGCTGTATTGTGCACAATTCATTATCCGGCTCTGTTTCCTGAAGGGTAAAAATTTGTGACAAAAGCTGCAGCGCATTGTCTTCCCATGGTGTGTATGGACTAAAAATCTGATATGGAACAGACGAGCTTATAACAGGGAGGATATATTTTTCGTAAATCAGACTTTTTTCAGGCGCTAACAGGGTTGGTGAAAACACAATATTCGGGGCAAATGTACTGCATTGTGCTTCAAAACGATGCAGTATACCGCTGTTGACAAATATGCCGCAGCCTTTATGCAGTTCTATTCTGTCTGTTCCCACAAGGCAGAGTGCAGTGCCTTCGGCAACATACAGAAACTCCACCTCATGATGCCAGTGCCAGTCAATGCGGTGGAAGTCAAATTGCCAGATATTTTCGGGATAGTATGCAAAAGGATAATTGCTGTTCCCATGCTGGACAGTTTCTCGCAACGTTTCATCTGTTGTAGTCCTGTAAATGTCCATAAAATACCACCTCATAAAATATAATTTGCTATATTATACCATAAATATGTGATTTTGTGCAATGACTTGGAACAAATTATGCGATATAATCTCATTTATCAGGAGGGAACAAAATGAAACATCAATATGATAAAACAATCACAGCCTGTTTTGTGGGATATATCGTACAGGCTGTCGTCAACAATTTCACACCGCTGCTTTTTTTGTTTTTTCAGAAAAGCTATCACATTCCGCTTTCTCAGATCACGCTGCTGGTGACTTTTAATTTTACGATACAACTGCTGGTTGATCTTCTTTCAGTCGGATTTATAGATAAAATAGGGTATCGTGCATCAATGATTATAGCTCATGTTCTATCAGCGGCAGGTTTAATTCTTCTTACGGTCTTGCCGGAGATTTTACCAGTACCCTTTATCGGAATTTTGATTGCTGTAATGATTTATGCAATTGGTGGTGGACTTTTGGAAGTTCTAGTCAGTCCAGTTGTTGAGGCGTGCCCTTCTGACAATAAGGAGAAGGCAATGAGTATGCTTCATTCTTTTTATTGTTGGGGACATGCCGGAGTCGTACTCATTTCAACATTATTTTTTTATGTGGCTGGTATAGAAAATTGGAAAATTTTAGCTGCTATTTGGGCAGTTATCCCAATTGGAAATGCTTTTGCATTTGCCAAGATTCCAATTGCACCATTGATTGAGGACGGAGAGTCAGGGCTTGAATTAAAGGATTTGTTTCGGATAAAAGTATTTTGGATCTTGCTGATTATGATGGTATGCGCAGGGGCAAGCGAGCAGGCAGTAAGCCAATGGGCGTCAGCTTTTGCAGAAAAAGGACTTGGAATTTCCAAGGCAGCGGGTGATTTAGCGGGACCGATGGCGTTTGCAGTTTTAATGGGGATGTCAAGATTATTTTATGGTAAGTATGGCGATCGTATTCATTTGGAGCGCTTTATGGTTTATAGTAGTTTTTTGTGTGTTTTGTCTTATTTGGGAATTTCTCTTTTTCCCATTCCGCTGTTTAACCTGATTGCCTGTGCTGTCTGTGGGCTGTCAGTTGGAATCATGTGGCCGGGAACTTTCAGCAAGGCATCAGCAGCTTTGCCCAAAGGTGGAACAGCCATGTTTGCGTTATTGGCTTTAGGTGGAGATATAGGCTGTTCGGGAGGCCCTACATTGGTTGGAATGGTATCAGGGACACTGGGGGATAACCTAAAGATGGGAATTTTGGCAGGTATTATTTTTCCAGTGCTGCTACTCATGGGAATCATTCTTTGTAAAAAAACAAAAGGAGAATTCTCATAATATGCAGGAAAAAATATTTATAGAAGAAGGATATGTAGTGAAAAAATAGGCATCAAATAGTTGCCTATCAAAAATAAAAAGAGAAAGAGAGGAAAAAAGATGGATTTTTTGAAATGCAGTCCAAAATGGACACGTCAACCGAAGCAGGTACAGATTAGCGAGGATAAAGTTGTGATTATTACGGAAAGGGGAACTGACTTATGGGCGCGCACTTATTACGGCTTTCAAAATGATAATGCTCCAGTGTTTCAGATTGAAACAACTGATAAGTATTTTTCCTTTATTGTTAAAACAGAATTTGAGAGTGCCTGCCGCTTTGACCAGTGCGGTGTGGTTATGTATTTAAATAGTGATAACTGGTTTAAGGCATCTATCGAATATGAAGATGAAAAGATACAGCGGTTGGGAAGTGTTGTCACGAATCATGGATATTCTGACTGGGCAACAACAGACATATCTTCTAATATTAAAAGTATGTGGTATCGCTTTTCACGCAGGAACAGCGACTACTGCATTGAATGTAGTGAGGACGGTATAAATTTCAGACAAATGCGGATTTTCCATATGTGGGAGGGGGCAGAAAAAATTACATATGGAATATATGCCTGCAGCCCGACAGAAGGTTCATACAAGGCAACTTTCTCAGATATGCAGATTACAGAATGCCAGTGGGAATCAGATGCAGATTGGCGTGACTAATGGAATAACAGTACAGCAGGCCGGAATCCGGATAGCGGATTCCGGTCTCCTTTTCATGAGTGGGATGACGCCGGTGTCCCTGTTCTGGGTATGCCTGGCGACGCCATGCTCCACGATGGTGAAGATTCTGCTGTTTCTGGGGTATTATATGGCGCTGGCAGGGCGGGAGAAGCGGGGAAGTGATGTGTACCCCCAAAGCACAGAGCCTTCGTCTTCTATTGTTTCCCGGTATCCGCCTGCCTGTTCCACGGCCCCTTCCGGTAAAACCAGACCGAAATCACCATCCCGATCACCCATCCGACGGGCCACGCGCACCAGATGCCGGTATAGCCCATGGGGCCGGAGAATACGATGGCAAGCACGACGCGCAGGATCAGATCGGTGAAGGTTGCGGCCATAAACTGCTTCATAAGTCCGGCTCCGCGCAGGATGCCGTCCGCCACGAGCTTGACGGACACGACGAAGTAAAACGGCACGACGATATAGAGAAACCGCGTTGCGGAGGTGAGCGCCAGCCCGGAGGGCGTGTTGATAAAGAAGCCGACAAGCACCCGTGCCGCGGCGAGATAGAGCGCGACGACCGGAACGCAGAGCAGCCAGACCAGACGGATCCCAGCGCGGAAACCGGCCTTTACCCGGGGCAGGATACCGGCGCCGATGTTCTGGGCGGTAAAGTTCGAGATCCCGTTTCCCAGCGTGGTGAAGGAGGTGATCACCAGGTTATTGAGCTTGATCGCGGCGGAATAACCGGCCGTCACGCCGACGCCGCAGCCGTTGATCACGCCCTGGAGGATGATGTTGCCGAGAGAGATAAAGCTCTGCTGCAGGATGCTTGGGACGGCGATTACGGCGATTTTTTTAAATATCGCAAAAGAAAACAGGCGCGCCTCACCGTCGGCGGGAATCCTGCGCAGACGCAGAAGCACGGCTGCGACGGCGAGCACACAGCTGACGCCCTGACAGAGGAAGGTGGCCCAGGCGACGCCGGCCACGCCCATATCGAACCCCGCCACAAAGAGGATATCCACGAGAATATTGGCGGTCGAGGAGAACGCGAGGAACAGAAACGGCGTCTTCGAATCTCCGAGCGCCGAAAAGATGCCGGTCGCGATGTTGTAAAAGAGTAAAAAGGGCAGGCCCCAGATATAGATCGTTAAGTACAGCGCCGAATCCGCGAGAATCTCCTTTGGGGTACGGATCAGTGCGAGAAGCATGTCGCCGGAAATCAGCCCCGCGATCATGAGGACGGCACAGAGAATGGCGCTCGCAATCATGGTCGTGTGGACGGCGGTTTTCATATCCCTGTAGTTCTTCGCTCCGAAGAGCTGCGAGACGATTACAGAACATCCGATGTTGCAGCCGAACGCGAACGCGATGAAGATCAGCGTGATCTCATAGCTGTTTCCGACTGCGGCGAGAGCGTGCTCCCCGATAAATCTGCCTGCGATCAGGCTGTCTGCGATGTTGTAAAGCTGCTGAAAAATGATGCTTCCAAAGAGGGGAAGGCAGAACCGCCACAGGACGGATCCCGGATCCCCGGTTGTCAGATCTCTGTTCATGAAAATATCCTCTTTCTGCGGATCCTTTTGTTTTGCCAGACAGGATCCGTCTTGCTTTTTTCGTTCCCTGGTATTATATTGGATTTGTCAGAATATGAAAAATATATATTTCGCATTGCAGACATATAAAAATGATATAATGCTGTAAAAAACGGAGGGTGCGATGAACGTGAATTATGAGTACTACCGGATCTTTTATCATGTGGCAAAATGCAAAAGCCTGACACAGGCTGCTGAGGTGCTGCATGCCAGCCAGCCGAATCTTTCCCGTGCGATCCGGCTGTTAGAGGGGGAGACAGGCTGCCGGCTCATGCTGCGCTCAAACCGGGGCGTCACCTTAACGCCGGAGGGGGAGCGGCTGTATTCGCATGTGAAAATCGCGGTGGAGCGTCTGATGCTTGCGGAGGAGGAGATCGCGGCGCAGACCAGCTTAAGAGACGGCTGTGTCACGATCGGGGCGAGCGAGACGGCGCTGCGGATCCTGGTGCTGCCGGTATTGCGTGTATTTCGGGAAACATACCCCGGAATCCGCATCCGCATCCGGAATCATCTGACGATACAGGCGGTGCGGTCCGTGGAGGAGGGGAAGGCCGATTTTGCGGTGGTCACGACTCCGCCCCCGGTCTCATCTGTGCTTAAGGTGCAGCCGCTGACCGGATTTCGGGACGTCCTGACCGCGGGCCCCTCCCTGGCGGACCGGAAGGATGGGATTGTCACGCTAAAAGAGACTGCGTCCTGGCCGCTGATCTGTCTGGGAGAGGACACGGTGACCTATCGGTTTTATGAGGAATTTTATCGAAAACACGGACTAATCCTGCGTCCGGAGCTTCTGGCGGCGACGGCGGATCAGATGCTGCCGTTAATTAAGGATGACCTGGGGATCGGCTTTGTGCCGGAGATTTTTGTGCGGGATGCGCTTGCGGCGGGGGAGGTGTACCGGCTTACCCTGGCGGAGGAGCTGCCCTTCCGTCCGATCTGCCTGGTGGAGCATGAGGGGCACCCGTTAAACGTCGCGGCCGCCGCGTTAAAAGAGATGCTGGTGCGAAAGGCGGCGGATCACGACAGTCTCCGTTTGTTATGAAACCATCCATACAGGGCAAACAGACCCATTCCCACCAGTATACACAGGGTATTTTTCAGTCCTGCCACAGCGGTAAAAACCGCAGCTATAACGAGAACGATTCCGCCGACAATGATCCCTGCCTGAAGCTTTGCCCTTTTCTCTTTGCTGATATTGTTTCTGGCCAGGATCAGAACGATTCCGGTAATCGCCAGAACGGCCCCGCTGATCACGAGAAATAAGATGCCCAGCCGGGTCATAATGTTTAAATCGTAGCTTTTGATATAGAATTCCTCCGGATTTTCCGGATTATATCCAATCGTCACAGATTCGCCAGTCTCAAAGGCTCTGTGACTGGATCGGACGTCTGATTCGCCGGTGAACATCTCATTTCCCACCTGATATTCGACAACCGGAGTAAACATGCGCTTCTGTCCGAAATACGGGATTTTTCTGCATTCGATTACTCTGCCCTCCGTCGTCGCACTGCAGGTTTTTTCCTGCGTATGCGCAGAATAGCAGAGTCCTGCGCCGGTGATGCCGAACCCAAAGGCGAACAGTACCAGAAACAGAATCAGCAGGATTCTTTTATACATTTGTCCTTTTCTCCTCCTCGTCTCGTTTTCTGTCAGAAGATCATTATACACCGGATCACAGAACTGTCAAACTCCTGTGTAGAAGGCGGCAGGGACGGATACAAAAAATACTTGCATATGACCGCATCTTGTAGTATAATCTGTTTCAGATCTGAGACGAATCTTTTTATATTCATTATGAAGTTCCATCTATTTCGGAAGTTCCCGAACTTTTTTCATCAGAGGTTGAAGAAACAGGAAAAATCACGTATAATGGAGGAAAATCTATGGCAAAACAAAAAACAGGACGCATAAGACAGATTCACAGGAGTAATCTTATCATCAACCGGAAGTATAAAGACCGGCTTTTCCGCTTTCTCTTTCAGGATAAAAGGGATCTGCTGGAGTTATATAACGCGGTAAACGGAAGCGATTACACTGACCCGGAGGAGCTTGATATCATTACATTAGACGACGTTATCTTTATGAAAATGAAGAACGACCTCTCTTTTATGATTTCGAATCAGCTGAACCTGTATGAACATCAGAGCACATATTCTCCCAATATGCCTTTGCGCGGACTGCTTTATTTCGCGCGGCAGTATGAGGGCCTGACGGCTCTGCAGAAGGAGAAATTGTACAGTTCTGTTCTGATAAAGCTTCCTACCCCGGAGTATGTCATTTTTTACAATGGAAAAAAGGAGCAGGCGGATCGTACCATTCTGCATCTCTCGGACGCCTTTGAGGCCGGACGCGGCTCCGGCTGTCTGGAATGCCGGACGCTGATGCTGAACATCAACCGTGGCCACAATCGGGAGCTGATGGCAAAATGCAGACGTTTGTGGGAATATTCAGAATTTGTCGCTGAGGTCAATGGAAACCTGAACAGCGGTATGTCCCTGGGAGCGGCCGTCACCAAAGCAATGGATACCTGTATCAGGAAGGACATCTTAGCGGATATCCTTCGGAAAAATCAGTCGGAGGTGTTTACTATGCTGCTGACAGAATATGATGAGAAAAAACATATGAAGCTGCTTTACCGGGAGGGGAAAGAGGCAGGCTATAAACAGGGCAGACAGGAGCTGCTGGAAAAGCAGATCCGCAAAAAACTGCAGCGAGGAAAAGATGCCGCCTCCATCGCGGATGAGCTGGAGATGGAGATCGGCATTGTAGATAAAATCATTCAGCGGATCCAGAGTCCGTAAGCATGTTTTTAAAGTCAAACACCTTCGCCCCGATCCCGTTTCCGAGGATCATCAGGAGCAGATAGAAAAAGGCCTGCGGGCTGTACGCGCCTGCCAGGTGAAAATAAAACATATCCGCGACGGAGTGCTCGAATCCTGCCAGGATAAAAATCATCACCGGAAGCGAGACAAACACGAGATTTTTTGACTTATTATAATTGTCGATCGCCAGGTACATCATCACGCCGCAGAGGACGGACAGGAAAAAAATATGTACCGGGCCGTTTTCCAGCTTTTTCTGGGCGAGCGCGGCAGCGTCGACCGGAAGCCCCGCGGCTTTTAAGACGGCGGCAGTGAGAAAGGTGCCGAGATAATTTCCTGCAGCGATGACAGCCATGTCGGGGAGCTGCTTTATTTCCCTGACAAAGCCGATCCGTCCGGTGTAGAGGGCGAAGCCCTGCGTGACGATCGTCAGCAGCCCGAAGGAGAAGAGCAGCGAGCCGATGACCCTGTTCTCCACGGACAGATAAATCGTTCCGCCGATGCCGATCATGAAGCCGGCGTAGACGGCTTTAAAAAATAGTTTCAGTTTTTCCATAGGGGAATCCTCCTCGTCTCGTTTTCTGTCAGAAGATCATTATACACCGGATCCCCGGATTTTTGCAAAAAAAATTTTATATGGGTCTTGCAATCAGAGAAGAGGATGTTTAAAATGTTTTTTAGCAAAGGCTTCGTTTTGCAATTTTGACAAAAGAAGCTTTCCTGAACGTATAAAAATCTGTGCAGAAAAGAGAGGTCCCCGAAAAGAACCCCCCGGTGAAGTCTGCAATGCAAAGGAACCGGACAAATGAAACGAAAGAACAAGATGGATCGACAGGATACGAAACGGCTGCGCGGCAGTAAAAAGCGGATTTACCAGATCATGGCAGGGATCATGGTTCTGATCTGTATACTGCCGCTGTGTCAGGCGAATGTTTTTGCCTCGGCGGAAACCGGCATATGCCCGCATCATCCGGCGCATACGGATGCGTGCGGTTACAGGGCGTCTGCGGACGGGAAGTCATGCGCACACGAGCACAGTGATACCTGCGGTTATACCGAAGCCGGAGGGGAAGATACCTGCGGTCATGTGCATGATGATGTCTGCGGTTATGCGGAGGCGGCGGAGGAGATTCCGTGCGGATTTGTCTGTGAGATATGCAGCAAAGCGGACGGATCCGCTGACGCCGGGATAGAAAACGGCCAGGAACCGGGAAACGGGGACGGATCCGGTGACGCCGGGATGGAAAACGGCCAGGAACCGGATCCGGGGATGAATGATGGAACCGGAACAAAGCCCGGGGACGGTCAGAGTCCGGGGACGGGATTTGGTGACGAGACAGATGTAAATGAGAACGGTTCGGAAGAGCCCGGGGATATGCCGGAAGACGGAAGCGGTGCGCCGGGAGACGAAAGCGGTGTGCCGGGAGACGAAGGTGATACAGAAGACCGCGGGGAGACCGGGACGGATCCGTCCTGTGCGGTGGTGTCCTGGGGCTGGGAGAGCGAGTACCTGACGCTGGATGAAACGACCGGCCGCTGGTGCCTGGGCCTGCCCGGAGCTGATGCAGAGAATCCGGTGACGCCGGATGTGCTTTCTGAAATGCTGCCGAAGGAAATCACGGCTGTGCTGGCGGACGGGACGGAAGCGGTGCTGCCGCTTGCGTGGGATTACAGCGCGCTGGAAGCACCTGCGGCTGTTGAAGCGGGCGGCGTGTATGAGGGAAGCTATGTGCTGACGGCGGCGCTGCCGGATCCGTATGCGCTGGCAGAGGATGCGGCGCAGATCTCGGTGCTGGTGGAAATCGGCGGGGGAGAAGGGTATGCGGATCCGATCGATAAGTATGTCAGTAACTGGAAATATGTGTCCCGTGGCGGATCTGAAATCCGGGAAATAACGACGACGCAAAATCCGACGGATACGTATACCTATACCATGGACTATTATCTTTCACTCACGTCGGATCGGGAAGAGATCATTGGGAAAATTAAGTCAGTGCTTCCGAGGCAGATTGAGTGTGATGGGTATTATGATCAGAATTTGGCGGATGCCGGATTTGACCCAAAGGAGGAAAATCTGTCCGTTGATGGAAAGATTCATAGAGGATATGTTGTAATCGACTGGACCAATATAGAAGAAGTATTTCGCCTGGCAGGTACGTTGGGAGAAGGAACAAAGCTTACCTTTTATGCAATGCCGGTTTCGAATCCCGGATATCGTTTGCGGGTAAATTCCAATAGTCCGGTTTTATCAGCAGATAAATCTCCATATGAAAATTATAACGACACCGCAGAGCGGGATGACATCTTAAATCTTACTGTCACAATTCACGAAATCCACCTCACGGATCACATTGTCGCCGGCATCAATCCGCCGAACACGACGGTAAACCTTTTTGATTACTGGGTGGACCGCGACGGCGGGAATCCGCTCATAAAAGATAATACGGACCAGGAGCGGAATGATCTTCTGGCGACAACGGATATGCATAAGAATACTGCTAATGAGCCAGTTGACCGCAATGGTGTGGAGGACTGGAACCGGGGGATTAATCAGGGACGTCTGCTGTTGTTTGGCGATGGAAATATTCACGCAGGGTTTTGGAACAAAGGTGCCGGCGCCGGTTCAGGCTACGGAGCGGCTAAAGCGGGTATGCCGGGAATTATAAAACCAGTTCTTGGCACAGACGGTTATCCGGTCATGAATACGCCTGATATGAAAAATATGCTTGACGGTTATCAGGGGATTTTGGATTATCAGTTGTGCGGGGATCACATTGCCGGGTCGGATACGCTTATCAGCGATTCACCTCAGAACATAAGCAAAACGGTGATTGCAAACTGGAACAATGGCAGCGCTTCCCTGGATTATCTGTTTGACCCCCAAACCCCAAATCAGTATAAACGCTCTTATGAAAATGCGACCGGTCTGTTTCAGCTTGACAATAATGGGTACTATTATTACGACATGCGTCAGAACTTTGCGGAATATAATAGTGACAGCGGGGAGTTTGTCCTGTATGATGCGCCTGCCGTGGATCGTACGGATCTGAATCCGCTGACAGGTTTGCGGAGCGTCGGCAATTTCTTCCCGTTTAATACCGGCGCGCAGGTATTCGACCAGGTGGATCAGGCCACAGGAAAACTGAGCAGTAACGCGAGTATCGGCAGCAGTAATCTGACCACAACCGCCGGATACATGAACCATCACCTCGGCATGACCGTGAATATCGATTTCCGCCAGCCGCTGGAGGGGAAGATCAACACGGGTTCGAGCAGCAATATTCCGATGACGTTTCAGTTCTCCGGGGATGACGATGTTTGGATTTTTATCGACGACGTCCTTGTGCTTGATCTGGGCGGGATTCACAGCGAGATCTACGGAACGATCGATTTTTCGGACGGAACGATCCGTGTGGGGCAGAGCTGGAAGACGAACGGATTCCCGTATAACGCAGATGGGACAGTAGATCTTAACAAACTATATCAGGATGCGGGTACGGTTCTGACGACAACCCTCCTGGATCAGTTTACGGCGGCGAAAAAAGAAAAGACCGTATTGTGGAACAATAACACCTTTGCCAGCAATACCAGCCACACCTTAAAGATGTTTTATCTGGAGCGGGGAAATTATGACTCCAGTCTGGCGCTGCGGTTTAACCTGCAGCCGATGCTTTATCAGCAGATTGCCAAGGTGGATCAGAACGGGAAGCTGGTGGGCGGAGTGGAGTTCGACCTTGTGCCGGCGGAGCTGACAACCGCGGATGCTGCAGGCGCGATTGAATGTCTGTACACGGATAATAACGCGCATAGCAGCGGGGAATTTTTTGTGAGGCAGTCCGAAAATCGTGCTTTGGTTCACATTGTGACAAACGCGGACGGTACGACGCGGTTTCTCGATGACGAGGGGAATTATTTTAACTTTGCAGACCGGGGCCGGCAGTATTATATTTTAAAGGAGACAAGGACGCCGGACGGATACCGGTCGCTGCCCATTGATGTCGTGCTGTTTTACGATCCGTCCACTTCGATGCTGTCCGTGGCGAACCGCTGGACGACCGGCGCATACGCCTGTTCGGTGGCGAATATTGTGGGGACAGGCGGCGTGGATTACGGCAGCTTCAACAGTGGCACAGGAGAGATCGAATCGGACCGGGATCCGGGGTCCGGTGAGATTCTGCAGGTGAACGGTCAGGCGCGAAAAGACGGCCTTGTGGTGGCGGTTCCTATGCTGCTGCGGCAGTCGGATCAGAGCTGGGAAGCGATGTACGGGGGCAACCTGGTCGGTTTTGATGTATCGACAGTTGTCGATGCAAGCGAGGCAGGATGGAGAAATGCGGCTCTTTACGCCGTGCTGGAGCAGGCTGCGAATCAGGAAAGCCCGGAATGGGTGCTCTCCTGGGACGCCACAAATCTGCGTCTGGCCGGAACGCTCAACGATCTTCCGGGACTGGCGAACCGCTACCGGTTTGATGATCCGGACAGCGATATGCGCCTGATTTTTGCGATCATTGAACCGGAAGCCTTACAGCAGCTTGGAATTACCGGAAATGATACGCAGGAGCGCTACGCTGCGCTGGGCAGCTACGTCAGGGAGCACGGCGTGGACGAGACGTTAACGATCATTGAAAGTACACAGAAGACGACAGGTGCAAAAACCAGAACGGGTTTCAGCCTGTTAAATACGAATCAGTTCATCCGCGATTTCCGCTCTCTCATCTATATTCCAAACGATCAGCGGGAGCTGTGGGTGATGAAGGTGGATCAGGACGGCAGACCGCGCAACGGGACCACGTTTGCCATGTATGACAACGAGGCATGCGCCGGTGCGCCCGTCGCGCAGGGAGTCACCGCCACGGTGTACGGGCAGGAGGGTACTCTGATTTTTTCACCTGCGGACGATGCCGGTCCGGGATACGCGAAAATGATGTGGGCATCGTACACCCGCACCCGTTATTATCTGAAAGAAATCGCGGCGCCGGACGGCTGCAGGCTGAACCAGACCGTCGTTCCCGTTGTGGTGGGAAGCCGCTCGATCTATGCGGATGCCGGGACGAGGGAGGACGGCGTGTCTGTTATGGCAGGCGTGGGCCGGCTGACGCAGACGATGCGCCAGTATGCCATGGACAGCGAGGTGGATATCACGCTGCGGGATATCACCGCGTTCGGGCAGTATCAGCCGTCCGCCAATACACAGGTGCTGAGTCAGGACTGGCGGGATATGGAGCTTGAGGGATCCGCAGGTGTAAAACGGGCCTTAAACCTGCATTTTGGTAAAAATGCCGTTGTGGATTACGGTCTGCATAACGAGGACGGGGGACAGCTGTATAAGCCGGTTTTTATCGCGGATACCGGCTTTGCCCGTGCAAGAGTGGAGCAGAATTATACGGCGCTGTCCCAGCCGGTCTATGAGGGATCCCAGATCGACGCAAACAAGGACAACCTGGGGGATACGGACATCACAAATCTGTTTTCCCTGTTAAATATCGTGGTGGTGACAGATCAGATGACCAGCGATACCGGTACGGGAAAGCTGATGGTCGGCAAGACGCTGAGCGGCGCTGCGCTTACAGAGCGGGATTATACGAGAAACTTCTGGTTTACCATCCGTCTGACGGATGCAAATGGGCGTGAGCTGACCGGGGATTACCATTTTTACGGTACGGACAAATCAGGGTCCCTCGCGAGCGGCAGGAGCTTTCCGCTCCACCACGACGAGCGCATTACAATACTCGGGCTGCCGGAAGGCGCGTCCTATACGGTGACCGAGATTCTGCCGCAGGATCCGAATGATCCAGACGACTGGTATCCACTGCCCGGAAACGGGACGGCGGAGGGCGAGATCATCAAAGACGCCACCTCGTTTGCACCGTTCTTTAACAGCCGGACGCCGTGGCCGGATATCGGATTTCTCATTATCCATAAGACGGTGACGCGCGGCGGCGACCGCACAAAGAATTTTACCTTTACCGTTTCGCTTACGGATGCGGCCGGAAATCCGCTTGCCGGGAGTTTTCCATATGCGGGGGATAAGCGCGGAAGTATCTCGGACGGGGAAAGCGTATCGCTTCGTCATGACGAGTATATAATTATTTTTGACCTGCCGGCCGGTACGCAGTATTCAGTTACGGAGCAGGAAGCCGGTATGGACGGCTATACCACCAGTTTTTATGGAAATACCGGTACAGTGGAGACAGGGGGATTGTATACGGCGTCGTTTCTCAACGATATGGAATGGCCGAAGGAAGAGGACGGCAGCCAGAATCCGCCGGCAGGCAGCGGTGTGATCCCGGTCGTGTACGGTGAGATCACCGGAGCCGGAAGCGTGCGCGCCGGGAGGGCGGATACGGCGGACGATATTGCACGGCGGCTGACGCTGCCGGTGAGCCTGATGATACTGTCTGCGCTGGGCATGGCGGTTCTGATGCGAAAGAGGCGCTGAACGGTCAGCGGTTTTCCCTTATCACGCGGCAGGGATTTCCGCAGGCTACCGTGTTGGACGGGATATCTTTTGTCACGACGCTTCCGGCGCCGATGACCACATTGTCCCCGATGGTAACGCCTGGCATGAGAATGGCTCCGCCGCCGATCCATACATTAGTTCCTATGGTGACCGGAGCCGTCCTTGTTTTGCAGAATGCAAACGAACCGTCTTCCTTTGGTTCGCCGAACCGGTCGCGGGCGCTGGTCGGATGAAACGCGGTATAAATCTGTACATTCGGTGCGATGAGCGCATTATCTCCGATCCGAATGATATTATCGTCTAAAAATGTGCAGTTCATATTTACCTCGCAGTTATTTCCGAAGTAAATATGACTGCCATAGTCCACGAAAAACGGCGCTGTAATCCAAAGGTTCTGTCCCATGCCGCCAAGCAGCTCGTGCAGGATGGCGTCTTTTTTTCCGGCGTCCGCAGAGTCGAGGCGATTGTAGTCTCTGATCAGGTCCTTTGCCCGGTGCCACTGCGCGAGCAGCTCCGGGTCGCCGCAGTCATAGAGTTCACCGGCTAACATTTTTTCTCGTTCCGTCATAGGGGGCCTCCAGTCTTTTAAAGGATTATAGATTTGCTCCTGACCTGATTATACAGGATTTCCGATGCAAAAGCTACCGATAATAAAATAAGCATCGTCAAAAAAACGGATCGGATCCATGCATTTGCGGATCCGGTCCGTTTTTTGACTTTAAGACCTCCTCATTCGTTTAATTGATACTCAGACCGGCACTTGCATAGCCTGCAATTGTATTAACCAGAGACAATCCGCTGGATGTCGCCGAAAACACCAGCATCAGTCGTGTCTGAGCGGTCACCGGGATATTAAGCCCGGTCAATACGCCGTTTAACAGTGTTCCGACGGAGATAACGCCGGAAAGCGACGGCGTCAGAGTGATCAGCGTTCCCGCAATGGGAGAGAACACGTTATCTGGCGTTGCGGACTGATAGATCTGCGCACGGACTGCGACCGTGGAGCCGATTAAGGAAAGCGCCGCAGTTACACTGAAGAAAGCGCTGAACGAGGTAATGACACCGTCGCGCGGAACCTGAAATGCAAAGTTTGAGAGCGTTCCGCTGGCGTTTGTGATGTTGATTGTCGAGCCAAGCACTGTAAGACCCTGCACGCTGCTTCCAAAGCCCACAAAGGCGGGAAGACCTGCGAGACCTCCGGCAATTGTTGTCAGAGAAACCGGAAGGCCCGACGCATAAGGGATAATGGCTCCTGTGCCTGCAACGCCGGTCGGTCCGGCAGGCCCGGTCGCGCCAGTCACACCGTCTGCGCCGGCAGGCCCGGTCGCGCCAGTCGCGCCAGTCGCGCCAGTGGGTCCGGTCACACCAGTTGCGCCGGCAGGCCCGGTCGCGCCAGTCGCGCCAGTCGCGCCAGTGGGTCCGGTCACACCAGTTGCGCCGGCAGGCCCGGTCGCGCCAGTCGCGCCAGTCGCGCCAGTGGGTCCGGTCGGTCCGGTTGCACCGGTCGCGCCGTCGTCGCCCGGACAGCCTTTTGGTCCCTGGAGTCCGATGGGGCCGGTAACCCCCTGAAGTCCCTGAGGGCCGGTGACACCCTGCGGCCCCATCGGTCCGGTCGCGCCGACAGGTCCGGTCGGCCCGGGAATTCCGCGGGGCCCCATGGGACCGATATCACCTTTTTCGCCAGTGGGTCCGATCGGCCCGGCAGGCCCGGCAGGTCCCATAGGCCCGATATCGCCTTTGGGCCCTTCGCAGCCCGGATCACCCTGAGGTCCGATATCGCCGCGAACGCCCTGCGGGCCCTGAAGTCCCTGTGGCCCGGCATACCCTCTTGGTCCGGCATACCCTCTTGGCCCGGTATTTCCGGCAGGCCCTGCCGGCCCTGTGTTTCCTCTCGGCCCTCTCGGCCCGGGAACCCCCGGGATCCCCTGAGGCCCCATTGGCCCCTGTTCCCCGTTGTCGCCTTTTGGTCCGGGACATCCGGGGTCGCCTTTCATTCCCTGAGGCCCTGCGGGCCCCATTGGCCCCTGCTCTCCTCTGGGGCCCGCGGGCCCACGTTCACAGCAGTGAGACTGGCACTGACACTGGTTCTGCCAGCAGTTACACATATTATTCTGATTCATTACACACACCCCTTCTTTTTTCATAAGGGCAGTTTATGGAACGCACTGCCCGCTGTCCGCATAAGGATGACCGGTGAATCCGGGCATCCGCTGTCTGCGGGAAGCAATCAGATGGTATCTGTCTCTATCAGCATTTTATGCATCCGGAAGGGAGATGTTACTTTTTGTCGAAATATTGTCTGTTGTAAAGGTATGCCTGAGAGTAAGGCTTGCAGGCTCCGGCTTTTTCATTATATTCGATTGCTTTCTGCCGGTCGCCCCATCTGTCGTAGCATACGCACAGCTGCAGATACGGGATATAATCATAGCAGTCCGGCAGGATAAAACCGCCGGAGCATTCATTTTTCGGGATCGTCAGCGCAGTTTCATACCAATAGACGGCGCTGCGGATATTTTCATGCTCCAGAAAATATTTTCCTATTTCACAACACAATTCGGCTCTTGGCAGATCAAAGCTCATACTGCGAAAAAGAGTGGTCAGCGCGGCCTGCTCCCTTCCCAGCCTTAGATAACAGCTGGCACAGACGGAACACGCCTCTATTTTATTTTCCACCCATCCTCCCTCAGAGAGCAGAAACCGCTCGAATACCGCTGCGGCCTTCTCGTACTGTGCGTGATAATACAGCTCCCGCGCATAATAGTATTGCTGACGCGGATCCAGCGTCTTCCCATCTGCGATCATGTTCTGATAAATACGCAGATTCCGGTCCGGATCCCCGGGTCCTGTTTTTCTGTGGCTGATGGCAAGATCCGAATAGATGATCTGTCCGTCTGGCACAATGACCTCATGAACCGCGCCCGTCCAGCGGTATTTCTGACTGTTTCGGATCCATCTTTCTCTGAAATAGGAAAATAACGGTTTGCCGGCCTCATCAAAGGAAGTGTTGTATTTCATCATTACAATATCCACGTCCGGTGACAGAGAACGCTTTAACTGCAGAAATTTATCTTTTTCTGTTTCCTCCAGTACATCGTCGGCATCCATCCACATGCAGTAGTCCATTGTCGCTTTGGAAAAGGAATGATTTCTGGCATCGGCAAAGTCGTCCTTCCATGGATATGAAAAAACATCTGACGTATAACCGGATGCGATCTCGACTGTCCGGTCGGTTGAACCGGTATCTACAATTATAATTTCATCTACGAGCTCTGCCACACTGTTAAGACAGCGGGCGATATGTTTTTCTTCATTTTTAACGATCATACAAAGGCTGATTGACGGCATAATGTTCCTCCAGTCTGATTACAGTATATGCATGGGAGAAAAATGTGTTTTTCCTTTATGACGGAAAACTGTCCCGAAGGCAGAGCGTTCCCCAGCCGATCTGCCGGTTCGGATAGGAGAGCCTCTCGTCTGTCCCGCTGTTTAACGGCCTGGCGCCGCGGATGAGATAAGCCTTCAGTTTTTCGCCGTACAGGTACGGGTCGTTTCCGTTTACGACGCCCCATTCCATGAGAAGCGCGGCGCTGCCCGTCACAAAGGGCGTTGCCATCGAGGTGCCGGAGCGCGACGTATAGCCTCCGCCGGGGGCGCAGGAGGTGATCTCCACCCCGGGGGCGGCGAGATCCGGCTTGATCTGATCGGTTTCCCTGGTGTAGCCTCTTCCGGAGAAGGCGGCAGGCTGGCCAAAGCGCGCGTCATAGGCCGCTACCGTGACGGCTTTTGCGGCGGTGGAGGGGATGGTTAAGGTCGTCTGCTCGACCGGATAGAGAAAACCGGTTCCCGCGTTTAAGATGCCGCCCGCCGGAAGCCACATATCATAGGCGCCTGTGACGATGCGCTGCGGCAGAAGGCGGATTTCCCAGATGCCGCTGTCGATATAATCCGCTGTGGGGATAAAATCAAAGTAGATTTCCTGGTAGGGGCTGTAGGGGCTCGGCTCGCCGTAGTAGAGCAGGATTTCCGTCCGCCCAAGCGTAAAGCGCTGCGTGCCGAGTACTTTCTGGACAGGTCCTGCCACGGAGCCGTTCGGGTGTACGATGGATACCGCAAATTCATCCGTATAGGATTTCCAGATCTGCACGTTGAGCGCGACTTCGTATTCGCTGACGGCAAGCTCCACGATTTCTGTCTGACCGGGCGTTACAGTGCCGGAGGTATGTCCCGCGGCGGCGCCCTCGTTTCCGCTTCCGATCAGAATGGAGCTGCGCCAGTAGTTTGCCATGTCGTTCAGGTACGTTTCGATCAGCGAGGTACCCGAATGGCTGCCGTAGCTGTTGCCAAAGCTTAAGTTTAAGGCGACGGGTCTGCCGTATTCCACGGCCTTTTTCAGGCAGTAATCGACGGCCTGCATCAGTTCGGTGGTGCGCGGAAAACCGTCCTCCTGCGGCGTTCCGAGCTTTACGATGATCAGGTCGCTGCCATAGGCCACGCCGCGGTAACGTCCGTCGGAAGCGCTCCCGTTTCCCGCGGCGATTCCCGTGACGTGCGTGCCGTGGCCGGAAATATCGCGGCTCGGGCAGATGGCGTTCTGCTGCACGGAGGGCTGCTCTAAGGCGAGATTGATGATATCCTGTGTAAATTCGGTGCCCAGGTAATATCCGGACGGGGAGGAGAGGAATTCACCGCTGCGCGGATCGGGGACGCTCCCTCCCGGGATGGTCTGATCCCACAGGAAAAGGATGCGCGTCGTGCCGTCGGGATGCCGGAAATCCGGGTGAGCGTAGTCGATGCCGGAGTCGATGACCGCCACAAGCACGCCGCGTCCGGACAGGCCGGTGCGTCCGGGAATCACAGCCGTCCCGCCGGAAGCCTGCGGCGCGGGTGCGGGCCGGTCGGAGAAGCTGCCGGGGACGGCGCTTTGCAGCGGTGTAATGCAGGACGCGCGCCTGCCGTTGTCCACGGCAAAAAAGAGACGCTTTGGTTTTTCCATGTATTCGATTTCGGGAAGAAGTGCGACGTCTGTAATAATGTCTTCCGGAAGCGTCAGGATGGCGTATTCATTGCTTAAATTGGTGAAAAAAAGGGAGTCATACTGTTCGGGAAAGTTTTCTTTTAGCAGCGCTTTTAATTCTTCGGTCGTCCCGCCGTATTTGACGACCACTTCCCAGGTGCGGAGAGAAGCATCGTATCCGACGTTCAGATCCAGCGATTTTTCGCGTTCGCGGTCGGTTGCGTCGAGAGCAAGGTTTAAGAGATTTTCGATTTTTTCATTTTCCATAGGGAGATCCGCCTGGATGGATTTACAGGATTTATTACAGTGTATGAACCATACCGCGTTTCTATTGCACCCAGAAGAATTCTGTTGCTAAGAGGTTTCAATGACGGCTTCCTTCCCCTTAAGATGGTCCTTATATTTCTCAATGCATGCCGTGAACAGCCGGACTGCCCCGTCAGCGTCTCCGCTCCTGATATATTCTGTCGTCTGCCGGAGGGACTCCCAGGTCTCCTGCCGTCCGATGTACTCACAGTAATTGCTCCAGGCGGAGATGGAGCCGGTAAAGAAGGCGTTCATAATCATGGGCGAGATGCAGTTTCCGCTTAAGGAGACAATGGCTTTCCGGTATTGAAAGAGGGCCGTCGCAAAGGTGTCGATACCGAGGGGAATTGCTTCCTGCACGGCCTCCTGCAGCTCTTCCAGCTTTTGGATGTGATCCGGATTCTGTTCCGCCGCAAGAATCCGGATCGCAGGGCATTCCAGATACAGGCGGGTGTCAAGCAGGCTGATGAGCATCTTCATATCCGGCATGCCGCCCCGGTAGCGGATGATGGCAAAGAGTGTGTCAAGATTGCCCGTACTGGTGTAGTCCGCCACATAGACGCCCTTTCTGGACTGGATCTCAAGAAAACCTGTGCGGACCAGCTCGCGGATGCCCTCGTGAACCACCGTTTTGCTGATCCCCATGGTATCCGCCAGCTCCCGCTCTGTGGGCAGGCGGTCTCCCGGCTGTAGTTCGCCGGACAGGATCATTTCTTCCAGTTGTGATAAAAACAGCTCCCGGATCGAGGGGGCGTTTATTTTCTTAAATGCCATGTCTGCTTCCTTTCTGCGATGAAACATTCGGTATGTTATATTTCCGGGATCCGGTTCGTCTGCGTATATTGTAGCATGCCCTCCCATGTCCGTCAATAATCCTGTGGTCCGACCACAACCAGCTAAAAAGTATGTCGCTTTTTGTATACTCTGTCTATTTACAAGCGCCAAAAAGTGTCGGAAAATGGATATATGCACAATGAGAATTCATGTCTGAGAAAGGAAAAAAATGGGGAAAGAGATACGTGTCATCGAGGTAAAACGCAGCATTTTCGAGAATAACGACCGGGATGCGGACCGGCTGCGGGAGGAGCTAAAGGAGAAGAAGGTGTTCCTCCTGAATCTGATGTCTTCCCCCGGTTCCGGAAAGACGACGACGCTTCTGGCCCTGGCAGAGGCGCTTAAGGGGCGGATCCGGATGGGGGTGATGGAGGCGGACATCGATTCTGCGGTGGATGCGGAGAAGATGTCGGAGGCCGGCGTGAAGGCGATTCAGATCCATACCGGAGGGATGTGCCATCTGGATGCGGATATGACCAGACAGGGTTTATATGAATTCGGCATGGAGGGCGCGGAGCTGATCGTGCTGGAAAATGTGGGGAATCTGGTGTGCCCTGCGGAATTTGACACCGGGGCGGTGAAGAATATGACGCTTCTCTCGGTGCCGGAGGGGGATGACAAGCCGCTAAAATATCCGCTGATGTATGAGAAATGTGATCTTCTGGTGATCAACAAGATCGACGTGCTGCCTTATTTTGATTTTGATGTGGAGCGCGCGTCGGAATATGCAAGGCAGCGCAATCCGGATATCGATATTTTGTGTATTTCTGCGAAGACCGGCGAGGGGATCGACGCGCTGGCGGACTGGATCGAGGCGAAGACGAAGGAATGGAGGGAAAACGATGGCATTTGATATGGAACAGTACAACCGGTGGCCGGCGAACCACAAACAGGATAAGGAGCCGGATAAACGGATTATTGCCCTGGGCAAAAAGATTACAGACGTCGCGGCCCATATGATCGGCGGCGTGAAGGTGGAAGACCCGGAATACTGGGGACTGGCGGAGATCATCACCGGGGAGATGGCCGAGGTGGGGCTTGCGATGAAAAAGAGGACGCCCTACACCTTTGCGGAGCTCTGTAAGCTCAGCCACATCGGACCGGAGGGGGAGGAGAAGTTTCAGAAGCTTCTGGATGAGATGTGCTATATCGGGCTGCTGGAATACGACTACGGCTATCATTACGATCACAATGGCCGGACGCAGGAGCAGACGGAGCGCCGATATATCCTGCCCATGTTTGTGCCGGGCTCGGCGGAGCTTTTTAACATGGAGGAGCTTCCCGACGGGAGCAATCCGAGGCTTCGTGACCACCCGGATGTGGCCTCCTTTTTTGAGCGCATGACCTATATTCCGTTAGCAGGGATCACGCAGATGGTGCCGCCGGGAGGAGCCGGTATCGGCATGCACGTCATCCCGGTGGAAAAGGCGATTTCCATGGAAAATCAGTCGGTGGATCTGGAGCATCTGTCCTACTGGCTGAAAAAGTATGAGGGCCATATCGGAGCCGGACGCTGTTCCTGCCGGGCCTCCCGCAAAGTGCTGGGGGAGGGCTGCGCGGACGACGATTACGGCTGGTGCATCGGCGTCGGCGATTTCGCGGATTACTGCCGGGAGACCGGGAAGGGCCATGATATCACCTATGACGAGGCGATGGCGATCTTAAAGCGCGCGGAGGACAACGGTTTTGTACATCAGATTACAAATATAGACGGAGAAAACAAGATTTTCGGCATCTGCAACTGTAACGTCAATATCTGCAACGGACTGCGCACGTCACAGCTGTTCAACACGCCGAATATGTCCCGCTCCGCCTATGTGGCGCACGTGGATAAGGAAAAATGTGTGGCCTGCGGGCGCTGTGTGGAGTACTGCCCGGCGGGAGCCACAAGACTCGGACAGAAGCTCTGCGCGAAGGACGGCAGTGAGATCACCTATCCGAAGCAGCAGCTTCCGGACGCGGTAAAATGGGGCAGCGACAAGTGGGATCCCGACTACCGGGACAACAACCGGATCAACAGCCATAAGAGCGGTACCGCGCCCTGCAAGACAGCCTGTCCGGCGCATATCGCGGTGCAGGGATATTTAAAGAAGGCCTCCCAGGGAAAATATCAGGAGGCGCTGGCGCTGATCAAAAAGCAGAACCCCTTCCCGGCAGTCTGCGGGCGGATCTGCAACCGGCAGTGTGAGGAGGCCTGCACCAGGGGGACCATCGACGAGGCGGTGGCCATCGATGCCGTGAAGAAGTTTATCGCGGATCAGGATTTAAAGAAGGAGACCCGCTATATTCCGCCTGTGGTCATCCCGGCCAGCATCCACATGGATCATTTCCCGGAAAAGATCGCGATCATCGGCGGCGGCCCGGCGGGACTTTCCGCTGCCTTTTACTTAGCGGAGCGGGGCTACCGGCCCACGGTCTTCGAGAAGAACAAAAAGCCCGGCGGTATGCTCACCTACGGGATCCCTTCCTATAAGCTGGAAAAGGATGTCATCGAGGCGGAGATCGATGTGATGCGGGAGATGGGCGTTGAGATTAAGACCGGCGTCACCGTCGGAAAGGATGTCACCATAGCGGAGTTAAGAGAGCAGGGTTATAAGGCATTCTATATCGCCATCGGCTGCAGCGCGGGACGGCGTCCCGGCGTTCCCGGGGATGATGCCGACGGCACCCTGACGGCGATTGAGTATCTGCACGACGCCAATACCGGAACCACCGCTTACGCGGGACGTGTTGTGGTCATCGGCGGCGGCAACGTGGCCATCGATGCGGCGCGGGTCAGCATGCGCAGCGGGGCCTCGACGGTCACGCAGATCAGCCTCGAGTCGGAGAAGGAGATGCCGGCTTCCGTGGATGAGATACGCGAGGCCGCAGAGGACGGCGTTGAGATCAGAAACGGCTGGGGGCCGAAGGAGGTGCTGACGGAGAACGGAGCGGTGACGGGGATCGTGCTGAAGAAATGCCTCTCCGTGTACGATAAAAATAACAAGTTTGCACCAATGTATGACGAGAATGATACGATGACCGTCGCCTGCGACCGGGTGATCTTTGCGGTGGGGCAGCAGTCCGTGTGGGGGGATCTGCTGAAGGGAGAAGCGGTCTCCTTCAACGGCCCGGCCATCGTGGCGGATCCGCTGACGTATCAGACCGGCCAGCCGGATATCTTCGTGGGCGGCGATGTCTGTACCGGCCCGAAATTTGCCATCGACGCCATCGCGGCGGGACACTGCGGGGCGGAATCCCTGCACCGCTATGTGCAGGGCGCGCATCTGACCATCGGGCGCAACCGCTGGGAATTCAACGAACTGGATAAGGACAATATTTCCGTAGGAAGCTATGACCATGCAGCCCGCCAGGTCGAGGGAATCGATGCGTCTGTTCCGGCGAAGTCCTTTGCGGACGCGCATCTGACCCTGACGGAGGAGCAGGTGAGACAGGAGACGGCGCGGTGCCTGGGATGCGGAGCTACGGTTATAGATGAAAATAAGTGCATCGGCTGCGGCGTCTGTACCACCAAGTGCGAATTTGACGCCATCACCCTGCACCGGGATCACCCGGAGTGCACCACGATGGTGAAGGCGGAGGATAAGTTTAAGCATATCATTCCGTATCAGCTGAAGCGCGCGGTGAAGATCGTCACGAACAGAAAGGGTTAGACGGCAGGATATGCATGAGCTTGGAGTCGTATTTTACGTGGTGCGTGACGTAAAGCAGGTGGCGGAGGAGAACGCGGTAGAGAAGGTCTCCTCCGTGACCTTACAGATCGGTGAGGTGACGGGGATCCTCCACGATTACCTGACGGACTGCTGGAACTGGGCCAGGAAGAAGGAACCGGTCATGGAGGAAGCGGAGCTTTTCATTGAGCAGATCGACGCGGTTTCCTTCTGCGAGGACTGTGAGCAGGAGTATCCGACGGTACAGTACGCGAAGATCTGCCCCCACTGCGGCAGCAGACATACGTATCTGCGGCGGGGGAATGAATTTCTGATTAAGGAGATCGGGGTGGTGTGATGTTTTATTAGTCAGAAATAATAAAACATGGTATACTATGCAGAAGAAAACAGATCATGGAAACGGGAGGGCAGACCCATGTGCACGAAATCAGAATTACAGACCGTGCTTAAGCTGGTAAGGGATTCTTCCAAAGAGCTTTATGGGGAGAAACTGAGCCGGATTATTCTCTATGGTTCCTATGCGCGCGGCGATCACACGGATGAATCGGATATAGACATTATGATTCTTTTAAACTGTAATATGGAAGAGATTAAGAAGCTGAAGGGACGTACGGCAGAGATGGCAAGTAATATATCACTGGAACGTGAAGTCTTCCTTTCCATTTTATTACGGGAAAGAAAATATTTTGAGGACAATTGCGATATCCTTCCTTTTTATCAGAATATTGTACGGGAGGGGATCAGGGTTTATGGGTGAAAAAGAAAAGGATCTGTGCCTTTATCGTTTGGAAAAAGCCAGAACCTGCCTTGCATCGGCGGAAATACTGATGCAGTCAGAGGACTATTGCGGTGCAGCAAATCGGTCTTATTATGCTGTGTTCCATAGTATCAGGAGTTTACTGGCATTGGAAGGGATAGATTTTTCAAAGCATGCCGGTGTGATGTCTCATTTTCAGAAAAATTATGTGAAGCCAGGAATATTTGAAAAAGAATATTCGAAGATATTAATGGAAGCATTTGAGGTCAGAAGTGAATCCGATTATGATGATTATTATGTGATTTCAAAAGAAGAGGTAGAAGAACAGGTACAAAATGCACGGTTTTTCATAAAGGGCATTGAAAAATATGTTAAGGTGGTTGTAAATGAATGAAAAGAAGGGGGCCGGGCGGTGATTTTCACCGCCCGAACCCCTCCTCCCCGGCGTGGATCAGCCGGTATTCCCCCGGCGGCATGCCGGTCTTCTGCTTAAACCTCCGGATAAAGGACGAGGTATCCAGATACCCGACCGAGCTTGCGATTTCACCGAGCGGAAGCCTGGTCGTCACGAGGAGGTCCTTCGCGCGCCCGATGCGCAGCCCGGAGAGATAATCGATAAACGTCGTCTGCATCACGGCCTTAAAGGTCTTTCGCATCGTGGATTCGGAGACGCCGAAGGCTTCCACGAGGCTTGCCATGGAAAAGTTATAATCCGTGTAATTTTCCCCGATAAATTCCTCTAACTGCTGCCGGAGCTGGTTGTTTGCGTAATTATCGTCCCCCTCGCTGTGGAAGGAGAGCACGAGGTCGGTATTCTGATGCAGGACCTCCGTGATCTGCTCAAACGAGGAGATCCGCGCAATATTCATGATATTGTGATAGCCGATCGTCTTCCGGTAGGGGATGGTCTGGGCGACGGTCAGCGAATCCGCAAGGATGCGCATGAGGTCGTAGCAGACATATTTCGCGACATAGACCGGGATATTATTGTGCTGCAGGCGCTCCATAATCTTGTCTAATATCATATGAATTTTTTCATCGTCCCTTGTCTTTAAGGCCGCGGAAAAACAGGAAATCAGCTCCTCCGGATACCATTCATGGGAATAATTCGAAAGGCTGATCTGCGAGAACCAGATGATCTTTCCGTTCCCGTAAACAATGCGGTAATCTAACGCGCCAAGCGCTTCCATGTAGGCTTTGTCGAGATCCGTGATCCCGTCGTACACATTGCTGCATCCGATGTTCAACTCAAATCCAAAGACCTCGATCAGCGATTTATGAAAACATAAGAGCCGTTCTTCCAGCAGGTCCGTGTTGTCCGTGCTGCCCACACAGATTATTTTTTCATTCATCTGATCCACAAAACCGTACAGGGAGAGATCGTGCGGAACAGCGTCTCTGCTGTAATCCAGGATACCGGAAAGAATGTGGGAGCAGTTGCTGATCCGGTCGTGGTTTAAGGTTGCGATGGAGAGCGCCAGCACGAAAAAATGCTGTGATGAAAACCGCATATCCGCGGACTGCGCCGCTTCATTAAATTCCGCGGCCGTGGCATATTCCCCCTTGATCAGGTTCGTTAACAGCTGCTTTTTATAGGCGGGCAGCGAGGAGCTTAAGCTCTGGTCGAGCTCCGTTTTCTCCTGACGGATGGAGATCAGCGTATGCTTTACGCGGTCAAGCTCATTGACGGTTTCGTCGTCCCCGTCCGGCATGACCTCCAGGACGTCGCGGATCGGCTTGTAGTTGTTGCGCCACAATACTGCGATCAGCAGGCAGCCTAAGACGGAGAGGAGGAGGAGCAGGGAGACCCAGATCAGGCTGATGCGCTGCGTGGCCTGCTTTAATCCAAAAAGATTGGCACGAAAAGCAATCTGCACGGGTGAATCTTCCGATTCATAGAGCAGAAAAAAATCGTCTTTCCCGGTGAGCGTTGTCAGCGGACGCCGGTTTTCCGGTTCACGCTGTTCGAGCAGCTCACAGATGCGGTCAGATGTTTCCGCGTCGCCGGTATAGACCAGCTGATGGTTGTAGTACACGTGAAACGAATCGGACGAATCCGAGAGGAGATCCTGCTCGAGCTCCGCAAAGACAGAGGAATCAATCGTAAAACAGATCACATTGAAATAAGAATGAAAAAAAGGCATGACAATCGTGACCGCCGGCCCGAAGGAGGCGGAGGTCTTACCGACCTGCCCCGACAGACAGACGATCTGGTTCATATTGGACGTCAGTGCGTGAAAATCTGCGCTGCCAAACTCTTTAAAACTGCAGATCTCGTCAAAATACAGATCACAGTCCGCTGTCCCGCCGGAAAAATAGATCTTATCCTCCGATGGGGCGTACATGGCAAGCTCGGTTAAATAGCTGCTGTTTAACAGCGTGTTGTTGATCTCATTGCAGACAGCCAGCTTCTGGGAGACTGTGGCCGGGCTCTGGACGGAGCGGATGTTTTTGTTGCTTAACAGTAAATAGTGCAGCCGGTGAACCTCATCAAACACCAGCTGGGTGCTGTAGCAGGACTGCAGGAAGAGCTGTTCCGAAGAATGGATCAGATTCGCCCGCTCCGCATCCCGGATTTTGTATAAAAACACGATGCTCGTCGTCAGCAGCGGAAGGATAAATACGAGAACCAGCGATAACAGAAGCCTGTGCTTATACCGCAGGCTTGCATATATTTTTTTCATCATCATTTGTACACCTCCACACTTTTTCCCCTCTCAGATGGCACGAAAGCCGTGCACGAAAGCCCTCAGGATTGCTCCGTCCATTGGACTCCCGCAATCCTGCCCCGCATTCGCAGTCTGGGCTGCCCGCCCTCCCTGCTCATTCGGGTTAGCGTCTCTGGTGTCAGGCCTGCCCCGCATGCTGACGCTGCGGCCTGCCTTCCACCGAGACTGGGCTTTCTTATTAAAATTATACAATAAATGCTTATATTTGCAAAACCAATTTGTGGGAAAAATCGGAACTGCATATGATAACTGCTTTTGCATATCCATCCGCATTTGCCTTTTTGTGACAAAAATGACGAACAAAAAGCGATTTTGCAGATTGCAACTGTGCAACATGCATGAAATAATGGATACAGAAGCAGCCGGACGGCAGGATACGCCGCATTCGGATGTTACATGAAGATCTTTCGTATACAGCATGAAAATTCATTCGGGTGCGAAAGGATCATATGGGAAGGAGAACGACGTCAGATGAGAACAAAAAAGAAGCGGTGGAGGAATCTCGACCTGTATATCTTACTGATACCGGCGGTCATCCAGGTGATCATCTTCCGGTACTGGCCGATCGCAGGGATTCAGATCGCATTTAAAAACTTTTCCGCGAAAAAAGGGATCTGGGGGAGCAGCTGGGTCGGATTAAAGCATTTTATCATGTTTTTCCAGTCCTACAATTTCTGGGAGGTACTCGGGAACACGCTGGCATTAAGCCTTGCGATGCTGATTTTTTCCTTTCCGATTCCGTTTCTGTTCGCCCTGTTTTTAAACCGGCTGCGGACGCGGTTTCAGAAGGTGCTCCAGACGGTCAGCTACGCGCCCTACTTTATCTCGACCGTAGTGCTGGTGGGAATGCTCTACAATTTCTTTTCCATGGATTCGGGGCTTGTAAACCTGATCCTCGGGAAGCTTGGAGTGGAAAGCGTCAACTTTATGGGAAAGGCGTCCTGCTTTATTCCATTATATGTGGGATCCGCCGTCTGGCAGACGATGGGGTACAACGCGGTGATCTACATCGCGGCCCTCTCGAATGTGAGCCCGGAGATTTACGAGGCGGCGCGCATCGACGGGGCGACCAAGTTCCAGTCGATCCTGCATATCGATATTCCGGCCCTTCTGCCCACGATGCTGATCCTTCTGATCATGCAGCTCGGACAGATCATGAATATCGGCTATGAGAAGGTGTACCTGATGCAGAACGCGTTAAACCTGTCGAGCTCCGAGATTATTTCTACATACGTCTACAAACTCGGGCTCCAGCAGGCGCGCTACGATTTTTCGACGGCGGTGAATCTGTTTAACACGGTGATCAACTTTATCCTGCTTGTCATCGTAAACCGCGTGTCAAAGAAGGCCAGCGGCAACAGCCTGTGGTAACAAATGGCCGGTGAAAGGGGGAATTGATATGAACCGGGTGAAACGATACGATCCGGATAAAGTGTTTGATATTGTCAATACGGTGCTGATGGCGATTGTGTTTCTGATCATTTTATACCCGCTGTTTTTTGTGGCCATCGCCTCGGTCAGCGACCCGAACCTGGTGAATTCCGGGAAAGTGCTCCTGTGGCCGAAGGGATTTAACCTGGACGCGTACCAGCACATTTTAACGAATGCGAATATCTTAAACGGATATAAAAATTCCGTGATTTACACGCTGGTGTGGACGGTGATTGCTGTCTGCATCACGGTCCCGGCGGGCTATGCGCTCTCCAGGCGCGATCTGCCGATGCGAAAAGCCGCCACCCTGTTTTTCGTGTTTGTCATGTATTTCCAGGGCGGGCTGGTGCCAACCTATCTGGTGGTGAAGGAGTTAACGCTTCTGGATACCATGTGGGCGGTGATCCTGCCGACCTGCCTGTCCGTGTTCAACCTGATCGTCTGCCGGACGTTTTTTGAGGGGACGATGTCAGAGGAGCTTCTGGACGCGGCGAGGGTGGACGGTGTGACGAATCTGAAATATTTTTTTCAGATCGCGCTGCCGCTCTCGAAGGCGATTATTGCAATCATGATTTTATTTTACGCGATTCAGCAGTGGAATTCGTACTTTGACGCGATGATCTACTTAAATACAAAGGATAAATTCCCGCTTCAGGTCGTGTTAAAGGACATTTTAATTCAGGCGCAGATGAACAGCTCCGGCGCCTTCGGGGACGCGGAGAGCGTCGCGGCGATGCAGCGGATCGCGGAGCTGGTGAAGTATTCATCCATTATAGTGGCAAGTCTGCCCATGCTGATCCTGTACCCCTTTGTGCAGAAGTATTTTGTGAAGGGGATCATGATCGGGTCGGTGAAGGGCTGATGGCGGGCGGCAAAAAGCTGCCTGGCAGGCGGCGGAAAGCTGCCGGATAGGAAACACGAAACTATAGGCGCGGGGGAGGCGGGCCAATATGGCGCTCCCCGCAGATGACACGGGAAGAGAGGCGGGCCCTGAAGGAACCGCCCGCCCGGAAACGGAGGTATTTTATGAAAAAAAGAAGAGTGCTTGCGATGATGCTTGCGGCAGCGATGGTACTGCCGGCCGCGGCATGCGGGGGTAAGGATGCAGGGGCGGACACACCGGCTGATGACACGCCGGCAGCAGATGCCGATACGGACGCGGGAGCGGATGCCGGCGGCAGCGCGGCGGAGGGCACGGAAAGCCAGGGCGGCGGGACGACGACCGGCGGGATCCAGTTCCCGTTAGAGGAGAAGCAGGAGATCAATATCTGCGCGCAGGCCAGGACGCTCCACACGACGGATTTTGACGAGATGCCGTTTGTGCAGATGATGGAAGAAAAGACAAATGTACATGTAAACTGGACGATCTACCCGGAGACCAGCTGGGATGAGAAGATCAACCTTGATTTTGCCAGCGGAAACTTAGCGGACGCCTATATGACCTGCTACGGTCTTGACGGCAGCACCCTGGCGGGCTATGTGCAGGACGAGATGATCATCCCGATCGACGGGCTGTTAGAGGAATATGCGCCGCATATTATGCAGAAATTCGAGCAGTATCCGCAGGTAAAAGCAGCTGCGACCTCCCTGGACGGACATATCTATGCGCTGCCCAGATACGAAAATGACGGAAACGACATCAGTTGCTTTATGTATATCAATCAGAAGTGGCTGGATGACCTGGGGCTTGAGGTTCCGACGACAACGGAGGAGCTGACGGAGGTTCTGACGGCATTTAAGGAGCAGGATCCAAACGGAAACGGGCAGGCGGACGAGATCCCGATGTCCTGTATCGGCGATTTTTCCAAGCAGGATTATTCCTTCTTTAACGCGTTCGGCATGTTCGGCATCGCGCCGGATATGAATGCGCTGATCGCGGAAAACGGGGAAGTGAAGTGCGCCGCGACCACGGAGAACTGGAAGGAAGCCTGCAAATATTTCGCGGATCTCTACGAAAAGGGACTGCTGGACAACGAGACCTTCACCCAGGGCGAGACCCAGCTGACCGCAAAAGGTTCCGCGGACGTGGAGCGGATCGGCGTCCTGTGGGGCTGGAACGCGACGAACTATGTCGGCAGCGCCTATGCGGAAGACTATGTGGCGATCCCCTACCCGGCGGCGGAGGGGTATGACGCGGCGATGTGGAAGAGCAGTACCTGTGGCGTCAGCAGCAATAATTTCTGGGTGACCAGCGAATGTGAAAATCCGGAGCTGGTGATCGCATGGCTTGATTTTATGAACAGCAGCGATGAGATGACGATCCAGGCGTCCTTCGGTATGATTGCGGACGATGAGAACGACTACAACCTGCACTACAATGACGACGGAGCGTTAGAGTACTGGACCGGATCACCGGAAGACATGACATTTGGCGAATACCGTCATAAATGGACGCTGGCGACCACCGCGTACGTGATTCATGACGTGTCCTACATGGCGCAGAACAACATCTTTTTAGGAAATCCGAACAACATGGCAAAATCGGCGCTGTGCCGTACCTTTGACGATTACGCGGCGAAGGAGACGCTGCCGCAGTCACTGATGTTTACGGATGAGGAAACGGAGACCTTAACCTCCATCCAGAGCGGGATCAAAGATCAGATTTTACAGATGACGGCGCGCTGGATCGCGGGCGAATCCGATATCGATGCGGACTGGGATTCCTACATCAGCTCGTTAAACGGGATCGGTCTTGAGGAATATGTGTCGATGTATCAGACCGCGTACGACCGCTACAAGGACATGCAGTAGACAGAAACGGGGAGAACAATGAGTATCGAAAAACGGGTAATTGGAAAATCAGGAATTGAGGTCAGCGCCATGGGCATCGGCTGCTGGGCCATCGGCGGCCCTGCCTTTGAGAAGGACGGCACGCCCATCGGCTGGGGCGACGTGAAGGATGAGAATTCCATCGCCGGGTTAAACGCTGCGATCGACATGGGCATCACGCTCTTTGACACCTCGAATATGTACGGGACAGGCCACAGCGAGAGCCTGATCGGGCAGGTGATAAAGGGCAGGAGAGATAAAGTGGTGCTCTCGTCAAAATTCGGCTGGGTGTTTGATCCGGCCACGCGGACGAAGCTGGGATGGGATGTCAGTCCTTCCTACATCAGAGAGTCGCTGGAGGGATCGCTGAAGCGGCTGGGGACGGATTATCTGGACGTCTACTTTTTACATGTGCCCTTTGTAGACAAGGACGACACGGCGGAGATCCGGGAGACCTTAGAAGCTCTCGTCGCCGAGGGAAAAATCAGGACCTACGGCTGGTCGACGGATGAAGTGGAGAAGGCCCGGGTGTTCGCGCCCGGCGCACACTGCAACGTGATTCAGTACAGTGAAAATATTTTTGAGGACAATGCGGAAATGATCGCCCTGTGCGAGGAATACGGACTTGCGGGCTTTAACCGCGCGCCGCTCGCCATGGGGATGCTGACCGGGAAGTTTAAAACGGATACGACCTTAAAGGACAACGATATCCGCGGAAAAAACGCGCCGGAGTACATGAAGTTTTTTAAGGACGGAAAACCAGCGCCGGAATTCTTAACAAGGGTGGAAGCGATCCGTGAGATCTTAACGGAGGGCGGGCGCACGCCGGCTCAGGGCGCTCTCGGCTGGCTGTGGGCGCGCAGCGGATGTACGATCCCGATTCCTGGCTTTAAGACGGAAAAGCAGGTGGCGGACAATGTAAAGGCCATGGAATTCGGGGCCCTCACCAAAAGACAGATGGAGGAGATCGACCGGATCCTGAAGGAGGCTTAGGATGTATCGATGGAAGGCATGTGAGGAAAATCTGCTCTGCACCTTTGCCATGTACAACCTGGAAAAGCGGCCGGTCCGGGTGGAGACGATCCGGCGGGAGAGGGATTTCTGCTTTCCCGCTGTGATCCCCCGGGCGGTCTTTCTCACGAAGGTCATGATCCCCGGCTTCGGAGGGGCGTACCTCTTTGCAGACAACGGGGGAATGGGGTATCTGCCCGACGATATCCCGCGGGATTTCCTGTATGAGGCGGCGAAGACCAGGCTGCGGGAGGTACGGGACTATATGGAGAATTTCCGGCAAAGCTTCGGGTATCGGCCAAAGGAGCCGGCGGACCGGCTGAGGGCGGCGGAGGAGCTGCTGGCGGCGCAGGGTGAGACGGCACCCGCCGGGAAAGCGCTCTGTGAGATCTTAAAGGCGGGGGAGGCGATGGTGCTTCTTGCCGCGGAAAATAAGACCGCAGCCCGGGGCCTTCGTGACAATTTCTGTCTCGGCGGATGCATGAAGGGCTTTACGGACGGCGGGGAAACCTGGCGGGAGGCCTTTGTAAAACCCTTTGGCCACGGGGTGATCCCCCTGCACTGGGGGTGCCTGGAGCCGGTCCGGGGGGAGACCCATTACGATCTTGTCCTCGCGATGCTCGACTGGTGTAAGGAGCATGGGATCACGGTGCGGGGACACGCGCTGGTCTGGTTCTGCTGCTTCTGGGAGGGGCAGAGCTGGATGCGGGACATGACGTTCCCCGAGGTGCGGGAGCATGTGGTGCGCCGTGCGGAGATGCTGATGCGCGCCCGTCCCAATGGGTTTGACTATGTGGACATCAACGAGCCGCTGCAGAACAACCCTTATAATTTCACACTGGATCAGTTTTTCGCCATCTGTAAGGATGTGTATGACGTGGTGAAAAAATGGTCGCCGCAGACGAAGATCATGGTGAACCTCTGCAACGAATGGCAGGAAAAATGCTCCTTCGACCCGAACAAATTTGAGGAAAACGTGACGGCAAGAGCCGCGATCGGGCTGCCTGGATTTGCCCCGGAAATGGAATATGTGTGGTCGGTGGATGATTTTCTGCAAAAATGCAGGGAGGAAGGCCTGGTGGTGGATGTGCTGGGGTTACAGATGCACGATTATCCTTATGAGCTTTTTGGCACGATGCAGCTGCTGGAGTTCTGGCATCAGAAATGGGGCCTTCCGATACACCTGACCGAGGTATCCGCGCCCTCCTCGATGGAGCAGACGCCGTATGCGATGCGCAGGCGTCCCGGGCCGGTGACGGCCTACTGGCACAGACCCTGGGACGAGTGGCTGCAGGCGCAGTGGTATCACGATTTTGTGACGCTGTTTTACAGCCTGGACTACGTGGAGTGCTGTGTGTCCTGGAGCTTATCCGACGAGCCGAGACAGTGGGCGGATTACCTGGAGGGCCATGTGAACGAGATGTTCCGGCTCCAGGCCTACTGCTACGACGGACTGCTGGATGAGGAAAACCGGCCGAAGCCGGCGTATCACACGCTCTGCGGGCTGGCGGAGCAGTGGGGGCTTAAGACCGGCAGGGCTCATCCCGATGAGACCGGCTGACGAACGAAGCTGGTTCGAATGAAATGGAAAACCAGACGAAACATACAGATCAATTCCAATAGGAATACATGCAAATAAACTACAAACGAAGGGAGAATTTGAGCCGTGAGAGCTGCAAAATTAACAGCGCCGGAGACTATCGAACTGTTCGACGAGCCGATGATCCGGGAGCCGGAAGCGGGGGAGGCCCGGGTCAGGGTAAAAGCCGTGGGGATCTGCGGGACGGATCTTCATATTTTCAAAGGAGAGCGGAGCGACGTGGCGCTGCCGAGAGTCATGGGGCATGAGCTGTCCGGGATCGTCGAATCGGTGGGGTCGGGCGTTACGCATATAAAGGAAGGGGATCATGTGGTGTTTGATCCGGTGGTCTCCTGCGGGATCTGCAAGGTGTGCAGAAGCGGTCACGCCAATGTCTGCGCGGATGTGAAATGCTTCGGCGTGCAGATGGACGGCGGATTTCAGGATTACATCGTGGTGGAGGCGGCAAAGCTCTACCGCATCCCGGAAGAAATCCCGTTTGAGGAGGCCGCGCTGGCGGAGCCCTTCTCGGTGGCGGCGAATATTCTGACCAGGACTGCCGCGACGAAGGAGGACCGCATCGTGATTCTTGGCGCGGGCACCATCGGCCTGGCGATCTTACAGGCGGCAAAGGGGATGGGCGCTTCGGTGCTGATCTCCGATGTGGAGGATACGAAGCTTGCCATCGCGAAGAAATTCGGCGCGGATGTGACGGTAAACAGTAAGACGGAGGATCTGGCCGGGAAGGCGGAGGAATTTGCGCCGGGCGGCGCGGATGTCTTAATCGATGCGGTGGGAATCGCGCCCTTAACGGAGCAGACCGTAAACCTGGCGGCCCCCACGGCGCGGGTCGCGGTGATCGGGTTTGACGGGAAACCGATGCAGCTGCAGCCGGTGGTGATCACGAAAAAAGAGCTGACACTGGTGGGCTCGCGCATGAACAACGGGATGTTCCCGAAGGTGGTGGAATGGCTGGAGAGCGGCTGCCTTGACACCGCGGGCATGGTGACAAAGAGCTATCCCGCAGAGGAGATCCAGCAGGCATTTACGGATACCTTAAGCGACGCCGCGTCGACGGTGAAGACGGTGATCCGGTTCTGACCGCCTGCGGGTTTTGCCCGAAAGAGAAGATGATTGTAGCTGAAAGAATCAGAAAAGGAATGTGGAAGAATGATATTAGACAAATTTAGTTTAAAAGGAAAAACAGCATGGGTGACAGGCGCGTCCTACGGCATCGGGTTTGCGATCGCGACGGCGTTTCACGAGGCGGGCGCGAAGATCATTTTTAACGATATCAATCAGGAGCTGGTGGACAAGGGCCTCGCTTCCTATAAAGAGCTGGGGATCGATGCCTACGGCGAGGTCTGCGATGTGACGGACGAGACGGCGGTGGCAGCCTTTACGAAGACGATCGCGGAAAAATTCGGCGGCGTTGACATCTTAGTCAACAATGCGGGCATCATCCGCCGGATCCCGATGTGCGAGATGAGCGCGGAGGAATTCCGCAAGGTGATCGATGTGGACTTAAACGCGCCGTTTATCGTCTCAAAGGCGGTAATCCCCGGCATGATCGAAAAAGGGCACGGGAAGATCATCAACATCTGCTCCATGATGAGCGAGCTGGGGCGGGAGACGGTATCTGCCTACGCGGCGGCCAAGGGCGGCCTTAAGATGCTGACGAGAAATATCTGCTCCGAGTTCGGCGAGCACAACATCCAGTGCAACGGCATCGGGCCGGGCTATATCGCGACGCCGCAGACGGCCCCGCTTCGGGAGAAGCAGCCGGACGGCTCCCGTCACCCCTTTGACCAGTTTATCATCGCAAAGACCCCTGCGGCGCGCTGGGGGAACCCGGAGGATCTGATGGGCCCGGCGGTATTCTTAGCCTCCGACGCATCTGATTTTGTCAACGGCCATGTGCTGTACGTGGACGGCGGGATCCTGGCTTACATCGGAAAGCAGCCGTAAATGCGATCCGGTCTGAATCCGCCAGCGGGATCTGGTGCCGGGCAGCAGGAGTGCCGTCCGGCGCCAGATCCCGCTGGCGGGTGCGGGCAGACATTTGGAAAGGCGGATAACATGAATGAGATATATGTAAAAGAACTGTTCAGCCTGGATGGGAAACGGGCCGTCATCACCGGGGCGAGCTCCGGCATCGGCCGCGGCGTGGCGGTCTCCCTGGCGAATTTCGGCGCGAAGGTGGCGCTTTTAGGCCGGAATCAGAAGGGGCTTGACGAGACGGCCCGGCTGGTGCAGGAGGCCGGCGGGGTCAGTGAATCCTATATCGTGGACGTCTCCGACAAGGCGGCGGTGGATCGCTTTTATGACGCGTATCTCGCGCGGCACGGCGGGGTCGATATCCTGGTGGCAAACGCCGGGGTGAACATCCGCGGGGAATTTCAGGAGACCACCATGGAGGAAGTGGACACGCTGATCAACACGAATTTCAAGGGTGTCCTCTACCACGTGATCCGCGCCGGGGAGGCGATGAAGGAGCAGCGCTCCGGGAATATCGTGATCATGTCCTCGGTCAACGGGATCAGTGCGATGCCGAACCTCGCGATCTACAGCAGCGTCAAATACGGGCTTGAGGGGCTGACAAGGGCCGTGGCGGGAAGCCTGGCGGAATACGGCGTGCGGGTCAACAGCTGCGCGCCCGGCGTGGTGCTCACGGCCATCAATGAGAATATTTACGCGGTGGAGGAAAATCTGCGGAAAAAGATGGAGGCAATTCCGATGAAAAAAATCGGTTATCCGAAGGACATCGGAGATACGGTTGCCGCGATGGTCAGCGACGCCTTCGGGTTGATGACCGGCACCACGGTTCTGGTGGACGGCGGGGAGCATCTTCGGGCGAAGCAGCCGCAGAGCGTGCCGGGAAAATCGTAGAGGTGGAGGTAACGATGGGATTTACAGAGGAGCGCCACGGCGGCAGCGGGATCAAATTAAGCAACCGGATGGTCCCGGACTGCGACGACCGTTATCTGCAGTATCTGGAGCAGATGGGCATGGACTGCTGCTACGCCTGGGTGGACCGGGAGCAGGCGGATTATGAATTCTTAGCCAGACTTCGGGATCGCGCAGAGCGGCACCATTTACGATTATTTAACATCGGGAGCTTAGAGCTGGCAAAGCCGGCCTCCGTGCACTTAGGGCTGCCGGACCGGGACCGGTATATCGAGGAGTTTGACCGGTTTTTGCACGTGCTGGGGCGCGTGGGGATTCCGACCACCACCATCACCTGGGAGCCGGACAACGTGCTCTCCACGACGATGGACGGGCATATGGCGGTAAAACGGTCGCAGAAGGGCCAGGGAAACACAAAAGGCTATTACTGTACCACGACCCGGGGCGGCGCGCCGACGCGCTATGTGGATGCGGCGGTGATTGAGCGCCAGCCTCCGGTGCGGGGCGTGCGGGTAACGAGAGAGGAGATCTGGGAGAATTTTACATACTTTGCCGACCGGAGCGTTCCCGCGGCGGAGGACGCGAAGGTGCGGATCTGCCTGCACCCGAATGACCCGCCCCTTCCCTGTAATATGGGGGTCGGCACCCTGATCGCCTCGGCGGAGGATTACCGGAGGGTGTTTGCCTACACGGACAGTGATTATTTCGGCATGGAATTCTGCTGCGGCTGCTGGTTAGAGGGCGGAGAGCGCTTCGGGGATATTTTTTCGGACATCCGGGAATTTGTGCGGGCGGGAAAGGTTTCCATCGTGCATTTCCGCAATGTCTCGTCGCCGCTGCCGGTCTTTACGGAGACCTTTCTCGACGACGGGTACGCGGATATGGCGGCGATCATGCAGTGCTTTGTGGATGCGGGCTATAACGGCACGCTGCTCTACGACCACACGCCGCAGATGGTGGAGGAGGCAGGGCTTTTGGCGGCGAACGCATACGCAGCCGGGTATATGAGGGGCGTTTTGCAGGCTGCCACCGTGAAAAGAAGTTAGCGGCATTCTTCGGTGCCGAAAAGAAGTTGTGAGGAGAACAGGAGGATGAGATGGTAAGAAAGAAAATCGGAAACACGGATATGACGGCGAGCTCCGTCGTGCTCGGCACCTGGTCCATGGGCGGGGACGAGCAGTGGGGCGAGAAGAGCGACGACGCGGCCTCGGTGGAGGTGATCCTGAAGGCGTATGACCAGGGGATCAACTTAATCGACACCGCCCCGGCCTACGGCTTCGGCCACAGCGAGGAGGTCGTGGGGAAGGCGCTAAAGCAGATCCCGCGCGATCAGGTGCTGATCGAGACAAAGCACGGCATCTGGTGGCTGGACGACGAGGGAACCTTCATGCGGGAGCGGGACGGCTACAGGACCTACTTTAACTTAAGCCGCAGATGCGTGATGCGCGAGGTCGAGGAGAGCTTAAAAAGGCTGGGGACGGATTATATCGACATCTATATGGTACACCAGCAGGCAAGGCCGCCCTTTGACACCCCGATCGCGGAGACCATGGGCGCGCTGATGGATCTGAAAAAACAGGGAAAGATCCGCGCGATCGGCGTGTGCAACTGCAACGACGACCAGCTGCGGGAATACATCCGCTGCGGCGAGGTGGACGTGCTGCAGGAGAGCTTCAGTATGCTGACCCAGCAGAACGTGAAGGCGCATCTCGACATCTGTAAAGAGCACGGGATCTCTTTTGAGGCGTACGCGTCCTTAGAGAAGGGGCTGCTCTCCGGCAACCTGCGCATGGATTACGTGATCCCGGACGACAAAAACGTGCGCAACAACGTGCCCTGGTTCGCGCCGGAGAAGCGGAAAAAGGTGCTTGCCATGTTAGACGGCTGGAAACCGCTCTGTGAAAAATACGAATGCACACAGGCGGCGCTCTCCGTGGCCTGGACGGCAAATTATGACGAGAGCATTTTCGTCTTAAGCGGCGGGCGGAAATGGAAACACATGGAGAGCTACATCGCAGGCGGAAATATCCGGCTGGATCCGGCAGATTTCAGACAGATGTCGGCGGATATCGACGCGCTGCTGGCAGAGTAAAGACAAGGAGGACAAAACAATGCTTTTAAACAATCTGGTAAACCCGGAGATCATCGGCGCGGTGGCGCGCTGCGGACACAAGGATAAAATCTTAATCTCCGCGGGCAATTTTTCCTTACAGACCAGGGCAAACCCGGAGGCGAAGCACATCTACCTCTCCCTGACAAAAGGGATGCCAACCTCCACGGAGATCTTAGACGCGGTCCTTAGCGTCTGCCCGGTCGAGGCGGCGACGGTGATCGGGGACGGGACGGACTGCGAGGCCCATCAGGATTACAGGAAAAGCTTAGGCGGGATGGAATTAGAGGTGGTATCCCCGGATGAGTTCTACGCACTGGCGGGGGAGAAGGTCGTGCAGGTGGCGATCCAGTCCGGCGACTACCGGCCGTTCTCGAATATCCTGCTTCGGGTGGGATGTTCACGATAGCGGTGAGCCGGCCGGCAAAAGGGCAGCTGTGACAGACAGGAAAAGGAGACAGCATGAAATATGTGTTAAAAAACCAGAAGACGGCGGCGGACGCCTATGTCATTCTGGACACAAAGCGGAATCCGCAGCGCGTCTACGGGGTGGTAAACGGCGATCGCTATGAATTTGAGTGCGATCTGCCACGGGCGTATTTTGCCACAAAGCTTCTGATCGAGGGCTTTGGCAGCGCAATCATTTTTGCGGATAATCTGGAGAAGGGCTATCCGCCCTCGGAGGAGCCGCTGGACTTTTTAAGAGAAGGGACGAAAAGCCATGTAAACCGCGTGGAGAAGTTTGCCGCGCGTATGCAGGAAACGTGGGGGTTTACACCGAAACAGGCGATGGAGCGCATCGCGCGCTGCCATGCGCTGCTTGACACCGCAAGGGACGAGGATGTCGAACCCGCGCTGGCCGAAGCCTGCCATGCGGGGGAGGAGCTCGTGCTCTTTGACGCGGACAATACGATCGCGAAGCGCGGCCGCCGGGACAGCTTTACCTTCGGCTGCTGCATGAAGGGCTTTACGGACGGGGGAGACGAATTTAAAAATCACTTTAAGCATCTGTTCCACAACGCGACGATCCCGTTCCACTGGGGGATCTGGGAGCCGTACCGCGGGGAGACGCACTACGAGCTGATGGACGAGATGTTAGACTGGCTCGCCGAAAACCAGATTCCGGTGCGCGGACATGCGCTGGTGTGGTTTTCCTGCTGGTGGGAGCATGAAAACTGGCAGAAGGATCTCTCCTTTGCGGAGATAAAGCAGCTTCTTACCGAGCGCGCGGAGCTGATTTTTAAAAAACATCCGAATGTGTTTGAGTGCATTGACTTTAACGAGCCGCTGATGACAAATCCGTTTAATTTTACGTTTGACGAATACTTTGAGATCGTAAAGGCGGTCTATGACGTGCTGAAAATGTATTCGCCCAAAACGCGGGTCATGATCAACCTGACGGACGAGTGGCAGTTAAATTACGGGATTGACGTGAATCATATCCCGTCCCAGGTGGCCTGGAGAAGGCGCTACAAGCTGCCGGATTTTGTGGAGAACGACTACTGCGCGACCGTTCCGATGTTTATCGACCGCTGTATCGCGGAGGGCATGAAGATCGATCTGATCGGGCTCCAGTTTAACGTGCAGCCGTACGACCTGTTCGGAAGCTATGAGCTCTTACACTGGTGGCACGACCGCTACGGCCTCCCGGTTCACATCACGGAGACGAGCACGCCCTCCGCGATGGGGAAGGCGAAGATCCGCTATGGCCTCAGACCCGCGCCGGCGAGCGAGATGATCTGGCATCACCCATGGACCGAATCGGTGCAGGCGGAGTGGTACCGGCGGTTCGGGCGCCTCTTCTACGCCACGGATTTTGTGGAGGTGTTTAACGTGTGGAGCCTGTCGGACGCGCCGACCCAGTGGGCCGATTACCTCGAGGGGCACATCAACGAGAAATTCAAATTAAACGCCTGGGCCTATGACGGCATCTTAGACTATGACAACCGGCCCAAGGAGGTCTACCACGCGATCGAGCAGATGAAGGAGGACTGGCAGCTATGAAAATCGGTTTTATCGGCCTTGGCAATATGGGCGAGGGCATGAGCCTTAACATTTTAAAGAAGCACGATGACAGCGTGTACGTCTATGATTTACAGCAGGAGAAGGTGGATCTTCTGGCGGAGCAGGGCGCGGTTCCATGCGGCAGCGCGACGGCGGTTGCGCAGAACGCGGACATCATCATCACCATGCTGCCGCGCTCGGAGCACGTAAAGGCGGCCTGGGAGGAGATGCTTCCGGTGATCGGGGAAGGAAAAATCTGCGTGGACATGAGCACCATCGATCCGCCGGTGTCCATGGAGATCGCGGAGAAAGTGAAGGAGACCGGGGCGAAATTCGCGGACTGCCCGGTGCTTAAGTCAAAGTATATGGCCATGGCCGGAAAGCTCGGCATTTACGCGGGCTGTGATGAGGAGACGTTTGAAGTTTTAAAACCCATCCTCTCCTATATGGGAGAGCATGTGATGCGCATGGGGGAAAATGGCGCGGGGATCACGATGAAAATCTGCCAGAACGCGCTGACCCACGAGATTCAGAACGCGGTGAACGAGACCCTGACCCTGGCCAATATCTGCGGGATAAAGACAGAGCAGTTTATCGAGGCGATCCGCATCGGCGGGGCGCAGAATTATTACCTGGAGAGCAAGGCGGACGCGCTGATTCACGACGATTTCACCTGCCAGTTCCCGGTGATCTACGCGGAGAAGGATTTAAGCATCTGCAAGCGCTTAAGCGTAAGCCACGGCTTCCCGATGCCGGGGATCGACGTGTCCCTGGCGGCGTTAAAAAAGACGATCGACATGGGTTATGGCATGGAGGACAACTGCGCCTGCATCAAAGCGGTGCGGGACGGGTTTGTGTAATGGCTGAGACTGTGCAAAAGTGCACAGATCATATATCAGTAGAAATAAGGAGGAGGAACAAAATGAAGAGACGAGTATTAGCGGCATTGTTAACGGCGACGATGTTAGTCGGTATGTTTGCGGCATGCGGAGGCGGTGGCGGCACCGGCGATGACAGCGGCGGAGCGGACAGCGGCAGCAGCGCGGAAGCGGGCGGCAGCGACGCCGGGACCGGCGGGGATGAGACGCCGGCGGATGACGGCGCATCTTCCGGCGAGAAGGTGAAGATCACCATGTGGTGGGGCGGCAGCGACAGCAAGGCCGAGGCCTGGTGCGACTATATCGAGGAGTCTGTGGAGGCAAATTGCCCGAACATCGATATGGAAGTGACGCCGATCGCCTGGAGCGAGTATCCCACCAAGATCAGCGTCTCGCTGGCAGGCGGAACGGGTCCTGATATCCTGGCCTGCGGATGCCTGATGTTAGCGAACTTTGACACGACGGAGCACAATTTTATGCGTCTTGACGACAAGTTAGACGGCTGGGACGGATGGGATGACATCTACCCGAACATGATCGAGAACGGCAGAGTGGACGGCGAATTTGTCGGCGTGCTCTTCCCGGAGCTCCGCCCGTATTTCTGGCGGAAGGATTTATTTGAGGCTGCGGGCTTAGATCCGGAGTCACCGCCCCAGACCTTGGAGGAGATCTATGAGTATGCCGAGAAGCTGACCGTGGTCAACGAGGACGGCATCACGGAGCAGGCAGGCTTCCAGGTGGCGACTGCCGGTTCCTGCGACCAGCCGCTGTGGGCGTTTATGAACATCGAGGGCGTGGACAGCATCTGGGATGACGAGTTCAATCTGCGCTTAAACGAGCCGGAGGTGGTGAAGTGTGTGGAGATGTACAATGACATCATCCAGAACAAGATCTGCGGATCCATCGATTCCTTTGATATTTCCGGATCGTTTTTCGTAAACGGGATGGCTGCGATGTCCTTAAATGATTCCTGTAATAACGTGATTAACATGAAGGAAAATATGGACTGGGAGAACGTGGGGTATGCCTGCCCTCCGGGAGATTTAACCGGTACGTACGGATCCTTTATCGTGATCAACAACGCGACAAAGCATGAGGCGGAGGCGATCGAGGCGTGGAAGGTGATCACCAGCGCGGAGGCGATGATGAAAAACGCGGAGCTCGTGGGCTATGTGCCGACGAGAAAGTCGACCGAGGCGGATTACCTGGCCATGGATCCCGACTTTAACGCAGTGCTTCTTGAGATGCTGCCGAAGGCGCGCATGTACGGCGTGTCCAACTATGATTTTGTCTATCTGCGCGACACCTGCTTAAACCCGACGTTCAGCCGGATGTTTGTCGGCGAGCTGACGCCGCAGGAGTGTATCGATGAGATCATCCGGCTCTACGACGAGGAGCGCACGGCGAATTAAGCCATGAAATGGGCCCGGTCCCTGCGGCCGGGCCTTTTCTGGCAAGCTGATCCGCGAGGCGCGGCAGCGTTCGTTCCAGTGTGCGCATAAGGAGGAGTCTGCATGAACAAAAAGAAACGTTTTCGCATCGGTCCCTATCTTTTCATTTTACCTGCTTTTCTCGTATCGTTTACGTTTATTATCATCCCGCTGGCGATTTCCCTCTCGTACAGTTTTACGGATTATAATCTGGTATCAAAGAGTTTTGTGGGACTGGCAAATTATAAAAAGCTGTTTACAGATGTCGCGTTCAAGCGTGCCTTTGTCAATACAGCGGAATACACCTTTTTTGTGGTGGCAATCAATGTGGTGCTCGGCCTGATCATCGCGGCGTTTCTGAATGAAAAATGGCTGCGGGGAAGCAAAATTTTCCGAACGATTATCTATATCCCTTATACGGTTTCCGTCGTCGCGGCATCCATGATCTGGCTGTATATCTATAACCCGAACGGGCTGTTAAATTCTATCATGTCATTTTTGGGCTTAAAGCAGCAGCTGTGGCTGGACAACATGAAGCTCGTGATGCCGTGCCTGATCGTCATGTCGGTCTGGCAGGGGGTGGGATACTGCATGGTCATGTATCTGGCGGGCTTTCAGTCCGTGCCGCCCGATCTCTACGAGGCGGCCACGATCGACGGCGCGTCAAAGCTCCAGCAGTTTTTTAAGATCAGCGTTCCCATGCTCGCGCCGACCACGTACCTGATCCTGATCATGACGATCATGTCGTCCTTCCAGGTGTTCGGCCAGGTGTACAACATGACCAGCGGCGGTCCTGCCTACCGGACGACCACGCTGGTGCATCAGATCTACATGCAGGCGTTTGTCGGATGGAAGATGGGCTATGCCTCCGCGATCTCGGTGGTGCTTCTGGCGACGTCCATGACGATCACGCTGCTATTGTTCCGGTACGGAAACAGGAACGGAGGTGCTGAGGTTGACCAGTAAGACGAAAGAAGTGGACGTTAGATCCGTCCGGATGTATAAAATCAGAAGGCGCATCATCCGCGTCATGATCGTGCTGTTTCTTGTGATCGTGGTGGCATTCTCCTTTTTCCCGCTGTTTATCATGATACTCACCGCGTTAAAGGAGCAGAAGGAGACGCTGACGGCCACCTTCCGGTTCTTCCCGAAGGTGCCGCAGTTTCACAATTTTGTGGACTGCTTTGCCAGAAATAACTGGTTCCGGTATTTCTTAAATTCCGGGTTTGTCACGTTAATGGTGGTGCTTTTAAGCACCTTTATCAGCTCGCTCGCGGGATTTTCGTTTGCGCGGCTGAAATTTAAGGGAAACACGGCGATTTTTATGATGTTTATGGCGGGCATTATGATCCCGGCACAGGCGTATATCATCCCGCAGTATATCATGCTGCGTTCCATTCCGCTGCTCGGGGGAAACGATATCACGGGAGCCGGGGGAACGGGACTGCTCGGCACCTACTGGGCGCTCATTATCCCGTTTACGGCGGCGCCTCTGGGGATTTTTCTCTGCCGCCAGTTTTACCTGACCTTCCCGCGGTCGTTAGACGACGCGGCGCGCATCGACGGGTGCAATAATTTCCAGCTGTTCGCGTCGATTTATCTGCCGCAGAGCAAGACGGTGTTCGCGACGTTTGTCATACTGAAATTCACCTATACCTGGAACGAATTTTTCTATCCGCTGATCATGACGAATTCGAAGGACATGTATACGGTGCAGATCGGGCTGCAGCAGTTTAACGAGCTTGGGATTGTCGACTGGCCGCTTCTGATGGCGGCGACACTTGTGGTTATGATGCCGATCCTGGTCGTCTTTTTCGCGGCGCAGAAATACTTTGTGCAGGGGATCGTGACGTCGGGGCTGAAATGATCCGGCGGTGTGAAGAGAACAGAAAAGAGGAAATGCGATGAAATATTTATGGAAAAAAATCAATACGAGACTTGGCACCTATGTGATGTATGATCTGGAGCGCAACCCGGTAAAGGAATTCGGAGTGCACGAGGGGGACGTCATCTCCTTTGAGGCGGTGCTGCCACGCGCGGTTTTCATGTCAAAGCTGGATGTGCCGGGCTTTGGATCCGCGGTGCTGTTCGCGGACAACGAGGAGGCGGGCTATGAGCCCTCCGATACGGTGCGGGATTTCCTGCTGGAGGGCACGAAGAGCCGCCTGCACCGCGTGAAGAAATACCTCGGGCGGTTTGAGGCAAAGCACGGGTTTGTCCCTGCGGAACCGGCATGGCTGCTTCGGGAGGCGGAGACGCTGCTTCGGGAGGCGGCTGTGGAAGCCGCCCTCGCAAAGATCCTGTGGGCGGGGGAGAAGGCGGTGCTGCTGGATTCCCAGATTAAGATCGGAAAGCGCGGCAACCGGGACGATTTTTCCTTTGTCGGCTGCATGAAGGGCTTTACGGACGGCGGGGATCATTTCAAAAACTGCTTCCTGGACGTGTTCGGCGAGGCCGTGATCCCGACCCACTGGGGCTGTGTGGAGCCGTACGAGGGGGAGCAGCACTACGACGTGATCTTTGACATGCTCGACTGGTGTACCGAACACCACATCCCGGTGCGCGGCCATGCGCTCGTCTGGTTTTCCGACTGGTGGGAGGGAAAAAACTGGATGGGACGCTATGGCAGGGAGGATTATGAGGGCTTTAAAAAGCTTGTCGTGGACCGCGCGAAATATATTCTCTCCAGCCGTCCGAATGCGTTTACAAGCGTAGATTTTAACGAGCCGCTGCAGAGCAATCCGTTTAATTTTACGTTTGACCAGCATGTTGAGATCTGTAAGGAAGTGTACGAGGTCATCCGGACATATTCGCCGAACACGAAGCTGATGATCAATTTTTATGACGAGTGGCAGGGAAACTACGGATTTAGCGAAAACGACATCCCGGCGGCGAGAGAGTGGAAGAAGAGCTACGGGCTGCCGGATTCCGTGCCGAACCGTTACTGCGTCACGGTCCCGATGTTTTTAGACCGCTGTAAGGAAGAGGGGATACAGGTGGATGTCCTGGGGCTTCAGTTCCACGACGGCTTTTACGACCTGTTTGACACGATGGAGCTGATCGAGTGGTGGAGCGGCCGCTATCATCTGCCGATCCAGCTGACCGAGGTCTCCACGCCCTCAAAGACCGGAAAGACGGCGTTTCATATGGGAAACCGGCCGGTTCCGCTGGATAAATACTGGCGCAGGCCCTGGGACGAGCGGCTTCAGGAGGAGTGGTACCGGGATTTCGCGACGTATTTTTACAGCACGGACTGCGTGACCGGCTTAACCTGCTGGAGTATATCGGACGCGCCGACCCAGTGGGGGGAATTTTTAGCAGGGCATCCCAATGAGAAATTCCGCCTCCAGGCGTTTGACTTTGACGGGATCCTGGACGTGAATAATGTGCCGAAGCCGGCGTATTACGCGCTGCGGGAGATGGCGGAGGCGTGGAACCTGGCGACCGGAAGGAAGCTCTCAATACGGGCGGCCGGCGGGCAGGAGACAAAGTGAAGGGCTCCTGCGGGGCCGACGGAACACAGACATGACAGGGGGTGAATCAGACATGCGTTATGTGGTAAAAAAGCAGGAAAACGTGCTCGGCGCCTGCGTGCTTTACGATGTGAACCGGAATCCGGTCAAATGCTTCCCGAAGGAGCAGGGGGACGTGTGGGTCTTTGAGACGGAGCTTTCGCGCGCGGTGTTTTACACGCAGTTTCTGGTAAAAGGCTTCGGCGGCACCATGATCTTTGCGGACAACGGCGGTGAGGGCTATCCTCCCTCCGACACGCCTCTTGACCTGCGCCGGGCATGCATGGAAAGCCGGCTGTGCAGCGTGGAGCGGTACGCGGCGATGGCTAAGAAGGAGTGGGGGTATCTGCCGAAGCGGACGACGGAACGGCTTGCGGCGGTGCGGAGGTTTCTTGGAACTACAGGCGAGGATTACAAGAGAGAGGGTGCCGGAGGCTGCCCGGCTGCCAAAGCCGGTGATGCCGGGTGTGCTGCCTCAGACAGCCGGGATACGGAAGCCGCTGCCGGCGGCTGCCCGGGCGCACAAAGCAGCGCTGCCGCGGAGGAGGCCGCTTTCGCCGACCTGCTCTGGGCGGGCGAGGAACTCGTGCTCTTCCACGCGAACCACACCATTGAGCGGCGCGGGAAGAGGGATCGTTTTACCTTCGGCTGCTGCCTAAAGGGCTTTACCGACGGGGGAGAGCCGTTCCGGGAGAATTTTAAGGAGCTGTTCGGCCAGGGCACGATTCCCACGCACTGGGGCGTCTTTGAGCCTTACCGGGGGGAGACGCACTATGACGTGATGTTTGACATGCTCGACTGGTGTACGGAAAACGGGATCGCGGTGCGGGGACACGCGCTGGTCTGGTTCTGCCCCTGGTGGGAGCACGAAAACTGGATGGGAAGCCTTTCCTATGAGGAGATCCGGCGGCTGGAGATCGAACGTGCGGAGCTGATCTTCGGGGCGCGGCCGAATGCCTTTGAGTGCATTGATTTTAACGAGCCGCTGCAGCAGAACCCGTACAATTTCACGATGGAAGAACATTTTCAGATCGTGAAGGATGTCTATGACGTGGTAAAACGGCTCTCGCCGAAGACGCGGATCATGATCAATTTTTACGACGAGTGGCAGAACAAGTACGGTATGGATGTCAACCGCAATGAGGATTTTATCGCGTTTAAAAAGCAGTACAAGCTGCCCCTCTCCCCGCCGAACGAGTACTGCTGTTCCATCCCGGAATTTATCGACTACTGCACAAAGCACGGGATGCAGATCGACGCCTTAGGGCTGCAGTTTCACGATTTTCCGTACGAGCTGTTTAACACGATGGAGCTTCTTGCGTGGTGGCATGAGCGCTATCACCTGCCTATTCAGCTGACGGAGATCTGCACGCCCTCCGCCATGGGAAAATCGCCGATCCGCATGGGATTACGCCCCTCCCCGGCGAACCCGAACTACTGGCACGCGCCCTGGGATCCGCAGATCCAGGCGCAGTGGTACCGCGATTTTGCGACGCTCTTCTATTCGCTGGACTACGTGGAGGTCATGAATGTCTGGAGCTACAGCGACGCGCCGACCCAGTGGGCGGATTATCTGGAGGGGCATATCAACGAAAAATTTAAGCTGGGCGCATTCGCATTTGACGGCATGATGGACTTTGACGACCGGCCGAAGCCGATGTATTACCAGCTGAAGGAGCTGAAGGAAAAATGGGAGCTTTAAAAGGAGTGAAATTATGAAAATTACGGATGTAAAAACGATTCTGACCTGCCCGAAGCAGAATTATCTGTTTATCAAAATACTGACCGAGGATCCGGACATTTACGGGATCGGGGACGCCTCCATGAACGGGCGCGAGAAGGCGGTCGAGGATCTGACCTTAGAATATCTGCGCCCGATGTTAATCGGCATGGACACGGACCGGATCGAGGAGATCTGGCAGCTCATCTACCGCGGAACCTACTGGAGAGGCGGCAATATCAGCATGAGCGCGCTCTGCGGGATCGACATGGCGCTGTGGGACATCAAGGCGAAGCTGGCGGGGATGCCGCTGTATTCGCTGCTCGGCGGGAAGCTGCGCGACAAGGTGCTCTGCTATTCGCACGTGCTCGGAAAGACCAATGAGGAGAAGATCGAAAAAGCCGCGAATTTTGTGAAGGAGAGAGGGTTAAAGGTAATCCGCCTTCGTGCCGGACTTCCCTCCGCAAACGGCACGCTCGGGTCGGAGGAGATTCAGAATACGCCGAAGATCGAGGACTGGGATCCCGAGTTCTGGGCAGATGAGATGGTGAATTATTTTATTAAAATACGAAAGACCGTCGGCGACCAGGTCGGCATCATCTATGACCTGCATGAGCGGTTTGCGCCGGAGCGGGCGATTTATATCATGCGGAAATTAGAGCCGTACAACCCGTTTTTTATCGAGGATCCGATCGCCCCGGACTGCCCGGAGAGCTTAAAGACGGTGCGGGATCACACCCATGTGCCCATCGCCTTCGGCGAGCTCTACAAAAGTCGCTGGGAGTGCCTGCCGGGGATCACAAACCGGTGGCTTGACTTTATCCGTTGCGACTTAATCCGCATCGGCGGGATCACCGAGGCGAAAAAGATCGGCGCCATCGCGGAGACCTATGATGTGAAGACGGCGTGGCACGGGCCGAACGACGTCTCTCCGGTCACGCACGCGGTGAACTGGCACTTAAATGTGTCGTCGTACAATTTCGGCATCCAGGAGGACGGCACGGTGGACGACACGGTAAAGGAGGTCGTAAAGGGAGGACCGGTCTATAAAGACGGCTACCTGACGATGGAGGATAAGCCGGGCATCGGCTGCGACATCGACGAGGAGGCCGCGAAGCGTTACCCGTACAAACGGGCATATATTCCGGTGTGCAGGCGTCCGGCGGACGGGAGTCTGTGCGACTGGTGAGAGACGGCTTTCACAATCACATTACAATAAACGTATGTTTGGCTCTTGAATCCTGCTGCCAGATGTGCTATATTAAGCATAGAAAAAGGGAAAGCCATAGAAGCGGCTCTACCCACAAACAGTTATTACTTAACGCTTATAGCGTCAGCCGTCACTACTGTGAATAGTGGCGGCTATTTCTTTTTTCCCTTGTAAATCTGATAAATCAAATTCGCAAGGGCGACAATGAGTATACCGATCTGGATTAAATCCTGATATGTAACATACATTGCATCGCCCTCCTTTCTTTCGTCTGGAGGACTACCTGAACCCTCCGCAAAAAACAAGAGGGGTAAAGCCGCCTTGGCTCTATGGTTTCCCATGCCGCTATCATAGCACACATTTTCGTGTCAGACAATTATAATATTCTGTTTTCTTCCCGGTCAGAAGATTGTCGGTCTTGACGGCATAAAAGGAAAGTGCAGCAGGCAGTGGCACAGACGGTCAGAATATCGTACAATAGTTTGTAAAGAAAAAACACTTGACACCCATCCTCCTTTATGCTACACTGTCCCAGGTGCAGAAAAAGAACCATTTTTCTGTGAGAGATACGGAGTCTGAGATGGAAGAGAAAGTGGAGCAGGCATACCTCTATGATTTTTACGGGGAGCTGTTAAACGAACATCAGCGCAGGATTTATGAGGCCTTCGTTTTTCAGGATCTCTCGCTCGGCGAGATCGCGGACGAGGAGGGGATCAGCAGGCAGGGCGTGCACGATATGGTGAAGCGCTGTACCAGGACGCTTACCGGGTATGAGGAGAAGCTGCACCTGGTCGGGAAGTTTTTATCCGCGAAGGAGAAGATCGCGCAGATCCGCCGGCTGGCGGAGCAGTACCGCGCGACCGGGGACGCCGCGCTGGTGGACGAGATAGAACGGATTTCAAACCGGTTATCAGAGGAGTTATAGATGGCATTTGACAGCTTATCCGAAAAACTTCAGAATGTGTTTAAGAATCTGCGGAGCAAGGGACGGCTGACGGAGGACGACGTGAAGACGGCGCTTCGGGAAGTAAAGCTCGCGCTCTTGGAGGCGGATGTCAATTTTAAGGTCGTAAAGCAGTTCGTCCGGGACGTGCAGGAGCGCGCGGTCGGACAGGACGTCATGAGCGGGCTGAATCCGGGGCAGATGGTGATCAAGATCGTCAACGAAGAGATGGTCCGCCTGATGGGCTCCGAGACGACGGAGCTTGCGTTAGAGCCGGGGAAGGCGCTCACCGTGATCATGATGACCGGACTCCAGGGAGCCGGTAAGACGACCACTGCGGCAAAGCTTGCAGGGAAGTTTCAGAACAAAGGCAAAAAGACGCTTCTCGTGGCCTGCGATGTGTACCGTCCGGCGGCGGTCGAGCAGCTTCAGGTGAACGGCCAGAAGCAGGGCGTGGAGGTCTTCTCCATGGGCACAAAAAACAGCCCGGTCGACATCGCGAAAGCGGCGGTGGAGCATGCTATAAAGAATGAATATAAGCTGGTGATCCTCGATACGGCGGGACGCCTTCACATCGATGAGGATATGATGGCGGAGCTCGTGCGGATCAAAGAAGAGGTCACGGTGCATCAGACGGTGCTGGTGGTCGATGCGATGACCGGACAGGACGCCGTCAATGTGGCGAAGACGTTTGACGAACAGATCGGGATCGACGGCGTGATCTTAACCAAGCTCGATGGCGACACCAGGGGCGGAGCGGCGTTATCGATCCGCGCGGTGACCGGACGGCCGATTTTCTACGCCGGTATGGGCGAGAAGCTCTCGGATCTGGAGCAGTTTTATCCGGACCGTATGGCGTCACGGATCCTCGGCATGGGCGACGTGCTCACTCTGATCGAGAAGGCTCAGGAGGAGATTGACGAGGAGCAGGCAAAAAAGCTCGAGCAGAAGATGCGCCGGAACGAATTTGACTTTGAGATGTATCTGGATTCCATGAGCCAGATGAAGAAGATGGGAGGATTCTCCGGGATTCTTGGGATGATGCCCGGACTCGGGATCGGCGGCGGTAAGATGCCAAAGATCGACGAGGAGGCGGCGGAGAAGAACCTGGCGCGCACGGAGGCGATCATTTATTCCATGACGCCGCAGGAGCGGCAGAACCCGGGCCTGTTAAATCCGTCCAGGAAGCGCAGGATCGCGCAGGGCGCCGGCGTGGATATCGCGGAGGTCAACCGCCTGGTAAAGCAGTTTGACCAGATGAAAAAGATGATGAAGCAGATGCCGGGCATGATGAAAAAGAGCAGGCGCGGCGGACTGTTTCAGGGGTTACCGTTCTGACAGAACAGGCAGGACATGAACGCCCGGGGCTGTGCGCACGATGCGCGACACGCGTCATATGATGCGGGCCGGCCTGTTTTTCAGGCCAGGGCTTTCATATAAATATTGATAGTGATCAGATTAAGGGAGGTGAAAGAGATGGCAGTAAAGATCAGATTGAGAAGAATGGGACAGAAGAAAGCTCCTTTCTATAGAATCGTGGTTGCGGATTCCAGATCACCGAGAGACGGAAGATGCATCGAGGAGATTGGAACTTACGATCCGATGAAGGATCCCAGCGAGTATCATGTCAATGAAGAATTAGCTAAGAAATGGTTAGCTAACGGAGCACAGCCGACCGATACTGTAGCCCGCATCTTAAAGGCGGCAGGAATCGAGAAATAAGATTGGTGAGGTGGATCTTATGAAGGAATTAGTGGAAGTAATTGCCAAATCACTAGTCGATTACCCGGATGAGGTCGTGGTGACCCAGACGGAAAACGAAAGATCGATTGTCGTGGAGCTGCACGTTGCGCAGTCTGACATGGGTAAGGTAATCGGCAAACAGGGACGAATCGCGAAGGCTATCCGTTCTGTTGTTAAGGCGGCTGCCTCAAAGGAAGAAAAGAAGGTTATTGTCGAGATTACACAGTAAATCCAGGGCTATCCTGTCGCGGGCATATCTCCGCACCGGGATAGCTTCTTTTCGCTTTACAATTCTTTTCGGGATAGCAGGGACATAAAGGAGAACAGTATGGAAGATTTGCTCCAGGTGGGTGTGATTACGACAACCCACGGCGTGCGCGGCGAGGTAAAGGTATTTCCGACGACGGACGACCCGGCGCGCTATAAAAAATTAAAGCAGGTGATTCTTGATACCGGGACAGGGAAGCAGGAGCTTGAGATTGCGGGCGTCCGGTTTTCCAAAAATCTGGTCATCGTAAAGTTTAAGGGCATCGACGACATCAACGACGTGCAGAAATATGTGAAAAAAAGCCTGTACGTCACGCGGGAAAACGCGGTGGAGCTAAAGGAAGGCGAATATTTCATCGCGGATTTGATCGGCCTTCTGGTCCGCACGGACGAGGGGGAGCTGCTCGGAGAGCTTACAGATGTCCTGCAGACGGGCGCAAACGATGTCTATGTCGTGCGGCAGGAGAGCGGGGAAGAGCTGTTAATCCCGGTGATTAAGGAATGCATCAGAGAGGTCGATCTTAAGGGCAGGAGCATGCGGGTGCATCTGCTGCCGGGATTGCGGGAAGTAAACCAGAAGAAGGAGCAGAAGTAGTCATGGCGAGATATATCAGAGAGGTGGTTTTAAACCGGCCGGATGATTTTGTGCAGTATATCATGTCGGATTTTATATACAAACACGGGTTTCACATGGTGGATTTTAAGGGAGAGCGGATCTTACGCGCCGGCGGCGGGCTGATTGAAATCCCGAAATTTATGATCTGGAGCTACAGAAACGGCGTGTTCCACGTGGAGGCGTGGACGAGGAATCTCTGGCTTCCGGGGGTTTACGGCAGGGAGATCGCGATGACCGGGTTTATGGGCTGTGTGCCCAAGAGCGCGTACAAAAAGGACATTGAGGAGCTGATCAGCCTGATGACGCAGCCGCTGTATGCGCCGCAGCCAGGCCAGCCGGGGTACGGAGCGCCGGGCCAGCCGGGATACGGAGCGCCGGGCCAGCCGGGGTACGGAGCGCCGCCTCAGCCGGTCTACGTGCGGGGGACGGATCTGTCACAGTATGCGACCATGGCGCTGATCTTTTCCATCATCAGCATTGTGACCAGCTTTGTCGGGGGAGCCTTCGGGATCCTGTTCGGGGCGCTGGCGATCGTGTATGGGAATAAGTCGCTTCAGTCCTCCAAACGGGGCATGGCGATCGCGGGAATGGTAATCGGGATCATCGGCGCCGTGCTCGGTGCGATCGTGTTTGTCGGCGCCCTGCTGTTTGCGCTGCTCTGACGATGCGCGGGCAGAGAGGGGAGACGACATGAAGATTCAGATCCTTACGCTGTTTCCGGACATGGTGCGGCAGGGGCTGTCCGCCGGGATCATCGGGCGGGCCGTCACGCAGGGACTGCTGTCGATCGAGGCCATTGATATCCGGGATTATACGAAGGATATCCATCGGAAGGTGGACGATTATCCCTACGGGGGCGGCGCGGGTATGCTGATGCAGGCGCAGCCGGTCTACGACGCGTGGTGTGCGGCGAGGGAACGCGCAGGGGCCGCGGTGCGCACCGTCTATCTGACGCCGCAGGGGGAGACCTTTACCCAGGAGCATGCGAAGGCGTTTGCGAAGGAGGATGGGCTGATCCTGCTCTGCGGGCACTACGAGGGGATCGATGAGCGTGTGCTCGATACGGTTGTGACAGACTATATTTCGATCGGGGATTACGTGCTGACCGGCGGGGAACTCGCGGCGATGGTGCTGACAGACGCGGTGGCGCGCATGGTGCCCGGGGTGCTCGGCAACGAGCGCTCCGGCGAGGCGGAATCGTTTGAGGGGGAGCTGTTAGAGTATCCGCAGTACAGCCGTCCGCGGGTATGGCGGGGAATGCCGGTGCCGGACGTCCTGCTCTCGGGCAATCAGAGACAGATCGACGCATGGCGAAGAGAGCAGTCTGAGGAACGCACCAGGCTCCGCCGTCCGGATCTCTATGAGAAATACTGCAGGCTCTGGGACTGCCATAAGCGGCTGATGCGGCAGAAGCTTTTACACATCGATATGACGGAGCTGATTGTCCGCGGAAAAGCCCACGTGCTGTATGACGACGGGGAAGAGATCTGCCTTCTGGATAAGGAGAGCGGGATCCGCTTTGCCACAGCGGGAGAGGAGGACGCGGGACGACGTATGCTTTTTAGTCTGCTGCGGGAGGACGGCGGGGGGCTTTTTGCGGTGCATCAGGAATTTCTGGCGGATCTTCTGGAACGTGAGTACGGATACGCGCGGATCATGACCTGTGAGCAGGCGGTGTACACGCGCAGGGAAAAGATTCCGGTGCGGGGACGCTACCTCGCTGCGGATCCGGCCGGCGGCACCCTTCAGACGGATCAGAGGCCGCGGATCTGCCGGCTTACGCCCGACTGGCTGGATACGGTGGCGGCGCACTATGAGATGACCGGTTCGGCCGGAGCCGACCTGCCGTATCTTATGGAACGGCTGGAAAAGGGCTGGATGTTCGGGGCATTTCTGGACGGGCAGCTGGCAGGCTTTGCCGGCATGCACACGGAGGGAAGCATCGGATTTCTGACCGTGCTGCCAGAATACCGGAGGAGAGGGATCGGAGGGGCTCTTGAAACGTATCTGATCAATGAGATGACAGAGCGCGGATTTACCCCTTACGGCCAGATCGAAGAGGGGAATACGGGATCCGTCCGGCTCCAGGAATCGCTGGGACTTTGTTTTTCCAGAGAAAAAATATTCTGGCTGCAGCGGTGATTTTCCTTTACAAGCGCGAAAACCTGTGGTAAAATACAACAGTTGTGAATAGGAAGATGGTCCTCTGCCGCAAAGGGCGCGGCAAGAACATCCAGAAGACATAGGAGGTTACAGAATGAACGCAACTGAGATTATCCGGAACATTGAGGCCGGACAGCTGAAGGAAGAGGTGCCGGAGTTCCGTGTCGGCGATACGGTGAAGGTTTACGGTAAGATCAAAGAGGGAAACCGTGAGAGGATCCAGGTCTTTGAGGGAATCGTGATCAAGAGACAGGGCGCGAGCAACCGCGAGACGTTTACGGTGCGTAAGCTCTCCAACGGCGTGGGGGTTGAGAAGACCTGGCCGTTACACTCTCCGAACGTGGAGAAGGTGGAGGTCGTGCGCAGAGGTAAGGTGAGACGTGCAAAGCTGTTCTACTTAAGAGGACGCATCGGCAAGAAGGCCAAGGTCAAAGAGCTGATGAAATAATCACAGGCAGATCCGAATACCAGAGTATATTCCTCCGTGGATATGCCCTGGTATTTTTTGAAACAGGGATTGGCCCAGAGAGGAAAGAGCATGGGCAGACGAAAAAAAGGCCTGCATTTTGGCAGACAGAAAAAAACGGTCAATACAACGGTGATGAAGGAGATCTGCATCTGGGTGATCGAGATACTGATCACACTGCTGATGGCGTTTACATTTGTCTATTTCATTGGCCTGCGCACCAGCGTGGTGGGCCAGTCGATGGCGGAGACCTTAAACGGCGGCGACGAGATCCTTGTGAACCGTTTTATCTATAAAGTGACAAATCCGAAGCCGGGCGATATCATTGTATTTCTGCCGAACGGCAATGAAAAATCCCACTATTATGTCAAGCGTGTGGTCGCGGGCCCGGGCGATACGGTACAGATTGCGGGCGGCGTGCTCTACGTGAACGGGAAGCCGTTCCAGGAGACCGTGGAGGTGGCTGCGATGGAAGACGCGGGGCTTGCGGCGGAGGAGATCACGCTGGGGACGGACGAATTTTTTGTCCTCGGCGACAACCGGAACAACAGTGAGGACAGCCGGTACGCGAATATCGGCAATATCAAAAAGGAACATATTATCGGAAAGGCGTGGTTCCGCGTGGCTCCCTGGGGGCTCGCCGGTTTTTTGTGACGGCGGAAGGCCGGGCTTTGCGGGAGGGCGGCGCTTTTCCGACGGAAAGACTGCCACGGGCAGGAGGACGGAGAGGAGTAGAGCGATGCAGTTTCAGTGGTATCCGGGACATATGACAAAGGCAAAGCGGCAGATGCAGGAGGATATGCGCCTGATCGATCTGGTGATCGAGCTTGTGGATGCGCGGATTCCCGCCAGCAGCCGCAATCCGGACATCGATGAGCTTGGAAAACAGAAATCCCGGCTGATCCTGATGAATAAATATGATCTGGCGGACGAGAGCGTCAGCGCAGAATGGGCCGCGTACTTTCGGGAGAAGGGCCATCATGTGGTGGGGCTTGACGCGAGGAGCCGCGCGGGCATGAAGCAGGTCACGGCAGTGATCATGGAGGCATGCAAGGAAAAGATGGAGCGTGATAAGCGGCGCGGCATCTTAAACCGCCCGGTCCGCGCCATGGTGGTGGGGATTCCGAACGTGGGGAAATCCACCTTCATCAATTCCTATGCGGGCCGCGCGTGCGCGAAGACGGGGAACAAACCGGGCGTCACCAAAGGAAAGCAGTGGATCCGCTTAAATAAGCAGGTGGAGCTTTTGGATACGCCGGGGATCCTCTGGCCGAAATTCGAGGATCAGACGGTCGGCCTGCGTCTCGCGTTAATCGGCGCGATAAAGGACGAGATCTTAAACATCGACGAGCTGAGCCTTGCGCTGATCCGTATCCTGGTATCGGATTATCCGGGCGCGCTCACCGGGCGTTACGGGGAGCTCGACGAGTCGGCGGAACCGGTAAAGATTTTAGAGCAGATCGCCGTGAACCGGAACTGCGTGTCGAGAGGAAACGAGCTGGATTACAGCAGGGCGGCGGCGCTGATTCTTGACGATTTCCGCAGCGGGAAGACCGGGCGGATCACGCTGGAGCGGCCATAAAAGCGGGAGAGGGCAAAGAGATGACAGAAGAGAAGACAATCAGCGCGATCAGTAAGGAGCTAAAGGCGGCATCGGAGGATATGCTGCCTTCTTTTATCGAGGCCTATCAGAAAGACCCGCGCGGGGGCGTACAAAAGCTCGTCGCGCAGGCCGCGGGGCGCATCGAAAAGCTTGCCGCGGAGCGGGAGCGGATCCATCAGCTGAGAAGATACGAGACGGAATACGGGATGTATGCGCATATCTGCGGGATCGACGAGGCGGGGAGAGGGCCGCTGGCGGGTCCCGTGGTGGCGGGGGCCGTGATCCTTCCGAAGGACTGCGAGATCCTCTATATCAACGATTCCAAGAAGCTCTCCGCCGCAAAGCGCGAGGAGCTTTACGATGTGATCATGAGGGAGGCCGTCGCGGCGGCTGTCGGGATCGTAGGGCCGGAGCGGATCGACGAGATCAATATCCTCCGGGCGACCTACGAGGCGATGCGGCAGGCTATAAGCAATCTTAAGGTAAAACCCGATATATTATTAAATGACGCGGTGACGATTCCGGGGATTGCGACACGCCAGGTGCCGATTATAAAAGGGGATGCAAAAAGCATTTCCATCGGCGCGGCGAGCATTCTCGCGAAGGTGACGAGGGACCGGCTGATGCTTGATTATGATAAGCAGATGCCGGAATACGGGTTTGCCGCGCACAAGGGCTACGGTTCGGCGGCTCATATCGCCGCGATCCGGACATACGGCCCGTCGCCGATTCACCGGAAGAGCTTTATCGGAAACTTTATATCTGCTCATGACAGATGAATTCTGCCGTGAGTACAGTACAGACGGAGGCCCATGATGCAGATAACGGATATGCTGGGACAATACAACCGGAATGTGACAAACGGCACGGAGGAGCTTAAGAGCGCGCAGGGGACGCAGAAGCTGGTCTCCACCGTGGGGGAGCTGTCCGCGGGAAATATTTTCGAGGGGACGGTAAACAGCGTAAAAGGCGGGAAAGTGCTCTTAGCGCTCGGAAACGGCCAGCTGATTTCCGCCCGTCTGGAGGGAAAGGTGGATGTCCGTCAGGGGTCGTCCATGTTTTTTCAGGTAAAATCCAACGACGGCACGACAGTGTCGATCCGCCCTTATACCGGGCCCGGAAACGCGGGAAATCCGATTCTGACGAACGCGCTGACCGCGGCGCAGGTGCCGGTGACGGAGCGGACGTTAATGATGGTGGATGCGATGATGCAGGAGCAGATGCCGATCGGGCGGCAGAGCATCCTTAACATGGCAAAGCTTCTGACCGCGAATCCGCAGACGAACGTACAGACGCTCGTGCAGATGACAAAGCTCGGCCTTCCGGTAACGGAGGAGATGGCGTCGCAGTTCGAGCGCTATCTGACGGATCAGCATGCGCTGACCGGCGAGATGGAGCTTTTGGCCGGCCACCTGGCGGAGGCGTTCGGCGACGAGGCGCTGACCCCGGAGGAGGCATTCGCCCTGTTTGACCGGATGGCGGGTATTTTTCTGGGCGACGGGGGCCAGGAGGCGGATCCCGGGGCTGTGGCGGGGCAGCCGGGCTCCGGAGCTGTGGCAGGCGGGCCGGGTGCGGCGGATCCCGGGGCCGTGGCAGGGCAGCCGGGTGTGGCGGATCAGACGGAGCAGACCGGCGCCGGGGATGGCCGTCTGATGGCGGCGGATCTTATAAACGGCGCGTCTGCCGGGGACGGAATGTCCGCCGTAGACGGACAGAATGCGGATCCGGGAACGGCATCTGATGCCGGAATTCCAAAAGCAGCCGTGGAGACAGCGGCCGCGGGCGGGGACGGCGGAGCGCCCGCCGCGGGTCAGCAGGCAGGCGCGGCGCTTTACAGTCTGCTCACAGCGGATCAGCAGGCGGCGCTTGCGAAGGAGCTGATGAACATCCCGGCGCTCGCCGGAAATCCCGCGCTGTTTGCCGGTGCGGATCCGGACAGTATTTATGTGGATACGATGACGGAAGGGGCCAGGGAGGCCGGTGCGTCCGCGGGAGACGCGGCGCAGACGACTGCGCTGCGCGCGGATCTGACCGCGGACGAGTTTCTGGGGGCGCTCAGAACCGTGCTCGCCGGAAGCGGGAAGGACGGGCTGGAAGGGCTTCAGAGACTGTTTGCGGGACGTGAATTTCAGACCGTATTTCGCGGGATGATTGAGCGGCAGTGGCTCCTGACGCCGCAGGATTTAAGAGAAGAACAGAAGTTAAGCAGTCTCTACGAGCGGCTGGATAAGCAGGTGCGCCAGATGGAGGCTGCGGTGAGGCTGACGACCGGGCTTACGCAGAGCTCTTTTCTGCAGGCGGCGTCGGATGTGCGGGGAAATCTGGAGTTTATGAACCAGATGAATCAGATTTATAACTACGTCCAGATCCCGTTAAAGATGTCCGGGCAGCACGCGAACGGCGAGCTTTATGTGTACACGAACAAAAAGAACCTGCGCGATCCCGAGGCGGAGCTGAGCGCGTTTCTGCACCTGGACCTTGACAATCTCGGATCGACAGATGTCTCGGTACGCATGAAGAACCGTCAGGTGAAGGCAAATTTTTATATGGACGACGACGCTTCCTACGATCTTCTGGAGCGGCATCTGCCGGTGCTGGAAAAACGGATTAAAAATAAGGGCTACAACTGTTCGATAACCATCACCAATGAGAAGAAAAACGTGAGCTTTAAAGAAAACTTTGTGAAGCACGGGCAAAGCGCACCGGCGGGCGGCCTGCACCGGTATTCGTTTGACGTGCGCGCATAGAAGGAAAGGACGCGGCATGGCGGGGAGAGGAAAAGGGAAGGAAACAGAGCAGACGAAAACGGCCGTGGCGCTCGCCTACGAGCCGGGGGACGCGGCCCCGAAGATCCTTGCGACCGGGAAGGGTGAGGTCGCCGAGCGGATCATACAGACGGCGAAGGAGCACGATGTCCCGTTTTATCAGGATAACAAGCTGGCGCAGACCCTCTCAAAGCTCCAGATCGGCGACGCGATTCCGCCGGAGCTCTATGAGGTGGTCGCGGAGATCCTTGTCTTTGTGGACGGTATGGACCGCATGAAGGGCAAGCTGCGCGAATCGGGGCTGATGTAACGCAGCGCAGGGAACCGGCAGGACGGCAGAGCTGCTGATACCAAAAGGAACCGGCAGGACGGCAGAACCGGCGGCACCGGTTGGATCCGGCAGGATGCGAATGAAAGGGGAACCGGTACAGATTGAATAAAAGGGCAGTCGGAACGGCATATGAGAGACAGGCGGGAGCATATCTTCTGGGGCAGGGCTATGAGATCCTCCAGTATAATTACCGCTGCAGGCAGGGCGAGATCGATATCGTCGCGAAAGAGGGCGGCTACCTGGTCTTCGTGGAGGTGAAATACCGGCGCGGCCAGGGAAGCGGCGCGCCTGCCGAGGCGGTGAATCGGAAGAAGCAGCGCGCGATCAGCCGGACTGCTCTTTTTTACTGTCTGTCACACGGCTATGGCGGGACGACGCCCTGCCGGTTTGACGTGGTGTCTGTCCTGGGGGAAGAGGTGCGCGTGATAAAGAATGCGTTTGAATATGCCGGGCCTTAAGGCGCGTCAGGGCGAAGCGGAGAAGAGGGAAAGCCGGGGAAGCGGGCGGCATCTTTCCGGAGAACAGGAAAGCGACAGGAGGTATGCAGATGATTCGCAAAGACAGAAAACATCCGGTACTGACGGAAGAATGGCATGATACGGAAGATGGAGGGAGACTTCTTCTGTTAAAATATCCGCTTTTCGCGGAGAGCGGGCTGGTAAAGCACGGGATTTCCACGCGCTTCGGCGGCGTCAGCGAGGGGATCTTTTCTACAATGAACCTAAGCTTTGCCAGGGGAGACGACCCGGATGCGGTGCGGGAAAATTTCAGGCGGATCGCAAAGGCGCTCGGGACAGCGTATGAGAACTTTGTCTTTACGGATCAGACGCACACGACAAACGTAAGGAAAGTGACGTCTGCGGACGCCGGAAAAGGTCTGACGCGCGAGCGTGATTACCGGGATGTGGACGGGCTGATCACCGACGAGCCGGGCCTGGTGCTCTCCACCTTTTACGCGGACTGCGTACCGCTGTTTTTTGTGGATCCGGTGCGCCGTGCGATCGGGCTGTCCCATTCGGGCTGGCGCGGAACGGCGGGGCGCATGGGGGCCGTGACCATCGCGGCGATGGAGCGGGAATACGGCAGCCGCCCGGAAGATCTTCTCTGTGCGGTCGGCCCCTCGATCTGTCAGTACTGCTACGAGGTCGGGGAGGATGTCGCGGCGCAGTTTGAAAAAGCGTTCGCGGGGACGGCGCAGGCCTTCGGGGATGCCAAAGAAAGCGGGATTCTTCGTCCCGGCGCGCCGGGAAAGTATCAGCTTGATCTGTGGCGCGCAAATGAATGCGTCCTTCTTGAGGCGGGCGTCCTGCCGGAGCATATCGCGGTGACGGACGTCTGCACCTGCTGCAATCCGGATCTGCTGTTTTCGCACCGGGCGAGTCAGGGCAGACGGGGAAATTTCGGGGCGTTTTTATGCCTGTCGGATGAGACGGATGCCGCGGGGTGAGGGAGACTGCAAAGCAGATGATGAAAGCGGCGCAGCTGTGCCGGATGAACCAGGCGCTGCGGGGGTGAGGGAGAAAGAGAGGAAATGCGATGTCGTTACAGTTTGTTTTCGGGAATTCCGGGAGCGGAAAATCCGACTATCTCTATGAATATATACTGGAGCAGGCCGCGCTCCACCCGCAGAAGAATTTTCTCGTGCTGGTGCCGGAGCAGTTTACGATGCAGACGCAGCGGGAGCTGGTGAACCGGCAGGCGGATCATGCGATCATGAACGTGGACGTCTTAAGCTTTGCGCGGCTTGCCTACCGCGTCTTTGACGAGCTTGGCAGGCAGGAGCTTGTCATCTTGGAGGAGACCGGCAAGAATCTCGTGCTGCGCAGGGTGGCAGAAGAAAAAAAACAAAAGCTTAAGGTGCTGGGCGGCAATATCAGCCGGATGGGGTATATCGGGGAGGTGAAGTCCCTGATTTCCGAGCTGACCCAGTACAATGTCGCCCCGGAGGATCTCGAGCGGTTCCTCTCGGACGCCGGGGTGGGGGACGCCCTGCGCTTCAAGCTGTCGGATATCCTTGTGATGTATCGCGGCTTCCGGGAATTTATGGAAGGGACCTATATCACGGCGGAGGAGGTGCTCTCCCTTTTGTGCGAGGTGGCCGGGGAGTCCGCCCTAATCCGCGACAGCGTGATCGTTTTCGACGAATTTACCGGCTTTACCCCGATTCAGAACCGCGTGCTGCGGGAGCTTCTGCTGCTTGCGGAAAAGGTGCTTGTGTCGGTGACGATCGATATCCGGGAAAATTTTTATCACAGCAGGGGCGTGCACGAGCTGTTTGCCTTAAGCAAAAAAACGATCGAGGTGGTGCAAAGGCTTGCGCTTGACAATAAAGTGCCGGTTGAGGATCCCGTGATCTTAACGTCCGGGGAGGAGAAACGCTATCAGAATGCGCCGGAGCTGTATGCGATGGAGCAGAATCTGTTCCGTCCCGTCTGGCAGAAATGGAGCGGGGAGCCGGAGGGGATCCGCGTGATGTGTCTGCGGGATCCCAGGGAGGAGCTTCGTTTTGTGGCGGGTGAGATCGCGCGTCTCATCCGGGACGGGCGCTGCCGCTATAAGGATATCGCGGTTGTGACCGGGGATGTCCCCCAGTACGCGGATTATGTGCCGGAAATCTTTGAAAACTGCGGGATCCCGTATTTTATCGATCAGACGAAAAACATCCTCTTTCACCCGTTTATCGAGTTTATCCGGGCTGCCCTTGAGGTTGTGGAATCTGATTTTTCCGCACAAAGCGTGTTCCGGTTTCTGCGGAGCGGACTTGCGCACCGGATCGCGTCGTTCGCGCCGGGTGAAGGCGGTCCGGAAGCGGCCGGGACGGGACAGGAAGCCGGCGGCGCTGCCGGACAGGAAGCGGCCGGGACGGGACAGGAAGCCGGCGGCGCTGCCGGACAGGAAGCAGCCGGGACGAGGCAGGAAGCCGGCGGCGCTGCCGGTTCGGACGCTGCCGGGACGCCGGGGGAAGGCGGGACGGATGGGGCCGGGAAGGCTCAGGACGCTCCCTGGCTGACGGATGCGGATATCGACCGGCTGGAAAATTATGTGCTTGCGCGGGGCATCCGGGGCAGGAAGCGCTGGATGAAGCCATGGACGTTTGTCGTGCAGGGAAAGCCGGGTGCGGCGGACCGGCTGGAGGGAGAGTTTTTCCGCATGAACCGCGCGCGGGAGTGTATCGCGGAAGCATTTCTGCCGCTGTATGAAGCGTTCCGCGGAACGGATCATACCGTGGCGGAACAGACCTACGCGTTTTACCGCTTTATCCGGAGGCTTGACGTCGAACAGCAGTTAAAGGACAGGGAGCTTTTCTACCGGCAGCAGGCGCGGCCGGGCAGTCAGACGAAGGCGCAGGAATATGCGCAGATTTACCGGATCGTCATGGATCTGCTCGACAAGGTGTCCACACTGCTCGGGGAGGAGCGGATCAGGATCCGTGAGTACGGGGACATTCTGGACGCCGGATTTGAGGCGGCGAAGGTCGGGACGATCCCGCCCGGAAATGACCGGGTGACGATCGGGGATATCGAGCGGACCAGGTTAAATCATATCCGCGTGATGTTTTTTGTCGGCGTGAACGACGGGATCGTGCCAAAGACGGCGGACCGCGGGAGCATTCTCTCGCAGTTTGAGCGCGAGAAGCTGACCGAACAGAATCTGACGCTCGCGCCGGGGGCCAGGGAGCAGGTCTTTATCCAGAAATTTTATCTGTATCTGAACGTGACGAAGCCGAAGGAGAGGCTTTATGTGACCTTTTCCAAAGTAAATGCGGACGGGAAGTCGCTGCGCCGCTCTTACTTCATCGGGACGCTGCTTCACATGTTCCCGGATCTGCGCGTGCGCGAGCCAGAGGAGCTGCTTTCAGAGGAAAATGTGCTGACGCCGGAGAGCGGTATTCCGTTTTTCTTAGAAGGGCTGGCGGAGCGCCGGGGAGAACTGTCCTTAGCGCCGGTGCATGACAGGGAGACGGGCGGGAATGCCGAAACGTCCGGGGACGGAGAGACGTCCGGGGAGGAAGAGCGGACGACGCGCTGGCTCGCGCTGGCGAACTGGTATCTCTCCCGCCCGGAATACAGGGAGCGGACGGAGAAGCTGTTCGCCGCGTCGTTCGGGAGACACACGGACGAGCCGGTCGGGCGCGCCGTGGCGCAGGCGCTCTACGGGGCGACGCCGGAGGGCAGCGTGACGCGGCTGGAGCGGTTTGCGGCCTGCGCGTTTTCCCATTACCTGGATTACGGCCTGCGCTTAAGAGAGCGCAGCCTGCAGGAGTTTGCCAGCGTGGACATGGGAAACATTTACCACGATGCGCTGGAAGCGTTCGCAAGGCGTGTGGAAGAGTCGGAATATACCTGGCATAATCTGCCGGACCCGCTGCGTGACGAGTGGGTGGAAAAAGCGATGGAGGAGGCCGTCGCGGCGCATGAGGGCGCGGAGGTCTTTGAGGATGCGGCGAACCGCTATCTGCTGGAGCGGATGCGGCGAACCGTCCGGCGGACGGTGTGGGCGCTGACCGTGCAGGTGCAGAAGGGACGGTTTGTGCCGCGGCAGTTTGAGGTGTCGTTTTCCAGAGCGGATGATCTGGAGGCGGTCCGCTTTACGCTCGGGGAGGAGGATGCGATGCATCTGCGCGGGAGGATTGACCGCGTGGACACCTATGAGACAGAGGATAAGGTATATGTGAGGATCATCGATTATAAATCCGGGAATACGAATTTTTCCCTGCTGAATCTCTGCCACGGCCTGCAGCTGCAGCTGGTGGTATATTTAGACGCTGCCTTAGAGCTGACCGGGAAGCGGCATCCGGGGAAGGAGACGGAGCCCGCGGGGATCTTTTATTACCATGTGAGCGATCCCATGGTGGAGGGAAGCGGCGCCGAGTCGGAGGAGGAGATCCGGCAGGCGGTGTTAGAAAAGCTGAGGTTAAACGGGCTGGTAAACGACGATCCGGAGGTGATCCGCGCGATGGACGCGGATGCGGGAAGCAGCTCGTCGGTGATCCCGGTGGGCTTTAAGGCGGACGGATCCTTAAAAGCCACGTCAAAGACAGCGGCGGCGGAGGATTTCCGTACGATGTCGGCGTATGTCCGGCAGTTTATTTCCGCGTCCGGCAGGCGGATGATGGACGGCGACGTGTCGGTGCAGCCCTATGAGCTGGAGAACAGAACCGGCTGCGATTACTGCCCGTACCACATGGTCTGCGGGTTTGACCCGAGGATCCCCGGATTTTCGTACCGGAAGCTGGAGCGGTTTGCGGATGCGGACGCGGTGCTTGCACGGATGCGGGATGCGACGGATGGTGGGAATCAGCTACAGTAAAAAGACAAAACAGCATTTCTGTAAGGTGGAAGCGCTGTGACGAAGAAAGGAAGAGGAAGCGATGGCAGTCTCATGGACGGCGGAGCAAAAGCAGGTCATACAGGTGCGGGACCGGAATATCCTCGTGTCTGCGGCGGCAGGGTCGGGGAAGACGGCAGTGCTTGTGGAGCGCATCATACAGAGGATCACGGATAAAAAACAGCCGGTGGATATCGACCGGCTGCTTGTCGTGACCTTTACGAACGCGGCGGCGGCGGAGATGCGGGAGCGGATCGGAGCCGCGATTGAGCGGACGCTTTCGGAATGTCCGGACAATGAACACATGCAGCGGCAGCTGACGCTGATTCACAACGCGCAGATCACGACGATCGACAGCTTCTGCCTGTATGTCATCCGCAATCACTTCCATGAGATCGGGCTGGAACCGAATTTCCGCATCGCGGACGAGGGGGAGCTGACCCTGTTAAAGGAGGATGTGATAAAGCAGGTGCTGCTCACGCGTTATGAGGAGATGAGCGGGACGTTTGCGGCGTTTGCGGACGGCTACATGCAGGGCAGGAGCGACGCCGGGCTGCGGCAGATGATCCTCTCGCTGTACGAGTTTTCCAGGAGCTACCCTTGGCCGGAAGAATGGCTTTTATCCTGCGTGCAGGGATACCGGGTAAAGGATGCGGCGGATTTAGGCGGCGCAGTGTGGATGAAGCCCCTGATCGAAAATATCCGGGCGGTTCTCGCCGGGCTTTCCGGGCAGCTCTGGGAAGCGTATCGGATTGCCACGGACAGCGACGGTCCAGAGGTCTACGCAGAGCTTTTGGAAACAGAAGCAGAAAACTACAAAAAACTTTCTGAGTGCGACAGCTATCTTTCCCTGTATGAAGCGGTTACGGGAATGAAATCGGCACGTCTTCCCGCCTGCCGTAATTTTTCCGGGGATCCGGCAAAACGCGACCGGGTAAAGCAGCTGAGAGACGACGCGAAGGAGCAGGTGAAAAAGCTCGTGAAGCAGTATTTTTTCTGTACGCCGGAGGTGATGACAGAGCAGCTGAACCGGACCGCGCCGTTTGCGGAGGAGCTGGTGGGGCTCACGGAGGAATTCGCGGAGGCATTTGCGGCGGAGAAGCGCAGGAAAAATATCGTGGATTTTCACGATCTCGAGCATTTTGCGCTGGAGATCCTGGTGGATCAGGAGACAAAGCAGCCGAAGAAGACGGCGGAGGAATTCCGCGATACGTTTGCGGAGATCATGATCGACGAGTATCAGGACAGCAATTATGTGCAGGAGACGCTGCTTCGGGCGGTCTCGCGCGAGGAGCGGGGGGAACATAACCTCTTTATGGTGGGGGACGTCAAGCAGAGCATCTACCGTTTCCGCCTGGCCAGGCCGGAGCTTTTTATGGAGAAATACGACACCTACAGCCCTGATGGCGGCGAGGAGCAGAGGATCGATCTGCACAAAAATTTCCGCAGCAGGGAGGAGGTGCTCTCCTTTGTGAACGACGTCTTTTTCCGGATCATGGGGCGGGATCTCGGAAACGTGGAATACGACGCGAAGGCGGCGCTCTATCCGGGCGCTTCCTACCCGGACGCCGCGGATCCGGAGCTGTTTGCACCGGAGTTTCTTCTGACCGACAGTGCGGACCCGCTTCTGCCGGAGGATGCGGACAAACGTCAGCTGGAGGCAAAGCTGGTTGCGCAGCGGATCAGAAGGATGATGGGGGAGCAGCTGGTGACGGATAAGGAGAGCGGGGAGCTTCGGCCGGTGCGCTATTCGGATATCGTGATCCTGCTGCGCAGCTTAAGCGGCTGGGCGGACACCTTTGCGGCGGTGTTAAACGACGACGGGATCCCGGCCCACACCCTGTCCGCCACAGGATATTTTTCCGCGGTGGAGGTGCAGACCGTGCTTGCGCTGCTGCGCATCCTCGACAATCCCAGGCAGGATATCCCGCTGGCCGCGGTGCTGCGGTCGCCGATTGCCGGGCTGACGGATGAGGAGCTGTCAGAATTACGTCTGACGAATCCGGACGCCTCCTTCTGCGAATGCGTGCTGGACCGCTGTGAGCAGCTGACGGCGGATGCGAAACCGGACGCATCCGGCGATCAGAAGCTTTTGCGTTTTTACCGGCAGTACCTCTCCTTCCGGGAGCTTGTCGCGGACACGCCGATCCATGAGCTGCTCGTGATCCTGCTGCGCGAGACGGGCTACGGCAATTATGCGGCGGCGATGCCGGCGGGAGCCAGACGGCAGGCCAACTTAAACATGCTCATCGGGAAGGCGATCGCCTATGAGAAGACCAGCTACAAGGGACTGTATCATTTTGTGCGCTACATCGACGAGCTGCAGAAGTATGAGGTGGATTTCGGCGAGGCGGATCTGACCGGCGAGAACGAGGACGTGGTGCGCATTATGAGTATCCACAAGAGCAAGGGGCTCGAATTTCCGGTCGTCTTCGTCTGCGGGATGGGCAAACAGTTCAACCGCCAGGATGTGCGCAGCCACATGGTGCTGCACCCAAAGCTGGGCTTAGGGCTTGACTGCATGGATGCGGCGCGCAGGCTTACCACCCCGACGATCGCAAAGCGCGCGGTCGCAAAGCAGATCGATCTGGAAAATCTGGGAGAGGAGATGCGCGTGCTCTATGTGGCGTTCACGCGCGCGAAGGAGAAGCTGGTGCTGACCGGCTGCGGGAAGGAGCTGGCGGAGCGGATGGAGGAGCTGAGGCTGTCCTGCGGAAGCGGCGCGTGTCCCGCAGAAGTCACCGGCCAGGCGGAGCAAAACGGTGGAGAAGTCACCGGCCAGGCGGAGCAAAACGGCGGAGAAGTCACCGGCCAGGCTGCGGCTGACCGGATATCCTACGTCCGTCGTGAGAGTGCCGCAGGATACCTGGACTGGCTGCTCCCCGCGATCCTCTCGTACGGAACGCGGTATGACGTTCACGTGGCAAAGACGGCGGAGCTTGTGACGGAGGAGGTCATGCGGCAGACCGCGGGCGTGGCGGACTATGCGGACTGCATGCGAAAGATCAGAGATGTGGATGACGCGGAGCCTGCACGGCTTGAGGAACGGTTTTCCTTCCGCTATCCGTACATGGATGCGTTTGAGCGCAGAAATAAATATTCGGTCTCGGAATTAAAGCATCGCGCGATGCGTGAGAAGCTCGAGCAGGAGGAAACCGAGCTGGTGCCCGCCTTCGCGAGGGAGGAGGTCATTCCGTACATCCCGCCGTTTGTGCGGCGGCTCGAGGAGGAGGAAGAGCCGGTTAACCGCGGGGCGATGCGCGGTACGGCGATGCACCGTGTGATGGAGTGCTATGAGTTCGGATCAGCGGCTTCGGCGGCGGAGCAGGTGCGCCGGATGAGAGAGAGCGGGACGCTTTCGGAGGAGCTCGCAGAGCTGGTAAGGCTGCCGCAGATCGAGTCGTTTCTGGCGTCGCCTGCGGGCGCGCGGATGCGCGCGGCGCACCAGGCGGGAAGGCTGTTTCGCGAGAAGCCGTTTGTGATGGGCTTTACGGAACAGGAGCTGGAACGCTTCGGGTTCGGGGAGATGCGAAGCGTCGGGCCGCATACTCTGCCCCTCAGTGAGAATGATGGGGCAGAGAGCGGCGACCTCACCTTAATTCAGGGGATTATCGATGTTTTCTGGGAGGAGGAGGACGGCATCGTCGTGCTCGATTACAAGACGGACCGGGTGGAGACGGCCGGACAGCTGAAGGACCGCTATGCAGCGCAGCTTGCGCTCTACGGGGAGGCGTTAGAGCGGCTTTTCGCATCGGAGAACGGACAGAGAAAACGTGTGAAGGAGAGGCTTTTGTACTCCTTCCGGCTCGGCGAACTGATCCCGGTGTGACGATTGGTGTTGAAGAACAGGAGAAAACAGGGTATACTTCATGTGAAACGGAGGTTATCATGAAAGATAAATTGTCTGCAAAAGAAGGAAATCAGAATGCCGGGGCCCGGGGAAGATTCTCCGGTCGCATCGGCTATGTGTTAGCGGTCGCGGGCTCTGCGGTGGGGCTGGGCAATATCTGGCGGTTCCCGTATCTGGCGGCAAAATACGGCGGGGGAATCTTTCTGCTGGTGTATCTGATCCTGATGGTCACATTCGGGTATGTGCTGATCGTCTCGGAGACGGCTTTGGGGCGCATGACGAAGAAAAGCCCGGTGGGGGCCTTCGGCTCCTTCGGAAAGAGCGCGCCCTTCCGGTTCGGCGGCTGGATCAACGCGGTGGTCCCGATGCTGATCGTCCCGTACTACAGCGTGATCGGCGGCTGGGTGTTAAAATATCTGTTTGAATATCTGCGGGGCAGCGCGGACCTTCTGGCGGAGGACGGCTATTTTACGGAATTTATGACATCGTCCGGTTCCGTGCTGTTCTGGTTTGTCCTGTTTTCGGCGCTTGTCTTTTTCGTGATCTTGGCGGGCGTGAAGCAGGGCGTGGAGCGGGTGTCAAAGATTATGATGCCGGTGCTCGTGGTGCTCGCAATTTTTGTGGCGGTCTATTCCATGACGCGTCCCGGGGCGTTTGAGGGCGTGAAGTATTTCCTGATTCCGAAATTCGAGGATTTTTCCTGGCTGACCGTGGTGGCGGCGATGGGGCAGATGTTCTACTCGCTGTCCATCGCGATGGGGATTCTTTACACCTACGGATCCTACATCGGAAAAGAGGTGGATATCGAGAAATCCACGATCCAGGTCGAATTTTTTGACGCGGCGATCGCATTTCTGGCAGGGCTGATGATCATCCCGGCCGTGTTTGCGTTTTCCGGCGGTGACATGGCCACCTTAAAGGCGGGGCCGTCGCTGACCTTTATCACGCTGCCGAAGATTTTTGCGAGCATGGGCGTGGGAACAGTAGTAGGGATCGCATTCTTCCTGATGTTTCTGTTTGCGGCCTTAACCAGCGCGATCTCCCTTCTGGAGACAAGCGTCTCCACGCTGCAGGACGAGCTGCACTTAAGCCGTCCGAAGTGCTGCCTGATCATGTGCGCCGTGATGCTCGTGGTGGGGGCCTTATCCTCCCTGGGCTATGGGGTGCTCGATTTCGTGACGGTCTTCGGGATGGCCTTTCTGGATTTCTTTGATTTCCTGACGAACTCGGTCATGATGCCCCTGGCCGCGCTGGCCACCTGTTTTCTGGTGATCCGGGTCGTGGGCTTTGAGAAAATCGATGCGGAGATCGAGAGCTCCTCGGCCTTCCGCAGAAAGAAGCTGTATCACTTCTTCATGCGCTACCTGGCGCCGGTGTGCATCGCGATCATCCTGGTGAGCTCGATCGCAAATGTGCTGGGAATCATTTCCCTGTAAGATCCGGAGACGGCGTTGCGAAAATCCTGTGACGATCCGGAGACAGGGATTCAGAAAGGACAGAGAATATGAGACAAATCATCCTGGCTTCCGCGTCGCCGAGACGGCGGGAGCTGTTAGAACAGATCGGCGTTTCGTTTGAGGTCTGCCCGGCGAAGGGGGCGGAAATCATCACAAAGGAACAGCCGGACGAGATCGTAAAAGAGCTTGCGGGACAGAAGGCCAGGGAGGTCGCCTCCATGATCACATCCTACGGGCAGCGCCACGAGGAGCTGGTGACGCCGCAGGATCTGATGGTGATCGGCGCGGATACCGTGGTCGCAAAGGAGGGGGAGATCTTCGGGAAGCCGGAGGATGAGGCGGACGCGTACCGGATGCTGGCATCGCTCTCCGGCGGGATGCATGAGGTGTACACCGGGGTTTCGATCCTTCTGGTGTCCGCTTCGGGCCGCGTGGGCGAGATCTGCTTTGCGGAGTGCACAAGGGTCTTTATGCGCGCCATGGACGATCAGGAGATCCGGCGCTATATCGCCACCGGGGAGCCCTTTGACAAGGCCGGGGCTTATGGAATTCAGGGAAAATGCGCGATCTATATTGACAAAATCGACGGGGACTATAATAATGTGGTTGGGCTTCCGGTGGCTGCGATTTACCGGGAGCTAAAGAGAGTGGGGATTGATCTGTATGTATGATACGATGTGCCTGAACACATTTTTAGAGCGGCAGGGAAAGCTGTTCCGGGAGCCGGTGGCGGAAACGCCGGAGGAGGCGGAGGAGTTTTTGGAGGACTGCATGGCGGTAGTCCTGGGCAGTGTAAAGGAAATCCGGGAATACTTTGACGAGGAAGGCATGGATATTGCCGGGATGACGGATCAGGAGCTTCTGGAGGCGGAGGAGGTCTTCGCGCTGCCGGACGGACGGTATCTGATCGTGGAGTCATAGCGCCGCAGGAAGTGAAAAAAAGAGAGGAAGTAACAGGATGAAACATTACGATGTAATCATAATAGGGGCCGGCCCTTCGGGGATTTTCTGCGCGTATGAGCTGATCCGCCAGAAGCCGGAGATGAAGGTGCTGATGATCGAAAAGGGGCGCAGGATCGAGAAGCGCGAGTGCCCGAAGCGGAAGACAAAGGTCTGCGTGGGCTGTAAGCCGTGTTCGATCACCACCGGTTTTGCGGGTGCGGGAGCGTTTTCGGACGGAAAGCTCTCCCTCTCGCCGGATGTCGGCGGCAATCTGCCGGATATCTTAGGGTATGACCGGACGGTGGAGCTGTTAAAAAAATCCGATGATATTTATCTGAAATTCGGCGCGGACACGAAGGTGTACGGCGTGGATAAGGAAAAGGAGATCCGCGAGATCCGCAGGAAGGCGATCAACGCGAACTTAAAGCTGATCGAGTGTCCGATCCGGCATCTCGGCACGGAGGAGGGATATAAGATCTACTCCCGCCTGCAGGAGCATCTGCTCGCAGAGGGGGTGGAGATGGTATTTAACACCATGGTGCAGGACATCCTGATCGAGGAGGATAAGGTGCAGGGCGTGCTGACGGAACAGGGGGAGACATACCTTGCGCCGGAGGTGATCTCCGCGGTCGGGCGCGAGGGCGCGGACTGGTTTTCGCATATCTGCGGCCGTCACGGGATCGACACGAAGGTGGGCACCGTGGATATCGGCGTGCGCGTGGAGGTGCGGGACGAGGTCATGGAGTTCCTCAACAAAAACCTGTACGAGGCGAAGCTGGTTTACCATACACCTACGTTCGACGATAAGGTGCGTACCTTCTGCACAAACCCGTCCGGCGAGGTGGCGACCGAGTATTATGACAACGGGCTTGCGGTGGTGAACGGACATGCCTACAAATCGCAGGAGTTAAAGACGAACAACACGAATTTCGCGCTTCTGGTGTCAAAGAATTTCACGAAGCCGTTTAAGACGCCGATCGAGTACGGCAAGCAGATCGCGCAGCTCTCCAATATGCTCTGCGACGGGAAGATCCTTGTGCAGACCTTCGGCGATTTCCGGCGCGGCAGGCGGACGACGGAGGAGCGGCTGTGCAGAAACAACCTTGTGCCGACCTTAAAGGACGCGGTGCCGGGGGATCTGTCGCTGGTGTTTCCGCACCGGATCATGGTGGATATCGAGGAGATGCTGCTCGCGCTCGATAAGGTTACGCCGGGGATCGCGAGCGACGAGACGCTGCTCTACGGCGTGGAGGTCAAGTTCTATTCCAACAAGGTCGTGGTGGATCAGGACTTCCAGACGAGCGTGAAGGGACTGCGGGCGATCGGGGACGGCGCATCCGTGACGCGCGGCCTGCAGCAGGCGAGCGCGAACGGGCTTTCCGTGGCGGAGAGTATTTTAAAGGCAGCGCATGGAGGATTGGGATGAAGGGAAAAAGCAGGCTGGCCGCGCTGGCCGTCGCGCTGACGGCGCTTTTTCTTTCCGGCTGTAAGATCGGGAATACGGACGTCGCGGTGAACGGCGGCGTGGGCGGCAGGCAGGTTTTTCAGATCAATGACAGCTCCTGCGGCGTGAAGGAAGCGCGGGTCTATCTGATCAATTATCAGAATATCTACGGCACCGCCTACACGATCGATCTGTGGGAGCACGATTTCGGCGATCACTCGCTGGAGGAATATGTAAAGGCAGTGACCCTCGAGGAGCTTGTGCGCGTCTACTGCATGGATCTGCTGGCACAGTCGCGGGAGATGGAGCTCACGGACGAGGAGCGCGCGAAGATCGCCCTCGCGGCGGAGGAGTATTATGCCTCGCTGACGGAGGAGGAGATCGACTGCCTGGATGTCTCGGAAGCTGACATCAGCGAATATTATACCCGCTACGCGATGGCGCAGAAGCTGTATCATTCACTTACAAACGAAGTGAACGGGGAGGTCAGCGACGACGAGGCGCGCGTCATGGAGATCATGCAGATCTTTGTGTCGGACGGTGCGAAGGCCGCGGAGGTGGAAGCAAAGCTTGGCGACGGGGATGATTTTGCCACGGTGGCCGGAAATTACAACGAGCTTTCCGCGATCCAGGTGACGGTGTCGCGGGACGATCTGCCGGACGAGGTGGAGGAGATCGCCTTTGCCATGGATGACAATCAGGTCTCCGCGATGATTCCGGTGGAAAACGGCTATTATTTTATCAAATGCATCAATAAATACGACAGGGATCTGACGGAGGAAAACAAGGCGACGATCGTGGAAAAGCGCGAGAAGGAGGCGTTTGACGATGTGTACAACGCGTTTGTCTCCTCCCTTGAGACAAACTTAAATGAGGAGGTCTGGTCGGAGCTCGCCCCGCAGACGGGGGAGGGGATTGTGACGGACAGTTTTTTTGCGGTATTTGAAAAGTACTGCAGTGATATTTAGAGGGATCTGTTATGACGAAAGATATGACAAACGGCTCGCCGATGAAGCTGATCTTAGGCTTCTCGGTGCCGTTATTTTTTGGGATGCTGTTTCAGCAGTTTTATAATCTGATGGATACGCTGATCGTCGGCCAGTTTCTGGGCGTGGACGCGCTCGCGGCGGTCGGATCGACGGGATCCGTTAATTTCCTGATCATCGGGTTTTGTATGGGGGTGTGCAGCGGGTTTGCAATCCCGCTTTCCCACCGGTTCGGGGAGGGGGATCATGAGGGCCTGCGGCGGTACATGATGAACGCGGTGTATCTGTCGGCCGCCTTTGCCGCGGTGATGACTGTGCTCACGGTCGTCTTCTGCCGGCCGGTGCTGCGGCTGATGCAGACGCCGGATAATATCATGAATGACGCGTACACTTATATCGTGATCATTTTTGCCGGGATCCCGGCGACCTACCTGTACAACCTGATCTCCGGAATCATCCGCTCGCTGGGGGACAGCCGGACGCCGGTGGTGTTTTTAACGATCGCGGCGCTGCTTAATATCGCGCTCGACCTGCTGTTTATCATCGTCTGCGGCATGGGCGTGGCCGGCGCGGCGCTCGCGACCGTGGCATCCCAGCTGATCGCCGGCGCGGGCTGCGTGGCCTACAGCTTAAAGCATTTTGAGATCCTGCATGTGAACCGGGCGGAGCGCGGCATCAGCAGGGCGTATTTAAAGGTCCTGCTCAATATGGGCGTGCCGATGGGGCTGCAGTATTCCATCACGGCGATCGGGAGCGTGGTGCTGCAGAGCGCGGTCAATACGCTCGGTTCCTCCGCGGTGGCCTCGATGACGGCCGCGGGAAAGATCAGCATGTTTTTCTCCACACCCTTTGACGCGATGGGAACCACGATGGCAACCTACGGCGGGCAGAATGTCGGGGCGGGGAAGCTGACCAGGATCCGCGAGGGCCTGCGCGCCTGCTCCCTGCTCGGGATCGGATATTCACTGATAGCATTTGTGGTTATGTTTTTTACGGGCGAGCGTCTGGTCATGTTTTTTGTGGAGAGCGCAAATGCGGAGGTGATCGCAAACGCGCATCAGCTGCTGGTGGTCAACAGCTGCTTTTTCATCCCGCTCGCGTTTGTCAATATCATCCGGTTTCTGATCCAGGGGATGGGATACAGCCGGTTTGCGGTGTTTGCGGGCGTGTTTGAGATGATCGCGCGCGCGTTTGTGGGCTTTGCGCTTGTCCCGGTGTTTGGCTTTACGGCAGCCTGCTTTGCGGGGCCGGTGGCCTGGATTTTTGCGGATGCGTTTCTGTTTCCGGCCTATGCGCACGTCTATAAGAAGACAGAGCAGGCAAAGCGGATGCGCGCGGGAGGCGTTGCGTAATGAGCCGGATCTGCATCAGGGCAGAACGGCCGAAGGAGACCGGCGAATGAAGAAAGTAATCGGATGGATGAATCGTGTTCCGCTGAAAAGGAAGCTGTTAACCATCATTCTGGGCGGGATTTTTGTGACGTCAATGATGTCCTTTGTGATCGTTCAGATCCTCTCCGCGTCCTATAACCGGATGCTCTATCAGACAATGTCGGAGTCCATGTCCTATTCCGCGAAGGAGATTACGGATTATATGGACCGGATGGCCAGCATCACGGAGATGTTTCTGGCGGACGAGACGGTTCAGAAGGGGATGACGGAGTTAAAGGAGAATCAGGAGGCGGGAGCGTCTTCGCCGGCCACACTGCGGCAGATGGGCGTGTGCGTCGGGGATTATTATCACAATTTTTCCGACGGCATTCTCCGCTACATCGCCCTGTACACGCCGGTGTCCGTGCTGAAGACAAATCTGATCGCGGTGGATCGCGTGCCGAAGGAGATACAGCGGGAAATACTGATGGAGTCCGCCGAAAAGGACGGCGCACTGTGCTGGGTGGACCGGTATATGGACGAGTACGGGCTGTTTCTGGCGAGGGATATCCGGCGGATTGAGGGGCTGAAGCTGGATACGCTCGGGACAATCCTGATCTGTGCGGATATGAACGCGCTGATCCGTATGAGCACGCGGTTTCAGGGGCAGTATGAAGAGACGGCCTACGTCATCACAAAAGACGGGGAGGTACTGTACCACACGGATAACATATGGACGACAGATGACGGAAAACTGGTGGTGGGCTCAAATGACGGAAACGGCGGAAGGGAGAGCGGCACGGTGACGACCGGGGGGATCGATACGCTGGGGCTTGGCGGGATCGACGGGTACCGGGTGCAGAAGATCGGGGGAAGCAGTTATTTTATTTCCCACGGGACGATCGATGCATACGGGTGGGATTATTACTGCCTGGTCTCCTATGAAAAGATCGAACAGCAGATCCGCGGAATTCAGATCTTATGCCTGTGGATCACGCTGCTGGATCTTCTTGCGGCGATTGCGCTCTCCGCACGGCTGATCGGGCGTCTGATGATCCATGTGAGTATTCTCGAGCAGCGGATGAAGCGGTTCGCGCAGGACAATACCAGGATCCCGGCGGCGCCATACGACTATTCCGCCAGGGGGGATGAGATCGGCACCCTAAACCGCCAGTTCGATGAGATGAGCGGCACGATCATCCGCCTGATCCAGGAAAATTACGTGAATGAGCTGTTAAAAAAGGAGGCGCAGATCCGTGCGCTGGAGAATCAGATCAACCCGCATTTCCTTTACAATACGCTCGATTCGATCCGGTGGCGCGCGGCGTCCGCGGGGGAAAAGGATATTCAGGATATGGTGGAGGCGCTCGGCACGCTTCTGCGCACTTCGCTGCGAAGCAGGGAGGAAGAAAACTACACGGTGGGGCGCGAGATGGAGCTGGTCTCCTCCTACATCACGATCCAGCAGCTGCGGTATGAGAGCCGCCTTAAGTTTGAAAATCAGATCGGGCAGGAATGGTATTGCTATCAGATTCCAAAGCTGATCATCCAGCCCCTGATTGAAAACGCGATTTTTTACGGGCTCGAGGTCAGCGTGGAGGAGTGCGACATCCTGCTGTCCGTGGAAAGAAAAGAGGGAGATCTTCATTTTTACGTCAGGAATACCGGATCGGAGATGGAGGAGGATCTTCTGGAGAAGCTCAGAGACGGTCAGATTCGTCCCCACGGGCACGGGGTCGGGCTGTTAAATATCCATAAAAGGATCCGGATGCAGTACGGGGAGGCGTACGGGCTGATGTTGTATAACGAGGGTGATTACGCGGTGGCGGAGCTTGTGGCGCCTGCGGAAAAAACGGGAGGAGAGGACGATGCAGAAACTGATCATCGCGGATGACGAGCGCGTGATCCGGGAGACGATCTCGCGGCTCATCGACTGGGAGAGCCTGGGGATCGAGCTGACCGGTCTGTGTAAGGACGGGATTGAGGCGTATCATATGATTCTGGACGAATCGCCGGATATCGTTCTGACCGATATCCGCATGCCGGGAATGTCCGGGCTGGAGCTGGTGCGGGAGATCACGCAGACAGACCGGCAGATTCAGTTCATCATCCTCTCCGGATACGAGGAATTCGACTATGCCAGGGAGGCGATGCAGTACGGCGTGCGGCATTACCTGCTGAAGCCCTGCAATGAAAACAAGCTGATCGAGAGCGTAAAAGCCGCCAGCGAGGACAACCGGCGTCTGCGCCGGCAGGAGGAGGAGCGTCTGCGCCGGGATGCGATGATTCAGATCATGCACCAGGATGCGCTCTACCATCTGATCATGGACAGCATCGCCGCAAAGGAGGCCGGAAACGGATCGCTTTCGGAGCGCGTCGCGCAGCTGCAGGAATTTTACGGGCAGTATCAGGACTTTAACCGGGGGCCCTGCTGCCTTTACTACCTCTATTATCTGGAGCCGGAGTACCTTGAACCTGTGCTGGAGCGCCTGGAGCGGCAGGAGAGGCAGAGGGAGACGCCGGCGGTATTTTACGGGATCTATGTCAGAAACACGCTGCTATTGTTCAGCTATGAAGCCCTCCCGACAGAAGAGCTGCACAAAAGTGCAGGGGAGGCGGCCGCCCTTGTGGAGATCACGAGGGAGGATTATGCGGGGCTGCCGGAGCTTTTAGAGCGGGTGCTGCATCAGATCCGGCGCTACGACGTGGTGTATGCGATCCACAATTTCCGCGCCATCGCCATCGTAAATAATCAGAACGCCCTCCGGGACATGCAGGAGATCTGCCAGCGGCTTAAGAGCGGCGAGAAGGATGTGGTGGCGCAGTGTCTGGAGGAGCTGGTGCTGCGGGTACAGAGCGCCGCGCAGCCGGAATTCTTACAGATGCTGGGCAACGGGATCTGCACACAGCTCTCGGCAGCCGGGATCTGGCCGGTGCCGGAGGCGACGCGGTATTTTAAAAACGCGAGCCAGGAGCGGGATATGGAGCGGCTCCGGGAGATGACCCTCTCCATGCTCGATCAGGCGAAGGAGGAGCTGCAGAAAAACAGCAGGGATTACGGTGCCTTAACGGAGCGCATCATGGAATACGTCACGTCGCACCTCTCCGACAGCGACCTGACCTTAAAAAAGATCGCGGAGCAGCATCTGTACATGAACGTGGACTACGTCAGTCGGCAGTTCCGCAGATCCACGGGGATGAAATTCTCGCAGTACCTGACGGAAGCGCGGATCAGGCGGGCGAAGGAGCTTCTGGCCGGGGAGGACGACAGCAAGATCCAGTACGTGGCGGAGCAGGTCGGCTGCGGGAACAATCCGCAGTATTTCAGTCAGATCTTTAAAAAGCAGGAGGGCATGACGCCGGGGAGGTGGGCGGCGCAGTACCGGAGCGGGAGTTCATGGTGATCCGTGTCTGCCGGCTTTTCGAAACAAAAAAGAGTGTCGGGCTTCCTGACACTCTTTTTTTAAATCATTCATTTTTTGCACGGAGCATTTCAATATACTCTTTTAACTCCTCAATGGTTTCGATTTTGCTTAAAGCGTCTATGATCACCTGACGTTCAAGCTTTTCCGCTAACTCCTTTATGATTTCACCCTGTGATGGCATGTGTCATCACCTCCTTTCGTTCAAAGGCGTTTTCATGCCGTTATTTTATCATAATTTACTATAAAATGAAATATATAAAAATTTCTGAGTTCCCCATAAAGATATACATGGAGACAAAAAATGTCGTTTTTTTAAACAGGGTAGTCGGTTTTCACAGATTGTAAAACCGGCCGCCCTGTTTTACTATGTAAATCAGAACACGGGAGGTATAAAAAACCGTGGACTGGCACATAAGAAACAATGGAACCGGAAAGGAGAGTCAGGATGAAAAAGAAAAGTGTGGCACTGATGCTGTCTCTGATGATGACGGCGGGGTTACTGGCAGGCTGTGGAAATGACGCAGGGAAGGATACGGGGAATGCAGGCGCGGATGCGGGCGGCGGCGCTGCGACGGATGCGGGCGCACCGGCGGACACGCAGGAGCCGGCGGATGCGGCGGACGCAGGAGATGCGGATGCGGACGCAGAGAAGGAGCCGATCACCTTAAGCGTGTTCTGGTGGGGCAGCCAGTTGAGGAACGAGCGGACCCAGAAGATCCTTGACATGTATGCGGAGGATCATCCGTATATTACATTTGACGGTCAGTTTTCGGACGACTACTGGACGAGACTGACGACTCTTGCCGCAGGGCATACGATGCCGGATGTGGTGCAGATGGTATACATTTATATGCCGCAGTATGTGGAGAAGGGGATGTTAGTGGACCTGACCCCGTATATCGAGGACGGGACGATCGATGTCTCAAACGTGCAGGAGAGTATACTTGAGACCGCGCATTTCGGGGACGGCATTTACGCGATCTGCAACGGAGTGAATGTTTCGGCCCTGTTTTACAACAAGACGCTTCTGGACGAGGCAGGGATCGAGATTCATGATTATATGACCATTGAGGAGTTTAAAGATATCTGCCGCGAAGTCCATGAGAAGACCGGCTACAAAACGAGCTTAAGCTACGGCGCCCTCACCAATGACTTCCTGCCGTATCTGCTCCGGGGCGAGGGAAAGCATCTCTGGGGAGACGGAGCCCTGGGTGTGGACAGCGCAGAGGATCTGGTGCCCTTCTTCCAGCTCTATGAGGACGGGATCAAAGAGGGATGGCATATTGATCCCAGCATTTATGTGGAGCGCAACAGAGGACAGGTGGAGGAGGATCCGATGGTATACGGGAGCAGCCCAGAGAATATGTCCTGGTGCGGCTTCTACGCGTCGAACCAGCTGGTGGCCATGCAGTCCGCGGCCCCGGAGGGGATGGACATTGCCCTGACCACCTTCCCGACAAGTGACGCGAAGGCTTCCCTGTGGCTGAATCCGAGCCAGTTCTTCTGCGTGAGCACGGACAGTGAGCATCCGGACGAGGCGGCGGCCCTGATCAACTATATCACGAATTCCGTGGAGTGCAATAACGTCCTCTTAGGAGAGCGCGGCGTGCCGATTTCCAGCGTGGTGGCGGAGGCGATCGCGGAGAACCAGTCGCCGGACGATCAGGAAGTGATCGCATACATCAACAACGTCGTGGCGCCGAACTGCAGCCCCATCGACCCGCCCAACCCGCCCAGCAGCAGTGAGATATTCGGAGTGCTTGACGGGCTGACGGAAAAGGTGATTTACGGGGAGCTCACCGCGCAGGAGGCAGCGGAGCAGTTCTTTGAGCAGGCGAACGCGATTTTGGCGGAGTAAGAGTTTATAAGGAAGTTTTGTTATGATGAAAAAAATAAAAAGCTGGCTGTGTAAAGAGAGCGTGTCGGGAGTGATCTTTTCCCTTCCGTTTCTCATCGGGCTGCTGCTGTTTCTGATCGTGCCCCTGGGGATGTCTCTGTATTACGCGTTCTGCGAGTACAGTATTCTGTCTCCGGCGGAATTCATCGGGCTGAAAAATTTTGACACCATGTTTCATGATGAGATGTTTTTTAAATCCCTCGGGGTCACGGTCTTTTACACGGTGGTTTCGGTTCCGTTAAAACTGACCTTCGCGCTGTGTGTGGCGCTGTTGTTTCAGAAGACGACGAGAGCGGCCGGGATTTACCGCGCGGTCTATTATCTGCCCTCCATCATCGGGGGCTCGGTGGCGGTCGCCGTTCTCTGGAAGCGGATGTTCGCGGTGGAAGGAACGATCAATCAGATTCTGCACTCCTTTGGGGTGCAGAATACCATCGCCTGGCTGGGGGATACGAGGACGGCGATCTGGACGCTGATTCTGCTTTCAGTGTGGCAGTTCGGCTCCTCCATGCTGATTTTCCTCTCCGCGTTAAAGCAGATTCCGGCCTCCTATTACGAGGCGTCCACCGTGGACGGTGCGGGAAAAGCAAATCAGTTTTTCCGGATTACACTGCCGCTTCTGACACCGACCATTTTTTTTAACCTTGTCATGCAGATGATCAGCGGGCTTCTAGCGTATACCCAGTGCTATATTATCACCAATGGAAAGCCGATGAATTCGACCTTATTCTATATGGTACATATGTACAATCAGACCTTTATCTATTATAAGGCCGGATACGGGGCGGCCCTCGCCTGGATGCTGATTTTAATTACAGGTGTCTTCACGGCAGTCCTGTTTCTGACAAAGAAAAAATGGGTCTATGACGGGGGTGACTGAGATGGGCAGAAAGAAAACAATACGGAGCGTGATTTATTATATTGCGGTGACCGCCATCGGTTTTCTGATGGTCTATCCGTTGCTGTGGATGATCATGAGTTCCTTTAAGGAGACCGGTTCGATTTTTGTGACCGCGGGTTCGCTGATCCCGGATCCCTTCACGCTTCAAAATTACATCACGGGCTGGAAGGGCTTTGCGAAGATCACCTTCGGCACATTTTTTAAAAATTCGGCGGTAATCTCGGTGCTGGCCACCATTGGAACCGTATTTTCTTCGTCGCTGGTGGCCTTCGGCCTGGCACGGTGTAAATTTCGCGGGAGAAAGCTGCTGTTTGCCATGGTGCTGCTCACGATGATGGTGCCGGCCCAGGTGCTGATGGTACCGCAGTATATTTGGTATCACAAACTGGGCTGGGTGGGCTCCTACGCGCCGCTGATCGTGCCGTACTGCTTCGCGATCCAGGGATTTTTCGTCTATATGATGTACAATTTTATCGGCGGGATCCCGCGGGAGTTAGACGAGGCGGCCAGGATCGACGGGTGCTCGTATTTCGGCATCTATGGGCGCATCGCCCTGCCGCTGATGGTGCCGGCGCTGGTGACCGCCGCAATCTTTTCCTTTATCTGGCGCTGGGACGATTTCATGTCGGCGCTGCTCTATGTCAATAAGGCGAAGGATTATCCGGTCTGCCTGGCCTTAAAGCTGTTTACGGATCCCTCCTCCACCTCGGATTACGGGGCGATGTTTGCCATGTCCGTGCTCTCGGTTCTGCCGGTGTTAATTATTTTTATCTTTTTCCAGAAATATCTCGTGGACGGGATTGCGACCTCGGGGCTGAAGGGGTAAGATGGAAGGAGAGAGCATTGCCGGTGGCGGGAATGCGGGACACGGAGAAATCCGATGGCAGGAGCATGAAGATGGCGGTATGCCGGAACGGGGGAAATTGTGATCAGATTATTTGAGACGCATAAGATCAGAAAAACGAGGGAGCTGTCCGGGCGGCTGTGGAAGGTGACGCCGCAGGAGGGGGAGCACGCGGGAGAGACGTTTCCGATGATGGTGCCGGGGTGCATCGAGACATACCCGGGCTTCGGGAATTACCGCGGATGGCTTGCATATGAGACTACGTTTGAAGCGAAAGGAAATGTGCGGCTGGAGTTTAAAGGGGTCAGCCATTTCGCAAAGGTGTTTGTGGACGGGGAGCAGGTGGCGGAGCACTACGGCTCGTATACCCCCTTTGATGTCTGCCTCCGGGATCTCCCACCGGGGACACACAACTTAAAGGTGATGGCGGACAATTCCTTTGACGACGCCTATGCGCTGGATTTTCCCAATGATTATATGTCCTACGGGGGAATCTCCCGCGGCGTCGTGCTGGAGGAGATCCCGGATGCGTATCTGTCCTATGTGCATGTGACGCCGCTGTGTGAGGAGGACGGGGTGTGGCAGGTGCGGGCGGAGGTGATGTGCGTGGCGCTGCCCGGAAGTCCGGATGTGGTCAGTCTGCGTGCCGGGGAGGAAGTGCCAGCCGGCGCCAAAGATGAATGCTGCGGGCCTGCGCTTTCGGCGGCGGTGCGGCTTCGGATCGCGGGGCAGGAGTTCCTCTCGGAGGAGATACTGCTCACGCCCGGCGAAAACCTGATTACCTTTGAGGGTCTCAGGATCTCCGGCGTGACGGCCTGGAGCATGGAGACGCCGGCGCTCTATGAGGCGGAGGCGGTACTGTTCTGCGGGGACGAGCCGGTGGACGACCTGATCGAGCGGGTGGGTTTTCGCACCGTCACGGTATCCGGGCGGGAAGTGCTCTTAAACGGAAGGCCGCTTCGGATCAAGGGAATCTGCCGCCATGAGGATCACCCGCAGTACGGCTGCGCGCTGCCGGCGGAGGCGATCGCATATGATCTCGCGCTGATGAAGGACCTTGGGGCGAATTCCGTCCGCACGACGCATTATCCCAATGACGAGATTTTCCTGGATCTCTGCGACGAGCTGGGAATCCTGGTCTGGGAGGAGAATCATGCCCGCGGGCTCGAGAGCGATAAGATGGAGCATCCGAAGTTTGAGGAGCAGTGCGAGCAGGTGATCCGTGAGATGATTAAGGCCCACTACAACCACCCGTCGATTTATATCTGGGGGATTTTAAACGAGTGCGGCAGCGATACGGAATACGGCAGGAGCTGTTATGCGGCGCAGTATGCGCTGATCCGTGCGCTTGACCAGAGCCGTCCGTGCAGCTCGGCTTCCTGCCGGTTTGAGCGGGATCTCTGTCAGGATCTGCCGGATGTCTGCTCCTGGAACATGTACCCCTACTGGTACGACGAGCGCACGGCGGCGCAGATGGCCACCGACGTCATGACCTGGGTGGAAGAGAAGGGAAACGGGGCCGGAAAGCCGTTTCTCGTGACAGAGGTGGGCGCCGGCGGCATCTACGGGTTCCGTGACCCGTCCCACGATATCTGGAGCGAGGATCTGCAGGCGGAGATCCTGGAAAAACAGTTAACGGAGCTATCCACCTTAGAGGGCTGTATGGGAACCTATATCTGGCAGTTCTGCGACGTGAGGGTCAGCCGGATCTGGTGGGCGATGCGAAGGCCTAAAAGCCGGAACAATAAGGGAATCGTGGATGAGTACCGCAGGCCGAAGATGGTCTATCAGACGGTGAAGGAGATTTATCAGAAGCTGCCGGATTACCGGGACGAGTGAGCCGTAGAGCTGCCTGCATGAAGCGTCCGTCCCGCATGGGGCGGCGTGAATGCAGGAAATGCGAAAGGACGGCACAGCCAGGGAAAGGAAGAAAATATGGAAGCGCAGACATCAGAAAAGGCTCCGCGTCAGATGACGGGTGCGGAGTTAAAATCCATGTTAAAAAGCAGTATTAATTTTAAGAGCCTCGGCGGCATGCGCTGTGAGGAGCTGAATCTGCCGGCAAAGGAGAAACAGTGGTGGACGGACTGCAAGATAGGGATGTTCGTGCACTGGGGACTTTATTCCGCGCTGGGACACGGGGAGTGGGCGAAATTTAACGAGCAGATCCCCGATGAGGACTATGAGAAGCTGGCAAAGGAGCTGGCCACGGAGGAGTTTCACCCCAAAGAATGGGTCGCGCTGGCAGAGGATTTCGGCGCGAAATATATGGTGATGGTAACGCGGCATCACGACGGGTTCGCCCTGTGGGACAGCCCGGGAAGCTACGGCGGATTCACGAGCAAAAACATGGGTCCGCACCGTGATTTTGTGCAGGAATATGCGGATGCCTGCCGCAAAGCCGGACTGCATGTCGGGCTCTATTATTCGACGATGGACTGGCGGTTTCCAGGGTATTTTGACCCGTTGGGACAGCCGGAAAGCGCTGCGCAGATGAAGGCGCAGTGCTATGCGCAGGTAGAGGAGCTGTGCAGCCGCTTTGCGCCGGATATCCTTTGGTACGACGGCAGCTGGCTGGCACATGAGGGGAGCGACGCCTCCGCCGCATGGTTTTGGGAGCCAGTGAAATTAAATAAGCTGGCGAGAAGCTGGCGCCCGAAGCTTCTGATCAATCCGCGTTCGGGCTGGGAGGGCGATTTTTACTGCGACGAGGGATCCCATGAGATCGACGGCGGGATCGTACCGGTGCTGTGGGAGAAAAATATGTGTATCTGCTCAGGCTGCTCCTGGGGGTATATGGAGAACGATCCGGTGTCGGATTTTGACTGGCTGATCCGTATGATGGTCAATGTGGTCTGCCGCGGGGGCAACTGGCTGGTGAACATCGGGCCGGATAAAAACGGAAAGGTGTCAGAGGAGATCAAAACCCGTATCCATGAAGTGGGAGAGTGGCTGCGCACCTACGGGGAGAGTATCTATGAGACAACGGCGGGACCCTATGAGCCGGTGGACGGCGTCTACGGCAGCACGTTCCGCGGAGATACGGTGTATCTGCACATCCTGGATACGGAAGCGTTTGAAAAAGTTCTGCTGCCGGAGATCGGAAATGAGATCATGGAGGCGGCGCTTTACGATGGAAGGCCGGTCGGAATCTTCCGGGAGGAAGGAATGCCTGACGTTGGAAGCGCTGCGGCAGCAGAAAACGGGGACAGGGGGATCCGCCTTGCTCTGCCGGATGTGATGCAGGGGGCGGATACGATTGTAGTATTAAAAATGAAGGATACGGTTTGCAGGGAGACGGAGGAGATTCATTTTACAGGAAAAGAGTAATAGATCAGACTGATCGGACAGGGAGGAAGTACTATGAGATATGAGCCAGCCTATGAATCCGTACACCGTCATGCGCTGCCCGCGTGGTACGACGACGCCAAATTCGGCATCTACATCCACTGGTCGCTGTTTTCCGTTCCCGCGTTTGCGGGGGAGCAGCACCGGGATATTTCAGAGAGCTTCCGGGAGGACGCGTCGGGGATCTGGCGAAATTATCCTTACGCGGAATGGTACTTAAATTCGCTTCGGACGCCAGGCTCTGTCACGCAGGAATTTCACAGAAAGCATTACGGGAACCGGAGCTACGAATCGTTTCAGAAGGATTTTGAGGAGCAGAACGCGGACTTTGACGTGTCGGAATGGGTGGAGCTCATTCGTGCGGCGGGAGCAAAATATGCCGTGTTTGTCACGAAGCACCACGACGGGTATAATCTGTGGCCGACCAGAAATCCAAACCCGCGCTGCCCGGAATATCATTCCACGCGGGATTTTGTGGGGGAGTTGTGTGAGGGCGCGCGCCGTGCGGGGATCCGCATGGGTCTTTATTATTCGGGTGTCTTTGACTGGACGTATCAGACCGGGCCCATCGACGGCATGAAGAATTATCTGCGCCATCAGGATATGCCGGCGGAGTATGTGGATTATGCGGTCTGTCAGATGAAGGAATTAATCGACCGGTACCATCCGGCGATCCTGTGGAACGATATCGCGTTTCCTTACGGATATAATGTAAACGAGCTGTTTGCCTATTATTATAACCGCGTGGAGGACGGTGTGACCTGCGACCGGTGGTATCAGTACCGGGTACCGCAGACCGACGCGGAATGGGAAGTCTTTGAGGAGAGCATGAAGGGAAGGATTTTCCCGCCGCTTCCGGATCAAAAACCGCACTACGATTTTGTCACCAGGGAATATGAGGAGATGGAGGGCGCCAGTCTGGAAAAGTGGGAGTGCACCCGCGGGATCGGGCGCAGCTTCGGCTTTAACCGGACGGAGGCCGGGAGCGATTACCTGACCGGAACGCAGATCATCCATATGCTCGTCCGCGTGGTCGCGCAGAACGGGAACCTGCTGCTGAACATCGGCCCCCGGGCGGACGGGAGCGTCTGCTACGAACAGGTAAAGCCCCTGCGCGAGGTCGGCGCCTGGCTGGCCAGATATGGGGAAGCAATCTACGGGACGAGGCCGAACGATCCCGTATCCTGTACGGATCAGAACGGCGCGCCGGTGTATTTTACCAGAAAAGGAAGCACGGTCTACGCGATTTTCCTGGCAAAGGAGCTTGCACCACAGATGACGATGAAGGGATACCGGATACCGGAAGAAATGCAGGTGAGCCTGCTTTGCGGCGGCGCGCCGGTCTCATATGAAATCCAGGGTGCGGATACTGTTCTGACGCTGCAGGGTGCGCAAAGGGGTGAGGCCGCTTATGTCATGAGGATGTTTCGTTAAAGTATTCATGGAAAAGTTCAGCCCGCGCCATTCGCAAAACCGCGCCGATGGCGCTTTCCGTTGCTTCGCAACTGATTTTTGCTCATATACGGGCGCTCCACTCATCCTCTGCAAAACGTGCTCATTCATGCGAGCATGATTCGCCCGTTTCACAGAGCATGGCTGAACTTTTGATATAAAATGCCGGGAAGCATGCAGAAATGAGGAATTCATGCAGTTTCCCGGCATCTTTTCTTTTATTTTGCCTCTGTTGTAAGCGGGGGTTGCTGATAAAGCTTTCTTTCGATCTGCCGTTTTTTTACCTCTAAAATTCGAAGTGTATTCTCGGCATTTTCTGCTTTCGCCACTTCTTCGACATCTTCAATTAATGAAAGCTGATCAAAGAGATAACCGTTGTATTCTTTTTCATTTGTTGGCATATATTTCACCTCCTTTCGAAAAGGATATGGATGTAATTTATTATAGCATACAAATGCTAAATGATAAAGCTCAGACACACATTATATTCTGTTTTCAGTAAACGCTGAATGCAAATAAGGACACTTTTTCTCACAAAAGGTGTCCTTTTTTTCTTCCCCTGTATCCGCTATGATATTACCATGATGTTGGGGTCAAAAGCATCTGACCCCGTGATGACTTCGGATTTCTGCGTGTTTCGCATTCTCGAAATCCGAAAAACATTCGAAAAGGAAGGGATGGGGGAATGCAGAAGTATTATCTTGCAATCGACATCGGAGCCTCCAGCGGACGTCACATTTTAGCGCACCTTGAGGACGGGAAGATGGTGCTCGAGGAGATGTACCGTTTCTGGAACGGCATGAAGGAAAAGGACGGGGAGCTCTGCTGGGATGTGGATCAGCTGTTCACTGAGATTGTGGCCGGCATGAAGAAGTGCGCGGAGGCGGGAAAGATCCCGGTGAGCATGGGGATCGATACCTGGGCGGTCGATTATGTGCTGCTCGACGCGCAGGACAAACGGCTTGGGAATTCCGTGGGCTACCGCGACGGGCGCACGAAGGGCGCGGACGAAATGGTCTATGCGATCATTCCGGAGAAGGAGCTCTACGGGCGCACCGGGATTCAGAAGCAGATCTTTAATACGATCTATCAGCTGATGGCGGTGAAGCGCGATCACCCGGAGTATCTGAAGGAGGCGAAGAGCCTTCTGATGATCCCGGAATATTTTAACTTCCTGCTGACCGGGAAGAAGGCGGCGGAGTACACGAATGCGACGACGACGCAGCTGGTGAACCCGGAGACGAAGGACTGGGATTACGAGCTGATCACACGGCTCGGTTATCCGAAGGAGATCTTTCAGAAGATCGAAAAGCCCGGCACGGTGCTTGGGACTCTGACGGAGGAGATCAAAGCGCAGACGGGCTTTGACTGCCAGGTGGTGCTGCCTGCAACTCACGACACGGGATCCGCTGTGATGGCGGTGCCGTCGGATTCGGACGACACGCTCTACATCAGCTCCGGTACCTGGTCCCTGATGGGGGTGGAACGCATGCAGGCGGACTGCTCAATGGAGAGCATGGAGCGTAACCTGACGAACGAGGGCGGATATGATTACCGGTTCCGGTATCTGAAAAATATCATGGGCCTCTGGATGATCCAGTCCGTGCGCACCGAGCTCGCGCCGGATCAGGGCTTCGGGGAGATCTGTGAAAACGCGTCAAAGACGTCGATCGCGTCCCTGGTGGACTGCAATGACGACCGTTTCCTGGCGCCCGAGAACATGACGCGCGAGGTGCAGAAGGCGTGTGAGGAGACCGGACAGCAGGTGCCGGAGGGGATCGCGGAGGTGGCTTCCGTGATCTACAACAGTCTCGCACAGTGCTATGCGAAAACGATCGAGGAGATCGAGGGCATGACGGGCGTTCACTATGACTGCATCCATGTGGTCGGCGGCGGGGCGAATGCCTCCTACTTAAACGAGCTGACCGCGAAGGCGACCGGGCGCACGGTATACGCAGGCCCGACCGAGGCGACCGCGATCGGCAACCTGGCGGCGCAGATGATCGCCGGCGGTGAGACAGGCGACTTAAAGGAAGCGAGAGCGTGCATTTTTAAATCGTTTGCCATCGAGACATATTCAGCGTAACAGGTTCAGCCCGCGTTATTCGCAAAACCGCAGCTGGTTAGCGCAAATGCCACAGGTATATGCGCTGCTCATATACGGGCTGAACCAAAAAATAGAATCAGGAGGAAACAGACATGACACAGAAGGAGAGATATGCAGCCGCAAAGGAAGCATACGCAAAAGTCGGTGTGGACACCGACGCAGTGATCGCGAAGTTAAAGGAGATCCCGGTTTCCTTACACTGCTGGCAGGGCGACGACGTGATCGGTTTCGACCATGACGGCCCGCTGACCGGCGGCATCCAGACGACCGGAAATTACCCGGGCAAGGCCAGGACGCCGGAAGAGCTGATGCAGGACATCGACCAGGTGATCCGCCTCACGCCGGGAAAGAAAAAGTTAAATCTCCATGCGAGCTACGCGATCTTTGAGGACGGGGAGTTTGCGGACCGCGATAAGATCGAGCCGAAGCATTTCGCAAAGTGGGTGGAATTTGCAAAAGAGAGAAATATGGGGATTGATTTCAACCCGACCTTCTTCTCCCATGACAATATCAAAGACGGCCTGACGCTCTCAAGTCCGGACGAGGATGTCCGCCGCTTCTGGATCGAGCACGGAAAGGCATGTATCCGCATTTCCGAGTATTTTGCGAAGGAGACCGGCGTCCCCTGCGTGATGAATATCTGGACCGGCGACGGCACGAAGGATATCCCGGCGGACCGCCTGGGGCCGAGGGAGCGCTATAAGGCGTCGATCGAGGAGATCATCGCTGAGCCGCATGACCCGAACCTTGTGAAACCGTGCGTGGAGTCAAAGGTATTCGGAATCGGCGTGGAGGCTTACACGGTTGGCTCCGCGGAGTTTTCGCTCGCGTTTGCGGCGATGAATGAGGGCTGCCTGCCGCTGATGGACAACGGCCATTATCATCCGACCGAGTTCGTCTCCGACAAGATCCCGGCGCTGCTCGCGTTCTTCCCGGAGATCGCGCTGCACATCACCCGTCCGGTCAGATGGGATTCCGACCATGTGGTGCTCTTTGACGACGAGACGAAGGAGATGGCGAAGGAAATCGTCAGGAACAACGCCTTCGACCGTGTGGACATGGCGCTCGATTACTTTGATGCGAGCATCAACCGGATCTCCGCCTGGACGGTAGGGTTCCGCAGCTGGCAGAAGGCTCTGCTCTCCGCGATGTGCACACCGGCGGAGGAGTTAAAGAAGCTGCAGGATGAGAGCAACTGGACCGAGCTGATGGTCCGCCAGGAGGCGATGAAGATGCTTCCGCTCGGCGACGTCTGGGAGGAGTACTGCATCGCATGCGGCACGACCGAGGACGGCTGGTTTGACGAAGTAAAGAAATATGAGACCGAGGTGCTCGCGAAGAGAGCATAAGGATAAGGCGCTGTGCCGATGCCATGGAGACAAAAGACAGGGTGCAGCGCCCTTTTTGCGCCCAAAAGGCGGGAAGAACAGGGAGGAAAAAACGATGAATAATATTTTTGGCGTGAGAGTGATGGAGGAGTATATTCACATGTGCAGCGACGGCGTGCGCCAGGGCTGGCATGAGAGAAACGGCGGCAATCTGACCTACCGCATGCGCGGGGAGGAGGTGGCGGAGTGCCGCCCGTATTTTAAGAAGGAGCCGGGAGAGTGGGTTCCGATGGGCGTTAAGGCGGACAATCTGAAAGGAGAATACTTTATCTCCACCGGCAGCGGAAAATTTTTACAGAATGTCAGCATGGAGCCGCAGAATAACATCTGTATCGTGGAGATCAGCGAAGCCGGGGACTGCTACCGCATCGTGTGGGGCTTAGAGAACGGCGGCAGGCCGACCAGCGAGTTCCCGACGCACTTTATGAATCATTCCGTGCGCAAGCGGGTGACAGACGGCGCAAACCGTGTGATTTACCATGCGCATACGCCGTATGTGATTGCGCTGACCTTCGTGCTGCCGTTAAAAGCGGAGGTATTCACGAGAATGCTTTGGAAGAGCGCGACGGAGTGCTGCGTGGTATTTCCGGGCGGCGTCGGCGTGGTGCCGTGGATGGTGCCGGGCGGCGCGGAGATCGCGAAGGCCACCTGCGTGCAGATGGAACAATATGACGCCGCTGTCTGGGCATTTCACGGCCTGTTTGTGTCCGGCCCGGATTTTGACACGGCGTTCGGTCTGATGCACACGATCGAGAAGGCGGCCCAGATCGCGTCGATCGCGCTTTCCGCTTCGCCGGACGGAAAATTAAGGCAGGTGATCACCGATGACAACATCCGGCAGATCGGGAAGGAATTTGGCGTGACGTTAAATGAAGAGGTGCTGCGTTATAAGTCGGAGGATGAGATGTACTGCTGATCCGCCTGTTGTGTGGTTTTGGAAGACCGCCACATGATATTTCCGGGAAAACAGGATGAAAACAACACAAAACAACATTTTTTCACCTTGACAATCCACAGGAATTGACATATAATAAGAGACAAAGTTGTGGAATCGTGTTGAATTTATCGGTTTCACGGGAACAGATCCTATTAACAGATGTATGCCGGGCGAAAGCCCTGGCATGCAGCACCAGAGGTGAAGTATATGAGCAGATATCAGAGCACAAGAATCCCGAAGACAGAGCGGATTACGAAGCTTGTAGAACATCTGTATGCAAAGATGCCGGAGATCGAATCGGCCCGTGCCACGCTTCTGACGGAGTCCTATCGTCAGACGGAGAACGAGCCGGTGATTCTGCGGCGCGCGATGGCGTTTGCACACATTCTGAAAGCGATTCCGATTATTATCCGCGAGGGAGAGCTGATCGTGGGGAGCTCCACGATCGCACCGAGGGGATGTCAGACCTTCCCTGAGTTTTCTTATGAATGGATGGAGGCGGAGTTCGACACCGTTGCCACCAGGGAGGCAGATCCATTCTACATTTCCGACCAGACGAAAAAAGAATTAAAAGAGGCGAACCGTTACTGGAAGGGAAAGACCACGAGCGAGCTTGCCACCGCGTATATGGCGCCCGAGGCGTTAAAGGCCATGGAGCACAATATGTTTACGCCGGGCAACTATTTTTACAACGGCGTCGGCCATGTGACCGTGCAGTATGAGAAGGTGCTCGCCATCGGCTATGAGGGCATCATGAAGGAGGCGGCGAAAGAGCTTGCCGGGTGTAAGGTCGGCGACGCGGATTACGCGACGAAGAGCCGGTTTTTACAGGCGGTTCTAATCAGCTGCCAGGCGGTGATCGACTACGCGAAGCGCTACGCGGCTCTCGCGAAAAAAGAGGCGGAGGCGTGCAAGGATCCGGTGCGCCGGGCCGAGCTGTCACAGATCGCCGAAAACTGCGAGCGGGTGCCCGCGAAGGGGGCGAGGAGCTTTTACGAGGCGTGCCAAAGCTTCTGGTTCGTGCAGCAGCTCTTACAGATGGAGTCCTCGGGACACTCGATCTCGCCGGGACGCTTTGACCAGTACATGTATCCGTACTATAAGAAGGATCTGGACGAGGGCAGGCTCACGAGAGAGCAGGCGCAGGAATACATCGACTGTATCTGGGTAAAATTAAACGACTTAAATAAATGCCGCGACGCGGACAGCGCGAAGGGATTTGCGGGCTACAGCCTCTTCCAGAACCTGATCGTGGGCGGGCAGGACGCGAGCGGGCAGGACGTCACGAACGATCTTTCCTTCATGTGCATCGAGGCGTCGTTCCACGTATTTCTGCCGCAGCCGTCCCTCTCGATCCGCGTGTGGAACGGATCGCCGCATGACCTTCTGGTGCGCGCGGCGGAGCTGACGAGGACAGGCATCGGTCTCCCGGCGTACTACAATGACGAGGTGATCATCCCGTCGCTGATGAGCAGGGGCGTGACTTTGGAGGACGCGAGAACCTACAATATCATCGGCTGTGTGGAACCCCAGAAGGCGGGGAAGACGAACGGCTGGCACGACGCGGCGTTCTTTAACATGTGCCGCCCGTTAGAGCTGGTCTTCCAGAACGGCATTGACTGCGGCGAGCAGATCGGGCCACGGACCGGCGACGTCGAAGCGATGAAGACCTTTGAGGAATTTTATGACGCGTATAAGGAGCAGATGAATTACTTTATCTCGCTTCTGGTCAACGCGGACAACGCGATCGATCAGGCACATGCGGAGCGCGCGCCGCTGCCGTTTCTGGCCTGTATGGTGGATGACTGTATCCGCCGCGGAAAGACCTGCGAGCAGGGCGGCGCGATCTATAATTTCACCGGGCCGCAGGGCTTTGGAATCGCCAATGTGGCGGACTCGCTCTACGCGGTTAAGACACTTGTCTACGACGAGAAAAAAGTCTCGATGGCGGATTACAAAAAAGCGTTGCTGTTTAACTACGGCAGGGAGGTGCATCCGCTGGTGGTGGCCCAGGTCGCGGGCATCGCGGCGAGAGAGCTTGCGAAGAACGGCGTGACCGGGGACGCGGACGCGGTCGCGAAGATGACGCAGGAGATTTTACGGCAGTCGGTGACAGCGGAGGATCAGCGGAAATTCAGCGAGCTGTTAGAACTGATCGAGGCGGTGCCGAAGTTCGGAAACGATATCGACGAGGTGGATGCGTTCGCGAGGGACGCTGCCTACACGTACACAAAGCCGCTGCTGTCCTATCAGAATCCGAGAGGCGGGGTTTTCCAGGCAGGCTTATATCCGGTATCGGCCAACGTTCCTTTGGGGGCGCAGACCGGCGCGACGCCGGACGGCAGGTTGGCCGGGGTGCCGGTGGCAGACGGGGTGTCGCCCACCGCGGGAAAGGACGTGCACGGGCCGACCGCGGCAGCCAATTCCGTCTCGATGTTAGACCATGGGATCGCCTCGAACGGGACGCTGTTTAACCAGAAGTTCCATCCTTCCGCACTGAGCGGGGACGAGGGGCTCGACAATTTTGTCAGCCTGATCCAGACCTATTTTGACCGGAAGGGCAGCCATATGCAGTTCAATGTCGTCTCCCGCGAGACGCTTCTGGACGCACAGAAGCACCCGGAGAATTATAAGCACCTGGTGGTGCGTGTGGCCGGCTACAGCGCGCTGTTTACGACACTCTCAAAGAGCCTGCAGGATGACATCATAAGACGTACGGAGCAGGGCTTCTGACCGGCAAAGCGGGACAGAGGATTCCGGCATGGGGCTTTTGCAGGAGGTTTACATGGATGATATTTTACAGACAAGAGGGCGGATTTTTGACATCCAGCGGTATTCGATCCATGACGGAAAAGGGATTCGCACGATTGTCTTTTTAAAGGGCTGTGTGCTCCGGTGCATGTGGTGCTGCAACCCGGAATCGCAGGAGTATCAGATCCAGACCATGATGGTGGACGGAAAGCCGAAGGTGATCGGGGAGGACGTCACGGTGGGAAAGGTCATGGAGACCGTTGAGCGCGACCGCCAGTATTACCGGCGCAGCGGCGGCGGGCTGACGCTTTCCGGCGGGGAGAGTCTCTGTCAGCCGGAGTTTGCCAGGGCACTTTTAATGGTGGCGAAGTCCAGGGGCATCGGCACCGCGATGGAGAGCATGGGCTGCGCGCCGTATGAGGTGATCGACGGTATCCTGCCGTACCTGGACACTTACCTGATGGACATCAAGCACACGGATCCGGCGAAGCATAAGCGGTTTACCGGCAGGGCAAACGGGCTGATGTTAGAGAATGCGCGCAAGATCGCGGCGTCCGGGAAGACGAACCTGGTGATCCGGGTGCCGGTGATCCCGACCTTCAACGATACGCCGGAGGAGATCGCATCCATCGCGCGGTTCGCGGATCAGCTTCCCGGGGTGACGCGGATTCATCTGCTGCCCTACCACAGGCTCGGCCAGGACAAGTACGACGGCCTTGGGCGCGAATATCTGCTGAAGGATCTGCTGCCGCCGGAAAACGAGCACATGGCGATGTTAAAGAAAACCGTCGAATCCGTATCAAAGTTACACTGCCACATCGGCGGCTGACAGGAGGGTGACATGGAAGAATACAGCACCATCGGGGATGGAATGAGAATCATACAGGAAAGCGTGCCTGGCCGTCAGGTGACGCTGTTTCACATCATCGCCAGCCCGGACAAAACGCTCTATGAAAAATTAGGGCTGGATCCGCGCATCGACTATGAGCGGGCGGCGATCGGGGTGACCACGGTGACGCCGTCCGAGACGGCGATCATCATGGCGGATATCGCGATCAAATCCAGCGGGATCACGCTCGGCTTTGTGGACCGCTTCAGCGGGTCGTTAATCATCACCGGGACGGTGAGCGAGGTCGAGGCCGCGATGGAGGCGATGCAGAATTATGTGGAGGAAAAGCTGGGCTATACGGTCTGCCCGGTGACCAGGACATGAAAAAGCTGATACTGATGGGGCGGAGCATGTCGGGCAAGACGACGCTGACCCAGGCGCTTCGCGGCGAGGAGATCCACTATTACAAGACGCAGTACGTCAACCACTATGAGAGCGTGATCGACACGCCGGGGGAATACGCGCAGAGCCACAGGCTCGGGAAGGCGCTGGCGCTCTACACATATGAGGCGGATGTAGTCGGGATCCTGGTGGCGGCGAACGAGCCATATTCGCTGTTTCCGCCGAACGTGACCTGCCAGGCGAACCGGGAATGCATCGGGATCGTCACAAAGATCGACCTGCCGGAGGCCAATATCCCGATGGCGGACCGGTGGCTTGAGATCGCGGGCTGCAAGACGATTTTCCACGTGAATTCAAAGGAAGGCGTCGGGGTGGCGGCGATCCTGGAATATCTGAAGTCGGACGAGGAAAAGGGAACAATCGCTGACTCTTCTTCACAGAAAGAGCGGCAATAAAAATAAGTTTCATTCTATATTAAGGAGGAAAAAGTAATGGTAAACGAGATGGAGATCAAGAAACAGATTTGCGAGATCGGAAAGCGGATCTACAACCGCAACATGGTGGCGGCAAACGACGGCAACATTTCCGTAAAGTTAAACGACCATGAATTCTTATGCACACCGACCGGCGTATCCAAGGGCTTTATGACGCCGGAGTTTATCTGCAAGGTGGACGAGAACGGTAATGTGATCCAGGCGAACAAGGGCTTTAAGCCGTCTTCCGAGATCAAGATGCACATGCGCGTCTATCAGAAGAGACCGGACGTGGGTTCCGTGGTTCACGCGCATCCGACCTTCGCGACCGCGTTTGCAATCGCAGGGATTCCGCTGACTCAGCCGATCATGCCGGAGGCGGTTATCGCGCTTGGCTGTGTGCCGATCGCAGAGTACGGCACGCCCTCCACGATGGAGATCCCGGACAACTTAGAGAAATACCTTCCGTATTTTGACGCGGTGCTTCTTGAGAACCACGGAGCGCTGACCTGGAGCACGGATCTTCTGGCAGCTTATCACAAGATGGAGAGCTTAGAGTTCTACGCGGAGCTGCTTTACAAGTCCAAAATGCTCGGCGGCCCGAAGGAGTTCGACAAGGCAAACATCAAGAAGCTCTATGAGATCCGCCGCAAATTCGGCCTTCCGGGCAAACATCCGGCAAATCTCTGCTTAAACAAGGACGGCGACAACTGCCACAACTGCGGCGGCTGCGGTTCCGCGGATTACAAGAACATGCCGGGTTATGAGTACAACTTCGGCTGCGACTGCGGTAAGGAGTCCGGCGGCGTGAACGAGGCTGCGATCGCGGAGATCGTAAAGAGAGTGATTTCCGAAATTAAATAAGGTGAGTGTATGGAAGAGAAAAATATGGAGCGCGCGGTGCGGGATGTGCTGCGAAAAATGCGGGCTTCTTCCATGATGAACTTAAAGCTCGCCACGGCCCTGATGGAGCGCGTGGAGGCTGAGGCGGCCCGCATGGGAGTAAACGCGGTGGTGGCGGTGTCGGACGCGGCCGGACGGCCGGTGGCGGTGCACTGCATGGACGGCGCATACATCGGGAGCTACGATGTGGCGCTCAATAAGACCTACACCTCCGTGGCGTTTCAGATGCCGACGGCAGAGCTTGCAAAGCTTGCGGCGCCGGGCGGTTCCCTCTACGGGATCCAGAATACCAACGAGGGTAAGATCGTGATCTTCGGCGGCGGGGAACCGCTCTATGTGGACGGGGTCATGATCGGAGCCATCGGCGTGAGCGGCGGCACCGCGGAGCAGGATACGAAGCTCGGCGCCTATGGAAAAAATATATTAAAGGAAGTGATAGCTTGGAAATAACAGATAGCCAGATGAAACGGATCGTCGGGGAAGTGATCGCGAAGTTAGAGCTGGGCAGCCAGGCGGCAGGCAGGCACGGCGTGTTTGCCGATATGAACACCGCCATCGAGAAGGCGAAGGAGGCGCAGAAAATCGTTCGCGTGATGTCGATGGACCAGCGGGAAAAGATCATTTCCACGATACGGAACAGGATTAAAGAAAATGCGGAGACCTTAGCGCGCATGGGCGTTGAGGAAACCGGGATGGGAAATGTCGGCGACAAGATCTTAAAGCATCTTCTGGTGGCGGAAAAGACGCCGGGAACGGAGGATATCACGACGACGGCGTGGTCCGGCGACCGGGGCCTGACTTTGGTTGAGATGGGGCCCTTCGGCGTCATCGGGGCGATCACCCCGTGCACCAATCCCAGCGAGACCGTGCTCTGCAATACGATGGGAATGCTTGCGGGCGGAAATACCGTGGTATTCAACCCGCACCCGCAGGCCATCCGCACCTCGATCTTTGCGATCAACCTCTTAAACGAGGCATCCATGGAGGCAGGCGGCCCGGACAACATCGCATGTACGGTGGAGAAGCCGACGCTGGATTCCAGCGCGGTGATGATGAAGCACAAGGACATCCCGCTTCTGGTGGCCACCGGAGGACCCGGCGTGGTGACGGCGGTGCTCTCCAGCGGCAAGAGGGGCATCGGGGCCGGCGCGGGAAATCCCCCCGCACTGGTGGACGAGACGGCGGATATCCGCAAGGCGGCGGAGGACATCGTAAACGGGTGCACGTTTGACAACAACCTGCCCTGTATCGCGGAAAAAGAAGTGGTGGCGGTGGACGCGATCTGCGACGAGCTGATGCATTACATGGTGGAGGAGCAGGGCTGCTACCTGGCATCAAAGGAAGTGCAGGAGAAGCTCATCCACACCGTGATGAACGAGAAGCGGGTCTTAAACCGCAAATGCGTCGGCAGAAGCGCGAAGGCGCTGCTTGCGATGGTGGGCGTCACGGTGCCGGACAATATCCGTTGCATCATCTTTGAGGGCCCGAAGGAGCATCCGCTGATCGCGGAGGAGCTGATGATGCCGATCTTAGGCGTCGTCCGGGCGAAGGACTTTAAGGACGCGGTGGAGCAGGCCGTATGGTTAGAGCACGGCAACCGTCATTCCGCACACATCCACTGCAAAAATGTGGATCGGATCACGGAGTACGCGAGAGCCATCGACACGGCCATTCTGGTCAAGAACGGCCCGTCGTACGCGGCGCTTGGCTTCGGCGGGGAAGGCTTCCCGACCTTTACGATCGCGAGCCGTACCGGCGAGGGCTTAACCAGCGCGGCGACCTTCACGAAGCGCAGACGCTGCACGATGTCAGACAGCCTGTGCATCCGCTGACAGAATATAAAAAAGGAGGGAATAAGGATGGAGATGAATGCTTCCCAGGTGGAAGAGATCGTAAAACAGGTCCTAAACAGCCTGTCAGGGACATCCGGTTCTTCGGCTTCCTACGCAGGAGGAGAGATCCCGAAGACCGCACATGTCGCGATGCTCACATCGTTAGAAAATTTTGAGATAAAAGAATTCCCCATGCCGGAGGTCGGGGACGACGATATCCTGGTAAAGGTGGAGGGCTGCGGGATCTGCGGAACCGACGCCCACGAATTTAAGAGAGATCCGTTCGGCTTAATCCCGGTGGCCTTAGGGCACGAGGGGACCGGCGAGATCGTAAAGATGGGGAAAAACGTGACGAAGGACAGCGCCGGAAAACCGGTGTCCCTCGGGGATAAGGTCGTCACCTGTATGATCTTTAAGGATAACCCCGACATCACGATGTTCGATTTAAACAAACAGAATGTCGGCGGCGCGGACGTCTACGGGCTGCTCCCGGACGATGACATCCACTTAAACGGATGGTTCGCGGACTACATACTGATCCGTAAAGGATCGACGTTCTTTAACGTCAGCGACCTGGATCTGGATTCCCGTATCTTAATCGAGCCGTGCGCCGTGCTGGTACACGCGGTGGAGCGGGCGAAGACCACCGGGATCCTGCGGTTTAACAGCCGCGTGGTCGTACAGGGCTGCGGGCCCATCGGCTTAATCTGCATCGCGATCTTAAAGACCATGGGCATCGGGAACATCATCGCGGTGGACGGCAATGAGGGCAGATTAGAGTTTGCGAAAAAGCTCGGCGCGTCCGGCAGCGTAAACTTTAAGGATTACAATGGAGCAGAGGCGATGGCGGAAGGCGTTGCGGCGCAGTTTGACGGCCATCTGGCGGATTTCGCGTTCCAGTGCACCGGCTCGCCGGCAGGACACTCGAACATTTACAAATTCATCCGCAACGGCGGCGGCCTCTGCGAGCTCGGATTCTTTATCAACGGCGGCGATGCGACGATCAATCCGCACTTTGACATCTGCTCAAAAGAGATCACGACGGTCGGAAGCTGGGTGTACACGCTCCGCGATTACGCGACCACGTTTGAATTTTTAAAGAGTGCGAATGCGATCGGCCTGCCCATCGGCGAGCTGATCACGGATAAGTATCCGCTCAGCCAGATCAACGAGGCGTACAGAAAGAATCTTGCCATGACCGGCCTTAAGATCGCAGTGCTGCCGGATTAATGACAGGCAGGATGGAAAGGGGCCCCTTATATGGATGAGAGAGCAGTAGGAATCCTGGAGGTATACGGACTTGTCTGCGCGTTTCTCGCGGCGGATGCGGGATGCAAGGCGGCGAACGTTACCCTGGAACCGTTTGACAAAAACAAGCCGGCAAATGCGGATTCGCTTCCGGTGCCGCTTTTAGTCACGATCAAGTTCCGGGGAAGCGTGGAGGATGTGACGGCAGCCGTGGAGGCCGGAAGAGAGTTAGCGGAGGCCACAACGGGAGTCGTGGTGAGCCACGTGATCCCGAGACCGACGCAGGATACGTTAAAAATGCTGGGAATCTGCGCGTTTGACACCGATTAAGCCGCGGGGAGAACAACCAGCTCGTCAGCAGAAAATGACACAGACAGCCTGACCGGTAAGGCCGGCGGCGGAAAGAGAGGATAGAAAAATGGCACAGGAAGCACTGGGAATGGTGGAGACAAGAGGACTGACCGCAGCGATTGAGGCGGCGGATGCAATGACCAAATCGGCGGAGGTATCGCTGATCGGAACGGAGAAGATCGGTTCCGGGCTTGTGACGGTTATGGTACGCGGGGACGTTGGCGCCGTGAAGGCGTCAGTGGAGTCGGGAGCGGCAGCAGCAAGCCGCCTTGGCGAGCTGGTTGCACAGCACGTGATCCCGAGACCACATACAGATGTAGAAAAGATCCTTCCGGGATTTCCGAAGGCAGAATAGCGTATGGGTACCTCATATGGACTGATCGAAGTTTCCGGCGTGGTTGCTGCGATTGATTCGCTGGATGCAATGTGTAAGGCATCGGACGTCACTCTGGTTACCTGGGAGCGGAAGCTGGGAGGCCGGCTGGTCACGATCATCGTGGAGGGCGGCGTATCCGATGTAAAAGCGGCCGTGGAAGCGGCGCAGCATATCTGTGAGGAAAATAAGCATATTTTGGCAGCGCACGGCATCATCGCCGCGCCGAGCGAGGAGATCCGCAAAATGGTGGCGCTCTCCGCAAGGCGGCTTCAGCGGAAGAAGGAGCAGGAGGCGGTAGCGGAGGCACAGCGGAAGAAGGAGCAGGAGGCAGCCGCGGTCGCAGAGGCGAAGGCTGCCGCGGAGGCACAGCCGCAGCCGGAAGCACCCGCAGAGGAGCCGGCCGCACAGCCGGAAGCGGAAGCATCCGGAGAGACATTTCCGACGGCCTCTGCCGGGACAGAGGAATCCGTGGAAGAGAAGCCGGAAGCCCCCTCAGAGGAGACGGCCGCACAGCCGGAAGCGCCCGAAACCGCACAGCAGGAGAGCGGGGAGGACGACGGCGCGAAACAGCCGGACAGCCAGGGCAAAAAGAATCGCAGAAAAAAGTAGAAAAAACGGGACAAATCCCGTAAAATGAAAACAGGAACATATAAAAAAGGATATGATACAAGGAGGAACTATCATGGCACAGGAAGCATTAGGAATGGTGGAGACAAGAGGACTGACCGCAGCGATCGAGGCGGCGGATACCATGTGCAAGGCAGCAAATGTTACACTTGTAGGAACAGAGAAGATCGGTTCCGGACTCGTGACCGTTATGGTGCGCGGCGACGTCGGCGCTGTAAAATCGGCGGTAGAGGCAGGCGCAGCGAATGCGGAGAGACTCGGCGAGCTGGTTGCACAGCACGTGATTCCGAGACCGCACACCGATGTCGAGGGAATTCTTCCGAAGATTCAGTAAGAAACGGTTCCAAGGCCTAAGGAATGCGGGCGCCGCCCTTTCGACCGGCGCCCGCATCGCAGAAGCCCGGCTGCGGATACCGGGAAGAAAGACGCAGGTGATGACAATTGGAAAGAAATGAGATAGAAGCGCTGACCAGAATCGTGATCGAGAGTATTCAGGCGGAGCAGAAAAAGGGCGAAGGCTTCCAGGTGCCGGTGGGCGTGAGCGCACGCCATATCCATCTGACGCAGGAGGACGTGGAGACCCTGTTCGGGCCGGGATATCAGCTGACGAAGAAAAAGGAGCTGATGGGAGGCCAGTTTGCGTCAAACGAGTGCTGTACGATCGTCGGATTAAAGCTGCGCGCGATTGAGAACGTCAGGGTCTTAGGGCCGGTGCGCAAAGCAACCCAGGTGGAGATCAGCGTCACGGATGCCAGAAAGCTCGGCATTAACGTGCCGGTCCGCGAATCCGGCGATATCGCGGGTTCTGCGCCGATTGCAATCGTGGGGCCGAAGGGCGCGGTGTACCATCAGGAAGGCTGTATCATCGCGGCGAGACATATCCATATGTCGCCGAAGGATGCGGCGGCCTGCGGCGTCGGAGACGGCGATTATGTCAGCGTGCGGGTTGACAATGAGCGCGGTACGACGTTTGATAAGGTCAAGATCCGCGTGGACGACAGCTTTACCTTAGAGATGCACATCGATACGGACGAGGCGAACGCCAGCGAGATCGGATGCGGGGATAAGGCAGCGATTGTGAAGAGATAGGGAAGAGGATGTTCCATGATCATAGGAAAAGTAACCGGAAGTATCGTCTCCACCCGCAAGCAGGAAAACCTGATCGGCAATAAATTTATGGTGATAGAACCGGTCGGCGTCATGAATGGGGAACACAGACAGTTAGTCGCCATTGACAATATCGGGGCTGGGATCGGCGAGTACGTGCTGGTGGCGCAGGGAAGTGCGGCGCGCATCGGCTGCGGGCTGCCGGACGCCCCGATTGACGCCGCGATTGTCGGTATCATTGATGATATCGGAAAGCTGGTGTAGGGTATGGAGATTACAGAATTAAGTCGGATTTTAAGAGAAAACGGGATCGTCGGCGCCGGAGGGGCGGGGTTCCCCACCTACGGGAAGCTCTCCGAGGGCGCGGATGTGATCCTGATGAACTGCGCGGAGTGCGAGCCGCTCTTAAAGCTGCACCGGCAGCTGCTGCGGGAGCACGCGCGGGAAATTTTAAAAGCATTTGCCCTGATTGCAGACACCGTTCATGCAAAAGAGGCGATCATCGGAATCAAAGAAGAATATAAGAGCACGATTGCGGCCCTGGAGGAAAACTTAAGGGACTATCCGCAGGTGCGTATCCATACATTACCGGGCGCGTATCCCATGGGGGATGAGGTCGTGCTCATTTACGAGGCGACCGGAAAGGTGGTCCGTCCGGGCGGCCTGCCGATTGAGTGCGGGGTCGCGGTCTTTAACGTGGAGACACTCTTTAATGTTTACCGCGCGGTATTCGAGGGGCATCCGGTCACGGACAAATGCGTGACGGTGGTCGGCGAGGTGGAACATCCGGTCACGGTGCGGGTGCCGGTCGGAACGCGGATCGGCGATGTGGTGGCCATGGCGGGAGCCGTGACGACGGAGCATCCGGTGTACCTGCTGGGAGGGCCCATGATGGGAAATTTCGGCACGGAATACCAGCCGGTGACAAAGACGACAAATGCCGTCATCGTCCTGCCGGAGGATCATATTTTAGTCTACCGGAAGACGAACCGTTTTTCCAACGCGGTGGCGCGTGCGGCGTCGTCCTGCTGCCAGTGCCAGACCTGCACGGATCTGTGCCCGCGGCATGCTTTAGGGCATCCGATCCAGCCGCATCTGTTTATGCGCGCGGCGGCAAACCGGGATTTCCGCGGGATTGAGCCGTTTGTCAACACCATGTTCTGCAGCTCGTGCGGCCTGTGCGAGCTCTACAGCTGCCCCCAGGGGCTTTCCCCGCGGAGCATGATGGCGGAGTACAAGGCGGGCCTCAGGAAAGCCGGGGTAAAGCCTCCCGTGGTGGAGGCTGCGGCGGTGAGCAGCGCCAGGGAGTACCGGAGGGCGCCGGAGGAGCGCTTAATGGCGCGGCTTGGCCTGACGGCCTACGACAGGGAGGCGCCGTACCAGGACGAGATCAGAAGCGTGCGGGAGGTAAAGCTCCTTCTGTCACAGCACATCGGAGCGCCGGCCGCGGCCTGTGTGAAGCCGGGCGATGCGGTAACCTGCGGCGATGTGGTCGGAGCGGCGGCGGAGGGCCTTTCGGTCAGTATCCATGCGTCGGTTTCTGGAACCGTCACGGAGGTGACGGAGACATACATTATGATTGAGGAAACAAGATGAGCAGAGCAATCGGAATGATAGAATTTAAGACGGTATCGGCCGGCATCACGGCGGCGGATCAGATGGTCAAGACGGCGGACGTGGAGATCTTAGAGGCGCAGACGGTCTGCCCAGGCAAATATATCGCGCTGATCGCGGGGGATTTAAGCGCGGTGAATGCGGCGGTGGAGCGGGCGAAATCGGTCAGAGAGGAAGAGCTGATCGGCAGCTTTGTGCTCGGCAATCCCGACGCGTCCATCTTTCCGGCGATCTACGGGGCCAGCCAGATCGACGAGGTCAATGCGCTGGGGATCTTAGAGACCTACGATGCGGCGTCGATCATCGTGGCGGCGGATGTCGCGGCAAAGACGGCGATCGTGCGGCTGATCGAGCTGCGCATCGCGAAGGGGATGTGCGGGAAGTCCTATCTGCTGATCACCGGGGAGGTCGCGGCCTGTGAGGCGGCGATCGCAAAGGCGAAGGCGTCCGTGGGGGAGAAGGGGATGTTTCTGGATTCTTCCGTGATCGCGCACCCGGATCCGCAGATCTGCCGGACGATTATATAATGAGGCCGGGTCAGACGCATCTGGCCCCATGATATCTGGAAGGGGGTGGCAGGATGCTGGCGGCTGAACGCAAAAACCTGATACTGGAGAAGCTGCAGGATGAGAAAAAGGTTGTAGTCAGCGAGCTGAGCGTACTGTTCGGGGTATCGGAGGAGACGATACGAAGAGATCTGGATAAGCTGGACAAGGAGGGGCTCGCCGTAAAGGGGTACGGCGGCGCGGTTTTAAATGAAAATAATAACCTTGATATGCCCTTTCATGTCCGCAAAAAGAAAAATATGGAGGGAAAGCAGAAGATCGCGGAGCTGATCGCAGAGCTGATCGGCGACGGGGATCATATTATTGTGGATCCGAGCACAACGGCGGTCTCGATCATGAAAGCGCTGCGGCACAAAAAGCGCCTGACCGTGATCACAAACTCGATCGAGGTGCTGGTGGAACTGACGGATGTAAGCGGATGGGATATCATCTCCTCGGGCGGGACGCTGCGGGAAAATTATCTCGCGCTGGTCGGCCCGCGGGCGATCGAGAGCATTTCTTCGTTTAATGCGGATAAGCTGATCCTCTCCTGCAAGGGAATCGATCTGAAAAAAGGGATCACGGACGCCAACGAGATGTTTTCCCAGGTCAAGCAGGCGATGATGCGCTCCGCGGCGCAGAAAATCCTGGCGGTCGACTGTACGAAGTTTAACCAGGTTGCGTTTTCCAGGATCTGTGAGATACCGGAGATCGATATGGTCGTGACGGATGTAAAGCCGTCTGCGGAATGGCTTTCTTACTTTGCGGAACATAAAATCCCCTGTCTGTACGGGCGGCAGGAGAAGTGAGGGGGAGAGCGGTCTTCTAAGGGGCGAAAAGGTCGGAAAAATGATAAAACAGGGCGTGTGAGTGTCAGCCTGCACGCTCTGTTTTTGCTATACTATAAAGAGCAGTTCATGTATGTCCGGCCGGTTTTGCGACTGGCGCGGGCTGAACAGAAAAAGTATACAAATCAGGAGGAAGAAAACATGGAACAGATTTATAATCCGTATCTGCCGCTGTACGAGTATGTGCCGGACGGGGAGCCCCACGTATTTGACGGCCGCGTGTACATCTACGGCTCCCACGATGTGTCGGGGGGAAAGGCATACTGCGAGGATCATTATGTGACCTGGTCCGCGCCGGTGGACAATCTGCGCGACTGGCGGTATGAGGGCGTGATTTACCGGAGGACGCAGGATCCCTCCAACGCAAAGGACGAGATGCAGCTCTGGGCGCCGGACGTCACGAAGGGACCGGACGGAAGGTATTATCTGTATTACTGCTTCTCATTTTACCCGGAGATCGGCGTGGCGGTCAGCGATTCGCCGGCAGGCCCGTTTGAATTTTACGGCCATGTAAAATACCCGGCGCACATCCGGGAGGGTGCGGTGCTGCGCGAGTACATGCCCTTTGACCCGGCGGTTTTAACGGATGATGACGGCAGGGTGTACCTGTACTACGGTTTTGCACCGGCGGCGGACAAGGAGATGAGCATGCCGGACCTGAGCCAGGAGGAGCTGGCGGCCATGCCGGAGGAGATGCGGGCGAAGATGGAGACCATATCGAAGATTCAGTTTGGCGAGAACGGCATGGTGGCGGAATTAGAGCCTGACATGATCACTTTAAAAGAGGAGCCCCGCGTCAGCATTCCGGGCGGCCATCACACCGCAGGGACCGGGTTTGAGGGGCACGGATTTTTTGAGGCCTCCTCCATCCGCAAAATCGGCAGCACCTACTATTTTGTCTATTCCAGCCACAAGAGCCATGAGCTGTGCTATGCCACCAGCGATAAACCGGACCGGGATTTCGTGTACGGCGGCACGATCGTCTCCAACGGGGATATCGGCTTAAACGGCAGGGAGGATCCGGTGTCCGTGCTCGGCAATAACCACGGCGGCATCGTGGAGGTAAACGGCGAATACTATATCTTTTACCACAGGCAGACCCAGGGCACGGAGTTTTCCAGGCAGGGCTGCGCGGAGAAGATTCAGATCGCAGAGGACGGGAGCATCGCCCAGGTGGAGATCACCAGCTGCGGCTTAAACGGCGGCCCGCTCGCTGCGTCCGGGAGCTATCCGGCGGCGATCGCCTGCCACCTTACCTGCCCGACCACCAGGAAGACCATCGAGTACAGCGATCCGGTGATGAAGACGCAGACGCGCATCACACAGCGCCAGAACGTGTCTTATATCACGGCCATCGAAGACGGGACGAAGATCGGGTATAAGTATTTTACATTTGACGCGCAAAAGAGTATCGCGATCGAGGTGCGCGGGAATTTCCGCGGAACCGTGACCGTGTCGACGGACGAGGCGGGCCGTGAAAGCGCAGTGCGCTGCGAGCTGGCGGTAAACGGGGAGAACTGGTGCGAAAAGCTGCTCTCCGCAGCGATCCCGGACGGCGTGCGCGCGCTTTACTTTGCGTTTTCGGGCGAGGGGACGCTTGAGATGAAGGGATTTTCGTTTTTCGGGTAAAAGGGACGTTTCTGACAAAGGAGGAAGATAAGTGAGATATCGTGAGCTTGGAAAGACGGGACTGATGGTAAGCGAGATCGGTCTTGGCGGCGAATGGCTGGAGCGCCACAATACAAAAGAAGTACAGGAGATCATCGACGCCTGCGAAGCAGAGGGGATCAATATTTTAGACTGCTGGATGTCAGAGCCGAATGTGCGCAGCAATATCGGGCTGGCGATAAAGGGCAGGAGGGAGAAGTGGATCATCCAGGGGCACATCGGTTCCACCTGGCAGAACGGGCAGTATGTCAGGACGCGCGACCTCGCGGTGGTAAAACCGGCCTTTTTGGATCTGCTGGCGCGGTTTCAGACGGACTACATTGATCTTGGCATGATCCATTTTGTGGACACCACAGAGGAATATGACCGTGCCGTGAAGGGGGAATTCATGGACTATGTCCGCGCGCTGAAACGGGAAGGGACGATCCGCCACATCGGAATGAGCACGCACAATCCGGATATCGCAAGGCTCGCGGCGTGCCAGGGGGAGATTGAGATGATCCTCTTCAGCGTCAATCCGGCATTCGATATGCTTCCGCCGATCTCGGACATCGATCAGTATTTTGCCGATTCGTATGACGAAGCGTTAAACGGGATCGCACCGGAGCGCGAGGAGCTGTATAAGCTCTGCGAGCAGAACGGGGTCGGGATCACCGTGATGAAGGGCTATGCGGGAGGCCGGCTGTTTTCGGCGGATACGTCGCCGTTCGGTGTCGCGCTCACCCCGGTACAGTGCCTGCACTATGCGCTGACCAGGCCGGCGGTGGCGTCGGTGATGGCCGGTTTTGACAGCACAATGCACGTGGCGCAGGCGGTGGCGTACGAGACGGCCACAGAGGAGGAGCGGGATTATGCGGGCGTGCTTGCGAATGCGCCGCGTCACCGGTTCTCCACGGGGCAGTGCACCTACTGCGGACACTGCGCTCCCTGTCCGTCAAAGATCGATATCGCCATGGTTAATAAGCTCTATGACCTGGCGGTCATGCAGGAGGAGGTGCCGGGAACCGTCCGCGCGCACTACGCGCAGCTTACCGCAAACGCGTCGGACTGCGTCGGCTGCGGCGGGTGCGAGACCAGATGTCCGTTCGAGGTGCCGGTCGTGGAGCGGATGAAAAAGGCAAAGGAGCTGTTCGCGTAGCGGACAGCCCCTCTTTTTTCTTGACAATATCGAGTATCGATATTATAATAAAATCAGAAATATCGATACTCGATATTATGGCGGGGTCAAAAGGTTATGGGCCCCTGCGGGAAAAGGAGGGGAAGCGCGATGAAGGACAGGAAGCGGTGTGCGATATTGTTCCGGTACCGGGACTGCGATGCGTTTGCAAAATATCTGCGCCGGCAGTCCGCTGAGGGCTGGCATTTTAAGGAATTTAAGCTGGGGATGGTGTTTGAGCGCGGGGAGCCGGAGGATGTCGTGTACGCCGTGGAGGTCTTCCCGAAGGGAACCGAGATGGATGTGAAGCCGGAGCCTGAGACGGAGGAGTATGCGGCGTACTGCGAGGCGGCGGGCTGGCAGCTTGTGGACAGCATCAGACGGTTCTGTGTCTTTCGCCGTACGGGGGAGGACGCGGGGCCGATCACAGAGCCAGAGGAGCGCTTCCAGAATATCCGAAAGGCCGAATGGCGGGAGTGGCTGGGCACGGCGGTCAGTCCGCTGCTTCTTGCCGTACTGTGGGGCTGGGCGTTTTTCACGATCGGCTTCCGGCAGTATATTTTCAATGACACGCTGCTGTTTTTCCTCCTTGTCGTCATGGGCGGGGCGCTGCAGAGAGTGTGGAATGCCGCATCCCTGCTGCTCTGGTCCCGGCGCGTGAAGCGAAGGCTCTCAGGCGGGGAGACGGTGGTTTACGGGCGGGGAAGGAGGAGAGGGGGCTCATGGCTGGGATTTATCCTTGTGATGGCGGCCGGCCTTCTGATCGCACACAAAGACGGCTATACCCAGGCTCTGATCCCGGCGCTGATCGCCGCGGCCGGCATCCTTTGCTGCGGGATTTTTATCTCCTTAAAGCGTCCGTCCCGGGCGGGCAATGAGGGCATTCAGTACCTGGCGGCCTTCGGGATTTTCCTGGCGGCCATGGTGGCGATCGTGGTGATCCTGATATCGGATCCGGACAGAGGACCGCATTTCACAAAGGGGCCGGATGCCACCGGTTTTCCGCTGATCCAGGCAGACTATTCGGAGGGAGAGTGGGAACTTACGTACACGGATTCCGGCACCTCGGACGGGGTGCTGGGGAGCATGCGGTATTTTTATGTGACCGCGGGCAGGAATGAAGACGGGAATGGGGAGGATTCCACGGAACTGCTCTCCTACACGATTTATCAGAGCCGTCATGCCTGGATTCTGGACCGCCTGTGGAGGCAGGAGGCGAAGCACTTTGCCGGGGGAGACGACTGCGCCGGACAGTGGCGGGCGGCGTGCGCTCTCTGCTGTGAGGAGGACGGCGCCGCGCAGTATCTGCTGCGCTATGAGGACCGGCTGATCACGCTCTGGATGGAGCCGCCGGCGGATGATGGAAAAATCGATGTGATCCGCGAAAAACTGACGGCATATGAGCCGGAGGGATGAGACATGGCAAGAGAACAGTTTCAGACGCTGACGGAGCCGATGTACTATATCCTGTTAGCGCTAACGGAGGAATGCTGCGGCGTGGATGTGATGGATCAGGTAAAAGAGATCTCCGGGGGGCGGGTGCGCGTCGGCCCGGGGACGCTCTATGCGATGCTCTCGAAGTTTGAGGAGCATCAGATCATCCGCCGGACCGCCGAGGAAGGGCGAAAGAAGTCCTACGTCATCACAGAGACCGGCCTTATGATGCTGGAAAAGGAATATCAGCGGTTAAAACGGATGGTGGAGGACGGGGAGGTATTAAGAAAAACTTCATAATATCATAGGATTCTCTTCCTTGCGCCGCGGGCCGGCTCATGGTACACTGACCGTATCAAAGCAGATAGTACAGCCGGATACAGGGGGAGGGTGTGGCTTGATTCAGTTAAATTACCGGGATTCCAAACCGATTTATGAGCAGATTAAGGACGGATTCCGCAAGCTGATCATATCGAATTCAATATCCGCGAATGAACAGCTGCCGTCCGTGCGCGAGCTGGCGTCCCGCCTTGCGATCAATCCGAATACGATCCAGCGGGCGTACCGGGATCTGGAGAACGACGGATATATCTACACGGTTGCGGGGAAGGGAACCTTTGCGGCGGAGCAGAAAGCGGTATTCCAGAACAGGCAGCATGAGCTGCTCGAAGAGTTTGACGAGATTGTGGCGGAGCTCTGTTTCCTTTCTGTCAGGAAAACGGACCTGATGGAGCGCATAGACAGTCTGACAGGGGGTGGGGTGGAAGAATGATACAGGTGAACGGACTGACAAAATCCTTCGAGGGCTTCACCGCGCTTGACGGCGTGGATATGCATGTGAAAAAAGGGGCGATCTACGGGCTTGTAGGGCCGAACGGCGCGGGCAAATCCACGCTGATCCGCCACATCACGGGCGTGTACCGGCCGGATGCGGGAGAGGTGCGCATCGAGGGGGAAGATATCTTTGAGAATAAGAAAGCAAAGGCGAAGATGGCGTACATCCCGGACGAGCTGTTTTATTTTATGCAGGCGGACACCATGGAGATGAAGCGGTTTTACCAGGGGATTTATCCGGATTTTGACGAAAAGCTGTTTTACCGGATGCAGGAATTTTTCCCGGATATCAATGTAAAGCGGACGATCCGGCGTCTCTCGAAGGGGATGCAGAAGCAGGTAGCGTTCTGGCTTGCGATCTGCTGCAAGCCGCAGCTGATGATTCTGGACGAGCCGGTGGACGGGCTTGACCCCGTGATGCGGCGCCAGATCTGGAGTATTATCTTAGCGGAGGTGGCGGAGCAGCAGATGACGGTGCTGGTGTCCTCCCACAATTTAAGGGAGCTCGAGGACGTCTGCGACCATGTGGGGATCATGCATCACGGCAAGCTGATCGTGGAGCGCTCGCTGACCGATCTGCAGGGCAGTGTGACGAAGATCCAGGTGGCATGCGTGAGCGGGATGCCGAAGCTGCCGGACAGCTTTGAGGTGCTGCACATGTCGAACACGGGCCGCGTCTACACGATGATCGTCAAGGGTGATCCGAATGAGGCGCGCGCGGCGCTGACGGAAAGCAATCCTACGATTGTAGATATTCTGCCTCTGACGCTTGAGGAGATTTTTATTTATGAGATGGGAGGTGCGGATTATGAAGTCAAAGACATCCTGTTTTAACAGGACGATTTTTAAAAAGAATTTCACGCACTTCTGGCCGCTCTGGGTGCTGTACCTGATCTGGCTGCTGATGCTGATTCCGATGTCGCTCTGGAAGGGGACGGGACAGGACTGGTATTACGGGTACTCGGACGGTGTCTCAAAGATGTACATGCTGGTGAATCAGGTGCTCGAGCGGGCGCTGCAGCCGGTGCCGGTGTTTCTGATCGCCGCGGTGATGGCGCTGGCTGTGTTTTCTTATCTGTATGCGGCCAAAAACGCGAATATGATCCATGCCCTTCCGGTCAGCCGGTTTGAGCTGTTTGTGACGAATTATCTGTCCGGACTCTGCTTTATGGTGATTCCGGAGCTGATCGCGTTTTTATTTACCGTGCTGGTCTGCCTTGGAAATGAGATCACCTGCATCCAGTATCTGTTTGCCGGATTTCTGTGCAGGCTGGGGATGATCTTTTTTGCCTATTCGCTGGCAGTGTTTGTGGCGATGTTTACCGGACATGTGCTGGCGATGCCGGTGTATTTTCTGATCGTAAATTATCTGTACATCGGATGCGTGTATTTGATTACAAGCGTAATCGAACTGCTCTGTTACGGGATTACGAATTACTGGAATCCGGGGAAGATGAGCATCCTCTCGCCGATTTATTACCTCGGAAATAATCTGTGGGTGCGCACCGTGTACAACGGGGCGACAAAACAGCTGGAGGGACTGGAAATACACGGCGTCTGGCTGGTCGGCGTCTACGCGGCCGTGGCGGTCTTATTTGTGGCGGCGGCGTATGTGCTGTACCGGAGACGTCAGATTGAGACGGCGGGCGATGTGATCAGCATCGGTATATTAAAACCTGTGTTCCGCTGGGGCATGGCGATGTGCGGGGGCATTTCGCTCTCGCTTCTGATCGCGGGGATTCTGATTGAGGCGCGGAATGTAAGCCCGTTTCCCTGTTTTCTGATCTGCATGTTCCTCACGGGGTTTGTGCTCTTCTTTGCCGCGCAGATGCTGATCATGAAAAATTTCCGCGTGTTCCGCAAAAAGCGGTTGCTGGAATGGGGCTGCTTTGCCGTTGTCTCGCTGCTGTTTGTCGTGACCTTTGAGATCGACCTGTTCGGGATTGAGCGGAAGCTGCCAGAGGAGGGGGAGATCGAGGCGGCGTTTGTCTGTATGGATTTCCCGGTGGAGGTGAAACAGGAGGACTTTTCCACTCTCCTTGAGCTGCACCGTGAAATGCTGGAGAACAAAAAGCAGTACCGCGAGATACAGCGGCGGGGGACGGACTATATGTACACGACAGTCTGCTATTATTTAAAAGACGGGACGAAAGTGGAGCGGGACTATCCGGTTCCCGTGCGGGGGGAGTGCGGGGAAGGTGAAATGACGCCGTCCGCGCAGATCCAGAGCTGGGAGAGGGAGACTGACAATCTGAAATCCCAGATCCTGGGCCGCGGTTACCGCACGAACGAGTATCTGTCCGGCTATATCGATCTGTATGACGAGGATGCGAATTATCACAATTATACGTTTGATAAGGAGGAGCTTGAGACGATTGTCGCGGCAGTGGAGCGGGATATTGAGGAGGGAAACTACGACATCTATTATGTGACCGGCATGAATGAGGAGCTTCCGGTTACGTTTTATAACAATATTTCGCTGGACTATTTTAATGAGGACGGGCTTTACGATCTGTGGGATTACTTTTCGAACTACCGGCATTACCACAGAACGGAACAGAAAAAAGAGGATCTGCTGGTGAGCACAAATGCGTTTCTGACGATCGGGCCGGAATGCAGGCACACGATCCGCGCGCTTGAGCAGATCGGCGCTATCGGCGTGGAATATCATCTTGAGACCGTGGAGGAGCATCAGATGAGGACGGCGTATGATTAAGTGACGCAGAACGCGGGAAACAGAACGCAGGAACCGGCGGGAAAATGTCAGACAGGGAGCATGCCTCTTTGTCTGATATTTTATTTTGCTCGTGTTATCCCGCGGTCTGTGGTATACTGGATAGCGACAAAATGAGATCGTTCAGAAAGGACAGCCATGAGCCAGAAAAAACATATCATTGAGAGGACAGAACCGGGCAGTATCGCGGAGGAGCTGGAGCTGGAACCGGGAGACGCGCTGCTTACGATCAATGGAAACGAGATCGGGGATGTGCTTGACTATCACTATCTGATTCACGACGAGTATCTGCTGGTGCTTGTGGAAAAGGCGGATGGCGAGGAGTGGGAGCTTGAGATCGAGAAGGATTACGACGAGGATCTGGGGATCGTGTTTGAGAACGGTCTGATGGACGAGTACCGTTCCTGCCGCAACCGCTGTATCTTCTGCTTTATCGACCAGATGCCGAAGGGGATGCGGGACACGCTGTATTTTAAGGACGACGATTCGAGGCTGTCCTTTCTGCAGGGGAATTATGTGACGCTGACGAACATGAGCGAGGAGGATCTTTCCCGCATCATCACCTACCGGATGGAGCCGATCAACATCTCGGTGCAGACGACGAACCCAGAGCTGCGCTGCATGATGCTAAACAACCGCTTTGCCGGGGAGGCGCTGAAAAAGCTTGACCGGCTGTATGAGGCGGGGATACAGATGAACGGGCAGATCGTGCTCTGTAAGGGCGTCAATGACGGGGAGGAGCTCACGCGCTCGATCCGCGACCTGACGCGGTATCTCCCTTATATGGAGAGCGTGTCCGTGGTGCCGGTCGGCCTGTCAAAATACAGGGAGGGGCTCTACCCCTTAGAACCCTTTACGAAGGAGGAGGCGAAGGAGGTGCTCGCCGTGATCCGCCGCTGGCAGCGGGAATGTATGGAGCGGCACGGGACGCATTTCGTCCATGCGAGCGACGAGTGGTATCTGCTCGCGGGGGAGGAGCTGCCTGGGGAGGAGAGCTACGACGGGTATCTGCAGCTGGAAAACGGCGTCGGGATGCTGCGGCTTCTGATGGATGAATTTCACGAGGCGCTCGCCGCGGAGCAGGCGAAAGCGCCGGACGGCCGTCAGGCGCAGCCGCATCGCATCTCGATCGCGACCGGATATCTGGCCGCGCCCTTTATCCGGCAGCTGGCAGAAGAGTGCATGGAGGCGTTCCCGGATCGCGGGATCACGGTATATCCGATCCGCAACGACTTTTTCGGGGAGATGATCACGGTTTCCGGGCTTCTGACCGGACAGGATCTGCTGGCGCAGCTTCGCGGAGCGGATCTGGGGGAGCGGCTGCTCTTACCCTGCAATCTGCTGCGCAGCGGGGAGGAGGTCTTTCTGGACGACATGACGCTGGGTGAGCTGAAAACTGCTTTACAAGTGGAGACAGATATTGTAAAATCAAGCGGTCAGGATCTGCTTATGGCGATGCTGGGCAGGCAGAATCAGAAAGGAAGCACATATGGGAAAACCGATAGTGGCAGTAGTGGGACGTCCGAACGTGGGAAAATCCACCCTGTTTAACGCGATTGCGGGGGAGCGGATTTCGATCGTAAAGGATACGCCGGGTGTGACGAGGGACCGGATCTACGCGGACGTCAGCTGGCTGGATCATAATTTTACACTGATTGACACGGGCGGAATCGAGCCCGAGAGTAAGGATATTATTCTCTCGCAGATGCGGGAGCAGGCGCAGATCGCAATCGACACGGCGGACGTGATCCTGTTTCTTACAGATGTAAGACAGGGGCTGCAGGATGCGGATTCCAAGGTCGCGGATCTGCTGCGGCGCTCCGCAAAGCCGGTGGTGCTGGTGGTGAACAAGGTGGACAGCTTTGAGAAGCTGATGCCGGACGTCTATGAGTTCTACAATCTCGGGATCGGGGATCCGTTTCCGGTCTCGGCCTCCTCACGGCTGGGGCTTGGCGATATGCTGGACGAGGTGGTGCGCCATTTCCCGGAATACCAGCCGGGGGAGGAGGAGGACGAACGGCCGAAGGTGGCGATCATCGGGAAGCCGAATGTCGGCAAGTCCTCGCTGATCAATAAGCTGGCCAGAGAGGACCGCGTGATCGTCTCGGATATCGCAGGGACGACGCGCGACGCGATCGACACCGCGGTAGCGTATCAGGGAAGGGAATATGTCTTCATCGATACCGCGGGGCTGCGGAGAAAGAACAAAGTAAAGGAAGAGATCGAGCGCTACAGCATCATCCGCGCGGTCACGGCGGTGGAGCGCGCGGACGTGTGCGTCATCGTGATCGACGCGCAGGAAGGCGTCACGGAGCAGGACGCCAAGATCGCCGGGATCGCGCATGACCGCGGCAAGGGAATCATCATCGCGGTCAACAAGTGGGACGCCATCGAGAAGGACGATAAGACGATCTATCAGCACACGGAGCGCATCCGTCAGGTCCTAAGCTTTATGCCCTACGCGGAGATCATGTTCATCTCCGCAAAGACGGGGCAGCGTCTCCCGAAGATGTTTGAGATGATCGACATGGTGATCGCGAATAACAGTATGCGCGTGGCGACCGGCGTGTTAAACGAGATCGTCGCGGAGGCGGTCGCGATGCAGCAGCCGCCGTCGGACAAGGGCAAACGGTTAAAGATCTATTATGTGACGCAGGCGGCGGTAAAACCACCTACATTCATCGTATTTGTCAACGATAAGGAGCTGATGCATTTTTCCTACACGCGTTATCTGGAGAACCGGATCCGCGACAGCTTCGGGTTCCGCGGAACCGCACTGAAGTTTATCATTCGTGAGAGAAAGGAAGATAAAAAATGATCGCAGCGAGACTGATTGCACTGGGAACGGGGTATCTGTTCGGACTGTTTCAGACGGGATATCTCTACGGAAAAAGCCAGGGGATCGATATCCGCAAGGAGGGCAGCGGCAATGCCGGGGCCACGAATTCTCTGCGTGTGCTGGGCTTAAAGGCAGGTCTGATCACCTTTGCGGGGGATCTGTTAAAGGCGATTTTTGCGGTGCTTCTGATGCATCTGATCTTCGGGAGCCGTTACCCGGAGGCCGTGCGTGTGCTGGGGCTTTACGCGGGCTTCGGCACGGTACTGGGACATAATTTCCCGTTTTATCTGAAGTTTCAGGGCGGAAAGGGAATCGCCTGCACGTCGGGCGTGATCCTGGCGGTCTGCCCGCAGGCGGCGCCGCTGTGCCTGGCGCTGTTTATCGGCTCGATCGCCCTGACGCGGTATGTGTCCTTAGGGTCGATCCTGGTGGTGATCACATTTCTGATTCAGGTGATCGTCTTCGGACAGATGGGATGGCTGGCTGTCCCCGCGGCATATCTGCCCGAATTTTACGCGGTGAGCGCATGCTTTACCGCGATGGCGCTGTGGCGGCACAGGGCGAATATCGGCCGGCTGCTGCACGGGACCGAGAATAAGATCGGCACGAAGAAAAAAGAGGGGGAACAGGCATGACAAAGACTGCGGTGATCGGCGCGGGGAGCTGGGGAATCGCGCTGGCAAAGGTGCTTCACACAAACGGGAATCAGGTGACCGTCTGGTCGCTGCTTCCCGATGAGATCGCGATGCTCGCGGAAACGCATGAGCACAGAGACAAGCTGCCGGGGGTGATGCTGCCGGAGGACATGCGCTTTACCACGGACTTAAAAGAGGCGGTGGAGGGAAAGGAATATCTGGTTCTCGCGGTGCCCTCCGTGTTTACCAGGAGCACGGCGTCCGCCATGGCGCCTTTTGTGACGCCCGGACAGGTGATCGTGTGCGTGGCGAAGGGGATTGAGGAATCCACGCTGATGACGCTCTCGGATCTTGTGAAGGAGGAGATACCGAAGGCCGAGGTGGCGGTGATGTGCGGGCCGAGCCACGCCGAGGAGGTCGGGGCAGGATTGCCTACTACTGTAGTTGCAGGAGCTGCGAAGAAAAGTGTGGCGGAGGGCGTGCAGGACCTTTTTATGAACGAGGTGTTCCGGGTCTACACGAGCCCGGACGTGCTCGGCATGGAGCTGGGCGGCTCCTTAAAAAACGTGATCGCGCTGGCCGCCGGTATGGCGGACGGACTCGGCTACGGGGACAACACAAAAGCGGCGCTGATCACGCGCGGGATCTCGGAGATCGGGCGGCTGGCGCTTAAGATGGGCGCAAAATACGAGACGCTAAGCGGGCTGACCGGGATCGGGGATCTGATCGTGACCTGCGAGAGCCGGCATAGCCGAAACCGGAAGGCCGGGATGCTGATCGGGCAGGGATACACGATGCAGCAGGCGATGGACGAGGTAAAGATGGTGGTAGAGGGCGTCTACTCCGCGAAGGCGGCGATTGCGCTCGCCCGGAAATACGGCGTGGACATGCCGATCATCGAGAGCGTCAATCAGGTGCTCTTTGAGGACAAGCCGGTGCGCGAGGCGGTGGCGGAGCTGATGATGCGCGACCGGCGCGCGGAGAACAGCGCCCTGGAATGGAGTGAGGAATGATGAGAGTGGAGATAAAGAGACTGACAGACACGGCGGTGCTGCCGGTGCGCGGGAGCGCGCAGGCGGCCGGTTACGACCTCTGCGCGGATGTGAGCGGGCCGCTTGTGCTCGCGCCGGGCACAGGGGCAAAGGTGCCGACCGGGCTTAGCGTGGCGCTGCCGGAAGGATACTTCGGCGGGGTGTACGCGCGCAGCGGCCTTGCCACAAAGCGCGGGCTGCGCCCGGCAAACTGCACCGGGATTATCGATTCGGATTACCGCGGGCCGCTTCTGGTGCCGCTGTATAACGACTCGGACGTCGTGCAGACGATCCAGCCGGGCGAGCGGATCGCGCAGCTGATCATCCAGCCGTACCTGGCCGTGGAATTTGAAGAGGTGACGGAGCTTGACGCGACCGTGCGCGGCGAGGGCGGCTTCGGATCGACGGGCGTATAACGTTTTATCATGAAATACAGAATTCTTTTTCTTGCGCCGTATGTCCTACAGCGGTATAATGAAAAAAGAAAAGCGATAAAGGGGGAATTTTTGCCTTATGGAAGCAAGAATGATGAAATTTTACTCAAAAGAGAGCAATCTGGTGGCGATGCACGCGATTCCGGGACATTTTGCGACCAGCCACTCGCATATCAATTACTATATTGATATCACCAGCTTAAAGACGAGAGTGCGCGAGGCGGCGGAGATCGCGCGCGTGCTTTATCACAAGATCGGAAACCTCTCCTACATTGACACGATTGTCTGCATGGACGGCACGGAGATTATCGGCGCGTTCCTCGCGGAGGAGTTCGAGCACGGCGATTTTCATTCCACGAACCTGCATCAGACGATCTATGTGGTGAGCCCGGAGATCAACGGCAACAACCAGATTCTGTTTCGCGACAACATCAAGCCGTGCATTAACGGCAAGCATGTCCTGATGCTCTCCGCGACGACCTCGACCGGCAAGACCGTGCGCAGGAGCTTAGAGGGCATCCAGTATTACGGCGGCATTGTGGAGGCGGTGGCGTCCGTGTTCAGCACGGTGGACCGCGTGGACGATATGCAGGTGCTTTCCGTGTTTACGGAGGAGGATATTCCGGGCTATACGGCCTATGCGGCGGGCGAGTGCCCGTTCTGCCAGAAAGGCGAGCGCATCGAGGCGATGGTGAACGGATTTGGCTATTCCAAGCTGGTTTAGATCCCGTCATTGTGCTGTGTTTTTGGATTAAAACCTGTCACTTTGACGAAACCGGGCAAAAGCAGTCAGAAACACTGTAAAAACCCACAAGGAAAACTTTTAATCTTTGTTGAGGCAACATATAGCGTTTCCGCCGGATTTTTTGTATAGTAAATATATCAAAAAACGTTACGCAATCAAGTTTAGGAGGACTAAGACCAATGGCAAGTTTATCAATGAAAAACATTTGCAAAGTTTACCCGAACGGCTTTGAGGCTGTGAAGGACTTCAACCTTGAGGTTGAGGATCAGGAGTTTATCATCTTCGTAGGACCGTCCGGATGTGGTAAGTCTACCACGCTTCGTATGATCGCAGGTTTGGAGGAGATTTCCTCTGGCGAGTTCTGCATCGACGGCAAGCTCATGAACGACGTTGAGCCGAAGGACCGCGATATCGCAATGGTATTCCAGAACTACGCTCTGTATCCGCATATGACCGTATTTGATAACATGGCATTCGGTCTGAAGTTAAGAAAGGTTCCGAAGGACGAGATCAAGAAGAAAGTGGAAGAGGCTGCAAGAATCCTCGACCTTGACAAATTATTAGACCGTAAGCCGAAGGCTCTTTCCGGTGGACAGAGACAGCGTGTTGCTATGGGACGTGCCATTGTGCGTAACCCGAAGGTCTTCCTGATGGATGAGCCGCTCTCCAACCTGGATGCAAAGCTTCGTGTGCAGATGCGTTCCGAGATCGCAGCGCTTCATGACAGATTAAAGGCTACCATCATCTACGTTACACATGATCAGACCGAGGCTATGACGCTTGGTACCAGAATCGTCGTATTAAAGGACGGCGTGATCATGCAGGTAGATTCCCCGCAGACCCTGTACAACGAGCCGAACAACTTATTCGTTGCAGGATTCATCGGATCTCCGCAGATGAACTTTGTGGATGCTGTATGTAAGGTTGAGGGCGACCGCGTTACCCTTTCCTTCGAGAATACGACGGTTACGCTTCCGCCCGCAAAGGCTAAGAAGTTAATCGACGGCAATTACAATGGCAAGACCGTTGTGATGGGAATCAGACCGGAAGATATCGACGATTCCCAGATGGAGCTTGAGGCTCACAAGGACAGCACGTTTGAGGCTGACGTTACCGGATACGAGTTACTTGGTTCCGAGGTTCTGTTATACTTCAGCGTTGCAGGCGCAGGCATGAGCGCGAAGGTTGATTCCAGAACAACCGCACGTCTGCATGACCACATCAGACTTGCGATGGATCCGGAGAAGATTCACGTATTCGACAAAGAGACAGAGCAGACGATCACGAACTAGTCTGACAGCTGGCGATAAAATGAATGTGACACCCCGCAGTGTTCCTGCGGGGTGTTTTTGCACAGAAAAGAAAATTTGTGACGGAGCATCTGGAGCAGGAGATGCGAAAGGAGGAGAGGAAGGATGATCATCTATGTGAATGGCGCCGCCCCCAGGGAGGGCAACGGCAGCAAAGAAACACCGTTCCGGCATATCGCGGACGCCGCGAAGATCGCGAGGCCGGGGGATGAGGTGCTGGTGGCGCCGGGAATCTACCGGGAATATGTGGATCCGGTCCATGCGGGGACCGAAGAAGCGCGGATCGTCTACCGCAGCGAAAAGCCGCTTGGCGCGGTGATCACCGGCGCGGAGGTGATGCGGGACTGGAAGCCTTATAAGGGAAATGTCTGGGTCTGCCGGGTGGACAACGGCGTCTTCGGGGATTATAATCCCTACACGACCATGGTCGGAGGCGACTGGTATTTCGCGCCGGTGGTCCGGCATACGGGGGCGGTCTACTTAAATGACAGACAGCTCTACGAGACGGAGACGCTGGAGGAATGTATCGCGGGCGGGGTGTGGCAGCCGTCCTGGGAGCCGGAGTGGTCCGTCTATAAATGGTTCACAGAGCAGGACGGAAACGAGACGGTGATCTATGCGAATTTCCAGGGGAAAAACCCGAATGAGGAGAAGGTGGAGATCAACGTGCGGAGAAACTGCTTCCTGCCGTCAAAGACAGGCGTAGGATATATTACGGTATCCGGCTTTGACATCCAGAAAGCCGCCACCACCTGGGCGCCGCCCGCCGCCTTCCAGGACGGCATGATCGGGCCCCACTGGTCAAAGGGCTGGATCATCGAGGACTGCGAGATCAGCAACAGCAAATGCTGCGGTATTTCCCTGGGAAAATATTACGACGAGGAGAACGACCACTATTTTACCAGGAAGCATGTGAAGAGCCCGACGCAGATGGAGCGGGATGCGGTGTGCCGCGGCCAGTATCACGGCTGGCTGAAGGAGAAGGTCGGCAGCCATATCGTACGGCGCTGTCACATCCATCACTGCGAGCAGACCGGTATCGTGGGGCGTATGGGCTGTGTGTTCAGCCTGATTGAGGACAACCACATCCATCACATCAATAACATGCAGCAGCTGGGCGGCGCGGAGATTTCGGGCATCAAGCTGCATGCGGCGATCGACGTGGTGATGCGGCGCAATCACATCCACCATTCCACCATGGGGATTTGGTGCGACTGGCAGGCCCAGGGGACGCGGATCACCCAGAACCTCCTGCATGACAATTATGCGCCGGAGGGAGCCACAAAGGCTTTGGGGTCAATGATGAGCCAGGATGTATTTATCGAGGTGGGGCACGGGCCGACGCTGATCGACAATAACGTGATGCTCTCGAAGGCTTCCGTGCGCCTGTCGACCCAGGGCGTCGCCTGCGTGCACAACCTCTTTCTCGGCGCATTTACCGCGGTGGGCGGCGGGACGGACAATATTGTGGACGGCGTCAACCAGCCGCGCTACACGCCGTATCACATCCGGCACCGCACCGAGGTCGCCGGCTTTATGACGATTCTCCACGGGGATGACCGCATTTACAACAATATCTTCGTGCAGAACTGGCCGGTGGAAGAGACAGAAGAGAAGGAGGATATGGGCTTTCGCATGGCGGACAACCAGGTGGTCGGTACACAGGTCTTTGACGGCTATCCCGCCTATGAGGAGTGGATCGCGCAGTTTGACCTGGATCATCCGGCGGATATGATGAAGCTGGCCTCCGCGCACTTTTCCCATCTGCCGGTGTGGGTGAACGGCAACGCCTATTTTAACGGCGCGAAGGCATGGGAGAAGGAGCAGTCGAAGCTTTCCGACACGGAGCACAGGGTGAGTGTGGAGCTTGTGGAGAAGGACGGCGGATACTATCTGGAGACAAATGTCTACGAGCTGCTGGAGCAGTACCGGACCGGGCTTATGAACAGCGATATCTTAGGCTGCGCCTTTGAGCCGGAGCAGAGATTTGAGAATCCGGACGGCACGGGAATCCTCTTTGACCAGGATTACCTCGGCTCACACCGCGGGACGGACACGGTGCCGGGCCCCTTTGCCTCGGGGGAGGAAGCGAAAAAGAGGCTGTGGTAAGAGCGGGCGGATAGGAGGAAATGAGATCCACGCCTGCGACACACAATTTACACACAATTTAAGAAAAACATCATTGCAGGGGATCGGAAGGCAAATTTTTTTCAGCTTTCCGATCCTCTGTTTTCTTTATAATTGTACAGAAAATCCTTTTAAAAATAAATTTATCCTGAAAAAGAAAGATAATAACAAAAATTAATACAAATATTCAGACTGTCAGACAATTCAGTGCGAAAAAACACTGGACACGCGCACTGAAAAGTAGTATAGTTAACCCTGACAGAGAAAAAGACAGTTGTCCGCCCGGGGAGGACGACCGGTGAACCGGCGGAATCCCCGGGTGCGCCCGGCATAGCTCCGGGAGAGCAGGGCGGATCCGACGAGGCGGAAGATCTGCACGCAGGACAGAAAGGATGGACGGGATGAGAGGACAGGAGTATACGAAGAACGATACGGCGCGCAGGAGGCGCGATCCGTTAAACCGTTTCTGTGCATCGGGTGCACCCGGGACGGCGGCCGGACTGTACGATCCGGGCTTTGAGCACGACAGCTGCGGGATCGGCTCGGTGGTCAGTATCAAAGGGATCCGCACCCATGAGACGGTGGAGCGGGCGTTAAAGATCGTGGAGAATTTAAAGCACCGCGCCGGGAAGGACGCGAACGGCGAGACCGGGGACGGCGTCGGGATCTTATTACAGGTGTCGCATAAGTTTTTTTCAAAGGCGGCGAAGGAGGCCGGGATCACGCTCGGGGAGGAGCGCGATTACGGGGTGGGGATGTTTTTCTTCCCGCAGGATGAGCTGAAGCGCAACCGGGCGAAAAAAATGTTTGAGGTCATCGTGAAGAAGGAGGGGATGCGGTTCCTCGGCTGGCGCGGGGTGCCGACGGATCCGACGAAGCTCGGAAAGAAGGCGGCTGACTGTATGCCGTACATCGAGCAGGGCTTTGTGGAGCGCCCGGCAGAGACGGCGCGCGGGCTTGATTTTGACCGGAGGCTTTATGTGGCAAGGCGTGTGTTTGAGCAGTCGAATGACGATACGTATGTCGTATCGCTCTCGAGCCGCACGATCGTCTACAAGGGCATGTTTCTGGTGGAGCAGCTGCGGCAGTTTTTTGCAGATCTGCAGGACCCGGATTACGAGTCCGCGATCGCGACCGTGCACTCGCGTTTTTCCACGAACACGAATCCGAGCTGGGAGCGTGCACACCCGAACCGGTTTATCGTGCACAACGGCGAGATCAACACGATCCGCGGAAACGCTGACAAGATGTTAGCGCGCGAGGAGACGATGGAGTCCGACCATTTAAAGGGACAGCTTCAGAAGGTGCTTCCGGTGGTGAGCAGCGAGGGCTCCGATTCGGCGATGCTTGACAACACGCTGGAATTTCTCGTGATGAGCGGGATGGATCTGCCGCTGGCGATGATGATCCTGATCCCGGAGCCGTGGGCGAATAACGATACCATGTCGCAGAAGAAGAAGGACTTTTACCAGTATTACGCGACGATGATGGAGCCCTGGGACGGCCCGGCCTCGATCCTCTTTTCGGACGGGGACGTGATGGGCGCGGTGCTCGACCGCAACGGGCTTCGGCCGTCAAGATATTATATTACAGATGACGACTACCTGGTGTTATCCTCCGAGGTCGGCGTGCTCGATTCTGACCCGGCGCATATCGTGGTAAAGGAGCGTCTGCATCCGGGCAAGATGCTGCTCGTGGACACGGTCGCGGGGCGGGTGATCGGCGACGACGAGTTAAAGGAGACCTATGCGGGCAGACGGCCTTACGGCGAGTGGCTCGACCGGAATCTCTTAAAGCTCTCGGACTTAAAAATTCCGAACGAGCGCGTGCCGGAGTACACAAAGGAAGACCGGCAGCGGATGCAGAAGGCGTTTGGCTACACCTTTGAGTCGCTGCGGGAGGCGATTCTGCCGATGGCCAGAAACGGCGGGGAGGGCACCTCGGCGATGGGGATCGACGCGCCGCTCGCCGCGTTAGCGGACGATCACCAGCCGCTGTTTAATTATTTCAAGCAGCTGTTCGCGCAGGTGACGAACCCGCCCATCGATTCGATCCGCGAGAAGGTTGTGACCTCGACGACAGTCTACATCGGGGAGGACGGCAACCTGTTAGAGGAAAAGGCGTTAAACTGCCAGGTGTTAAAGGTCGACAACCCGATCCTTACCAACACGGATCTCATGAAGATCAAGGCCATGAAGGTGGAGGGCTTTCAGGTGGAGGTGCTTCCGATCCTCTATTATAAAAACACGAGTCTGGAGCGCGCGATCGACCGCCTGTGCGTGGAGGCGGACCGCGCCTACCGGGACGGGGCGAATATCCTGATCCTCTCCGACCGGGGCATCGACGAGAACCATGTGCCGATCCCCTCGCTGCTCGCGGTGTCCGCCTTACAGCAGCATCTGGTGCGGACGAAAAAGCGGACGGCGGTCGCCATGATCTTAGAGTCCGGGGAGCCGCGGGAGGTGCACCATTTCGCGACGCTGCTCGGCTACGGGGCCTGCGCGATCAACCCGTATCTGGCGCAGGATACGGTAAAGCAGCTGATCGACGAACACATGCTTGACAAGGACTATTACGCGGCGGTACAGGATTACAACGCGGCGATTTTAAACGGGATCGTAAAGATCGCGTCAAAGATGGGGATCTCCACGATCCAGTCCTACGAGGGCTCGAAAATATTTGAGGCGGTGGGGATCGATCAGCATGTGATTGATAAATATTTCACAAATACGGTCAGCCGGATCGGGGGAATCACGTTAAAGGATATCGAGGAGGACGTCAACGAACTGCACTCGGCGGCCTACGACCCGCTGGGGCTTGAGACGGATCTGACCTTAGAGAGCAGGGGGCGGCACAAGCTGCGCAGCGGCGCGGACCCGCACCTTTACAACCCGGCGACGATCCATCTGCTGCAGGAGGCGACGCGGCGCGGCGATTACGCCCTGTTCCAGCAGTACACGAAGCTCGTAAATGAGGAGGAGCAGAAGATCACGCTGCGCGGGCTGATGGATTTCAACTACCCGAAAAAGGGCGTGCCGCTTGAGGAGGTCGAGAGCGTGGATGCGATCGTGACCCGGTTTAAGACGGGCGCGATGTCCTACGGGTCGATCTCAAAGGAGGCGCACGAGACGCTGGCGATCGCCATGAACCGGCTGCACGGGAAATCGAATTCCGGGGAGGGCGGCGAGGACGCGGAGCGCATCGCCAGCAAAAACAGCCCCGTCAACCGGTGTTCCGCGATCAAGCAGGTGGCGAGCGGGCGCTTCGGTGTGACGAGCGGGTACCTCGTGAGCGCGGAGGAGATTCAGATCAAGATGGCACAGGGCGCAAAGCCCGGCGAGGGCGGACATCTGCCGGGGGGAAAGGTCTATCCGTGGATCGCGAAGACCAGGCTTTCCACGCCGGGCGTGTCGTTAATCTCTCCGCCGCCGCACCACGATATCTATTCGATCGAGGATCTGGAGCAGCTGATCTTTGATTTAAAGAACGCGAACCGCGACGCGCGGATCACGGTAAAGCTGGTGTCCGAGGCCGGCGTGGGCACGGTCGCGGCGGGCGTCGCGAAGGCGGGCGCGCAGGTTGTGCTGATCTCGGGCTATGACGGAGGAACCGGGGCGGCGCCGGCGAGCTCGATCCACAACGCGGGGCTTCCCTGGGAGCTTGGGCTTGCGGAGACGCACCAGACGCTGATCATGAACGGGCTTCGGAATAAGGTGCGGATCGAGACGGACGGCAAGCTGATGAGCGGGCGCGACGTCGCGACGGCGGCGCTGCTCGGCGCGGAGGAGTTCGGGTTTGCGACCGCGCCGCTTGTGACCTTAGGCTGCGTGATGATGCGCGTGTGCAACTTAGACACCTGCCCGGCGGGGATCGCGACGCAGAACCCAGAGCTTCGGAAGCGCTTTGCGGGAAAGCCGGAGTATGTGGAGCATTTCATGCGCTTTATCGCGCAGGAGCTGCGGGAGTACATGGCAAAATTAGGATGCCGCACCGTCGACGAGATGGTGGGCCGCACGGATCTCTTAAAAGTCAGAGACGATCTTTGCGGCCGTGAGAGGGAGATCGATCTCGCCCGGATTTTACAGAATCCGTTTGAGGGGAAAAAGGAAAATGTGATTTTTGACCCGAAGCAGGTCTACGATTTTGAGCTGGAAAAGTCAAAGGACGTGACGGTTCTTATGGCGCAGTTAAAATCCGCGCTGGAGCAGAAGCAGCGGAAAAGTATTGCCGTGGAGGTCACGAATACGGACCGGTCATTCGGCACGATTTTCGGCTCGGAGATCACAAAGCGCTACGGCGGGGAAGGACTGCCGGAGGATACATTTTTCGTGCGCGCTTCGGGTGCGGGTGGACAGAGCTTCGGCGCGTTTATCCCGAAGGGACTGACCTTAGAGCTGGTCGGCGACTCGAACGACTATTTTGGAAAAGGGCTTTCCGGCGGGAAGCTGATCGTTTACGCGCCGGCGGGGGCGACCTTCCAGCGGGATGAAAATATCATTATCGGGAATGTCGCGCTTTACGGGGCGACAAGCGGCAGAGCCTTTATCAGCGGCGTGGCGGGGGAGCGCTTCTGCGTCCGCAATTCCGGGGCGATCGCGGTCGTCGAGGGCGTGGGCGACCACGGCTGCGAGTACATGACCGGCGGGCGCGTCGTGATCTTAGGCCGCACCGGCAAAAACTTCGCGGCGGGGATGAGCGGCGGTATCGCCTATGTGCTCGACGAGGACAGCGATCTCTACACCAGGCTGAATAAGGAAATGGTATTTTCCGAGGAGGTTTCCAATAAATATGACGTCATGGAGTTAAAAGAAATGATCCGGGAGCATGTGGCCCTGACCAATTCCCAGAAGGGAAAGGAGATCCTCGATGACTTCAGCGCGTATCTGCCGAAATTTAAAAAAGTGATTCCGTACGACTACAACCGCATGATGAACGCGATCGTACAGATGGAGGAAAAGGGACTCTCCTCCGAGCAGGCACAGATTGAGGCGTTTTACGCGAGCACGAAGCGATGATGGGAGGAAAAAGCGATGGGAAAACCGACAGGATTTATGGAATATGACAGGGAGGAGGCAAGAGCTCTCCCTCCGAAGGAGCGCATCACACATTATAGGGAATTTCACACGCCGCTGCCAAAGGAGCGCCAGCAGGTGCAGGGCGCGCGCTGTATGAACTGCGGGGTGCCGTTCTGCCAGTCCGGCATGGAGATTATGGGCATGACCTCCGGCTGTCCGCTGCACAACCTGGTGCCGGAGTGGAACGACCTTCTGTACACGGGGAACTGGGAGCAGGCGTACCGGCGTCTGGTGAAAACCAATAATTTCCCGGAATTTACCGGGCGGGTCTGCCCCGCGCTGTGCGAGGCGGCCTGCACCTGCGGCCACTGGGAGGATCCGGTGACCTGTAAGGCGAACGAGCTGGGGATCATCGAGAATGCCTACGAACAGGGCTATGCGGCGGCAAGGCCCCCGCGGGTGCGCACTGGAAAGAAGATCGCGGTCATCGGCTCCGGACCTGCCGGGCTGGCCGCTGCGGATCAGCTGAACCGGCGCGGCCACCTGGTGACCGTATACGAGCGTGACGACCGCGCGGGCGGCCTGCTCATGTACGGGATCCCGAATATGAAGCTTGAAAAGTGGGTGATTGACCGTAAGCTCGACATGATGCGGGAGGAAGGAATCGTCATAAAAACCGGCGTCAATGTCGGGAAGGACATAAAGGCGTCCGCGCTGTTAAAGGAGTACGACTGCGTGATCTTAGCCTGCGGGGCGAAGCAGCCGCGTGATATCAAGGCGCCCGGCAGGGATGCGAAAGGAATTTATTTTGCCGTGGATTACCTGAAGGCGGCGACAAAGCATCTGTTTTCGGAGGAGGCAAAGCCCGGGGCAAAGGAGGAGGGCTTTGTGTCCGCGAAGAAGAAAAAGGTCGTCGTCATCGGCGGCGGGGACACGGGAAACGACTGCGTGGGAACCGCGATCCGGCAGGGCTGTGCGAGTGTGACCCAGCTTGAGATGATGCCGAAGGCGCCGGATGTGCGGACGGAGGATAACCCCTGGCCCGAGTGGCCGAAGGTTTGTAAGACGGATTACGGCCAGGAGGAGGCGATCGCCGTCTTCGGGCACGACCCCCGTATCTACCAGACGACCGTGAAGGAATTTTTAAAGGATAAGAACGGGAAGCTGACCGGGATCGTCACGGTAAAGCTCGCGCCCGAACGGGATGAGAAGACCGGCCGCACCGTGATGACGGAGGTCGCGGGCAGCGAGGAGCGGCTCGACGCGGATCTCGTGCTGATTGCGGCGGGGTTCCTCGGAACCGAAAAATATGTCGCGGAGGCCTTTGGCGTGAAGCTTAACGCGCGCACGAATATGGACACGGCTCCCGGAAAATACGCGACAAATGTAAAGAACGTGTTTGCCGCAGGGGATGCGCACCGCGGCCAGTCGCTGGTCGTCTGGGCGATCCGCGAGGGGCGGGAGGCCGCCAGGGAGGCGGATGAGAGCCTGATGGGGTATTCGTATCTGTAAGCGGGCGGACTGACGTCCCGTCCGACAAAAGTATTGTGTTGTATTTCCGATATGTTTCATGTATCATGAGAAAAAAGGGGCAGGGGACAGGAAAGGAATTCACACATATGAAATCAGTCTTTATTTCCAGTACGTTTAAGGACATGCAGGCGGAGCGCGATCTGCTCCACGAGACGGTATTTCCGCGCCTCAGGCGGGTGATGGCGGAATACGGGGAGGATATTCAGGAGCTGGATCTGCGCTGGGGCGTGGACACGGCGAATCTGTCGGAGGAGGAGAGCGGCCACGCGGTGCTGAAGGTCTGCATCGACGCCATTGACCGCTGCAAACCGTTTTTTATCGTACTGTTAGGGGAGCGGTACGGGTGGATTCCAGGGACCCGGATTGTGGAGTCGGTGCGGGATGCGCGCATCAGCCGGTATTATGAGGAGGAGATGAGCATCACGAACCTGGAGATCCTCTATGGCGCGCTGGCGGATGAGGATCTGTTGCGGCGCTGCATCTTCTGCTTCCGTGATCCTTCTGTCCTTGAGGAGATCGGGCCGGAATACAGAACGGTCTATGAGGCGGAGAGCGTGCGGCATCAGACGCGCCTTGCGCACCTGAAACGGACGATCCGGGAAAAAGAAGATGCGACAATACTGGATTACTGTGCGGCATGGGACGAAAAAAACCACCAGATCGCCGGCCTTAGGGATTTCGGCGAAGCCGTGTACGGGCTGCTGGCGGAGCTGATCCGGGCGGAATACGCGGGGCGTCAGCCAGGCAGTGCGGAGGAGCATCTGCTCCGCGAGATGCAGCAGACAAAGGAGCGGTATCTGTCATCCTACATTCATCGTCCAATGGATGAGCTTCGGATCCTGGAGCGCTGCGCACAGTTTTTAAGGGATCCAAAGGAGCAGAACCGAAAAAGAGAGCGGGTGTATGTGACAGCCGCGGCGGGAACCGGAAAGAGCGCGCTGATGGCGGCCTGTGCCGGTGCGCTGGAGGGAATGGAGGAAAAGGGCTGGCACAGTATTCTTTATTTTGCGGGAAATCCGGGCTGTCAGGACGAACAGACCTTCATGCAGGTGCTGTGTTACCGGTTAGAGGAGATCTTAGGGCAGTCCCATGAGGAGCGGCAGGGCAGCCTTAGGGAGCGGTTAGGAGAGCTGAACGAGAAGATCGGGGAGAAAAAAATCATCTGCTTTCTGGACGCGGCGGAGCAGCTGACCGGAGAGGGGGAGGACCGGTATCTGGATGTCCTCTCGCTCTGTTCCCGCATGTATTTTGTGATTTCCGCCCTGCCGGATTTTCCGCTTGCGCAGTGTATTACGGGCAGTGGACTGGAATTTGTCCCCGTGACGCCGGAAGCGTTTCCGCCGGAAAATATCCGACAGATGACGGAGATTACCGTGCGCAGACGGGGCAAGAAATTAGACGACGTGGTCAGCCGGGCGGTGCAGGAAAAGCAGGGGAGCGGGAATCCGCTGTATCTGTCCATGCTGCTGCAGCGGCTGTTTATGATGGACGGGGAGGAGTTTGCGGCGGCGGAGGCCATGGCCCCCGGCATGGAAGGGCTGCACCGGTATATGATGGGGCTGATTTCCCGGATGCCGGAGGACTTAAACGGCATGGTGCGGTATCTGCTGGAGGAGACGGGGAAGCATTTTGACGCGGAGGAATTTTCCGTGACGGCGGCTCTTCTGGCGGAGTCTGCGGAAGGGCTGACGGAGCAGGAGCTGGAGGAGATTTTTGCCGGGGAGGGGATCCCGTTTTCCCAGATCCGGTTTCAGCAGATCGTCTCCTACCTGTATGACGGCTTTGCACAGCGGCAGGACGGAAAATGGAATTTTGCCCACCGGATCTTCGGGGAAGCGGTAAAGGAGGCTTACCCAGAGGAATGCCGTCTGGCGGGGGAATACCTGATCGGGTATGCGAGACGGGATCCGGCCTTTTTCGCCAGAGAGGGATACAGGTATCTGTTGAAGGGGAAATGCATGGACGGTGTGCGGATCTTAGAGCAGGAACTGGCGGAGCAGGAGCAGGAGAAGCTGGCAGGCCTCGTTGGCGCGCTGCTGCAGAGCGGTGAGGAATACCGCGCTTATTTTACGGAAATGGCGGAGAAGAACAGCAGTTCGGAAGGGCTGGCCGGATTCTGGAGTGGGTTTTTCGAGATGTCGTACGGGGAGGATGCCGTACGGGCGGTGCAGGAGATCCGGGACTGCTTCATAAAAGATCCGGCATGTCCGCATAAGGCCCGGTTTGAGTGCTGTCTTACGATCATCAAACGATACCGGAATGCGCGGGAGGAAGCGAAGACCGCGTCGTATCAGAGGCTGGCGGAGGAGCTGGCGGAACAGACCGAGGGGGAGGAGGGAACCTTTGCCCGGGCAAGGGCGCTTGTCATCGGCGGGGACAGTGAGTACATATTCGGGCGTGCGGAAGGCGCGCAGCGGCTGCGCAGACAGGCTGTTTTGCTGCTGGGAATGATAAAAGAACCGGCGGATTCCGACATGCGGGAAAGGGCGGCTGCCATGAAGGCAGAGACCGTTGCGGATCTTCTCTGGACGGAGGACTGGCTGGGAAAGCAGATGGAGCCGGGCCCGGCGGAGGAGGCGCTGCAGGAGCTTCGGTCCTGCGGCTGCGACAGGGTCAGTTCCCAATACGCAAGGGTCTGCATTAAGCTTCTCGGACTGCTTGCGACGATCTGTTCGGACCGGAAGTATTTTGACATCAAAAAGGCGACTGCATACGGAAAGGAGGGCATCGCCCTGGCGAGGGCCTGCGTGGAGCACAATCCTTCCATAGATCATCTGTATGAGTTGTCCTCGATTCTGGCCGAATACGCCTGGACCAGGAAAGCGGCATACCGTTATCCCTATACAGAGGAATGCATGCTGACGCGCAGACGGATCCTGGAGCGGGAGCGCACGCCCGGCAACCGGAAGGCATATGCCGATGGACTCCTCCGGTTTGCAAAAGACGCGGATTGGGCGCTGGAGTCGGGCCGGGATGATTTGCCACAGGATCTGCGGGAGCGGGCGGACCGGTGCTGGGAGGAGAGCTTTGCGATATACGGGGAGCTTCTGGAGGAAGGGATGCGCCGGGAGGACATGTCCATGTACCGCTTCGGATTATTTGCCCGGGCGGACGTGATGATGGAACGAAGGCGGTATGGGGATGTGATCCGGTATGTCCGGATGGGGCAAAGCCTGCTGCCGGAGGAGGGAGCGTATCTCGATCTGGTGGATCAGCTCCATGCCAGCCGCCTGCTGGCGGAAGCAAACTTAGCGATGTTCCGGGAGGAAGAGGCGCAGAAGGAGGCAAAAGCGGCCCTTCTTCTGGCGGAACGGATGGCGGAGCAGTACCCGGAGAAGCTGGGGAACAGGCTGGCCACGGTCTGCGGCCTTCTGGCAAAAATCTGTTACCGGCAGCACAGGACAGAAGAAGCCTTTGCTCTGTGTGACAGGGCCGGGGAAGCCTGGATGGCGTATACCGGGGAGACGGGCTGCCCCTGGAGACGGGCGGAACTGGATTACATACGTGGAATGATCTGCCTGGAACGGGGTGAGATTGCCGTGGCCTGGGAATGGGATCAGAGGGCCTTTCAGCGGACGCAGGAGCCGGATGCAGGAAAATCTCTGGGCTTTGAGGAAGAGCTGTTTAAAGAGCGGCGCTGGATCCTTCACACGGAGCTTTGCATAGCGGAGGGGGACTATAGGGAGGCGAGGACACAGTGGTGGAACTGCGTTAACGGATTAAAGAATTACCGGAAGAAGGCGCAGGAGTTAAAGGAGGGGGAGACGGAGTATCTGCTGGTCCTGCTGGACGCCCTGACCGGATATGCATACCGGCGGTACGGAGACGCCCTGCGGCAGGGAGGGCTGGTAAAATCCTATGAGTATCTGGACATCAGAGGCGAAGCGATCGCCATGAAGAAGCTGGACACCGGCGGGGAGATCGAATACCTGGAAGCGTACCGGCATTACCGGGCGCAGATCGGACGGTATGAGAAGATGGAGCGGCTCGGGCGGGAGGTATTTGGGACGTTTCGGGAGATGGTACTGTCCCTTCCGGATGACAGGCGCTGCTACGCGGCCAGAACCTTTGCGGAGCTGCTGGTAAAAACAAAAGCAGAGCTGCTCCCCTGGGAACGGGCATTTTTTCAGGAGCTGTTATCCGGCTGCGATATGAGCGGGACGGTGAGCCCGGAATTCTGGCAGGCGGCGGTCTCCTGTCTGGATCCGGGTAACGTGGAGGCAGTATTGCCGGCAAACCGGGAGGGAATCGGCCAGGCCTGCTTCGTGGAGGAAAAACCGGCGGAAGCCCTGCAGTGGATGGAGACCGTGCCTGTGGATCCGGGCAGCAGCGCGGAAGTCACCTGTACCCTGGCCCGGTGCTGCCTGGCCCTGCAGGAGGGAAAGGATCTGCCCGCGGACAAGGGACAGCTTGAGGGGATGGCGGAGAAACTGTCGAAACAGAATGTCACCGACATCACCAGCTGTCAGATCCGTGTCTGCTATGAGCTTCTGGCGGCACTGACAGAGGGGAAGGAGCAGGCGGAATATATCGAAGAGACCTTCGGGAGGAAATGGATATTCGCCCTTGCGCTGAATCATTACCACAGGCAGCATCTGCGCCTGGTGCCCCTGGTCGTCCGGGCAGTGGAGGAGGGCCGGTATACAGCGGAGCAGACCCATAAGCTGTGGAAGGAGGTAACCTGGTCGGCGGAGCTGTGTGGAAAGGAGGGCGGTTTCGGCAGCCCGGAGGAGAAGATACGGGTATGGGCGGCGCTCATTCATACCTTTGCCGGGAGGCTGCGCGAGACCGATGAGGATACGGTCATAAGAGGTCTTGACACGCTGTGGGAGATCCTGACCGGGGAAGAGGGCGCCTGGGAGATGGCCCGGGAAATTCTTACGAATGACGATATAAAGCAGCTGCTTTGGTACTGGGAAAACACGCAAAGAGACGGCTGTATGAGCAGCTGGCGTCTTCGGACCAGGCTGGGGCTGGAGCTCTATGCGAGGACGAAGGATCCGGGCTGCATCACGGACCTGGTGAGGGAAAACAGGAGGGCCCTGAATGAAAAAGAGGAGCGCGGCTGGTATGCGACGATCGCAAAAACCGTGGAGGAAAATAAAGAAAATGCGGCAACCGTGGAAACGCTGGCCGGGAACCTGTGGGGCCTGCTTCGCCGGATGATCACAAAGGAGGAGACAGAGCGTGCGTTCTGGATCCGTACTGCGATGGAGGAATTTCGTCTCGGCGTGCTGCCGGACGGACTGCAGAAGGAGGGAATACAGGAAGCGGCTGAGGTTCTGGGCGCGTACTGCCCGCAGTGCGGGGAGGAGCTTTCACAGATGGCGGAGGGCTGGGCCAGACGAAGGTTGGAACTGTATTTATCAAAAAACTTTTGCCATAGCGGACTTCTTACTATATAATGGTTGTAGGAAGAAGGGACGGCGTCTGAATGCTGCCCGTGTGAGAAACAGAGGTTCGCAGAGTATGTTTAAGAAGAGACAAAAGGCCGGCGGATGGTGGAGCCGGCGAACCGGAGAACAGGAGAATCGCGGTGAAAACCGCGCGACAGCAGAGGAAGCGGAAACAGACGCCCTGCGAAAGACAGCAGCCACCCCAAAAGAGGAGGGCCCGCAGAAGGAAGAAGCCATCCCTGAGAAGGAGAGTCCGCGGAAGGCGGAAGCGATTCCCGGGGAGGAGAGTCCGCAGAGGGCAGAAGCCGGCGTGGAGCCGGAAGGGGAAGAGTCTGTGCAGCCGGAGGCAGGTTCCGCCGGGAATAACGCCTGGCCGGATGAACCGCGAACGCCGCTTACCGGGGACGACATGATGGAAAGGGCGCGCGATGCGGCTGGGAGAGGAGATTACCGGGAGAGCCTTTCGATCTTAAGGAAGGTGAAGGAGGTCCGGGATCTGATGTACGGTCCGGATGGCCTGGAGACTGCGATTGTCTGCGACGAGATGGCGTCCGTATATGAGCGGCTGGGCGATCCGGGGCAGGCTGAGATACTGTGTAAAGGCGCGCTTGCGGTATATGAGCGGCTGCTGGGAGAGGATCACCCGGACACGGCGGCGGTCTACAACAATCTGGCCGGGATCTGTATGGCGCAGCAGAGATACGAGGAAGCGGTGGATCTGTATCAGAAGGCGCTTACCATCTACCAGAAGGTATTCGGGGAGGTGGATTGCAACACGGCGGCAGTCTATAATAATCTTGCGGGCGTGCACATGGAGCAGGGAGGCTACGAGCAGGCGGAGCGGCTGCTGCGAAAGACATTGTCGCTGCGGGAAAAGATTACGGGCGTCGATCAGATGGAGACGCTCACGATTTACAATAATCTGGCTGTTGTGTGCGAGAAGCGCGGAAAGTACCGCGAGGCGGAGAGCCTTGGGCGGAAGGTGCTGCAGATCCGGGAACGCGCGCTCGGAGAGATGCATCCGGATACCGCGGACAGCTGCGCGAATCTTGCGATCGTCTGCCGGGAGGCGGGGAAGGATCAGGAGGCAAAGGAGCTGCTTTTGCGCGCGCTCGCCGTCTATGAGGAGATCTTCGGGGATGAGCATCCGGACACGCAGGCGGTCCGTGAGGAGCTTGCGGCGCTTGAGGGGCGCGGTCGTGACGGCTGCTACAGTTTTTTCTGAAACATAAGATAATAGCAGTTCAGCTCGAAATCGGTACAGTTTCGTCTGGATTCCGGCAGGCAGAGCAGCAGCTTCCTGCGCCTGTCGGAATCTGATAATTCTTCGCGCAGCGTTTCACGGATACCGTTGATTTCCAGATAGGAAGCGATTTCTCTGATCGCGGTATCCAGCTTTCTTTTTTCCACAACGAAATCCATATTATAGCGGGTTTCCGCTTCCCAGGAGCTTAACATTTCCGAATGATCATCCAGCCATTCCGTTATGATGAGGGCAGAGCCGTGGTGGTGGATCATATCAATCAGCTTTGTAATTTTATACATATTCGGAACTGTAATGCCGACACACTCCAGCGCGCCTTTTAAGGTTTTTTCGACACACTGCTGTAAATGATAAGCGGCATTGTTCAGATACATCTCATCGTTGTACGGAACGTCATGGATCTGCTTTGCAGTCAGATAATCCATCCATGCACTGCGGAAAAGTCTCACGTCACACATCATGATCTCCTTTCTTCACCTGTTCCATTACCGGAAAATCCCACATGGATGAAAAGTTGTTCATGGCAGCCGCCTCCTGACTACAGATAGTTTAACACAGATCACCGGGTTCGTAAAGACAGCTATATATTCAGATATTTCTTAAATTCCGCCGCATAGGTCCGGCTGACCGATATGACGTCGCTGCAGTGTTTCATGCGGATGTCATAGGTATTATTAAACATCAGGGAGACCTCGCTGATCTGACTTAAATTGATCAGAAAAAGCCGGTGGCAGCGGAACCATCCGGATGGAGCGAGCATTTCCTCCCACCAGGAGATCGCCTGCTTCAGCTGATATTCGTGCTCCGCGGTGTGCAGGGAGACGACGCGCTGATTCACGGAGATGTAGAGCGCTTCCGCGGGATCGATCAGGTAGATCCGGTTGTTTCGCATGCCGGGGATCCGGAACGGGCGCCCGGATCCTGCGGGCAGGCCGTCCACGCCCGGGATGCCGGGATCCGCCGCGGAGGAAGAGCAGGCGTCGGGGATGTTCGCATCCGCCGTATGTGCCCCGCCGTCGGCCTCCCACGGCTCCTGCCGCCTGCGGATCCGCTGCAGCGCGCGCATCAGCTTTGAGGTTGTCACCGGTTTTAACAGATAATCCAGCGCGTTGACGCCAAAGGCGTTGACGGCAAAATTTTCGTAAGCGGTCAGAAAGATCAGGTTGGCGTCCGGGTCGGTTTCGCGTATTTTTTCCGCAAATTCCAGCCCGTTCATCGTGGGCATGTTGATGTCCATGATCACGACATCCGGCTTAAGCGCCGGATATTCCCGCAGCGCTTCCACGGGATCCTGAAACGCCTTTAATACCATAGCGTCTTCTAACTGTTCAAAGATATAAATCAGATTGTCTAAAATCATCTGCTCGTCATCGACGATCATTGCACGAATCATATCGTTTCCTCCAGACTGTGAATGTGAAGCTTTCGTGAGAGTACAAAGCCGATTGAGGTGCCGGCGCCCGGTTTGCTCTCAATTTGCGGCGTGATGTGGTAATAATACCGCAGCCGGTTGCAGACGTTGTAGAGACCGACGGAGCGGTTGACCGAAGTGTAGCTCAATATACCGTCAATCGTCTCCTTTGTCATGCCGTTGCCGGTATCCATGACCGATACGTGAAGCCGGTCTTCCTCCTGCCAGATATCCACCGTGATGGTGACAGGGCGCTCCCGCATCGGGCTGTGCTTGATGGAATTTTCCACCAGCGGCTCGATGAGCAGCGGCAGGATCGGGAAATCCCCGTCGCAGTCCGTGTTCAGCCGGTACTGGATGTGGTCGCCGAAGCGGGCTTTTTCGATTTTTAAGTAGGCGGCGATCAGGTCGATCTCCCGCTGGATCGTGGAGGTGCGGTTTAAGGACAGCGTAAAGAGATGTCCGCGCAGATATTCGCTGAAATCCTCCAGCAGCCGGTAGGCCGTCATCGGCGATTCGACACAGAACTGCATGATGGAGTTGATGGAGTTGAAGATGAAGTGCGGGTTCATCTGCGACTGCAGCAGCTCCAGCCTTGCCTCCGAGGCGATAGATGCCGTCCGCTTTAGCGACAGCAGGGACTTGATTTTCAGCTCCAGCGTGCTTTTGAAAAAGGGAGGAACCAGGAAATCATTGATATTTGCATGGATATAAACCTCCGTCTCCGACAGCAGGTCCGGCAGCAGGAGCAGTACCGGCAGGTCCGTCATGGAAAAATACTGGCGCACGCGGATCAGAAATTCATTGTAATAGACCCCATGATAGAGATTTCCGACAATGATCAGCGAGTACGCGCCGAGCTCTAACGGTTTTTCATAATAATAGCAGGCGTTGTTGCACAGTGTGACCGCGTACTGCTGCAGGGGCAGCAGCCTCTGCAGCTGATACTCCTGTCTGGGATCGGAGGTGAGGAGAAGGAGCCGCTCCTGGTGGGGGTGATGATCCGGAGAAGAGCCGGCCTGCACCGCCTGGCTGTGGGAGTGTCCCGCCTCCGCTTCGAAGGGAGAGACAAAGGGCTCCTGCCGGTATGCCAGAGGGGCGGCGGAATCCAGGGGCAGCCGCAGCTCGACGCGGATCGTCTCCTTCATGTCCAGCCGGACTGTCCCCTTCGACAGGGCGACGATGTAACGGCAGCAGGAGACGATATAATCGAGGCTCTCCAGATAGTCCGGGGAGAAGAGGGGGCTGTGCATGTCTGATTCCGTCTGATCCTGACCGTCCTGGCCGGCACAAACTAACGACAAAAGAAGTATAACGGAGCCGGAATTCCCGAAACACTCGATGGCGAGGGGAGCGTCGGGGAATTTTTCCTTCAGCGTATAGATGATGTCGCAGACGGACTGGATCAGGCGCTCAGGGACCACGCGCACGCAGCCTGATCCGGGACGGATCTGACAGCTGTCCTGACTGTTTAACACCCGGTTCTGGATTAAATGTTCCTCCACATACTGCATGAGAATGCCGGCTTCAACACTGGTGAGGGAAACCTCCAGCTGGCTCTTATTAAAAATATTGTAGCCGCCGATCCGGTCAAAGACGGCATGGATCGAGAGCAGCTCCTGGCGGATGTGCTCAAAGGGGATGTGACGGATCAGCTCAGGATGCGTCTCCTGCGCCTCGTCCAAAAGGCTTCGGATGGTCCTCGTGTGGTTTTTGATGCCGGAGGAGAGCAGCGTCTGGAACAGATACTTGGAATTTTCAATCTCCTGGATCTTCCGATTGGTGTCGCGGCTGTTCAGCAGGACATTGTGCCGCCGGATCGAGAGCGCGAACAGCCAGATGTCCAGGGGCAGAAGGAGGATGAGCGCAAAGGAGTAAATCCGTCTGCCGGCATTGATCTGCACCACTGTGGCATTGCAGAAGAGGTAGCGGTAGTTGAGATAGCAGAGGGCCAGGAATCCGGCGGCTGCCGGAAGAGCGCCGATCAGATACTGCCAGCTCTTTTTGCGGATCAGGTAAAGCTGCATCAGCAGAAAGCATATGCCCATCGCAGCCAGAAAAGAAAACAGCACGGGAATGCTTTTGGATTTCCGGCTGCCCAGCACCCAGAGACCGGCGCAGGCAGGAGCAGAAAGGAATAAAAAAGAATGATGCAGCTTTGAGAGCATTCTCTGCAGGACGGGTTCATACGCCAGGTAAAACAGCATACAGGAGAGCAGGATCAGGCTGCAGAAATTGATCCCGTACCAGGTCTGTACATTTGCACTTCCGATATAAAACATGGTATCCGGCTCAAACATGCTCTCGCAGTGGATCACCGTCAGCAGGCACAGGGCGGAAAGCTGCAGCCAGACCATCATCCGGCAGGAATAATAATGCAGAAACAATCCGAGCAGCGCCATAAAAAAGAGGAGCACGCAGAGAATCAGCTTCCGCAGAACTGCTTCGTTTAACAGCTGATAGACCGCCGAGAGATAGGAGCGGTCATAGAGCAGATAGCTTAAATAGCGCATCTCAAACGAGGTGATCAGCGCTACCGTATAGACGGCGCCGAGCAGGACGGCGATCAGAAAGATATACTGTGGGATCATCCGTTTTCTTATGGGAAATTTTGCCAGAAACATCATCGCAGCGCCTCCTTTTTTTATCATCTTATACATTTTCGGGAGAAAAGGCAATACATCCCGGTAGCCGAAATCTGCGTTCCGGCTGGCAATATCTGTAACCGGGGGAAAACCCGTTGAGCTGCGGCGCAATCCGGATTATAGTGAGGACAGAAAACGAAGAAGGAAGGAGACGCCATGGAGTTTCACGATACATACATGCTCGACCGTTACGAGCAGATACTGGTATATCCAAAGGAAGAGATGGAGCGGCGGTGGGCGCTGGCCAGGCGCGTGATGGAAGAACAGGGCGCGGATCTTATGCTGGTGCTCGAGGGATCCTTTGAGGGATATAATCACTGGTTTGCCGGGAGCCGGGAATTCGAATGTATCATCGTCCCGAAGGAAGGGGAGATCGTCGCGGTGGTGAGCAGTGAGATCTGCCGGGATCCGGCGTACCGGAAGGAACGGCCGGTGCAGTACGGGAAGCTGTTTTACCAGAAGCCGCTGGCGCCCCTTCACCCGATGCTGCGCTATGTGCACGATTTTGACGCGCGGGATATCCGGGAGATGATGGCTGGCAGGGAGATGACATCCGGCGGGGAGACGACGTCCGGCGGGGAGACGACGTCCGGCGGGGAGATGATGTCCGGCGGGCCGGAAGGCGGCCGCCCGGGCGACGACGGTTGTCGGAAAAATCGGCTGCGGATCGCGATGATCCACCCGGAAGTGCTAAAACAGAGCATGTACGAAAACATGAGAGAAGCGCTGGGGGAGTTTTCCTATTTTGATATCGGGATTCCGCTGGATGCGGTGCGGGTGGTCAAAAGCGGGGTCGAGCGCGGACTGATCGAACAGACAAATGTCATGAATGAAAAGCTGATGTGGGCGGCGGCGCAGGTGATCCGCGAGGGGCGGACCGTAAAAGATGTGACGGACGAGATGCAGTATATGGCGATGAATTTAGGGAGCGGCGGGCATTTTGTGCATGTGTTCTGCTGCCATGTGGGACCACAGGACGAGCCGGATATCGATACGATGGGCAGGCTGCCTTTCCCCGGCTATACGCTGCGGCACAACGACAAGATCTTTATGCTGATCGAGACGAACGGGCCGGGCGGACACTACAGCGCGCTGGGCAGGTTTTTTATCTTAGGGCGCGCGAGCGAGGAGACAAAACGGTACTGGGAGATGGCGGTGGCGGCGCAGAAAAACGCCGCGCGGCTGATGAAGCCGGGCGCTACGGTGCGGCAGATCGCGGACGAGAACTACCGGTATATCACGGAGGAATGCGGGTTTCTGACCAATCATCAGAATTACCTGCACGGACTGGGGTTCCAGTACGGGGAACAGCCGTATTTAAACGCGCCGTCGGAGAATGTGCCGCTGCGCGAGGGAATGCACTATATCGCGCATCCGGTGATCCGCAGGCCCTATCCGGGGACGGACGCGGAGGACGGATATTTTGCGCTGGATACCTATTACATTACAAAGGACGGCGGAGTGCGCGCGAATTCCTTCCCGCAGAGCATCATAGAGCTGTAGAAAACGGGCGTTCCGGGCGAGGGACCGGGACAGAAGGAGAAGATGGATATGGAACTTTCCAATATGACGGTGGCGGGCTGGGACAGCCGTTATCACAGCCTGCCGGTTAGTGAGATCAACAGGAGAAGAGAGCGGACGAAACAGCTGCTCGCAGAGAAGGATCTGCCGGTGCTGCTGGTATTTGATATGGTGCGGGGCGGTTATTTCCAGTGGTTTACCGGCGCGGGACTAAGCGAGCGGCCCACGGAGGAGATCATGATTATCCCCAGAGAGGGGGAGGTAAAGGTCGTGCTCAGCCAGGAATGTTTTTCGGATGAGCAGCAGCGGGACTATCAGAAGCTGGATGCGACAAATTCCCAGGACAGCCGGTTCGGCGCGGTCAATGTGCCGGCGCTGTATTACGGGGATCTCCTGGAGCATCTGACGGAGACGGACAGGAGGGTGGGCGTCGTATACGGGGATGACATCCGCGTTACGGTAAAACAATATCTGGAAGCGCACATTCCCGGAATCCGCTTCGTGGACGTGACGGAGGAGCTGGAGGCCGTCAAAGCGGTAAAAAGCCCGCAGGAACTTACGGTGATCGAGGCGGTTGCCGGCCTGCATGACAGACTGTTCGCGGCAGCGGGATATCTGCTCCGCCCGGGACGGATGGAGGCGGATGTAGTAAAAGAGCTCCGCTACCGGGCATGCCAGCTTGGCGCGGGCGGGGAGGACATGACCAGACATCTCGTGGTGGATCTCACCTCGTCGTCCATGGGAGGGCCTGCGGAGGCGGAACCTCTCCGGTATCCCGGCAGGCGGTTAGAAAAAGGCGACCGCGTGAATCTACGGGTGCAGGGTGTTTTCCTGGACGATTATTACGGGATCCTGGGAAGGTGCTTTAGCATCGGGGAGGCGGATGAGGAGACGAAGCGTCTCTGGAGCTGCGCCGTCGGTGCACAGGAGGCGGGAGCAGCGGCACTGCGGCCGGGAGCGACGGTGGCGGACGCCGCCGCGGCGGTCAGCCGGTATCTGACGGAAAAGGGATTCCCGGAAGATGATACGGCGAATATTTACGGGATCGCGTACCGGATCGGCGAGGCGCCCGTGCGGTATCAGGCATCAGAGCGGATGATCCTAAAGCCCGGCATGGTGCTGGCGGTCACGCCGAAGCTTTGTGTAAAGGGGCAGGATCCCTTCTGCTGTGCGGATGCGTACCGGATCACGGAGGAGGGATGTGTCCGCCTGACACGGATATCCCGGGAGCTGTCGGAGATCCGGGGCTGGTGAAAAGACGGAAGGGAGGAAGGATGCGGATGAAAAAAAAGAAAAAGCGGGAGGTAAGATCCAGGCTGATATCGTTTCTGTTCACGCTGCCGTCGCTGTTTTTTTTCAGCCTGGCGCTGCTGATCCCCTTTGTGATGGGATTAAATATCGCCTTTACCGACTGGAACGGGATCGCAAAGGAATATCACTACGTGTGGTTTGACAATTTTATAAAGATCTTTTCGGATTCGCGCATCGTAAATCCGGTAAAAAATACCGTGGTCTACGCGCTGCTCACCGTGGTCTTCAACAACGTCGTGCCCCTGGGGCTGGCGCTGCTCTTTACCGGGATCCGCGGAAAGGCGGGAAATATCTGCCGACTGGTGGTGTTTGTCCCCTGCTGCTTAAGCGGCGTGCTCTCGGCGTTTGTGTGGAAATTCATCTACCGCTTTGTCCTAAGCGCGCTGACCGGGCTCTCAAGCCCTTTGGGAAGCACCTTCTGGGTGCTGCCGGGCATCATGCTGATCGCGCTCTGGAACGGCTGCGGCATCAATATGTTAATCTACTACGCGGCGTTAAAAAATGTGCCCTCCGACCTGTATGAGGCGGCGCTGATCGACGGGGCGGGCCGGCTGCAGCTGTTTCGAAACGTCACGATTCCCATGATCATGCCGGCCTTTACGATCTGTGTGACCCTCGGGTTTACCAACGGGTTAAAGGAATTCGGCATGGTGATGTCGGCGACGGGCGGTGGGCCGGCACGGACGAGCGAGACGATCTCAATGTACATTTACAACAATCTGTACACCTACAGCAAAGCCGGATACGGGCAGGCGATCTCGCTGGTATTTCTGCTGGTGCTCGTGGTGACGGGGAATCTTATGACCGGCTTTTTCCGAAAGAGGGAGGTGGACATGTGAACTTTGGCAAGGCAAAAAAGAGGGAGACGCGGATCCTTCTGATCCTCGGGCTTCTGGTGGTACTGATCTTTCTGTTCCCGTTTTACATCGCGATCGTACAGAGCTTTAAGACGCAGCTGGAGACCGCGTACAATGCGCTGGCGCTGCCGGGGGCCTTCCGGCTGGACAATTATTATGAGGCGGTGGAAAAAATCAGTTTTTCCACGTCGTTAAAAAATTCGCTGATTGTGACGGTAACGGGCGTGCTTCTGATCGTACTGTGCTCCTCGATGAGCGGATATGCCATCGCGCGGAATGAGGGCGGATATTTTAAAGTGCTCGACCGGCTGTTCCTCTCCTCGATCATGGTGCCCTTCCAGGTGATCATGATACCGGCGTATAAGCTGTTAAAGAGCCTGGGACTGTTAAATCATCTGGCCGGGGAGATCGTGATGCTGGTGGGGATCAGCGTGGCCTATTCCTCCTTCCTGTATGTGGGATTCGTCAAAAGCATTCCCATGGAGCTGGAGGATGCGGCCAGGATCGACGGGTGCAGCCGGTTTCAGACCTTCTGGGTCATCGTGTTTCCGCTGCTGAAACCGATCACGGCGACCACGGCGGCGCTGCACGCGATGTGGCTCTGGAATGATTTTAATATTTCGCTGATCGTACTGCAGAAGGATGCGGTGCGGACACTGACCATCAAACAGTTTTACTTTTTTTCCGAGTACGCCTCGGACTACAATATGGCATTTGCCGCTGCGATGATCGGCATGATCCCGATTCTTGTGACCTTTCTGTTTTTACAGAAATATCTGGTGAGCGGGATCACCAGCGGAGCGGTGAAGGGATGACAAAAAGGGCAGCACTGCTCCTGCGGCCGGGACTGCGGGAGTGTGACAATAGCAAAAAGAAGGAGGATCTTTATGAAACGAAGAATGATGGCAGTTTTACTGACAGGGTGTATGGCATTTTCCCTTGCGGCCTGCGGCGGAAAGCCGGGGACGGATGCCGGAGCGGCCGGCGGCGGTGCGGGTGATGGCGCGGCGGATGCGGAAAACAGCGCGGCGGATACGGAAGGAACTACGAGTGCAGATACGGAGAATGCAGGAAAAGAGGATGCGGAGGATCACGATCCGATCACGGTAACCTGGCTCAACAGCTACAACGAGGACGGAATCGCAAAGTGGGCCGAATGGGTCAGGGAGACCGTCGAGGAAAAATATCCGTATATCACGGTGGATCTGCAGACCTACGCTTCGGACGAGATCGACCAGATCTCCAAGACAAAGATCGTCAGTGACGATGCGCCGGCCATCTTTGGCGGATTTAACACCCAGGAGTACGTGGACGCGGGTTATATCTATGACCTGAGCAATGAGCCCTGGCTTTCCAATATCCAGGACAGCGTGCTGGAGGCAGGCGTCGTGGACGGGGTGATGACCCAGGTGCCGATGGACACGAATTATTATGGGATCTTTTATAATAAGGATATTTTTGATGAATTAGAGCTTGAAGTTCCCACAACGCTGACCGAGTTTTATGCGGTGTGCGACAAGCTGAAAGAGAATGACATCTCGCCCTTCTGCTGCGGCTTCGGCGATATCTGGACGCTGCAGGAGCAGTTCTCGCCGATCTATATGACGCTCTGCATGGGCGGTTACGGCGGCTTTGAGGCGGATAAGGAGTGGTATGCGAATAAGGAGAATCTCGCGAAAAATTATGCGGATGATGCGGCGTTTGCGAAATCCTTCGAGATTCTGTATTCTCTGACCCCCTATTTCTCGGAGGACCCGATGGCGACCGACTGGCAGACCGCCCGGAATATGATGGCCACCGGCGAGGGCGCAATGATCGCAAACGGTTCCTGGACGATGGACGGCGTGCTCTCGATCAATCCTGACGTCACGGTGAGCGCGTTCCCGATGCCGGTGTCCGAGGATCCGGCGGATTCGGTCTTCATCGCGCAGCCCGGAAGCGGACCGTTCTGCTTTAACTCGGAGGATCCGGAGATGCTCGACGCGACGTTAAAGGTATTTGAGGTCATGTATTCGGTGGAATCCGGTCAGAATTACGCGGAGTGGGGCAACAAGATTTCCACCTTTAAGGATGTGGACATGAGCTTTAATACATCTGTCGATGATCTGATGGCGTATGTGAACGATGGAAAGGTCTGGAGCAACGGCGATATCACCCAGTATCAGGGCGGCGGCTACGGAATCCTTCAGGCGAGACTGCAGGAGTTCCTGATGAAGGACAGCTGTGATGTGGAAGGCTTCTTAAAGGGCATGGACGACGATTTCAAGGCGGCATATTAAGCCGGGCGGAGATTGCTATGAAACCAGATTATTATACAGGGAAAACGATGGTGGCGCGGTACGAGCAGGTACAGTGTTTTACCAGAACGGAAATCGACCGGAGGATCGCGGCAGTTCGTGAGGTCATGGCGGAGGAGGGCGTGGATCTGCTGCTGATCTTAGAGGGCGACTGGGAGGGCTACAGCCAGTGGCTGATCGGGAGTAAGACGACGGATCTCATCCTCGTGCCCATGGAGGGCGCCCTCACGGCGGTCTACGGGATGCATCTGATCGGGAAGGACGAGGCATATGACAGGACAGTCCGTCAGGAGAGGGAGATCCTGCCGCAGCCCGTCCCGGCGATCCATCCGGATATCCGGAATGTGCGCGGGTTTGACGGATATGAGATGGCGCGTCTCTTAAAGAAATATGGAAGCTTTGTGATCGGTTTTATCCATCTGGAGACGATGCGCGCGGATCTGCGGGATTATTTAAAGGAGATCGTGCCGGATGCGGAGTATAAGGACATTACGCTCTCGATCGATCCGGTGAAGGTGACGAAGAGCCCGGAGGAGATGGAGCTGATCCGAAACTCGGTCACACTTCACGAGAAGGTGGCGGCGGCGCTTCCGGCGATCATCCGGCCGGGGCGGACGATGCAGCAGGTGAATGCCGAGACCCGATATCTGTGCCATGAGCTGGGAAGCGGCGGGGCGGTGTGCTTAAATTTTGCGATCCAGTTTGGCGACGATGACGAGGGCCCGCTGATGCATCACTCGGGGATGGTGCCGTATCCGGAGCGCGCATTAAGGAAGGGCGACCGTATTTTTATGCTGTTAGAGAGCAACGGGATCGGCGGACATTTCACGGCCCTCGGGCGCAATTACTGCCTGGGGGAGCCGAAGGCGGAGATCGTGAAATTCTGGGAGCTGGCGCTTAAGATGCAGGATTTTGCGGCGGAGCGGTTAAAGCCGGGGGTGACGGTGAAGGAGATTTTTGATGCCAACGTTGCATATATTCACAGCCTGGGCTATGAGACCAACCGGCAGAACTATCTGCACAGCCTGGGCTATGTATTCGGGGAGCGGCCTTATCTGCACGACATTTCCGAGACGATCCCGCTTAGGGAAAATATGGTTTACCTGAATCATCCCCATGTGCGCATTGACCGCGGGGCGGATACCGGGAAATCCTTTTATGACGATCTCTATGCGATCGATACGTATCTCGTGACAAAAGAAGGCGGCGTCCGGCAGAATAAGGTGCCCCGGGAGCTGATCGTAATTGAGTAGGGAGGGAGCTATGAATACAGTATTCATCGATACATCGACGGGCCGCCTGCAGAATCTGTCACAGGAGGAGATCGACCGGAGAATCCGCTCTGTGCGGGAGCTGCTCACAGCGGAGGGCCTGGATCTGATCTTTGTGGTCAACCCGGCCTGCGGCGGCTACCGCTGCTGGTTTACCGGGGCATCCGGGCCGGAGCGCGCCTCGGAGGGCGGCATCCTGATCGGAAGGAGCGGGGATATCGTCTCCGTCATGGGCGGAGGGCTCGCGCCGCGCGGTGTGAGGCTGCCGGAGAATTACAGCCAGGGTGTGACCGGCGGAAACAGCATTTACCGGGGCGTGACGGAGATCGAGGGATTTTATGCGGAAGTGATCGAGGATGTGGCCCGACAGGAGCCCGGCGATGCAGACATGGAGGGCGGCGGGATCCGGGCAGGCATCGTAAACGGTGAGTGGATGCGCGCGGATCTTCTCGATTTCCTGCGGGAGCAGTTTGACGGAATTACATTTGAAGATATCACCGAGAAGCTTGCGGCGGTAAAAGCGGTAAAGAGTGAGGAGGAGCTCGCGTCGATGCGTGAGGCCGCGCGCATGATGGACAAGGTATTTGCGTCGGCCTGCGTCAGCGTCCGGCCGCAGGTCTACGAGCGCGATATTGTAAACGATATGCGCTACGCGGCCTATCAGACCGGCTGCGGCGGGCCGGATTACCTGGAGAGCGCGAAGCTGCGGCTGATCTCCGGGACGGACGGCGTGCCGGCAGAAGAGGAGGAGCCGGTATGGCCTGGCAGGCTGGTGACGGAAGGCGACCGGGTGGACATCCGCATGTACTGCATGGGCACGAATTCCCTGTACGGGATGCTGGCGCGAAGCTACACGGTCGGGGAGCCCTCGGAGCAGACGAAGGCGATGTGGGAGACGGCGCGAAAGGCGCAGCAGATCGCCGCTGCGGCCCTTGTGCCGGGAGTTCTGCTAAGAGACGTGGCGCGGCTGGTAAATGAGTTTCTGGACAGCCGGGGATATCAGCGCGATCCGCACACGTTTCTGCATGGACTGGGATATGTGGTGGGCGAGGCGCCGCTGCTGTACCATCCGTCGGAGGAGCTGCCGCTTGCAAAGAACATGGTGATCGTCATCGAGCCGACAGTATCGGACGGCGTGCATCAGCCCCTCTGCTGCGGGGATGCCTTTGTGGTCACGCCGGAGGGCGGAAAGCGGCTCGGGACATTCCCGCAGGAGCTGATCCGGCTGTGAGGACGGATGTGCGGTTTTGGAGGAAGACGCGTGCGGGCCGCCGCGGAAGTGTTTTGCCCGCGGCGCCGGATCCGGGCAGAGGAAAAACAGTGATGAGAGGAGAAATAAGATGCAGTATACGAAGCTGGGCGCGACAAACCTTAAGATCAGCCGTCTGTGCCTCGGCACGATGAATTTCGGGATCCGGACGGACGAGGCGGAGTCCTTTTGCGTGATGGACGCGGCATTGGAGGCCGGGATCAATCTGTTTGACACGGGAAATAATTACGGGAAATTTATCGGAAAAGAGGGGATCACGGAGACGATCATTGGACGGTGGCTGGCACAGGGTGGCGGCCGCCGGGAGCGCGTTATTTTAACTACAAAAGTCTATGAGGATATGAAAAACCCGTATGACGGACCGAACACGGAGCCCGGGCTGACCCGCTATAAGATCAGACGCCACCTGAAGGAATCGCTGGAGCGCTTACAGACCGACCACCTGGAGATCTATTTCCTGCACCACATTGACCGGGAGATGAATCTGGAGGAGGTGATCGACACCTTTTCTTATCTGATCATGCAGGGAACCGTGGATTATATGGCGACCTCCAATTTCCCGGGCTGGGCGCTGGCGGATATCGCGGCGGCTGCGCGGGAGCGGAGGATCTTCGGATCCATCTGTGAGGAGCACAAATACAACCTGTGCTGCCGCCTGCCGGAGCTTGAGGTGCTGCCCTCCGCCCGGGCCCACGGGATGGGGATGATCACCTACAGCCCCCTGGGCGGCGGTATGCTGGCGAATGCGGCGGAGGAGGCGAAGAAGAATCCGGACGGGCAGCTGGCCCGCTTTGTATCGCTCTGCGGGGAGCTCGGGGAGGATCCGAAGACGGTGGCCCTCGCCTGGATCCTGCACAACCCGGACGTCACGGCGCCGTTAATCGGCCCGGCGAATGTGGCTGAATTAAACGATTGCCTAAAGGCGCTTTCCGTGCGTCTGCCAAAGGATTTCTTACGGAAGCTCGACGGGATCTTCCCGGGGCCGGGCGTCGCGCCGGAGGCGTACGCATGGTAGGGAAAACGCCGCTGACGGGCGGCTTTACGATACCGGGAGAGTCCGGCTATGAGGAGCTGACCCTCTCCCTCGCGAAAAAATGGGGCGCGGATGTGGTGCGGGACAGCGACGGGAGCAGCCTCTCGGAGGAACTTTTGGAGGCGGGGTACGGCGTCTATTCGACGATCTGTCCGATCCGCGGGCACAACGCCTTTGCCAGGAAGCACCCGGAAACGCTGCAGCAGACGTTTCTTATGACGGATCCCGTGACTGCGACGGGGGAGACACTTGTCATCCGCCTCCTTAAGGGATATTTTACGGAACAGTTTCTGGTGAATGACGCGCCGGAGGCGATGCGGTACTGGCAGGTGTGGGACCGGACCGCGGAGCGCCTGGTGCCTGCGGACTGCTGGGACTACCTGCCGGCAGGCCAGGGGGCGGCGGGAGAGGAGGAGACCGCGGCAGGCCATCCGGCGGCGGGAAAGGAGTCTGCCGCGGGAGACCGGATGGCGGCGGGAATGGAGGCTTCCGTGGCGCTGCGCGGGATGACACCCTGGCATGAGTATACGGTCAGCTTCCTGGCGTACCGGATCTGGGAAGAGATCTCGATGTACAATCATGTGACCAACGACTGGGGAGAGCGGGAGCATCTGATGCCCATTGATCCGATGTATGAAGAGGTGCAGGATTATCTGCTGCGCTGGATGGAGGACTGGTGCGCGGCAAATCCGAAGACAACGGTCGTGCGGTTTACCTCCATGTTTTACAACTTTGTCTGGATCTGGGGGGAGAGTGAGAGGAGAAGGAACCGTTTTACGGACTGGGGATCGTATGATTTTACGGTCAGTGTGCGCGCCCTGGAGAAATTTGAGCGCAGGTACGGCTATGCCATGGAGGCGGAGGATTTTATTCATCAGGGGAAACTCCACGTGACGCATATGCCGGCGGACCAGAAAAAGCGGGACTGGATGGAGTTTATCTGCGACGTTACGATCCGGCTCGGAAAACAGCTCGTGGAGATCGTACACCGCCATGGAAAGCAGGCGTATCTGTTTTATGACGACAGCTGGATCGGGACGGAGCCATACGGGGAGTGCTTCGGGGAGATGGGCTTTGACGGGATCATCAAATGCGTGTTTTCCGGGTATGAGGTGCGTCTGTGCGCGGGCGTCGCGGTGAAAACGCATGAGATCCGGCTGCATCCGTATCTGTTCCCGGTGGGGTTAAACAACGCGCCCACTTTTATGGAGGGCGGCAATCCGGCGCGGGACGCGCTGAATTACTGGACGCAGGTGCGCCGCGCGCTGTTTTACGCGCCGATCCAGCGGATCGGGCTGGGCGGATATCTGCATCTGACAGAAAAATTTCCGGATTTTACGGATACGATCGCGGCGATTGCCGGTGAGTTCCGGGAAATCCGCGCGCTGCTCGCCGAGGGGGAACCGCTGAAATATAAGACGAAAGTCGCGGTGCTGCATGCCTGGGGAGGGCTGCGCCCGTGGACGCTGTCCGGGCATTTTCACGAGACAGATATGCACGACCTGATCCACATCAGCGAGGCGCTCTCCGGGCTGCCCTTTGACGTGGCGTTTCTGGATTTTTCAGAGGCAAAGACCGTGGATCTTTTCCGGTATCAGGTGATCATCAACGCCGGGCGCGCGGGCAGCGCGTGGAGCGGCGGCAGCGCCTGGGAGGATGACGCCCTGGCAGCGCGTCTCACGGAATGGGCGTATGGCGGCGGTGTGTTCCTTGGCGTGAACGAGCCCTCCGCCGTGCCGGGATATCACCGGTATTTCCGCATGTCGCAGGTGCTGGGCGTCGATCTGGACACCGGCGATCGGGTCTGCCACGGAGCCTGGCCCATAGAGCACAGGGATGCCGCGGAGGATCGGGCGGCGTCGCTGGATGCTATGGCGGCAGTGCACGGCCTGGCTGCGGAACGTGACCGGACAGGGGAAGGGCGGCTGGAAGCGATGCAAAAGCTGAGCAAAAGCATGCGGCTTCCGGAGAAACAACACATGTATCTGACAGAAGAAACGACCGCCGTGCTCGCGGAGGAAAACGGTATTTTAAGCGCCTCCGTCCATCCCTTCGGGAAGGGGATGGGGATCTGGCTGGCCGGGTTTACCTATACGCCGCAGAACGCGCGGGCCTTAGAGGAGCTGCTGCTTCTGGCGGCGGGCGAACCGCAGGGGAGTCTGCCGGTGACGGACAATCCGGCGACGGGCTGCGTATATTATCCGAAAAGCGGGACGCTTGCAGTGTGCAACCATACGCTGGCGCCGCAGAAGACAACGGTGAGATTCGGCGGGCAGGTTGTGAGGACGGAGGAAATCGGCGCAGGGGAGTGTGTGTTTGCTGCAAAAGCGTCAATTTAAAACTGAATGACCAGAAACACGCAGAAAATCAATCGTATTTTTTTACGATTGATTTTCTGCGTGTTTCTGAGTATAAAATTAAAAGAATATATTCAGATTGAAACTTTTAATCAGGATACTCTGAAAACGCTGAATTTATATAACAGCGCCACTGGATATAATAATGCGGCTGGTATTCTGGCGGATAAAAATCATTTTCCGGGAATTGATATGGTGAGGTTCGGTGAGAGCATCAGTGTGATTCATAAGAGAGCAACATTTGATCATATATCCATTCTGGCTGGTTACGAAAAAATATCAGAGGTATTCAGAGATTATTATCAATATGAGGAAATACAAGGCACCGAAAGGAAAAAGGAAGAAAAAATACCGGAGGCCGCGTTTCGGGAAGCAATTGCAAACGCGCTGATTCACAGGGCGTGGGATGTGGAGTCACAGATAAAAGTTTCGATGTTTGACGACAGAATAG
>CANRSX010000004.1 GCA_947642555.1 uncultured Roseburia sp. | reverse complement strand
ATGATTATTTATACATGGTGCTAGCACCATGTAATAAGGGTGGATAAGGAGAAAATCGGTATTTTGCCATTGGCTCTATTTTGGCTCTAAAATTCTTCGGAGCAGTAAAAATATAGTGTCAAATCAGATAATATGATGAATAATAAGTAGCAAAAACAAGGAAAAACATTTAGATTTCATTTCCGAGAGCTCGTGAGGGTGGTCGTACGGTTGGATCGGGCCGTGTTGCTTCTATCGTGGAGTAATCCAGTGATCAGAGTCGAATAATTAAAATAAGCACCGCAATCCTTTGAGAAATCAAGGGGTTGCGGTTTCTTAATATCAAAAAATAAGAGCGGGCAAATGGAAAAGTATAAAATCCTTATGGAAATGAACAGAAAAATGGTATTTGGGGAAGTGGTACCGGATACGGAAAAACAGGAAGCTGTATCTGTTTTGCTGAATGGGATAAGTGATGAGGAAGAAGTTTTAAGATTTAAAAGGCGTATGAAGGTGAAAGCTGAAACTGACAGGATATATCCGGATTACTATATTCCGCCGCAGAACGGAAACAGGAAGCTTCGGCTTGTTCAGGGATATCTGCCTAAAACAAATATCCTTTACGCGAATCATTATGAATTGGAAATGATTCGATTGCTTTCTATCTTTCTCCCTGACGATCAGACGGTTGTTGGGATGGCGAAACATACAGTGCAGAGACTGCGCGGCGCCTGCTTTGGAAATTCATGCGCACAGGGCGAGTGCCTGACAACGGGAATCAGTGTATTAAGATTTCTTGCTGTAGTGCAGCCTGACAATACGGAGTGGATCGATCAACTGTTACATCCCCTGGGATCGATTTTTCTTTCTTTTGGAAATGGACAGGCGGCAATTCAGCAGGGCGTACCGGTGACATATCTGCTTATGGCATTTACGGATATCAATAATGAAAAAACCAGGGAATGGATTGCGCAAAAGAAGGAATGGCTGCTGAAGCTGCTGAGACGGGGGTGGATTACAGGTAAACTTTCAAATGGCAGGATCTCAGAAGGAGATACCTATAATTTGATGGGAAAATATATCATAAGAAATGCGCTTGGGACTCTGCCTGAGTATGAAGATATCGCGAAACATGAGATATATGTAAATAGCAATGATGACCGCTGTTATTGTAATATTTAAAACGGAAAAAGCAGGAGGTAAGTTTTTATGAAATCAATCATCATTTACGAATCCACCCATCACGGAAACACGAAAAAACTCGTGGAGGCAATCGCGGGAAAATATCCGGTCGAGACGGTCAGCATTGAACAGGCAGAGTCCGTCGACCTGTCGGGCTGCGACAGGATCGGGCTTGCATCGGGGATTGCGTTTGGAAAGTTTTACAAGCGCATGGAGGAGTTTGCCGCCCGGATTCCATCCGGCAGCAGCGTATTTCTTCTCTATACCTGCGGGAATCCCGGCAATGGGTATGTGAAAAATATTACCAGGACGCTGGAGGCAAAGGGAGTGAAGGTGATCGGGAACTACGGATGCAGAGGATATGACACCTTTGGCCCGTTTAGACTGGTTGGCGGGATCGCCAAAGGGCATCCGACGGAGGAAGAGATCGCCGGCGCCGTGGCGTTTTATGAAAAAGTTGTGAATCAAGAAAAAAACGGCCATGCTTTATGAGCCGTCTTTTTGTAATCAGAATACCCCTGCACAGATCTCAGATTTGCGCAGGGGATGAAACGCTGCGCAAACAGCCCGGTTATACAGGGTATTCTGCCACGTACCGCGCCAGCGCCAGCGCAATGTCAAAATGTCCGGCGTCATGCTGCGTTCCTTTGACCTGGCCTTCCGTCCGCCGGCTGTCCCATTCGGGAGCGTCCAGCAGATCGCCGCTGGTAAAAAATGCGTACAGATTCAGCCCTCTGAAATCACACATGGCCTGCAGGGCGGCGCACTCCATCTCCACGGAAATACAGCCTTCCGCTTTATGCTTTTCAAAATTATTTACAGTTTCCCGGTAGAAGGAATCGGTGGTCCAGGTTTTTCCGCTCACATAGGGAATGCCGTTTTCCCTCATAAAGCGGGCCACGATGTCCGCATTTCTGACCGTGATGTAGTCAGACGCGGGCGCATAATGATAGGACGTGCCCTCGTCCCGGTATGCCTCGGTGGGCACCATGACCTTTCCGTGGGCAATCTCCTTATTCAGACAGCCGGCGCCGCCAAATAAGATGTATTTGTCGGTCTTTATCTCTGACAGCGTATCCTCCACCGTGCCGACACATGCCGGCGCTCCCACGTAAGTCTTGTAAAATGCAATTTTTTTCCCTTTATCGTCAATACAGTAAATCGGCGTATTGCCTGTTGCAAACCAGAAGGAAGCGATCTGTCTGCAATCGTAGTTGGACAAAACAAACTCCTCGATCACATGCGAAAAAGTCAGAATACACGCATCGACCTGTGGCGCATTTTCGTTGACGGGCGGATTGATGATGGCCGGCGAGTGGTTGTCAAAGGTTTCTGTTATCATGGCGTTCTCCCTGTGATATCGTTTTGGATCCGAATTGTTATTCATTATAGGGGGAAGATATCGTTGTGTCAAGCATTCCCTACAGAGGAGATTAATGATATAATAGTCATAAAAATACAGGGAGGCACTATGTTAGAGACAGGGACAAAAGCGCCGGCATTTGAGCTGCCGGATCAGAATGGTGTGATGCACACGTTGGAAGAATATAAGGGGAAGAAGGTAATCCTGTATTTTTACCCGAAGGACAATACCGCGGGCTGTACAAAGCAGGCCTGCGGGTTTTCAGAGCGTTACCCGCAGTTCCTGGAGAAGGGCGCGGTGGTGCTTGGGGTGAGTAAGGATACCGTTGCTTCGCATAAAAAATTTGAGGAGAAATACGGCCTGGCCTTTACGCTGCTGGCGGATCCGGAGCGCAAGGTGATCGAGGCGTATGACGTGTGGAAGGAAAAGAAGAACTACGGCAAGGTTTCCATGGGCGTTGTCCGCACGACCTATCTGATTGATGAGAAAGGTATCATTATCCGGGCGAATGACAAGGTAAAGGCGGCGGAGGATCCGGAGAAGATGTTAGGAGAGCTGGAATGAAAATCATTCTTTCCCCCGCGAAAAAAATGAGGACGGATACGGATTCCATGGCAGCGAAGGGGATGCCGGTGTTTATGGAGCGGACGGAAGAGATCTGCGCCTGGCTGAAATCGCTGCCTTATGAGGCTTTAAAGAAGCTATGGGCCTGTAACGACAGGATCGCGGAACAGAATGCTGACCGGTTGGCACACATGGATCTGTACCGGCAGCTGACTCCGGCGGTGCTCTCGTATGAGGGTATCGCCTATCAGTATATGGCGCCGGCAGTGTTTGAGGACAGCAGTTTTACTTATGTGCAGGAGCATCTGCGCATTCTGTCCGGATTTTACGGCGTGCTAAAGCCCATGGACGGCGTGACGCCTTACCGGCTGGAAATGCAGGCAAAGGCTTCCATCGGCGGGCATAAGAATCTGTATGATTTCTGGGGATCGGGGCTGTATGAGGAGGTGCGGGATGACTCCGGCGTGATCGTCAACCTGGCATCCAGAGAATATTCGAAGTGTATTGAGAAGTATCTGACGCCAGAGGACCGCTGTATTACAATTACATTTGGAGAAATGAGCGGCAATCGGATGATCACAAAGGGAACCTACGCCAAGATGGCCAGGGGCGAGATGGTGAGATTCATGGCGGAGAATCAGATCGAAGATCCGGAAGAAATGAAAAGGTTTGACCGGCTGGGGTATGTGTACCGGGATGATTTGTCCTGTGACACGGAGTTAGTATTTGAGAGGAAATGATATGCAGCTGCCATATTCCGACGAACTGAATATCGGATTTTTAAACAGACTGTTTGACAACACATCAAATTGTTATAAGTTTTTCTGGTTTCAGGCGATCCTGCGCAGGGTTGACAGAGAACACCACATATTTACATTTGAAGAACTGATTGACGAGATGATAGCGGACGCCTGGTATATGGTCACGGAATATCATTTGCGGCTGGGACCTTTGGGGATTACCGATAATCTGGAAGAGGTCGTGAAATATATTCATGAGAAGTATGGCTTTCTGTCTTCGGAAAAGCGGGAGAAGATTTTAGATTTTTTACAGAAGACGAACGACAGGAAAATCACAAAGTATAAATCAGATCTCACCCTGAATGTGCCGTACCGGCTGCAGGCGCCCTTTTATCTGGAGAATACGATTGAGAGAGGCATGTGGTACGGGCCCAAGCAGAAGCTTATCGACGAAATCAACCGGCAGGAGAGACTGATGTATTATTTTTCTTTGGCTGGCGGCCTTGGAACCATGATCGAAGTGGACGATTTGTGGGCGGAGTATCTGATAAAGCACAGGGAGATCTTAAAGGGCTGGACCCAGTTTAAGCTGATAAAGTATCTGCAGAATAAAAATCCGAATGTCCCGGGAATTGCGGATAAGCTTGAGGCACCCGCGGCACGTGATATCAATCGTGTGCGTAAATACTGGGAGCTGGTGATTCAGACAGACCCTTCCTTAAAAGATATTTACGGCGGGGTATCCCTTGCGGATGAGGCCATTTCGGTGGATCATTTTGTTCCGTGGCAGTATGTGGCCCACGATGAACTGTGGAATCTTCATCCGACCACGAGGTCGATAAACAGCAGCAAGAATAATTCCCTGCCTTCCTGGAGATTGTACTTTAACGCGCTGGGGGAGCTGGAATACAGGGCATATGAATTGAAGACGCAAAATGAACGGGTGGCGCAGGAGTTTAAGAAAATTGCGCCGTATCATCTGAATAATCAGGAGATCAGGAATCAGCTTTATGCGGAGGGCCTGGACAGAGCGGCCTTTCAGGAACGGCTGGAGCACGTCATCCGGCCGGTTTATGAGTCGGCCAGGACGCAGGGGTTTAAGGAGTGGGTGTATGAGAAAAGAAGCTGAAAAAGACAGAATCTTTCGGCTTTGCTTTAATGCATGTGAGAGAACAGCTGTAAAGGGGGCTGGTATTAGTTATGATTTTATATCATGGCAGTAATGTAAAAGTCGAAGAACCGCGAATTATTATATCAAAAAAGCATTGTCAATTTTAAAGTTTGATGAGGTGAATCTTTTATGAAACGACAGGAACCAGAAATTATAGATTATTATAATAGTGAGGTTATTATGATGATAATCGAGAAGTATGGATTAGATCAGATGACGGCACTAAAAGCATTTGTGGATTCCAAAACACACGAAATGTTAGAAGATGAAGATTGTGGTATGACAGACTTTGGGGCAGGAGCAGTCTTTGAGATTTGGGAATGTGAAAAAGTTACCGGTGATCCGAGAAATTCTGTGTATATAAGGTGTGAATAGGGATGAGTGAAGAGATGAAATTTTTTATTTACCTGTTAGAATATTATGCAGCATATAAGAATAAGAAAACCAGGGATGTACTTAAAGAATGGGATGAGTGTGGCATCACACAGAAAATATATGATAATTACTGGATCTATCATACAGAAAGCATAGAAAATGCATATATGGATATAGATAGTCTGATACAAACAGGAAAACCGGCATGGTGAGTTGTGAAATCAGAGTATCGCCTGGGAACAGCGTAAGTTGTCAGAGATTGCCGATAAATTCACGGAGAAGAATGTGGGACTACAATTTGTCGAAGCATTCACGAACTCCGTTGAATTTGAAATAATCAGCCAAAGAGATTTTTGACCACGACATCGCAAAACTGGACAACTTGGGCGGGATTATATCGTGCGTGACGAGGACTTCGTATATAATCCACGTATCGCCTTCCGCACCCGTAGGCCCAATAAATCGCAACAAACTGGGCAGAACAGGCGTAATGTCGCCGCTTTACATGGTATTTTGTCCACACGATATTGATACTACTTACCTTGAATACTGCCTGCGAACCAAATTCGCAGATTACAGAAAGGCATGGTTATTTAAATGAGCGAACAAAAAAAAATAATTAATTTTACGGTTGTTTGTGTAAACGAATTTGCGCGAAAATATAATCTTAGTGCAAAGGAAGCCTTTCAGTATTTATTTCAATTTAAAGGGATTGAATTTATAAAAGAAAATTATGAAGTGGAACATACGTTGTCCTTTGATACAATATTAGAAGACATTGAAGTTTTGTGTAAAAGAAACGGGGGAATGCTATGATATTATACCATGGGAGTAATACTAAAATTGATAGTATAAATCTTGCAATGTGCAGACCTTATAAGGATTTTGGCACAGGATTTTATCTGACCGATTTGAAGGAACAGGCGACAGGAATGGCTATAAGGGTTTCACGAATTTACGGAGGCACGCCGATACTAAATGTTTTTGAAATACAGGATGATTTCAGAGGATTGCAGGAGATCAGTATAAAAGATTTTGGAGAGCAGACGACAGAAGAATGGGCAAGATTTGTGATGAACAATAGAAACCGTTTTTTTGATGATATAAAACATGAATTATGCAATCAGGATAACAAATATGATATTGTAATTGGACCCGTTGCAGATGATAATATGACGTTACTTTTTCGACAGTATGAAAATGAGATGATAGATTTTTCAACCTTAATGAAGGGTATGATATATAAAAGAACATCTTCTCAGTATTCATTCCATACTGAAAAAAGTATCAGGTTTTTACGAAAGGCGGGCAGTTAATATGAGCAAAGAAGAGCAGTTAATTGAATTTATAACGCAGGATATTATTGAGATGATTACAATTGATCAGGTTGTGGAATATGATGAAGCGATGAATAAGTTTTATCATTCTGAGGTATTTGAAAAACTGCAGGATAAAGAAACGGGATTATATATACAAAGTTCTGCGTATGTTTATGACCTTTTTAAGGATGAAATGAATTTTGGTCATATCGTCCAGGCTGAAATCTGAATGTTAATGGGGATTCCCAGTGGATTTACAGACCGGATCTGAAAACAGAAGAGGATCTGTATGCCTGGTATACGACCGGTTCCGGCAGGACTATCGATTGGCCAGTGCCGCCCCGAAGCCTCCTGACCCCGGGGCGCCTTTTTCCGATAAGTTGTTTTGCAGAGTGCAGTGCGATACTGATTGTTCGATCAGCCGTCTCATGAAACGCATCAGCGTCTCTTCCACGGCGCCGACTCATCCGAAGCCTTGAAGTTATACACCGGCTTCATGATGTCGATGACGTCGACGGACTCGTGGATCACATCGATGATATCATCCAGGGATTTGTACGCCATGGGCGCCTCGTCCAGTGTCTTCTCGTTTACGGATGTCGTGTAAATTCCCTGCATGGCGGCGCGGTAAGCCTCCATATCCAGGGTTTCTTTTGCCTTTGACCTTGACATGATCCGCCCTGCGCCGTGGGGCGCGGAATAATTCCACTCGGGATTTCCTCTGCCGACCGCGATCACGGATCCGTCCCTCATGTTGATGGGGATCAGGACCTTCTCGCCCTCATGTGCGGCGATGGCGCCTTTTCTTAAGATCATTTCCTTCGTATCGATATAGTTGTGAATCGTGTGGAAGGCCTCCGTGCCGGTCATCCCGGTTCGGTCTAAAATGATTTCAGCCATCCTCTCCCGGTTTCGCTTCGCAAAGCGCTGGCAGATCTCCACATCGTGAAGATAATCCTCAAGAAACGATCCGTACAGCCAGCAGATATCCTCCGGCACCAGCAGCGCCTGGGTCACAAAATGATGCTTCAGCTCTTTTAAGGCATCCTGGATTTCAGATTTCCGCCCGGCGGCTTTGTACGTGCGGATGATCTCGTCCCGCTGCCGGAAATAGTCCTCTTTTCCCATGTGAAGATCCACGGCCAGCTGCTGATAGATCTCCGCCACCTGCTTTCCGAGGTTGCGGCTTCCAGAGTGGATGATCAGATAATACGTTCCGTCGGATGCCCGGTCGATCTCGATAAAATGATTTCCGCCGCCCAGTGTCCCTAAGGAACGCTCCAGCCGCTTCGCATCCCGAAGAGACCGGTAACAGCGCAGTTCGGTGAGGTCGAACCGCTCCATCCGCCCCTCCCACACGTTCTTCCCGGAGGGAATATAGTGACAGGCCTCGTCTATTCTTTCAAAATCCAGGGCGGTGTCTGCGAGCTTTACCGTATACATGCCGCAGCCGATATCCACGCCGACAATATTCGGGCAGGCCTTATCCGTCACCGTCATGGTGGTGCCGATGGTACATCCCTTTCCGGCGTGCACATCCGGCATGATTCGCACCTGGCTGTCCTCCGTCAGACCATAGCTGCACATTCTGCGGATCTGCTCGATGGCGCCATCCTCAATCACGTTTGCATAACAGACAGCTGTCGTCACGGTTCCCTTTATTTCCAGCATAATGACTCCTCCTCCTTATAAACGGTATTTTACAGGCAGCGAATCGTTTTATCATGGAAAAAAAGTTGCGAACACGTCACAGCCCGCAGTTTTTCTGCCGAATCAGCCGTTCCCGGATCAGATTTACAAAATAAGACGGAGCGGTCACTCTGATCATTGGGCCAAAGGACAGGATACGGATGACGAGCTCGGTCTCATCCTCCTTTGCGTAGCGGATCGTAACCCGGAAGCGGCGCTCTCCTGTCTGTTCCGCCTGTTTTTCAAAATGGGCGAAATGGAGAAGCACTCTCTCCAAAGCATTTCTTTCATCCGTGAGCTCAAACGTGACGCTTCCCGGCTCCGGCGGCATTCCCTGTGAAAAAGACTTCCTGTAATTCCTGGTACAGCGCGTGCAGCAGGTGATCCGCCCGAGGTTTACGGTTCCCCTGAAGTGATGACCGAGGCAGAACAGCCGGAATTTGTCGTCTTTTTCAGAATATTCCAGATATTTTGGAAGTACATCCATGCGCGCGATGTTTCCCCTGCGGTTTACCGTGGCGATGCGGAGGGGATACTGGTTTCTGATCGCGTTTAAAATCAGTCTGAAATTCCGCCGGTAGGCCGGGTCGGCATAGTCGTCGCCGTCCGCATACCGGTCGAAGACGCAGAGATCCTCCGGCGTAAACAGCGGAGAAACGTCGCCGAAATCAAGGGGGTTCTCCACAAAAAGGCGGATCCTGGGATCGGAGGCCAGGGACGCAAGCCACCTCTTCTGGATCAGGGTCAGTGGCAAGGAGGGCGGCGACTGAAGGGGCGTTGTCCCGTCCGGACGGAGGAGCTGCCATTTTTCCCCGGTCAGGGAGGGTTCTACATTTAAAATACTCTCGCCAAAGGCATGTTTTTCTACAATTCTCCGAAGCTCATTTTTTTCGAGGGGATGGTCGACGGCATGCTTTAAAATCTCCGCCACCGCATTGTAGTATGCGCCGTAAAGCTCGCTGAAAATCATATGGATTCGCCTCCTTCCAGCCCGTAGAGCCGGTACATTTCCCGGATATCCTCTTTAAACTGCGCCTCCAGCGCGGCATTGGAAAAGTGAATCTCCGTGATCCGGCAGAGAAAGGTGCGGATCCAGGGAATCAGCTCGCTCGCATCATATACACTGGCGGAAAAACGGCTGGTGCAGCCATCCACCCGCTCCACGGTCCCGCAGCGTTTCTCGCGCTCCAGCCTTTGATGGATATACGGCTCATCCTCCTCGTAACGGACGGTGAAGGTGACCTCCTCCGTCCGACGCCCGGACCGGCTCTGTGTGCTGACGCCCCACATGTGCGGCCGCATGCCGTTCAGCGTTTCGCGGAGTTCGTCAAAGCGTCCGCTGATCTCACCGGGGGTTACCGACAGGATGTGATCTGTCCGGAAAGAGCGGATCCGGTTCGACCCCGGCGTAAATGCCATGAGATACTGCCGGCCGTTTTGGACGCTGATCATGATCCGAAGCGGGACAACGCGGCTTTCGGAGATATGGTCCCGGTTTTTGCCCGTTGTTATGAGGGTGACGCCTCTTTTTTCCTGCATGGCCAGAAGCAGCTGGCAGACGATTTCGCTGTCCATTGCGCCTGTGATGTAGTGATGCTTAAAGGTAAAATGGTCCCGGTGCGGACCGTTTATGAAATCCGCTTTGTCCAGCAGAAAGGAGCCGATGACGCCGCAGCAAGATACCTCGGAAAAAAAGTCCAGGACATCCGTGTCATAGCAGGCGGTGTCCGGGGTTCGTTTATAGTACAGGGATTTCCCGTGTTTTTCTGTGGTGAGAATCCCCTCTGTGACGTATTCCCGCAGCTTTTTCCGCAGGGTCGACTCGTCCGTCAGGCGCGGGTCTGGAAAGCCGGAGAGGTATGCGTCGGTCTGTTCCATAATTTCCCGGACGGACAGCGCCTCTTTTGCCTGCGCCACGATATCCATCAGGATAAAATGAAGGGTGATATCGCCGTCCGTGAAGCTTTTGGTTTTCCATGCTTTATACAGCGGGTTGTGGCGGCACAGGCGGCTGTCCACAGACAGAAAGACCGTTTTTCCGGCCGGCGTCTGACGAAACTGCATATAATCGCCCAGCCAGCTTTCCAGGCGTCTGCGCTCGTCATCATAGGAGCGCGCGCTTTTCTGAGTGAAGCCGTCGCGGCTCTTAAAGCCGTAGACATAGAACTCGCGCATGTAATCCCGGATGCGGTTGAAGTTTTTGATCAGTTCCGTGTAGGCCATGATGTTCCTCGTTTCTGTGCGGTTCTCTGCGCCTGTCTTCTCTGGCGGTTTCCGTTTCTATTGTAAACGAATCTGCGGTGGGTTTCAATCATGAGATCCGGATGGTATCTTCACAGGAGATGCAGCTGATGCGGGAGCAGAATGAGCTGCTGCGTGGGATTCTAAGAAAAAATTACGGGATTACGGAACGGGAAATCTTTGACAGTGTCAGGAAATCGGCGGATGAGTATTATCGGAGAACCGGGAGAGAAGCATTTCTACAGTGGTAAAAACAGGGCGCGGACGAAAGTGGAAAGGGACTTTCATCCGTGCCTTTTGCGTCTGGTGAGCCAGGTGAGTGCCAGCTGTTGGACAGGAGATTCTACGACTGTAAAATGTAAGGATAGAATGTTGTAGCGCTGTGACAGATGTGATAAAATCGGAGGAGAAACAGGACAGACAAAACGGATTATGAATGGGGAGGAAGTGCGGGATGGATGAGAATGTCTATTTTTATTTGCAATTTGATCGAAATCAATATATTGAAGTAAAGGATGGGATTATAAATGTTCACTCACAATGGATGGGAAGAGTACCATTGATAGATAAGATTGAGAATTTTATACTGGTTAGTTACTATATCAGATGGAAACGAAGTGCATATGTGACAATGATGCATATTCCCAGTGACGCTAGATATTTGATGATTGAAAAGGTGATTAAAAAAGGTCAACTTGAAAATTATGAAATGTTTCGGGATCTTATGCAACAACGAGGATTATTTTTAAATCTTGATTATCAAACAGGACATAAAATGGCGAAAAACCCCCTAAAGGAACAACAACGGCGGGAAGCGGAAGCTGCCGCCCAGGCTGCCCTTGAGGAGGCGCAGAAACCGGTGCTGATCTCCTGCCCCTGCTGCGGCAGACAGGTTTCCAGTCAGGCAGTCAGCTGTCCTGGCTGTGGCCAGCCGATTGCCGGGGCAGGAGGTCGGCCGCAGAACGCAGAACCGGAGAAAAAGGAGTTTCACGGGGTATACCGGGTGGGGTTTCTTGGCGGGAAGACGGAGGTGCACTGCCCACGCTGTGGGAGCGAGAACTGTTCGATCTATAAAGAGCAGAAGATCATACCCGGGAAAACGGAGCTGGAGTATAAAAAGAACATAAACCCGCTGAAACCGTTTACGGCAGGACATGTGAAGGAGAAGGTGATCCGCGAGGATCGGATCGTGACGGAAGATAAATTTATGTGTAACAGCTGCGGGAAGATTTTCCGCTGAGAAAGCAGATGACAGAAAGAAAAAGAACAGGATGCGGTCAAAACAGAAAGAACGCATCCTGTTTGTCTGTACAGGTTATCATTTAAAATGTTATGATAATGGGCTCCGTGTCGACAATGGTATCCCATCCGGCAGCGTCAAAAATGTGGAATGAAAGCTCTGCGTTTTCGATTGTCGTAATATCGTTTTCCTCAAGTTCCGATGACAGGAAGGTAATGGCGTCAACCGCGTGTTTTCCGATTGCCACATCAGAGGAAAAAACGGGAGACAGCATAAAACCATTCAGGGATACATCGCGAGTCTGAACCGTGATATTTTTATCGCTGTTATTTTCGATATATACCATAATGGACGGACCGAAAATGGAACTGTTTTCGGCGAGTCCTTTTACAATCAGCCGGATACCGTTTTCATCATAGAGTACATCACCGCTATCGTCAAATGTATATTCATACGTATCTGCCGCAGAGGTTTTCAGCTGAATCTGCGGCGTGTCAAGATAATCGTCCCAGCCTTCGGTGGTAAAAATGTGGAAGGAAAATTCCATATCGGCAATGGTGCTGATGCCGAGGAGCTCCAGATCAGAACTCATAAATGCAAGGCTGTCATTTGCCTTCTTGCCGGTTACCACATCGACGGACATCATGGCATCCGCCATATATCCATTGACGGAAACGTTGCGGCACTGGAACGTTAAATCCTTGCCAGAATCATTTTCAATCAGCAGTTTCACTTCCGGCCCCATGAAGCCATTGTTGTCTAAGCTTTTTGCTGTGATTTTTACGCCTGCTTCCTCTACAAGTGCAGTTTCGCTGATGGAAGCTTCCTGCTTTTCGGGCGCCTGGATTTCTTTATCAATGTTCTCCTCCTGTTTCCCGGGAAGCTGAGTATCCTCACTGACAGGGGGATTCGTTGATACCGAAGAAGGCTTTCTCACAGGCTCGTTTGACGGAGCGCCACATCCGGCAAAAGATAAAACGAGTGCAATGGCAGTTACGGCGGCTGCGATGGATAAAACTTTTTTCATGTCTTCCTCTCCTATTCCTATTACTTTTATATAAACATGATAACTTGTAATTGTAGTATTGTCAAGGAGAGGAAGTATGGGAAATGTTGCATACAAACATGATTCAGAACATATGTTCACATTGTCCGATATGTCCGACCGGAATCTGCTATGCTGTATTCATAAGAAATCACAAGACGTCAGCAAAGAGAGAGATTACTTCATGGGCCTGTATGTCCGGGAAGCGCTCCGTTCCACTGTCTGCAACGCCTTTTTGTGGAAGCAGAAAGGCATGGCGCCGGATCAGTATCCGGCAAGGCCGTTTATGCAGACGATAACGGAACGCAGGCAAAAACAAGATCTGACCGAGGCGGAAAAACAGCGTGCAGTGGACCAGTTTTTTGCCCAGGAAAAGGCGCGTCGTGTGAACTGGCGGAGGGCGCATAAGGATTAAGTCATCTTTAAACTGAAACAGGACCGCATGATAAATCAGCAGGTTTACATCTGCTCTCTGAAAAGGTATTATAGATATGACAGCAGACAGGGAGGGGCGTTATCATGAAAAAATACCAGATCACACTGTTTTTGTTTTTCATTAGTTTTTTGTCCGGCATATCCGCCTGCGCAAAAACCTCAGACCCGGGGAAAGAAACCGCGGCTCTCCCGGTTCTTGCCCCGGAATCGGAGCTGACCGTTACTTCCTACAAAGAACAGGTGGAGGAATTTGAAAAAATCGCCGGATTTACAGAATTATCAGACGACGAGTGCTTTAACATCACGCCGGACTTTGTCAGAGAGCACTCTGAATTTCGGATTTTCAAATATGCGAAGTGGACGGATTCCTTTCTCATGTATGAGGGCGAGGTATACAGCATCGGCAACTGCTTCGGAGGATACGGGATCACGAGCATGGCGCTGGCGGATTTAAACGGGGACGGGCAGTATGAGCTGTACGATACGTTTTCATGGGGGTCTGGCATTCCCCGCTCACAGATCGGATACTTTGATCCCGTGGAAAAAGAAGTGACGGTATTTGATTACAGTTTCGACCTGAATGAAACGATGCTGACGACAAATGATTCGGGTGAGCTTTGCATCAATATTGCGTCCCCTGACTTTGATACCTGTGTGGATTTTACGGTCAGGGCAGAAGAGCAGGTGGGCACGATTGTATTCCGGGAGGGTGAAATCGTGCTGGATATCGATGACAGCAGAGCCTGGCGTCAGACAGAAGAAAGCATGGAAGGTCGGGTAAATTTATAAAAGGGAATCATAATATATAAGAGATGATTTTATATTGTTTTCATGGTCAGATAATGATAAAATGTATAAAATAACAAGGGGAGGGGTATCTATGTGCATATATATCGGTATTGAAGATTTAGTGGCGAATGCGTTGATCGAACTGGTTGAAAAATCTGAAAAACGTGAGGTTTTGTTTAAACAGTTAGATGAATATGGTGCTAAAGTAATAAAATATTTAAATGATAAACAGGAACAGGCAGTACTGGTTCTGTCAAAGGAGCGCACAAATGAATTTTTGCACGATTATTCGGATTATTTTGAATTGTTTTCAGATAATATAGACGAAGGGATTCGATTAAAAGAGGGTATTCCTGTCAGCCGGTTATGGGAGAAATTCAGAGGATATTTGTCTGTAAATGTTATGCTGGCATTTATGGACAGGGTTTCTGTAAGTGCACTGGGGGTTTCGGCTTGACAAAATATAAACGATTTAAAGATCCGATCTATGGGTATATAGATATTGATGAGACAATTATTTCGAATGTTGTTGACACAGCGGGGTTTCAGAGGTTAAGGAATGTAATTCAGACCAGTTATTCCCCGCTGTATTCGTCTGCGGTACACAATCGATTTGTTCATTCGCTGGGTGTATATCATCTGGGGTGCATTGTTTCGGAACAGATTGCCGGTAATAAAGAAGCGTTTACGGAGATAGAGGAATTTGAACGGTATTTAAAAGTATTTGAGATAGCATGTTTACTGCACGATTTAGGACATGCTCCGTTTTCTCATACAGGAGAAGATTACTTTCTTGAAAATGGACAGAGAGATTTATTACATAATGATATCATAGAGCTTACAGGGGATGAGGATTTATATGAAGAAATAAAAAGTAAAAATTATAAGGCCGCACCGCACGAACTGATGAGTGTGATTGTCGCTCTGAGAGATTATAGTGTGTTATTTCAGAGTGAGGAAGAGAAAGGCTTTTTTGCCAGATGTATTACAGGATATTTGTATGCAAGAAAGACCGGACTAAAATATTCTTTTCTCAATGGTGTCATCTCTATGCTTAATTCTGCAGTAATAGATGTTGACAAACTGGATTACCTTATAAGGGATGCCTATATAACAGGATTTGATACGGTTTCGATCGATTATGTGCGTCTTCTGCAAAGTATCAGATTCCTGAAAGAAGAGCAGAAGTATCAGATTGTATTTACGAAAGGTGCAATCAGTGTTATTGAAAATGTGGTTTATGCACATGATGCGGAACGCAAGTGGATTCAGAATCATCCTGTGGTACAATATGAGGCATATTTGTTACAAAGTGCAATGGAGGCGCTGAAAAATAAGTACGGACGGGTAAACATATTTTCATACAAAGCGCTGACAGAGGATGGGGTACAGATTTCGAAAGATTACAGGATTTCTTTGCTCTGTGATGCAGATATTATTTTTTTGATGAAGAATTCAGATCATGATTCTGTGAAAGAATATTTTCAAAGAAAGGATAGAAGACATCCGCTATGGAAGTCGGAAGCAGAGTATAAGGCAATATTTAATGCCGTCTATACAGATGAAATTTTTGAGATTGTAGAAAACGGCCTGGAAGGATTGTGTAAATATTTAAATTTTGTATGTAAATCGCAGGAGGTAAATGAGGCCGCCCTGAATGCATGTAAAAAGGATATTGAAAATGCGCAAAGCCTTCTTATAACGACAATTACGAATAAAGAAAACATGGAAGCGATGATTGGTGAAAAAGAAAGGCATCTGCGATGGTTAGAAGCATTGCAGGAATTTGCAACGGAGCAGGATATTGATTTTGATTTTGTGATTTTGAAAGCCAGTCAGTTTAACAGCGGTTTTGCAAAAGATGCGTTTGCAAAAATTCAGATAGAATTTGATACGTTACAAAAATCTTGTTTTTTTGAGAAGGTTACGAATACACTGAAGGCAGAAAAGAGTGCAAGAGAAAAATTTTTTTATCTGTTTTATAGAAGAAAGAAGCAAGAGAAAAAAATTGATCTGAAAAGGCTGGCAGAGATATTGAGAACGATAGCAATACAGGAAGTGTTTAAGGAACATTAACTACAGCGCATGTAAGGCTTCCAGGGAGATCCCGGGAGCCTTTTGGTGTTTATGGCGAGTCCTGGCGTCAGACAGAAGAAAGCAGGAAATGACGGGTAAACGGCAGCGGATTATGCCATCATAAATATTAGATTCAAAAGTTATCGTTCAGCCCGCGCCATTCGCAAAACCGCGCTTACAGCGCTCTGCGCTGCTAGTGCAGCTGATTTTTGCTCAAATACGGGCGCTCCGCTCATGCTCTGCAAAACGCGCTCATTCATGCGAGTATGATTCGCCCGTTTCACAGAGCATGGCTGAACTTTTGGAACAAAATGAAGTTTGGAGGACTGAGATGAAAGAACATATTATGGAACACTACAGGAAGACAGGCACTTATACGTATGCCGGCCCTTACGCGGAGTATTTCCGCTCCCTGCCGGACGATGTCTCTGCGCTGGGAAAGCTGGTGTGTGCGCAGGTGATCCACCGGGTAACCTTAAAGGAGGGAAATACCAATGCGAATGAAACGCTGCTGTACGGTGACATGAACCGGTATCCCTGGTACCGGATGCGGTGTGAGGATGACCTGTTTCTGACCGCGCCGGCGATGACGGCGGAGCTGTTCCGGCTGGATGAGCGGGGATTTGTGCGGGAACGGGCGGTGGAGCACAAGCTTGTGGTGACCTGCCGCTATGTGTCTGTGCTCATGAGCGCGATCCTCAAGGCAAAGGGGATCCCGGCGAGGAGCCGCGCGGGATTTGCGTCGTACTTCCATCCGGGTACCAGCATGGATCACTGGATCAACCAGTATTACAGTGAAAGGGAAGAACGATGGATTACATTTGACGCTGACGGCTTTTACGAGGAGGGCGGGATGCTGCTTGCACAGTACGATATGCCGGAGAGCAGCTTTGACTGGGTTGCGGATACCTGGCTTGCGGTGAGGGGAGGAAAGGCGGACGGCAGGCATTTTGTCTATGCGGACGGACTTGGAACGTGCGGGATCCCGGCGCTGGCACGCTATCTGATCTATGATTTTCACGCCCTGATGAATGATGAGATCACCTACACGTTTCTGCCCGCGTATGCAGACGGCAGGCTGGATCGGCTGACGGAAGAGGAGCTGCGGGAGCTGGACGGGCTGGCGAAGCTGCTTTTGGAGCCGGACCGGAATTTTGACCGGCTTTGCGAGGTCTGGGAGACAGAGCGAAAGTTCCGGGTGCTAAGAAGTCCTCTTGTGTGAAGGCTGATTGTAAAATATGCATAATTTCAAAATAAATGATTGACATTATTTGTGGAATATGATATAAATAACATAAGCACTGAGACAGTGCGGTTACTAATACCTGTGATGAGAAGAGAGAAGAAGGTATATGGTTACAGTTGTATGTTTCCATGTATCTTTTTTTGTTTCAGGAAGCTTGCTCTTCCAGAGACAGGATGTTCACAGGACACAGAGGAGGGAATGTTATGAGGAACAAACTGGCAGCAAAGCACTGGACCGTCATTGCGCTGATCATCTGTCTGATCAGCATGATCGGTACGTCGATGGTGCAGACGAGTAATCAGAAGATCCGTATCAAGAACATGACGTGGGAGAGCCCGGAGGGATTTCTCCTGAGCGCGGATCTGTGGATTCCGCCCAATGCGACGGCGGAGACACCGGCGCCGGCGATTGTCACGGTTGAGGGGTGGTACAACAATAAGGAAATGCAGGACATGTACAATGTCGAGCTGTCAAGGCGCGGATATGTGGTGCTGACGCTGGATATGCACGGCCATGGAAACAGTGAGAGCGTTTCATCCGATCATCTCTATGACGGGGCGGTTGGCGTAGACGGGGCGGTTCAGATGGTGGCGACCCTGCCTTACGTGGACACGACAAAAATCGGCGTCACGGGGCATTCGAGCGGCGGGACGGCTGCAAATATGGCAGTTGCGATTGACAACGAGAGAGAAGTGCCGCTGATCGCATGCGTGCTTCAGCAGGCAGGAGACTGGCAGGATGACACGGGCGGCGATCACAGCGGGGATTATGGAAGCCGCAGCGTCGGCATTATCGCCAGCGAATACGATGATTTTTATTTCGGAACCTATGATGACGCCGGAAATATGCTTACGACGCCGAAGGAATTTATGGAGACAAACGGCGCGAAGAAGTTTCTGAACTTTAACGAGGAGCCTGACGCCGGGTTTGTGGCGGAAGCGTCCAATTATTACACGAGGACGATCGACGGAACGGATGCGGTGCGCGTGATTTACCGCCCGACCTGTATCCATCCGGCCGTGACGTTCTCTTCGGATTGCGCGGGGTATGCGATCGACTTTTTTGAGACGACGCTCGGAGCGCCCAGACCGCTCGCGGCATCTTCCCAGATATGGCAGTGGAAGACTGTCTTTGGCACGATCGGGCTTGTGGGCTTCTTCCTGTTTGTGATTTTCTTTACCCTTGCCATGCTCGACACAGAGTATTTTGGAGCGCTTCGGTCAAAGGACGAGGTAAAGGGGGCAGAGGTGAAGGATCAGGCCGGAAAACTGTGGTTCTGGGGCGCGATGGTATTGTCCATCGTTTTCTCGGCGGCCAGCTTCCTGTTCTGCATCGAGAAGGTATATTCCAACACGACCAGCTTCTTTGGCCAGACCGGACCGCTCACGATCGGCGTGTGGTCGCTGCTGTGCGGAATTTTCAGTGTGATCCTGATGGCGCTTTCTTACCAGCTGTACGGGAAGAAAAACGGAATGTCGCTTCGGGACGCCGGCGTGCTGATCTCCGCAAAATCACTGTGGAGAACGCTGCTGCTTGCCGGGCTGGTGGTGATCGTGGCATTTTCGGTCGTATTTTTCGGACAGTATTTCTTTAAGGCTGATTTCAGGATCTGGATCCTGGCGATCAAGGCATTTGAGGCGGATAAGGTGATGATTTCCCTGCGCTACCTTCCGTTCTTCCTGGTATTTTATGTGGCGCATTCCGTATCGATGAACTGCTTTAACTACAACACGATCGGGAAGGAAAAAGGGAATATGCTGATTTTAAGCATCGCGAACTCGATGTCTTCCATTATCCTGGTTGCAGCACAGTACATCTGCTTTTATGCAACATCGCGCCAGCTGCTCGGCTTAAGCGAGGGCGAGAGAATTGCGGCGATCTGGCTGATCCCGGTAGCCTTTATTCTCTTCGGCGCGGCGCTGATGTCGAGGATTATTTATAAAAAGACGAGAAACCCGTATATCGCGGGACTGATCAGCGCGATCCTCGTGACCGTGATCAGCTGCTCGAACACCTTTACCACGTTAAGTGCAGGTGCAATGGTTTATACGACATTCTGATTTTCCCCAGTTGAAATCGTGCCGGCTATAGGTAATTCCTATGGCCGGCACTGTTTTTGTGTATTCCCTTCTTTCGGGCGGACAGGGTATACTACTAAGGGCAAAGAAGTGGTTCGGAAACGGTCCGTGGATTCGGATGAATACAGAGAAATGAGGAGAGAGGATGGGAGAGCAGACAGGGCAGCGAAATGCCGCGGAGCAGTGGAGCAGGACACAGATGCTGATCGGGAGCGAATCTCTTTTTCGCCTGTTTCGCGCCCGTGTGGCGGTCTTTGGGATCGGCGGGGTCGGCGGCTATGCGGTGGAGGCGCTGGCGCGGAGCGGAATCGGCGCGATTGATCTGATTGACAGTGATAAGGTCAGTATTTCCAATCTAAACCGGCAGATTATTGCCACGCATAAGACGATAGGGCGGTATAAAACAGAGGTGATGCGGGAGCGGATTCTAGAGATTCATCCGGACTGTAAGGTAAAGGTTCACAACTGTTTTTATCTCCCGGAGACGCAGGAGGCGTTTGACTTCCACCAGTATGACTATGTGATTGACGCGGTGGACACGGTGACAGCAAAGCTGGCCATCATCCTGCAGGCAAAGGAGGCGGGAACGCCGGTGATCAGCAGTATGGGAACCGGGAACAAGCTGGATCCGACCGCGTTTGAGGTGGCGGACATCTATGAGACCTCGGTGTGTCCGCTGGCGCGGGTGATGCGGCGCGAGTTAAAGAAGCGGGGCGTGAAGAGCCTTAAGGTGGTATACTCCAGGGAGGAGCCGCGGGTCAGCCTGCCGGAAGCCGCTGCAGGAAAACGCGCCGTGCCCGGCTCTGTCGCTTTCGTGCCGCCGGCCGCCGGCCTGATCTTAGCGTCCGAGGTGGTCCGGGATCTGATAGCCGGAATCGAAGTCTGAAAAACAGGAAGGGAGAAGTAGCAGGTGACCGGACAGACAGAAGAAAGATGCCGCGAGATTGAGCGCAGCATTGTAAAAAAGTTCCGAAAGGATATCTGGAGACGTTTTACGAAGGCCATCAACGAATATGAGCTGATTGAGGACGGCGACCGGATCGCGGTGTGTATTTCCGGCGGAAAGGATTCCATGCTGATGGCAAAGCTGTTCCAGGAGCTGGAGCGGCACGGAAAAAAGAACTTTGAGACAACGTACCTTGTGATGAACCCGGGATACAATGACCGGAATGCTCAGATGATTGTAAATAACGCGAAGCTGTTAAACGTGCCGATCCATATCTTTACATCCGATATTTTTGAGATTGTGGCCGGGGAGGGAGATTCCCCGTGCTATCTGTGCGCGAGGATGCGCCGGGGGCATCTCTATGCGAAGGCGAGGGAGATGGGCTGCAACAAAATCGCGCTCGGTCATCATTTTGACGATGTGATCGAGACGATTCTGATGGGAATGCTCTACGGGGCGCAGGTCCAGACCATGATGCCCAAGCTGCACAGCACAAATTTTCCGGGGATGGAGCTGATCCGCCCGCTTTATCTCGTGCGCGAGGAGGCGATCATCCACTGGATGAAGTACAATGATCTGCGCTTTCTCCAGTGCGCCTGTAAATTCACGGAGAAAAACGCGTCCTACGGGAGCGAGGCTCAGAGCTCGAAGCGCGCTGAGGTAAAGGCGCTGATCCGCACGCTTCGGGAGACGAACCCGTATGTCGAGAAAAATATTTTCCGCAGTGTGGAAAACGTGAATCTGGAGACTGTGATCGGATACAAGGACCGGGACGGACGACACCATTTCCTGGACACCTACCACGCCGCCGGCAGGCAGAAGTAAAATACCGCCCCGCCCTCTGGCGCATCCTCGATCCAGAGTTTCCCGTGCATGGCCAGCGTCACCTCCCTTGCGATACTGAGGCCCAGTCCGAAGTGATTTTTATCCTCTCTGCTCATCTGCGAGCGGTAAAAGCGATCAAAAATCAATTCTTTTTCGCGGTTTGGAATGCCGGGGCCCGTATCCGCGACGCCGAAGCGTATACCGGAATACCGACGGTCGGCTGCATCCCGGTATGTGCCGGCGCCCCGGTATGTGCTGGCATCCCGGCATGCGCCGGCATCTCGGCATGCGCCGGTAAGGGAGAGGGTGATGGTACCGCCCGCCGGCGTGTAGGAGAGCGCATTGTCGAGCAGCACGGAGAGCACCTGTGCAACCCGCTCCGGGTCACAGATGCAGGCGGGAAGCTGCCCTTCCGGCAGATCAAGACGAAGGGTGAGACCGTGCTGGCGTACGGGCAGGTCAAATTTTTCATAGGCGTCTAACAGCAGAAGGTCGGGCTGGCAGCGTTCTGCCGCGACGGGAAAGCTGCCGGCGTCCGAGCGTGCGAGGAAGAGCATGTCCGCGATCAGATGCTGCATCCGCGTGCCTTCCGCCCGGATCATCCGCAGAAAATGGCTGCGCTGCGTGTCGGTATCCGCTTTTTCCAGCGCATCGGCGCCGGAGAGGATCACTGCCAGCGGCGCGCGCAGCTCATGGGATGCCGCCGCGACAAAATGTACCTGCTTTTTGCGGCTCTGCTCGATCGGAAGCAGCATCCGCCCGGTAAAAAACCAGGAAAACAGGGTGAGGCACAGAACTGCCGCGATGTCGACTGCGGCAAACCAGATCCGCTGGGAGCGAAGCTGCGTCTCCTGCCCCTCTAAGGAATACAGGATGAGAAAACCGAGATTGCCGTTCGTCTTGTGAATGATCCCGGCAGAGACGTAGTAGCTGCCAAAGGCGTCGTCCGACAATGCGAATTCCGTGTGCTCCGGGAGTACGCCGGATCTTGTCGATAAGATATCAATTCCGTGATGCTGCAGTGCATAGTCCCGTGCGAGCGCCGCGAGCTCCTCCGAATTCGAAGCGGCGTGGAAGCGCTGGGAGAACAGCGGGTTCCCGTTATCATAAAAATACAGGATAAAATGATTGCCGTCCTGCAGCTGGTTGAGCCAGGAAAGCGAGATATAGCTCTGACTCTGAAGATGTGTGATGATGGAACTCACTTCCTTTTGGAACGAGGCTTCCGTATTCTTTTTCAGACCGTTCTCCGAGATCATCAGGCACACGAGGGAGAGGGTGACCAGGATCAGGCTTGTGATCGTGGCAGAAAATGCGGTCATCTGCCGGTGCAGCTTTCGAAACATAGATTCTCCTTCTATATCAGATGCGCCCGCCGGCGCACAGCGGGATAAAAGCCTTAAGGGGTTTCCAGCACATATCCCACGCCGCGCACCGTGGAGAGCACGAGGGAGCTGCCCACATGTTTTAACCGTTTGCGCAGGAAATGGACATAGGTGTCCAGGTTCCCTTCCTCCACCTCCGCGTCAGCGCCCCAGACACGCGAGAGGATGACCAGCCTGCGCAGGGTGGTGCCGGCGTCGCGCAGGAATACTTCTAACAGACGGCCCTCCCGGCCGGAGAGCAGGATGGATCCCGCCGGGCCGTTTAACTGCCGCAGCACGGGATCATAGGAGATATCTCCGCAGTGGAGCATCTCATTTTCCTCCCATCTGCCGGTGCGCCTGCCCAGGGAACGGATGCGGGCCAGAAGCTCCTCGAAGGCGAAGGGCTTTACGATATAGTCATCCGCGCCGCCGTCAAGCCCCTCGATCCGGTCATAGAGCTCGCCCAAGGCGGTGATCATGATGACCGGGGTTAAGATCCCGGCGGCCCGGGCCTTTTTTAAGACCAGCAGCCCGTTCATGGTGGGCAGCATCCGGTCTAAGAGCACCAGGTCATAGGCGTCCTGTAAAAACAGATCCAGCCCGTCCCTGCCGTCATGGCAGATATCGACCTCATGCAGTTCCTTTTCCAGCTGGAACTGTAAGGCGTCACAGAGATTTTTGTCATCTTCGATCAGTAATAGCTTCATGGGAATCCTTTCTGGTTCATATCTTCCAGATTATTTTATCACACTTACCTTAAAATAATCTTTAAGATCCGGTGAAAATTAAAGGCGGATTTAAAGAAAAATTAAAGACGGATCTGCTATGCTCGGATTGTAAGAATTTCAATTGCAGAAAAGAGGTAAAAGATGAGAGGAAAAAAGAAAAGAGGAATTGCAGCGTTATCAGCAGCGTTGCTGCCTGTCGCATTACTGATCACGATGCTGCCTGCAGCGCTGCTTACCGGATGCGGCAAAGGAAACGGGAAACAGGATGTATCGTCGACAGAAGGCGGCGGTCCGCAGCAGGTGGCGGATGCGGGTACGGGAGACGGCGGCGGGGGCGGCGCAAAGGGTCGCTACATTGAGTCCGATCTCGTCCTGCCGGAGGTGACGGAAAAGATCTATGGCATGGGAAAGCTTGACGACGGAAGCGTGATTGTGGCCGCATCCACCGGGAGAACGGCACTTGTTTTTCAGTCGACGGATATGGGGGAAACCTGGACGACGCGCTGCGAGGTTGACGGCTTTGGAAATTCCTGGGTGCAGGGCGCCGCGGTCGCGCCGGACGGTACCGTGGCGGTGGCAGGCTACTTTATGGACATCGACGAGATGGAGAAGAATATGCTGGTGCTCATCGCGCCGGACGGTACCAAAACGTCGACGCCCCTCATACTGCCTTCCACAGACAGTGAGCTGGCGAGCGGAAATTTAGCGGAGCAGCTCGCCTATGACGCGTCGGGAAATCTGTTTCTGATGGATTTAAATTATGATATTTTAAAGGTGGATACAGGGACGGGGATCTGCACAAAGGCCATCGACTGGTCGGGGAGCCGCCCCTCCTACTTCGGAATCGCCGGACAGACCCTGCTTTTAATGACAGATGACGGGATGCCGCGGTTTTCCACAGCGGACGGCAGCAGCCTGCCGGACGCGGCGGCGCTCGACGATATCGTGAGGACGGATTACTCGATCGTGCAGAAGGCCAGTGACAGTCTGCCGATGGTGGTGACCTCCGGTATGGAGGAGGGCAGTATCGTCTACGCGAATCACAACGGTATCTTCTATTATAAAGAGGGCGGCAGTATCAGCGAGCAGCTGGTGAACAGCGAGCTCTCCTCCCTCGGAGTGACCGGAAGCTATTATTCGATCGTGATGCTGGACGAGGAAAATATTCTGGTGCAGTTTGTCAATGCGATGGAGGAATTTCAGATCTGCCGCTACCGCTATGATAAAGATATCCCGGCAGTACCGGAAAAGGAATTGAATATCTATGCGCTGGAGGAGTCACAGGCATTGCGGCAGGCGGTTTCCCTTTATCAGAAGGAGCATCAGGATGTCTACGTGCGGCTTACTGTCGGGATGACCGGAAAGGACGGCGTCTCGGCGGAGGATGCGATCTCGACGCTGAACACGGAGATTCTGGCGGGAAATGTGCCGGACGTCCTGATTCTCGACGGCCTTCCGGTGGAGAGCTATGTAGAGAAGGGAATCCTTGCGGATCTGACCGGACTGCTGGATCAGATCGATCAGAGCGACGGGCTGCGGTCCAATATTCGGGAAGCATATCAGAAGGACGGCGGCTGTTACGCTTTCCCGGCCAGCTTTTTCCTTGTGCTGGTGAACGGACCGGAGGATGCGGTAAACGCGGCGGCCACACTGGAAGGATTTGCCGACTACGGGCAGAAGCTGAGGGAGGAAAAACCGGATCAGGCGATCTTAAAGGAGAATAACCCAGAGCAGCTTCTGTGGGATCTGATGCAGATGGACAGCGCAAACTGGTTTGAGGCGGACGGCGCCTTAAAGGAGGAGGCGCTCGAAAACTTCCTGATCCAGGCAAAACGCCTCTATGACCTGGACGGCTACCCGGATGATGCCGCCGGGATACATCAGTACAGCGGTATGCCGGTGGGAACCGCGAGAACCGACGGACTGCTGATCGGCACCGAGGAGATTACTTACGGGACGGCGGTAGATATGATCGATTTTGTCGGACAGTTCGCCACGTGTGAAGAGAGCGGCTCGACATGCGGTCTGTATGGGGATGGATCCGTCTTTGTGCCGTATCTGATGACCGGGGTCAGCAGCAGCACGAAGGTAAAAGAAGATGCGGAGGCATTTTATAAAACTTTATTCGGAACGGAGTGCAGCGGGCTGGACGGACATGGATTCCCGGTAAATCTGGCGGCCTGGGAGGCAATGAAGGCGCACGCGGCGGAGACGTACGGGCCGGACAGTATGATTTCCATCGGATTTTCGACACCGGACGGTACCAGTGCAGGCTATATGATGAACACGATGACAGAGGAAAATATCGCCCGGGTGGAAGCGATGGCAGAGCAGGCGAAGACGCCGGCAAATACGGACGCGGTGATCCAGAACCTGGTGATCGAACAGGGGCTCCGGTATGTAAAGGGTGACAGCTCCTCAGAGGAGGCGATGGCGGCGCTGCGCCAGAAGATCAGCCTGTATCTGGCAGAATAAAGGCGGGGAAACGGTATGCGAAGAAAAAAGCGGATGGCAGGCTGGTGCTTTGTGCTTCCCGGCTTTGCGGGAGTGCTCCTCTTTTACCTGATCCCCTTTCTGGATGTGGTGCGGCGCTCCTTTTATAATGCGGTTGGGAAACAGTTCTGCGGGCTCGCGAATTACCGGACGGTGTTCGAAAACGCGGCGTTCCGGCTGGCCGCCGGAAATACGGCAAAGTTTCTGGCGGTCTGCCTGCCGCTTCTGCTGCTTCTCTCCTTTGCCGTGGCGCTTCTGCTGCAGCGTGCGGGGCGGCTGGCGCCGCTGATCAAGAGCGCCTGCATGGTGCCCCTGGCGGTTCCGGCGGCCAGCGTGGTGCTGATCTGGAAGCTGGTATTTGACGGCCACGGGCTGTTAAACGGCCTGCTGGAGCGCGTCGGGCTGCCGTGGGGAAGCGACTGGATGAATACAGGGGCTGCCTTCGGGGTGCTGGTGTTCAGCTATATCTGGAAAAACTTAGGCTATGACGTCGTGCTGTGGCTGGCCGGGCTTGCCTCCGTGCCGGAGACGCTCTATGAGGCCGCGAAAATGGATGGAGCCGGGTCGCTCGCCCGGTTTATCTTTATCACTCTGCCGTATATCCGTCCAATATCGTTTACAATTATAGTAATATCGCTGTTAAACAGCTTTAAGGTGTTCCGGGAAGCATGGCTGGTGGCGGGAAATTACCCGGAGGAGAGTATCTATCTGCTGCAGCATCTGTTTAACAACTGGTTTCGCGATCTGGCGATGGATAAGATGGCGGCCGGGGCGGTCATGCTTTCAGCCGTGATCCTGGCCCTGGTGGCGGCGCTGAAAAGAAGCTGGGATAAATGAGGGAGGCCGGCGGTGAAAAAGAAAATAACGAATGCGATCTGTATCGTGCTCCTTCTGATTCCGGCGGTGCTGGCGGTTGCGCCGCTTCTGTTCCTTCTCACCGGGAGTGTGATGGACACGTCCGAGATCAGGGAATATATCGGGCCGGTACTGGGGGATGGGGAAGGCTTTGCCGTATGGCGCCTGTTTCCAATGTATCCGACGCTTGTAAATGTGATAGAACTGTTTTTTGACTCGCCGGAATTTTTTCAGATGTTTTGGAATTCGATGAAGATCACCGCGGGGATTCTGACAGGGCAGCTGCTTTTTGGGATGCCGGCGGCCTGGGGGCTCGCACAGTATGAATTCCCGGGAAAGAGAGCGGTATATTTCAGCTATATCGTGCTGATGCTGATGCCGTTTCAGGTGACCATGCTCTCGGAATATATCGTGCTTGATCTGCTTGGGCTTACGGATACGCTGTCGGCGGTGATCCTTCCGGGGATGTTTCTGACGTTTCCGCCGTTTCTGATGTACCGGTTCTTCAGTGAGATCCCGCCGGCGCTGATCGAGGCGGCGCGGGTGGACGGGGCCGGGGAGCTGGCTGTGTTTTTCCGCATCGGCATCCCGGTGGGATCGTCTGGAATCATCTCGGCACTGGTGCTTCAGTTTCTGGAATGTCAGAGCATGGTGGAGCAGCCGCTTATCTTTTTAAAGACAAAGCGTCTCTGGCCGCTGTCGCTGTATCTTCCGGAGGTGGATCTTTCACATGCGGGCTCTGCACTGTGCGCGTCGTTTGTCGCACTGATCCCGGCGCTGTTTGTCTTTTTATACGGGCAGGATTACCTGGAGCAGGGGATTGTGGCGTCAGCGATAAAAGAATAAAAATCAGGAAAAGGAGGGTCGGGATGACGGGTAATACCAAAAAAGGGATGCTCCATGTGTATGCATTCCGGGCGCTGGTCGTGTTTTTTGTCATTATGGTGATTTTTACCGTCACATCCCGGGTGACCGCGTCCCTGACCACGGCCCGGGTGACGACGGAACGGCCCGGGGAGCGAAGGATTGAGCACGTGGTAAATGTAAATGGGCGCGTAGAGAAAAAACGGGAACTGGCGGTGCTGACCGAGGGGGGAATCCTCGTAAAAACAGTCTGTGTCACGCCGGGACAAAAGGTGAGCGAGGGGGAGCTTCTGGCGGAGCTTGACACGGAGCATCTGGAAGAGCTGATCCGGGAAAAAGAGGAGGAGCTTTTGATCCTGCGCCTGACCGCGGAAAATACACAGGCGGCGCAGGAACAGGGGGAACGAGATGCCAGAACCGCAAAGAGCCGTGCCGTGGAGGATGCGCAGAATGCGCTCGCCGACGCACAGGCGTACTGCGATACGGCGGCCGCGGAATTGCAAAGCGCCTCGGACGCATATTACAGCTATCAGGCGGCGCACGCGGGAGATGCCGGAAACGGGGAGACGTATGCGCAGCTTCTGGCCTTACAGGATGCAATGAGGGCGAAACAGACGGTCTGCGACGACGCGTTCCGGCGGCTCCGGGATGCGCAGCTTGCGGCAGCGCGGGCGGATGCCGATGCGAAAGAGCCTCTGGCAGCGGAGGATACATCCCGGATTGCGGAGATCCAGATCGCGCAGAAGGAGAGGGAGCTTCTGGCGCTTGAGGAGGTTCTCTCCCTTGGGGGAGCCGTGACATCCCCCGTGGAGGGCGTGGTGACGGAGATTTTTCTGGCCGTCGGTCAGCTGACGCCGGAAACGGCTGCGGTGACGCTGGCGGATATCAGCTCCGGGATGCGCTATCAGGCGCATATCGACAAACGGGATACCCCGTATGTCTCCGTGGGAACACCGGTGACGCTGACGAAAAACGGGCAGAAATTTGAGGATTTAACCATTGACGCAATCCAGACCTGTGAGGACGGCTCCTTTGACGTCACAGTGGATCTTCCGGCAGGAACCCCGCTTGGGGTCGGGGATACCGCGGACCTTACGCTGACGCAGAGCTCCGGACTGTACCGCACTGTGGTGCCGGCCGGGGCGCTTCATATGGAAAACGGCAGTTATTACGTCCTGGTTGTGGAGGAGGAAGAGACGGTTTTGGGAACACAGTATCAGATCCGGCGTGTGGACGTGCAGGTCAGTGAGAAAAGCGATACGTACGCGGCGCTTGCGGAGGGCGCACTTTCCTCCGAAGCGCAGGTCGTGACAGATGCGGACCGGTATGTGGAGGCAGGCAGCAGGGTGCGCCTGCGTGAGCCGTGAGCCGGGCTGCCGGGCTGGCCCGGCGGGCGAATCATCTGATAAAGGCAGCGGGGATCCTGTGGTTTGTCACAGCCGCAGTGCTGATCGGGCAGGCAATGCTGTTCGGACAGCAGGCGGACGGCATGGGGATCGGCGTGGAACTGATCTGTGAGGATGCGGGAATCTGTGCGGGGGAAGCGGAAAAGATCCGCGGGCTGGAGTCGGAGAAGGAGGGCGGGGTGGAATTTACCGTCTGGAAGGAAGAAAAGCGGCAGCGCGTGGAAGGTGTGGACGGCGGCCGCAGCGTGATTGCAGACATAGTGGAAATCAACGGATCCTCGGAGCTTCTGTACCCGGGAGGAACGATCCTGCATACCGGGGATACGGATGGCTGCCTGATCGGGGAGGAGACAGCGGAAAAGCTGTTTGGCAGCAGGCGCGTGGAAGGGCTGGCGCTTTGCTGCGGTGGCCGCGAACTTACGGTGCGCGGCGTGGTGCGGGCGCAGGAGGCGGTGCTGGTTGTGCAGGCGGCGGATCCGGACAGCCGTTTTACACGGATCACCATAAGGCCCGGGAGAGCCGGTGCGGGCCGGGTGGGGGCGGAGCAGTTTGCCGCAGCATACGGCCTGTCGGTGCGGCAGGTGCGCTATGACCTGTTTTCCGGGGAGCGGTTTATGGAGATGATTCCCGGAAAGTGGTCGGATTTTGCGGGGTGGAGGCAGAGCGTTCAACGGTTTGGCGAGGACGCTTCCCTGCTGCTCGCCATGGAAAAAAGCGGCAGGGAGGAGCAGTATCTGACGCTGTACGCCAAATGTGTCGGATGGATGACAGCGGGTCTCTGTTGTCTCGCTGTCGGAGGAAACAGGATCATGAGGACTGGAAGGAGTAAAGAAGATGAGAAAAATAAAATACAGATTTAAATTTATGATAATACTTGCGATGATTGCCGTGATGGGGATCGCAGCCGGGGGATGTTCCGCAGGAGAGCCGGATCAGGCGGCGGATGCGGGAACCGGGCAGGCCGGCGAAGACAATGTGTCAGCCGGCGGAGACGATGCATCGGGGCAGGCCGCCGGAGGAGCAGATGCGGGCGGCGGGAACAATGCGCCGGACCAGACGGGGCCGGAGGGAAATGGTGCGGGAGCCGGACAGAGCGGGAACAGCGAGGCTGCCGGACAGGATACGACAGGCACAGGGCAGGCGGCGGATCCCGACGGAGGAGCTCTGATGATAAATGCGGATCTGGAAGGCTATCTGAAGGAAATCAACGGGGATGAGCTGATCTGCAACCCGACCATAACAGAAGATGTGGAGGGCGGCGGTCAGGTGGCGTACACAACAGTGGAAGTGGATGAGGAGCAGCAGGTGTATGTCTCCTGCAATGCGGACACCTCTTATGAGCTGCTCACAATGAACAGGGCGAGTGAGTCGGCGGTTTCTCTTGAGACGATCGGGAAAGAGAGGCTAAAGCCGGATGATTCGCTGCTGATCTACGGCAGCGCTTCGGATACCACACACTGGACGGCGGACCGCGTCATTGTCATTGTGTGGGAGTAAATGCCCTCCGGTATCAAAACGGGTAAGAGAAGATGCCTCTTCCCTTACCCGCTGTGCGGAGCGAATGCTCTCGGCCGGCTTTGGGCCGGCGGCTAAAATACGATCTTTGTCCTGGTCTTTAACAGGCGGGCGCCGCTGATAATCAGAAGGATGCCCATTGCGATCCCGCCGGTCAGCATACAGATGCCGATCGCGAGATTTGCGCCGCCGGCAATTCCCATCGTCTTAAATGTCTTTTCTTCCACCATAATAACCTCCCTGTGATTGCGGTTTTCTGTTCTCTCGTATTCTATCATTCTTTGCGGAAATATACAAACCATCCGCACAGGATTTCACAAATGTTTTAGAATTCGGGGATTATCTGGCCATAATATCGATCACTTCCCCGACATACATCGTGTGCATGTCCTGATCGGGATACCATTTTTCCATGAGCTCCGGAATGAGGAAAGAATCTTCCGTGATTCGTGTGGCGGCCATTTTTTTACAGAGGAGCACGAGACTGCCGTCGTCGATATAGGGGATGCCGTAATGGAAGGCAGGCGTCAGCCCGGCCTCTTTGAGCTTGTCCCCGTCGCGGCCGGAATGCGAGCCGCAGTAATTTAAGGCGTCGCGGTACTGCTCTTTTAAGAAGGTGAGAGAGAAAAATTCGTTTTCGTCCATAAATTCTTTCGTGTATCTCGAATCCCGGACAAAGACAAAGACGACATTTTTCCCCCAAAGAACGCCGACGCCGCCCCAGCTGATGGTCATGGTATTAAATCTGGCTTTGGTGCCGGCTGTGACGAGCGCCCATTCTTTTCCGATTTTTGTAAAAGGGTTAATTTCGATTAAATCTACTGGCATAGGTTGAAATGTGTGCATGGCTGATGTCTCCTGTTTCAAAATTCTTTTTTTCTATTATAAAATCATTGTCAGAAAATGACAATACCAAATTGCAGGCGAATCCGGCACACGATCTGCGGTTAGCGGTTGAAAATGAACCGATAAATGCGTATAATGGAACATACAGATAAAAAGTCAGACAGGAGGGATCCCAGATGGGAAATTTTTATTCAGATGAGCTTGAGCAGGGGATTCTGCTGCTTTATTTCCAGCCGGACGCTTCGAAATATCCGGAAGGAGTGGAACTGATCAGAAAAGCGGCGGAAAAGGAGGAGCCGGATGCTTTTTATTTCCTGGCGCGGTGCTATGCGTGGGGCGACGGCGGCGTAAAGGATAACGACAGAAAAGCAAAAGAGTATTCCAGACGCGGGATTGAGCTTGGCAGCGATCTGTGCGTGCTGGGGGCGGACCGGTTTGACGGGCTTCACGGGGAGCTTGCGGCGGCGATGAAGCATTCGCTGGCCGATTCCTTCGAGGCGGTAAAGAAAAAGGCAGAGAGCGGGGATCCGATGGCGCAGTATGCGGTAGGGCTTTTTTATTACTGGCAGGATGTCAGCGCCTTACAAAAGCCCGCAAGCCGTGAGGAATATAACAGGAATGAGATCAGAAACGGCCAGGAGAGCCATAAGTGGTTCCGCATGGCGGCAAAGTGCGGCTGCATCCCGGCGTTTCAGAATGTGTACCGCAGCCTGGCGTTCGGCGGGAACGGAATCGCACAGAACCTGACGGAGGCGCTTGCATTTGTAGAAGAGGCAAAGCATTACGTAAAGATTGACGGGAGCAGCTGCCGGAGCATCGCGGAGCAGTATGAGAAGCTGGGCAATCACGCTTCGCGCGTGGACTGGCTGAACCGCGGGGCAGCCGTAAAATACGCGCCCTGCGTCAATGATCTGGGGCTTTTGTACCTGAGGGGAAAGGTGGTGCCGCGGGACGACGCCCGTGCGTTTTCACTTTTTAAAGAGACCGCGGAGCTTGGAAATGAATACGGGGTTTACAATATCGGATGGTGTCTTTATAACGGGCGCGGCGTGCCGGAGGACAGGGAGGCAGCGTTCTCCTATTTTGAGAAAGCGGCGGAGGCCGGGCACAGCGAGGCGCAGTATTATCTCGCAAAGTATTATTTTGAGGGAAGCTACGGCGTGCAGCAGGATTATCAGAAATGCCGGAAATGGGCGGAAAAATCGACGCGCCAGAACAGTAACCACGCCAAATATTATCTCGGCTACTGCTATCTGTACGGCGTCGGCACGATGGTAAATCATTCGCTTGCGCTCCGGTATCTGACGGAATATACGAATGAGTACAAAGACGGGGACGCGTACCGCTGCATGGGAGAGATTTATGACCGGGGCATGGGTGTGCCGGAGGATATCGAGAAGGCGGTGTCCTGGTATCAGAAGGCGTCGGAAGCCGGATGCGCCGGCGCAAAGGAAGCGCTGGGACATTTTAAGAAATCGATATTTGGGAAATGGAAGCGGAAATAAAGGGCTGGCGGAGCGGACGAAAGAACAGGGAGCAGGATGAAGGACACAAAAACAATATGGGAGAGACTGGGGTCTTTTATTGACAGGAGAGAGACAGGGCAGGTCAGAAAGAGTATTGCGAAGAAACAGGAAGCCATGCGCAGGGAGGCTTTACAAAACGGGCGAAGGACGGAACGGACGGCTCCGGTAAAGACGGCGACGGATGGCGGAACGTATCATCAGGAGGGAACGGATATGGGATTTGTGCAGCACAGGCCGCAGCGCGGGGAGCGTCTGCAGCCATTGGATGTGATTGACGGCTTTAAGGTAAGGCCCGGGTTTTATAACAGGACAGGGGCAACGGCCGCGGCAAACGGCGTCAGCTTTACGATCCAGTCATTCGGGGCGACGAGCTGTACGCTGCTTCTGTTCCGACCGCAGGAGACCGAGCCGTATGCGAGACTGAAGTTTCCGGAGGCTTATCATATCGGCAATACATACGCGATGCTGGTATTTGATCTCAATATCGAAGAATTTGAGTATGCGTTTGAGCTGGAAGGGCCGTATGACCCGCCGGCGGGAAAGCTTTTTGATAAAAAGCATGTGCTGCTTGATCCATACGCCAAGGCGGTGACAGGGCAGCGCCACTGGGGCGAGCGTCCGGAGAGCGACGAGGGGTTTGTCTATCATGCGCGTGTCGTGGAAAACAACTTCGACTGGGGCGATATCCGTCCGTTAGAGCATCCGCTGGAGGATCTGATCATCTATGAGCTGCATGTGAGAGGATACACAAAGGACGAATCCTCCGGGGTAAAGGTCGGGGGAACCTATGCGGGACTTGGCGAGAAGATCCCGTACTTAAAGGATCTTGGCATCAACGCGGTGGAGCTGATGCCGATCTTTGAATTTGACGAGATGGAGAGCGCCCGTATCGTGGACGGAGAGCAGCTCTATAATTACTGGGGCTACAACACGGTCTGCTTTTTTGCGCCGAATACAGGCTATAACTCGGTGGAGGAGCACAATCATGAGGGCGATGAGTTAAAGCAGCTGATTTATGATCTGAAGAACAACGGGATTGAAGTTTTTCTTGACGTCGTGTTCAACCACACGGCGGAGGGGAATGATGACGGGCCGTGTTTCTCCTTTAAGGGAATTGACAACGATATTTACTATATTCTGACGCCCGACGGACATTACTATAACTTCAGCGGCTGCGGGAATGTCATGAACTGCAACCATCCGGTGGTGCAGCGTTTTATCATCGACTGTCTGCGCTACTGGGTGACAGAGTACCGGGTGGACGGGTTCCGGTTTGACCTGGCGTCGATCCTTACCAGGGACCAGAAGGGGGTTCCGATGGCGGATCCGCCGCTGTTACAGGCGATCGCCTGCGACCCGATTCTCGGGAAGGTCAAGCTGATCGCGGAAGCATGGGATGCGGCCGGGCTGTATCAGGTGGGGAACTTCCCGTCCTGGAGGAGATGGTCGGAGTGGAACGGCAGATACCGGGACGATATGCGCCGGTTTTTAAAGGGCGATGAGGGAATGGCCGGAGTCGCGATTACCAGAATCACCGGGTCAAAGGACATGTACGATCCGGCTGCGCGCGGCAGAGGGGCGTCGGTGAATTTCCTGAACTGTCATGACGGGTTCACACTGTATGACATGTACGCGTACAATACGAAGCATAACGAAAAGAACGGCTGGAACAATACGGACGGCGATAACAATGGAAACAGCTGGAACTGCGGGGTGGAAGGAGATACGGACGATCCGGAGGTGGAGAGCCTGCGCCGCCGGATGATTAAAAATGCGTTTGCAACCTTAATGTGCAGCAGGGGCCCTGCGATGTTTTATGCAGGGGATGAGTTCTGCAATACACAGTATGGAAATAACAACGCGTACTGTCAGGACAACCGCATTTCCTGGCTGGACTGGAACCGGCTGGAGGAATATAAAGAGATCCACGATTTCTTCCGCTATATGATCGCGTTCCGCAAAAAATATCCGATCCTGCGCAAATCGACGAAGCCGGCTCTCTGCGGACTTCCGGAGATCAGTATTCACAACGGATACCCCTGGAACGGAGGTACGGATTATACAAGCCGCCTGATCGGTATCATGTACGCGGGAAGGGACGAGCAGGATGTCCGGGATGATGTGATCTTCTACGGGATAAACGCATACTGGGAGCCGCTGATCATGCAGCTGCCGGAGCTTTCAAACGGGCTGGAGTGGAAGGTGTGCGTGAATACGTCCATCGATTATGAGGACGGTAAGGATATGGAATCTCTGACAGAGTTTTACTACAAAAAAAGTATTCATATGCCGCCGCGTTCCGTTGTCGTGCTGGTAGCGGAGTAGCGTTTTTGCAGAGCTTGCCCGCCATGTCTTGAAAAAAGGACATGGCGGGCTTTTTGTCAGCGCTCGCGCAGGGGTTCTGTGTGAGGCTTTGACACGGCAGTCTGGCGGCCGGACGGCATCTGCCGTGAACTGCTGCTGTGCGTGTGGAGCGTGGCTGCGAGCTCGATCAGAATCATTTTGCAGTCCTCGTCCATGGAACGGTAAGAGCTGACGAGCGTGTCCTCCTCCGGGCTTAAAGAAAGCTCCGGATACGAGCGGATGCCGGTATTTCCGAGAAGATAGTCCATATTTGTGTGTAAAAAGGAGGCAATCAGAGCGAGGGTCGCGCAGTCGGGATATCTGCGCCCGTGGATATAGCCGTTCACTGTGGCGGGATCTAAATGCAGGGCGTCGGCCAGCTGCCGCTGGGAGAGACCCTGCTCTTTTAACATTTCAAGAATCCGGGAACCTGTCAGCATTGTGCACCATACCTTTCCCGCTGTAAGAAGCGTCAGAGCCAGCCGCCATCCAAGGTGATGATCTGGCCGGTGAGATAGTCGTTGCCGGTTGCAAGCATAAGAGCCAGCGCGGCGACCTCGTCAGGGCGTCCGAACCGGCCGGCGGGAATCTCATCGTTTAGCGCAGCGCGCTCCTCCTCTGAAAAACACGCGTTCATCCGGGTGTCAATCACACCGCAGGCGATGGCATTAACCTGGATCTTAGACGGCGCGAGTTCCTTTGCAAGCGCTTTTGTGAACGCATTGACCCCGCCCTTGCTGGCGGAATACGCGACCTCGCAGGATGCGCCTGCAATCCCCCAGACGGAGGAGATATTGATGATCCTGCCGCACTGATTCTGTACCATCCAGGGGATCGCATGTCTGCTCATAATAAAAACAGAAGTGAGATTGACATTGAGGATATGATTCCATTCTTCCACTGAGAGATCGCTGAGAAGGCCGATATGGGAGATCCCGGCATTGTTGATGAGGATGTCCACTCCGCGGAAACGCGCGCGGATGCGTTCATAGAGTTCCCTGGCATAATCGTCATCCCCGGCGTTCCCGACACTTGTCATGACATCCACCTGGTACGTTTCCCGCAGCTCTTCGGCAAAAGCGAGCAGCTCCGGCTCAGAGCGCGAACAGGTGATGACGAGACGATGGCCTTCTCTGGCAAAAGCAGCCGCAATTGCACGCCCGATGCCGTGGGACGCGCCGGTGATCAGAACAGTTTTTTTCATGCAGACTCCTTAGATAAATGTAGTTTATTGTTCCGCTTTCAGTATAACACGACCGGGGAGAAAAGAAAAGAGTAAAATGAAAAGCTGTTAAAATTTTGCGGACAGGAGTATAATAGAGAAAGAACTGTAAAAAGCGAAAAACGCGGATATAACGGGGAATGGAGATTAAGATGAAGACAGAGAAGCTGGCGGAGAGACAGAGACGATATTTTCTGACAGGGGCGACGCTGCCGTATGAGACAAGGGCGAGGGCGCTTGCGAAGCTGGACCGGGCGCTTGTGAAGTATGAAGAAGCGCTGAAACAGGCGCTGCATGCGGATCTCGGCAAATCGGAATCGGAGAGCAGTATGGCGGAGATCGCCATGACGAAGGCGGAGCTGTCATACTGCAGAAAACATCTCGCGGGCTGGATGAAGAGAGAGCATGTAAAGACCGGGCTGGCAAATTTCCCGGCCGCAAGCTTTACCGTGGCGGAGCCGTACGGCGTTGTACTTGTCATGGCGCCGTGGAATTATCCGGTCATGCTCTGTCTGGAGCCGCTGATTGATGCCGTCGCTGCCGGAAACTGTGTGATTTTAAAACCGTCCGCCTATGCGCCGGCGGTCTCCGGGACGCTTGCGGCCATGCTGGGAGAATGTTTTCCGGAAGAATATATCGCGGTGGTCGAGGGCGGAAGAGACGAAAACGCCAGACTTCTGGAGCAGAGATTTGATCATATCTTTTTTACCGGGAGCGTGACGGTCGGGAAGCTTGTGCTGGAAAAGGCTGCGCGGCATCTGACGCCGGTGACGCTCGAGCTGGGCGGAAAGAGCCCGTGCATCGTCGATCAGACGGCGGATATCCGGCTGGCTGCCCGCCGGATCATCTTTGGAAAGCTCTTAAATTCCGGACAGACCTGCGTCGCGCCGGACTACCTGGCGGTTCATGAGACCGTAAAGAAAAAGCTTCTCGCCGCGATGAAGCGGGAGATCACGCGTATGCTGGGAAACGAGCCGCTGCTTTCCGGAGAGTATCCGCATATGGTAAACCGAAAGCACTACGACCGCGTGATGGGCCTGATCGCGGGGGAAAAGATTGTCACCGGAGGCTGCGGCAACCCGCATACCCTTAAGATCGCCCCCACGATTCTGGATGAGGTGACGCCGGATTCCGCCGTCATGCAGGAGGAGATCTTCGGGCCGGTGCTGCCGGTGTTAACCTACCGGACGAGGGAGGAGCTGCTCGCACTTCTGCGCCGGTTTGAAAAACCGCTGGCCTGCTATCTGTTTACGCGCGACCGGTCGATGGAGCGCTGGGCGCTGCGGCATATTCCCTTTGGAGGCGGCTGTATCAATGACACGATCGTCCACCTGGCTACCCCGGAGATGGGCTTCGGCGGCGTCGGGCACAGCGGCATGGGAAGCTATCACGGGAAAACAGGCTTTGAGACGTTCAGCCACCGGAAAAGCATCGTAAAAAAATACGCCTGGCCGGACCTGCCGATGCGGTATCATCCGTATGCGGAGTGGAAGGATGCTGTGATACGGCGGGTGATGCGGTAGGGCCGGCGGGTATATGGCAGATGACACGTCAGGGCCGGCGGGGATACGGCAGATGCTTTGCAAACGAAGTTTTGTGGAAAGCATATTGCAAAAAAAAGGTGCATATGCTATAATGCCGGTAGGCAAAAAGAAATGAGAAGTCCATTCGGACAAAAGAACAAATCCCCAGGCTGTGCTGGAACACGGCTTGGGGATTTTTCCTGATTTTTACGGTGGCCAGGCACCCACCAGGCTAGTTGTTGTCCTTTGAATCCCGACTGTCAAGCCATTTGCTGATGCGGTGGCTAACCACACCTGCCATTACAGCGATAAAAAAAGAAATGAGAACTTCCATCCGAACACCTCCTCCCGTTGCCAGGTATCGGTTGGACAACGAAGTAATTATAACATATGATTCTATCCGGTTCTATATTTTGTAATTTCTTTGTGCAAAATGTAGAAAAACGGAAAAAGTAAAAATAGCTATGGACAATTGGAGAAAGATGCGGTATTATATACAAGCATGATTTGAGAGACATTTTTTTGTTTTCAGTGTTTTTCATAGTGACGATGCGTGGCTCAGCTTGGTAGAGCGCTGCGTTCGGGACGCAGAGGTCGCAGGTTCAAATCCTGTCGCATCGACTGAGCGCGGAAAAGCCGTCAGCCCTGATAAATTAAGGGCTGGCGGTTTTTCTTATGTCTGTGGAATGCCTCTGACATCCGTCATTATATGGGGCGTTACCCCAAACGTTACCCCAAAAGCGCTTCGAATCGTTTGTAAGGAAAGAATGGCTTGCTAATTTCTCTATTTTCAGGGAAAGCTATCCGAGAGAAATGTTTGAAGCGATGAAAAAGTCAGGACTGGAGGTTAAGGAGCGTTATCCGGGAATATATTATATCAGTGGAAAACATGCGCCGTTTGATACACAGATTGTGGCAACAAAACAGCTTGATAAAGAAACACATACCTTCTTTAACTGTGCTGTATACACCTTGTAATCCTTTGACGGTATGTATTTGATGGAATTGCGGATCAGATGCACGATGCAGCGCTGCACCACAACATCCCTGAAAATGCTCTTTGCACCTTCTTCCAGACCGGATATGCCGTCCATACTGATGAACAGCACGTCTTCAACACCTCTTGTTCGGATCTCGTCAAAGATCTGCATCCAGTAATGTTTCCCTTACGGATTCTGATTTTCCCTTGTTTCCATTAAGGTATATCATAGGTTTTGTCTACTGCTCCGGTAAAACAAATCCGAAAGATTTTCCGGCTGATAATCCGGAATATATCTGCAGTATTTCCCCGTCGGCATTTCGGCAAGAATTTCGCTCCCGCTTTTTCCGCTGTCCAGGCACGCAAATCCAAGGGCTCCCAGTCTGTGTTTTTTTATTATCTGCGCAACCGCTTTTCTGTCATGACTATATTCCTCATAAATCCGCTTTGTTAAATCGCAGAATGCCTTCGCCTGATGCTCTAATTCAGCCATTTTAAAATCATAATATTTGAAATAGTGTGAAAAATCCGGAAATTCCTCACAGATATCCTCAACACGGATGGTTTTGTCTCTGAGCAGTCCGACAATGCGCTCCTTTGAGAAATTCGCGCGTGTTGATAAGTGATGCAGCATCAGGTAATCCGGAGATTTCACTTTAATCCGGTTCCACCTGCCGTCCACCACTACATATCCCTCTCCCGTTACGCGATGCACTTCTCCGTCCTGTGACTGATTGAGCTTTACCGCCGCATTGATGCAGTCGTCGAGGCTTTTCAGCGGATATTCTTTTGGCTTTTCAATCCCGATATTTACCATGAGCTCTTCGCCCGTGAGATTGTTCCTTGTACCTGTATGATACAGATGTGGTTTATCATATCGTATGACAATCTGTGTTTCAGGGCTCACAAGTTCAAATATATAAGTGCAGTCTTTGTTCAGAATATCATGTGCTTTTTCGATCACTTGAAAATTATCCGCTTTTCTGATAATATCCATAAAGGACTCGCCTGTCATGGAATTTGCGGTTACGTTATCGGCATAAATCATGGAGTTTGTAGAAAAGATCCGGTTTCCGTTATCAAACCACATTTTAATGATACTGCCATCGATCTTCTCCTGGACTCTTGCGGTATCCCAGTCGATTTTGTCCGCGTAGCTTTCGTTGTAATTGCCAAACTTTCGGAATGGAAAACAGGCGACCTCCAGGGTATCGGTGTTTATAATAATCCCCCTGGCTTCCTGCACGATCGGATCGGAAAAATCGCAGTTGGCCCCATAGTTGAAAATGGCGTAGTGATCTTCGGCTTTAACGATTATGCCGTAGCTGGTTTCCAAAATTTCCTTCCAGTCCGGATGCTCTTTGATAAAGCAGCATATTTTTGAATTTTTGTTCATGTATTCACCTTCTTACTGTTTTTTCGTTTCGCAGCTGCCGGTTTTTACTTAATTGCTTTACAGAGCAGATTATAGCTGGGCTTGGTTTCATTTGCAAGTATTTTTATATATTCTTTGTATTTTCGTCTATTTTTGCCAAAAAATTACGATGTCGGGACAGGAATGGAATTTTCAGACTTTTCAGACGTCCTGACCACATTCCAGCCACCCCGGCAGGGCGATGGTCAGAATGTGGTCAGAAAACCGGGCATCAGGTCATCTCACTCCACCCGCAGCCGCTCCACGATACTCTGCTTCTCCAGGTTCCGGAAGCACGCATAGGGGACGGCCACTGCGAATCCCAGCAGGATCGGAGCGCAGATAAATAACGGCAGCAGGGTGAAGCGGAAGGTGGTAAAGCCTCCTTCCACCATGGCGCGGATCCCCACGCCCACCGCCAGCGCGCTGACAAGGAAGGATACGACCAGCGTGATCGCGGCGTAGCATAGCCCCTCGTATATCAGCATCCGGCAGAGCTGTTTCCTGGTCATGCCCACGCTCTGAATCATGGCAAACTCACGTCTGCGGGATACGATGGCTGTGACCATGGAATTGACGAAGTTCAGCACGCCCACCAGGGCGATCACGATGCTGACCGCATTGCCCATTACGGCGGCGGACCGGGTTTCGGCCTTATACTGCGCTGCCATGGACTGCCGGGAGATGACGGGCAGACTGGTATCCACCGTGGCGGTATATTCATCCAGCCGGTTCTGTACAGCGCCAATATGAGCGTCATCTGCATTTAAAAACAGCTTCCGCAGGGTATGATCCGGCCAGTTCTGCCGGAAGGTGTCGGCAGGCAGGATAAAATGCTGTTCCATGGCGTCCGGAGCGCCTGATTCCGATGCGCCGTTGTCCACCGGGGTCAGGGGGTAGACGATGGCCATGACCGTATAGGCTTTTCCCTCCAGCGTGACGGCGCTGCCCACGGAGGGGGCGGGAAGAACCGGGTACGCATCCCCCATCCGGATGGCCGGACCCACCGCCAGGACATAATCTCCGCCGGCAAAGGCGTCGGAATCAAAACTGCCGTCCAGAAGATACTCCGGCTGGGTAATGGCGTCCAGCGGAATGCCGTCCAGTCCGAACACCACCGCGTTCATCTCCTGCGTGTCCACCGCCTGACGAAAAGCATCTGCACCTGTCGGATCATAACTGGCCCAGTCATTCAGCATCTCTTCGGTATAAAATCCGTTCAGGTTTTCCTTTGTCTGGTCATCGAACTGCCAGGAGAACTGGCGGGAATACTGGTGACCGACGGCCTCCACGCCCTCCATAGCTTCCAGCTCCTGCACCAGTTTTGTTCCCAAAGTGGTACCATGGGGATCATAGCCCTTGAGATAATTGCTGCTGGTGGCGTCTTCCAGCGTAAAATCCGCGATGGTCAGATCCGCCAGATATTTTTCCATGTCAAAGGCTGCATTCTTTGCGTAAAAACAGCTGAGCAGCACAAGGCCAAGGGTCAGCGAGCAGATCACAGTGACGGTGCGCTTTTTGTTGCGGCCAAGGTTTGCCCGGGCCATTCCCGCGAGGGAGGATCCGTTTCTGCCGCGTTTCGTCTTTTTTCCGCCGGGAGTATCGGCGTCATTCATCCGCAGCGCCTCCACCGGGGAGATCTTCGCTGCCAGCCGCGCGGGACGCAGGCAGGAGACAAAGACCGTAAACCAGGCAAAAATTGCCGAGCCGATGAAGATCAGCGGATGGGCGGACACGGTACTTTTCCCCTCCAGGATGCCGGTAAAAGCCGGTACCAGCACGACGCCTAGTAGCCAGCCCGACACGAGGCCGATGGGAATGCCGAATGCGCACAGGCGGCCTGCCTGCCCGTAGATCAGTTTCCGGATCTGCCGGTTCGTGGTGCCGAGGGTTTTTAATTTTCCGTAAAACTGCACGTCGGCCGTGACGCTGATCTGAAAAATATTGTAGATGATCAGATAACCTGCGACAAAGACCAGCGCCATGCCAAGGTACATCGGCAGCGTCTCCTGAAGCGCCGTGGCGCCCATCTCCGGCGAATAGGCCAGGTTGACGCTGTACGAAAGACCGCTGAGGCCGGTATCTGTCAGGATCTGATCCATGGCCGCTTCGATCCTGCTGTCGTCGTACAGGCTGATCTGTACCATGTACAATCCGAAGATCCCGTCTCCCGTCAGGAGCCGGCCCTCTGTCATTTGGTCGACGTATTCCCGGCTGACCCAGGCCATGCCCGCATAACCGGAGTCGTTTCCCTCCCAGAAACCGCAGAGGGTAAATTCCGCCTGTATGGGTTCGGAACCGGACAGATCCTTCCGCCATTCCAGCGTGACCTTCTGGCCGGTTTCGTGGGGGATGCCCAGGCGGTCCAGCGCAATGGTATCCAGTGCCACTTCGTCTGCGGACTGCGGCATCCTTCCGGTGGTGGGCTTCGCAAAACTGTGGGCCGCATAGCAGTCGTCTGCCCAGCGGATCTCCACCTGCCGTCCGCCAAGCCTGTCATTTTCCGCCAGCCCCAGCACGATACTCTCTCCCAGCTCCTTCACGTCCGGGTGGGCGGCCAGTGCTTCTGCCTGCTCCGGGGTGATGGCCTTACAGCTGACCTGGGCGTCATAGCCGGTCTGCCGGAAGGTCATCTCAATCAGGTTTTCGCTCATACTCTGTGCCAGGGTGAAGAGGGCCGTGAACATCAGGGTAGTCATGAGGATGGCCAGGATGGCGGTCAGATTGCGGGCTTTGTTATTGCGGAAGACCCGCCGGCTGATCACGGGGATCGGGTTAAAAATTTCCTGTTTTCTGCTTCTGATCATGGGCTCACCTCCTTACTGCGCCACGATGCGGCCGTCCTCAATCCTTACGATGCGGTCCGCCATCTGTGCGATTTCCGGGTTATGGGTGATCATCACAATGGTCTGGGAGAATTCCCTGCCGGTCATCTTAAGCAGGCCGATCACGTCATCGCTGGTTTTGGTATCCAGGTTGCCGGTGGGCTCGTCGGCCAGGACGATGGAAGGCTTTCCGGCAAGGGCGCGCGCGATGGCCACCCGCTGCTGCTGACCGCCGGAGAGGTTGTTCGGCAGGCTGTCAAGCTTTTTTTCAAGGCCCAGCAGCCGGATGATCTGCATGAGAAAAGGCCGGTCAGGCTTACGCCCGTCCAGGGTGATGGGGAAAACGATATTTTCCCAGACGTTAAGGACCGGCACCAGATTATAATTCTGAAAAATAAAGCCGATCTGTCTGCGGCGGAAAATGGCAGCCTGCTCACTGCCAAGGCTGGCCAGTTCCGTGCCGCCCACCCGGATGCTGCCCTCGCTGGGAGTGTCAAGTCCCCCCAGCATATTCAGAAGAGTGGATTTGCCGGAGCCCGATGTGCCGATAATCGCCGTGAAGGTTCCGCGTTCGATCGAAAGATCGATGCCGTCCAGCGCTTTTACAAGTGTCTCGCCTTTGCCATAATATTTTTTCAGGCCGGCGGTTTTTAAAATGATATCCATAAATGATCCTCCATGTATGCTTTGGAGCGCTGCTCCTTTTGATACATTCAGTCTATCAGACCAGAGTCTCATTTCAGGTACATGGAAGGTACAGTTTTGTAACATGGGATTTATTTATTCCGCCTGGCGCATCCGTCCGGTGAGGCTGCCTTTTCGCATAAAACGCAGGCAGATCAGGGGGATCGATACGGAAAAAAGCAGGATGACGGGCAGGATCAGCCACAGGGGCAGCAGGGAAAAGCGATAGACGCTGCACCAGGAGCCCATGGCCTCCACCACGGCGGGCATCACGGCAGCCAGGAAAAATGCGGCCGCCGGTACCGGCAGCAGGATCATCAGCGCGGCGTGGAACAGGCCCTCCAGAAACACTAACCGGCGCAGCTGGGCAGCCGTCATACCCAGGCTTTCATAGACGGCAAACTCCGATTTCCGGCTGACGGTTCTGACGATCAGCAGATGCGCGAAATTGATCAGGGCGATCCCCAGCAGCACCAGGGCGACGATGAGCTCTGGCAGCACCATATTCAGTCTCGCCGCGTTAAAATTCGCGATATATTCACTGCGCCGGATGATGCCCACGCCCCGGTTCAGTCCCTGCTCGTAATGATCCAGGTAGTCTTCAAATGTAGTCTGCTGTGCCGGATCAATATCAACCGCCAGCTGACGGTATGCCTGCCCCGGAAACAGAGCGTCGAATTGTTCTAACGGCAGAAGATATGCAATGTGGAAGGCAGCCTGTACGCTGTTTTCACCCCGGAGGTAGGCGTCGTCATGCATCACGGATCCCAGCACGGTAAACATGCGTCCGCCTAACTCCACCGTCTCCCCCTCCGCCGGAGTGGAAATCCCCTCGTGATAAGCGCCCGCCGCCAGGACATAGCGGCCGGAGGCGAAGGCATCCGCGTCGAAGCTCCCGCTGGTGAAGGGGCAGTTTTCCAGCACATACTGCAGATAAGCTCCATCCAGTCCGATGACAAGACCGGTATAGGAACCCTCCTGCTCCAGCCGGTTCAGGCCGGCAATCCAGTCCGGGTAGCCGGCCTGGGCTTCCCGAAGCGACATGGTTTCATCGTAGGGCTGGCTGTAGTAATCGGCAATGCGCCGGCGCAGCTCATCCGGGGCAGTCAGCGCTGTCTCATGGCTTTTTAAGGCGCTGACAGCGGTGACTTCCGGCCGCTCCCGCAGTTCCTCCACGGTCTCCTCCGTGATGCCCCGGTTTTTTTCATTATAGCGCTGCACCGAAAGAGCGGCGGAGCCGTCCGTCAGGCTGTAATCCCAGGGAGAGATGGCGGACAGATACAGATCCTCCTGAAAACTGATATACCGCATCCAGACGGAGCCGGTCAGCAGCGCCGCCAGCAGCAGGGAAAAGGCTGACATGACGGTGCGCCACCGGTTCCGGCCGAAGGACGTGCGCAGCGCCAGGCCCGTCAGGGAGATACGACCATCAGAACTATGGATGTAGCGTGACGGGCGCTCTGCGATGGAACGGGCGGCCTCTGACGGCGTCATGCCGGAGAGCCGGATCGTGGGAGTCAGGTACGACAACAGTGTGGTGAGCAGCGTGCAGAGGGCCGCGGCGGCAAAGGGGATCCACGAAAGAAAATACAGCGCGGGATTTTCGTCCATTCCCGTGATCGTTCGGCCGGTAATGAGAACATGCAGGAAAAATCCCAGTAACCATCCCGGAAGAAGGGCGGGAACAGAGACCGCGCAGCCCTTTTCCAGCAGCAGGATACGAATCTGCCGCGGGGTCATCCCCAGGGATTTCAGACTGGCATAATAGAGGATATCCTGCTGCGCCGCCACATGGACAATCCCGTAAATCATCAGGTAACCGCACAGCAGCACCAGCAGGGAGAGGGAATAATAGGGTATCGCTTCCCGCTCCGCCTGTTCCAGACGGGCTTCATTGAGGGCAAGGTTTGTCGTGAAGGAAACGCCCGCGATCCCCTGCTCCTTCAGAATGGCGGCGGCCTGCTCCTTAAGATCCCCGGGACGGTGAAGAGTTACCCCCAGGGTGACGGTGCGACTGTTTTGATCCGAATAGTCAGGGACCAGCGCCAGGGCGGTATCGGCGGAGATCCAGGCGCAGGCTTCGGTAAAGGTCATGGAGCTGGTCCACCAGCCGCACAGCGTAAATTCCGAGGTGCGGACCTTCCCCTGCTGATCCGTCCAGGTCAGCGTCACAGGAGCGCCGGCTTCGCGGGGGATCCCCAGGGAATCCATGGTGAATTCATCCAGGGCGATCTCACCAATGTGTTCCGGCAGACGCCCCGCGTCCGGGACAGACAGGAGCGTCTCCGCATAGGCCCGGTCCGCGACGGCCAGCTTTACCAGCCGCTGCCCCATCATCGGGTCAGAGAGCTGGCCGATGGTGTTGAGCCGGACGGTACTTTTTACACTGGCGTTTTCCGCGATGGTGTCCGCCTGTCCGCCAGTCAGCCCGGTGTAGAGAATATGGCTGGTGGAGCCGTAGATATACTGAAAACTCAGCAGATGCGCCCCTTCAATGGAGCTTCCCAGCAGAAATACAAAGGTGTAGAGCGCCGTGACCAGCAGGACGGCCAGGATCAGAATGCCGTTTTTCGCGGGATGAAACCGGAAATCCCGTTTTACCAGGGTCCGGCAGATCTTCAGGTTGTTATTTGCGAGCATGCCCCTTCCTCCTGCTTACCCGTGAATACGGCCGTCTTCCATGCGGATCACCCGGTGGGCCATCTGGGCGATCTCAAGGTTGTGGGTGATCATCACCAGTGTCTGATGCCAGGTTTCCACCGAGAGCTTCAGCAGGCCCAGCACATTCTGGCCGCTTTTGGAGTCCAGGTTTCCGGTAGGCTCGTCCGCCAGCAGGATGGAAGGCTTTGCGATCAGCGCCCGCGCAATCGCCACCCGCTGCTGGCCGCCCCCGGAAAGCTCCTGCGGGAAGGCATCCAGCCTTTCCTTCAATTGGAGAAGCTCTGTCATTTCCGCAAAAAAAGACGGATCGGGCGTAGTCCCCGCAAGGCTTAAGGGGAACATGATATTTTCCCTGACGGTGAGGGTGGGAACCAGGTTGAAGCTCTGATAGACAAAACCGACCTTACTGCGGCGATACACCGCCAGCTCCTTTTCTTTCAGACCGGATAAACGGATGCCGTCCACAAGGATTTCTCCCTCATCGGGGGTATCCAGCCCGCCGATCATGTGAAACAGCGTGGTCTTTCCGGAGCCGGAGGCGCCGATGATGGCGGTAAAGCTTCCTTTTTCAATGGAAAGGTCAACGCCGTTTAACGCGTGTACGGCATTTTCGCCTTTGCCGAAGGTTTTATACAGATGATGTACGGTTATGATGTCCATGTGTGAATACTCCGTATCTTATTATAGAAGGAACAGGCTTAACTGAGCAGGTAGACGGAAAAGGTGGTGCCTTCCCCGACTTTGGATTTCACGCTGATATATCCCTTCTGCCGGGTGATGATTCCGTTTGCCAGGGAAAGGCCGAGGCCGACGCCTTCCTCCGCGGCGACCTCCTCTGCCCGGTAAAACCGTTGAAATACATCGTTGTAATGCTCCTCCGGAATTCCGATGCCGGTATCGGAGATATCGATGCGGGTATAAAACTGCCAGGGGCGCACCGTGATGGAGACCTGTCCGCCTGCGGGGGTGTACTTGACCGCGTTATCTAAAATGTTTCCGAGGGCTTCCGCCGTCCACTTCGGGTCATGCTGCACCGTGATCCCTCCGTCACACGCAGCCGACAGTTCGATCTGTTTCTGCTCCGCTTTTGCCCATACGGTGTCCATGGCCTGTGCAATGGTATCGCTCAGGCGGGTTTTGACCGGGTTTAAGGTAAAGGTGCCGGTTTCCAGCCGCGACAGTTTGATCAGAGACTGCATCAGAAAATCCAGCCGGCTGACCTGGGCGTCCATGGTATGGAAAAACAGCTCCCGTTTTTCCGCCGGAAGATCAGGGCGTTTCAGAATACCGGTATAGAGCTTCAGGTTGGCCACCGGCGTTTTCACCTGATGCGAGATATCGCTGACCAGGCCGTGTAAGGTCTGTTTCTCCCGCTGGCTCTGCAGATGTTCCTCGTGCATCACATCATAATACTGCAGCAGTTTTCCCTGCACCTTTGCGGTCAGGGAATCCTCATAGGGGTGAAGCAGTTCTGGCCTGCGGCCTGCAATGGCAGCGTCAAATGTCTCGCAGATGTCGTCTGCAAACTGCCGGATCTGATGCCGCTGCAGGGCAATCCATAAGCCGGCGGTCAGGAAGATACCGGCGCACAATGCCAGTATGCCGTACCGGACCGATGCCTTCGGAACAGATTCCCACAGGATAAAGAGCAGCGCTGCCATAAGACCGAGAGATCCTGCGAGGAGGGCGATGCCAGTGATGCCAGACAGCCGGTTTTTCATCGGGGAACTCCTTTCCAGATGTACCCCATCCCCCGGACCGTCTGAATGTAGACGTGGGATTCGTCCTCGATCTTGGCGCGCAGCCGGTTCATCGTCACGGTGAGGGTGTGGTCATCGATAAAATTTCCGCCGCTGTCCCACAGCTTTTCCAGCAAAATCTGCCGGGTGAGGATCTTTCCCGCGTGTTCGGTCAGCGCGCGCAGCAGTTTGTATTCGTTGGGCGTGATGGGCAGTTTTTCCTCCCCCCGCAGGGCGGTCAGGGCGGAGAAATCCAGGGTCAGGAAGCCGTCGCTCCACTGTTCGGCCGGTGTCGCTGCCGCAGCGCTACCGGCTCTGCGCAGCCGGGCCGCCACACGGCGCAGCAGGATCTGCATTTGAAAAGGCTTGGTCACATAGTCCTCTGCACCCAGGTCAAAGCCTTTGAGCACATCGGATTCCAGGTCATTGGCAGTTAAAAATATCACCGGCAGGTCCGGGTGTGCCTGCTTTATGGTACGGCACAGGTCAAAGCCGTTTCCGTCCGGCAGGTTCACATCTAGAAGGACCAGGTCAAAGGGATCGGTCCGGATCAGCTGTTCCGCCTTTCTGCAATTGTAGGCAGCGACCGTGAGATAACCGCTGCTGTCCAGCTCAAAGCAAAGCCCGGCGCTTAACGCCAGGTCGTCCTCTACCACTAAAATTCTCATGTCATCCTGCCTCCCGGCTTCCTGTGTGCCTTTATCTTATCATTTTTTCACATTGAGTTCAAGAATCGCGCGGGCAATTGTAAAAGCATCAAAATCTGTTATAATAGAATCAGAAAGGACAGGGGAGGTATCTATGACACAGACAGCAAAAACGATTCAGTATGAGGGCGATCATCATACCTTAATATGGAAGCATCCCTGTGAGGAATTTGACCGGCAGACACAGCTGATCGTACGTGAGAACCAGGAGGCGGTCTTTTACGGGAACGGAGAGATCCTCGAACTGCTTGGGCCCGGGCGGTATGGGCACCAAACGGGAGGTATGCCCGCATCCGGCCGGGTCCTGCGCTTTATACCCGGACAAAATGCGCCGTTACACTGCGAGATTTATTTTATCAGCCGGTCGGAACAGATGTCCATGAAATGGGGAACGGATTCCAGGGTGGAGTATGTGGAGCCGGTATATGGATTTCCGGTTTCCATCGGAGCCTCCGGGGAGATGACGCTGCGCGTGGAAGACAGTTGTCTTGCGATTTCAAAGCTGGTGGGGACGGACCGCGATTTAAGCCGCCAGCGGCTGACAGAGTATTTCCGCGCCCTTCTGATGACAAAGATCAAAACCTATATTGCCCAGGTGATGAAAGCGGATGCGATCAGTATCTTTGAGATCGACGGGATGCTGATGACCTTTTCCGAGGAGCTGCGCGGGATGCTGATCCCCGATTTTGCGGATTACGGGATTGCACTGGAGCGGTTTTTTGTGACGAATGTCGCGAAACCGGAGGGGGAGCGTCAGTATGAGAAGTTTAAAGAGCTGCATTTCCGCCAGTATGCGGACATCGCGGAGGCAAAGCTGCGCCAGCAGACGGAACTGATCGACGCGCAGACAAAGGCGCAGAAGGTGATGCTCGATGCCAGGGCGCAGGCGGTGTGCCGCGGGCAGGAAGGGGATACCTGCGCTAAGGAGAGCGGCCAGGCGGCTGCGGCAGATGAGGTGGTATGCCCCTCCTGCGGGAAAACGGTTGTCAGGGGAAAGTTCTGTGTGGAATGCGGCTGTAAATTCGAACCGGCCTGCCCGCAGTGCGGGAAAAAAATGCCGGAAGGCGCGAAGTTCTGTATGGAGTGCGGCGCGAGGCTTTCTTAATATATAGTGCGGGACCAGGACAGTAAGGCAGAGGAGGAGCCGTTGATGGTATTCAAATGTAAGATGTGCGGTGGCACGCTGGAGTTTGGTCAGGGGGATACGGTTGCGGTCTGTGACAGCTGCGGGGTAAGGCAGACGATCCCCAGGTTAAGCGATGAGCGGAGGCGGAATCTGTATGACCGGGCGGATCATTTCCGGCGGAACGGTGAATTTGACAAGGCGATGCGGCTCTACGAGCAGATTCTGAATGAGGACAGCGCGGATGCGGAGGCATACTGGTCGCTGGCGCTCTGCCGCTACGGTATCGAATATGTGGAGGATCCCGGCACACACCGGCGCGTGCCGACCGTGAACCGACTGCAGTATACGTCGATCTTTGACGATGCGGACTATGAGTCTGCGATACAGCATGCGGATAACGTGCAGCGGGAGATTTACCGGGAGCAGGCGGAGGCGATCAATGAGATCCAGAAGGAGATCCTTGCGATCTCGCAGGAGGAAGAGCCCTTTGACGTATTTATCTGCTATAAGGAGACGGATGGAAACGGAAAACGGACGCCGGACAGCGTGCTCGCCACGGACCTGTACTATGAGCTGACGGAGGAGGGCTTCCGGGTCTTTTTCTCCCGGATCACCCTGGAGGATAAGCTGGGACGGGCCTATGAACCGTACATATTTGCCGCGCTTATGAGCGCAAAGGTGATGGTTGTGGTTGGGACGAAGGCAGAGCATTTTAACGCGGCCTGGGTCAGGAACGAGTGGAGCCGGTATCTGACGCTGATCCGGGAGGGGGCGGAGAAGACGCTGATCCCCGCATACCGGGATATGGATCCCTACGATCTGCCGGAGGAATTTTCACATCTGCAGGCCCAGGACATGTCAAAGCTCGGGTTTATGCAGGATCTGGTCCGGGGGATCCGCAAGCTGATGGCGGAGGAGGCGCCAGATGCGCCTGTGCGGGAGCGGATTGTGATCAATGGCGGCAGCACGGATACGGCTCCGCTGCTGAAGCGGGTCTTCCTGTTCCTGGAGGACGGCGAGTGGGAGGATGCGGACGAGTACTGCGAGCGCGTGCTCGACCAGGATCCGGAATGTGCGGCGGCATATCTCGGCAAACTGATGGCGGAGCTTAAGGTTCATGAGAAAAGGCAGCTCGCGGACTGTAAGGAGCCCTTTGATTCCTGTAACAGCTATCGAAAGGTGCTTCGGTTTGGCGACGAGGCCTTAAAGGCGGAACTGATCCGGTATAACAGCGAAATCAGTATCCGCAACGAAAATGCCCGGATGGAAGAAGCCTATGCAGAGGCCGTAAGTAAGATGAAATCTGCGCAGAACCAGGGGGAATACTGGGTAGCTGCGAGTGCGTTTGACGGGCTGGGAGCATATAAGGACGCCGTAAAATGGAAAGAGATATGTCAGGAAAAGTCGGAGACCTGCCGCAAGGAGGCGATCTATCTGGATGCCATGGATCTGATGCGCAGGGCGGGCAGCCTGGAGGGAACCTATGAGGAGGCGCTGCGCAAATTCCGGCTGATCCCGGACTGGGCGGATGCCGCCGGACAGATCAGCGTGTGTCAGGAAAAAATCGCCCGGTTGAAAGCGGAACGGGAACGCGTGAGGCTGGAGGAAGAGCAGCGGGCAGAGGAGCGCCGCCTGGCCGCCATAGAGCGGGAGGAGATGCTTCAGAAAAACACCTTCCGGTTTGTGGTGGGAGGCGCCGTCTTTATCGCAGCCATTATTGTATTTACCGTGATTTATTCTGCTGTCGCAGGATCGCCCGCACTGTACCGCTCGGCTGCCGATCTGTATGAGCGCGGGGACTATGCAGAAGCCGCGGCGGAATTCCGGGAGCTGGGCACTTACAGAGACAGTGAGAAGCAGCTCGAACTATGCTACCGGAAGCTTTACGGGGACAAGCTTTATGATCAGGTCAGCCAGATCGAACCGGGGGATCTCTATCAGTTCGGAAATTATCATGGATCGACGCAGTGGATTGTGCTGAAAAGGGAAGGCGCCATGCTGCTGCTGATCAGCAGGGACTGCGTGGATGTGGGACAGTATCATTATGGAGCAACTGCCACATGGAGTTCATCGTCCCTGCGCCGGTGGCTGAACGAAACCTTTTATGAGGAGGCGTTTGACGGGGAGGAACAGGCGAAGATACTGGAGACAAGCCTGAAAAACCCGATTAACAGCAGTTATGGAATGACCGGGGGAAATGATACGGTCGATCACGTATTTCTTCTGTGCATCAGCGAGGCCAGATCGTATTTTGACACCATAGATGCACGGCAGGCAGCGAACAGCTCTTATGTGCGGGGACAGAGAAAAAAAGAACTGAATGAGACGTACAATGGCTGGTGGCTTCGTTCACCCGGCGAGGAGAGGAATAAAGCTGCGTATATTGACAGCAACGGGGTGATCCGGTACGCAGGGACGGACATCCGCAACGAGACGATCGGAATCCGCCCGGTGATCTGGATCGATCTGTCTGTGGAGTGACATAAAAAGGAAGAATGGTACTTTATTGACAAAATCAGAAACGGGAGATAAAATAGCCAGTGGAATCTGAATCAGATCACAGAGATAAGGAAAGAAGGAATGAAAGTTGGAGTCATATTTAGTATTCAGAGATCTGGCAATTATTATTATTTCTGCAAAGATATGCGGTATTTTAGCCAAAAAGTGCAAGGCGCCGCAGGTGGTGGGAGAGATTATCGCAGGACTGCTGATCGGCCCGAGTGTGTTAGGATGGGTGAACCAGTCTGATTTTCTCGCACAGATGGCGGAGATCGGCGTGATCCTGCTGATGTTTTCCGCGGGACTTGAGACGGATTTAAAGGATCTGGTAAAGACAGGGCCGATTGCCGTTCTGATCGCCTGCTCGGGCGTATTTATTCCGCTAGGCTGCGGCGCGCTGCTTTACATGGCGTTTTACGGCGCTTCACCGTGGGGCTCGGAGGGCTTTTATAAGGCGGTGTTTGTCGGCACGATCCTGACGGCGACCTCGGTAAGCATTACGGTTGAGTCGCTGAAAGAAATGGGGAAGATAAAAGGAAAGGTCGGCACGACGATCTTAAGCGCAGCGATTATCGACGATGTAATCGGAATTGTGGTGCTTACTTTTGTAATTGGATTTAAGAGTCCGGATTCAAAGCCGCTGTCCGTGCTGGTCAATACGGTACTGTTCTTTGTGTTTGCGATTGTGGTCGGGTTTATCAGCTACAAAATCTTTCAGATGGTGGATACCAGATACCCGCATACGAGGCGGATTCCCATTGCCGGGCTGGCGTTCTGCCTCGCCATGGCGTATATCGCGGAACGGTATTTCGGGATTGCGGATATCACAGGCGCTTATGTGGCCGGAATCATTCTCTGCTCAATCCGGGATTCCAAATACATAGCGGAAAAAATGGATACGAATTCCTACATCATCTTCGGACCGATCTTTTTTGCGAGTATCGGGCTGAAGACGAGTGTAGATAACGTGAGCGTGGGAATTCTGATCTTTTCCATTGCGTTCGTGCTTGTCGGGCTGATTTCAAAGGTGATCGGATGCGGGCTGATGGCGCGGTTATGCAGGTTTAACTCGCTGGATTCGCTGAAAATCGGCGTCGGGATGATGACAAGGGGCGAGGTGGCGCTGATCGTATCGCAGAAGGGGCTTTCCGCCGGTCTGCTGTCACCGGTATATTTTACATCGGTCATACTGCTGATCATCGTATCGTCGATTGCGACGCCTATTATATTGAAGGTACTGTATTCCAAAGACAAAGGGGAATGCGCGGCATAGGAAAACGAGAAAGAATGGAGGAAGTGATGGGAAGAGACGTTATCATTGCATGCGATTTTAACAGCAAAGAGGAAGTGACCGGCTTTTTGGGAAAGTTTCAGGAGGAAAAGCCGTTCGTGAAGATCGGCATGGAGCTTTTTTACGCGGAAGGCCCGGAGATCGTGCGCACGATCAAGGGGATGGGACATAAGATTTTTCTGGATTTAAAGCTGCATGATATCCCGAATACGGTAAAAAAAGCGATGAAGGTGCTCTCCGGACTGGATGTGGACATGTGCAACGTTCACGCGGCGGGGACACGGGCGATGATGCAGGCGGGGTTAGAGGGACTGACCAGACCGGACGGCACGAGGCCGCTGTTAATCGCCGTGACGCAGCTGACCTCCACCAGCGAGGAGATGATGCGTCGGGAGCTTCTGATCGACCGGCCGATCGATCAGACGGTGATGCACTATGCGAAGAATACGATGGAAGCGGGGCTTGACGGCGTGGTCTGCTCGCCGCTTGAGGCGGGGAAGGTGCATGAGGTCTGCGGGGCGAAGTTTCTGACCATTACGCCGGGCGTTCGTTTTGCGGACGGCGATGTGGGCGACCAGAAGCGCGTGACGACGCCGGCGCGGGCAAAAGAGCTCGGATCGGATTATATTGTGGTCGGAAGGCCGATCACGCAGGCTGCGGACCCGGTGGCGGCTTACCGCAGATGTATGGAGGAGTTTGCAGGGTGAAAACAGGATTTAAGGGGTTAAGCGGAAGTACGTTAAAGCTGATTGCGATCATCACCATGCTGATCGATCATGTGGCGGCAGCGGTGATTGTGCGCATTTTGCTTTCAGGGCACTGGACAGAGGAGCTCTACGAGGTATATCGGATCATGCGCACGATTGGAAGGCTTGCGTTTCCGATTTTCTGTTTTTTCCTGGTGGAGGGCTTTGAGCACACGAGGGATCGGAAGAAATACGCGCTGCGCCTGTTTTTGTTTGCGCTGATCTCGGAGATCCCGTTTGATCTGGCGTTCAGCGCGAGGGTGCTGGAATTCGAATATCAGAATGTCTTTTTTACGCTGCTGATCGGCCTGCTGACGCTGCTGGCGTTCCATGCGGTGGAGGAGAGGAAGGACTGGCATCCGCTGATCCGCACGATTCTGCTTGCGCTGGTCGTGGCGGCAGGCATGGGGCTTGCGCTGTGGATGAAGACGGATTACGACGCCAAAGGCGTGATGTGCATCCTGCTGCTTTATGTGTTCCGAAAGAAACGGTCGATTCAGATCCTGGCCGGCTGCCTGTTTTTTTCCTGGTGGGAGCTGCCCGCGCTGGCTTCGTTTTTTCTGCTTGCGCTTTATAACGGGACGCGCGGTCTGCGCATGAAGTACTTTTTTTACCTGTTTTATCCGGTGCATCTTCTGATTTTGTATGCGGTCTGCCTGCTGATGGGCACAGCCGGCATTGCGGCGGTATAAAAGGCCGTATCGGGCGGTTTGGTGCGGGACGGAAAGAGAAGGAGGTTTATGGAGATATCAAAACAGACCAGGAAGCATCTGATGCAGGTGCTTGCATTTGGGATACTGCTGTACTGCGGTGTGGAGCATTTTGACGTTGTGATCCGGGCATTCCGGTTTGTCATGGGGATTGCGATGCCGTTTCTCGTCGGAGGCTCGATCGCGTTTATCCTGAACGTTCCGATGAAATGGATCGAGAAGCGGCTTTTTGTCAGACAGAAAAAACTGCAGAAGTTCCGCCGTGTCACGGCATATCTGCTGACGCTGATCTGCGTGATCGGGATTCTGACGCTGGCGCTGCTCGTGGTAGTGCCGGAGCTCGGAAATACGATCGGGAAGCTGATGGAAGAGATTCCCGTCGCGGTCCGGGCGGCGCAGCAGTGGCTTGCCGATATTCCGGAGCAGTGGCCAGCGCTAGAGCCTGCGATCGAGGAGCTGAATATTGACTGGGCTTCTGTTTCCGCGGCGGCGGTAAGCTTTGTGCAGTCCGCGGCGTCCGGTGTGTTAAGCTCGGGGATGGGCTTTTTCTCCGGTGTCGTGAGCAGCGTGACGACGTTTGTGATTGCATTTACGTTTTCGATTTATGTGATTTTTCAGAAGGAAAAGCTGGCCCGCCAGGCAAAGCAGATTATGTATGCCCTTCTGCCAAAACAGGCGCCGGAGAAGATTCTTTCTGTCGCCCGGCTTTCGAATCAGGTTTTTTCGAGTTTTCTGTCGGGACAGTGCGTGGAGGCAGTGATTCTCGGGACGATGTTCGTCATCTGTATGACGATTTTCCGGATGCCGTATGCGATGCTGACGGGAATCGTGATTGCGATCACGGCGCTGATTCCGATTTTTGGCGCGTTTATCGGCTGCGCGGTGGGGATGATCCTGATCGTGATGGAAAATCCCATTCAGGCCCTGTGGTTTCTGGTGCTGTTTCTGGTGCTTCAGCAGGTGGAAGGAAATCTCATTTATCCCCATGTGGTGGGAGGCTCGGTCGGGCTGCCGTCCATCTGGGTGCTGGTCGCGGTCACTGTGGGCGGAAACCTCTTCGGGATTGTCGGGATCCTTATGTTTATCCCGCTCTGCTCCGTGCTGTATGCGCTGTTTGGCACCTTTGTGAAGCGGCGGCTTAAGGAGCGGAAGGTGGCGGTAAGCTGCTGGAAGGAAGAAGAGACGGACTGACATTGACGGGCCCAGGGAGGTTTGGAGGCGGTTTTGCAGAAAAAAAAGCGGGTTCGGCCCGCTTTTTTATTAATATAAGGACAGTGCGCGAAGCGTACTGTCCATTGTCTGGTGAGCCGGTATGAGGAAGGTACCGGCGTCAGGTAGTGAGGTATATCAATATATGGAAACCCGCCGTATCTGGCGAAGTAATTGTTTGTCGGAACTGACAGAACCCCAACCCCCGCGTCGAAACTCAACAGCTCCTTTTGATGATATTATGATACAAAACAATTGTGACAGAATCTTGACTATGGTATGAAGAATATCTTAAAATGTTATAATATATTTCTAAAATAAGGAAAAGGGAAGATTGGAGACGGACATGAACAGATTTGTGATCAGACAGTCGGCGCTGCTGCTTCTGACAGCGGCGATTTGGGGCGTTGCGTTTGTGGCGCAGAGCGTCGGCATGGAGTATATCGGGCCGTTCACCTTTAACGCGGCGCGCAATTTTATCGGGGCGCTGGTGCTGCTTCCGTATATTGCCGTCCAGAGCAGATATGCGGGCAGGCGGGGAGGCGCTGTGATGCAGCCGGGAGCAGAACAGCGGCCAGAGACAGCCGGACAGCCCGGACAGGAGGCCGGGACGGTGTGGTGGAAGAACCGGACGCTGCTTGCCGGGGGGATCAGCTGCGGCGTGCTGCTGTTTGTCGCCGGGAATCTGCAGCAGATCGGAATACAGTATACGACGGTGGGAAAAGCGGGATTTATCACGGCGATGTATATCGTGCTGGTGCCGGTTCTGGGCATTTTTATGAAGCAGATGGCAGGGCTTCGGGTATGGATCGCAGTGGCGATCGCCGTTGCGGGACTGTATCTGCTCTGCATGACGGGACAGGGCTTTTCCGTTCAGAAGGGGGATCTGTATGTTCTGGCCTGTGCACTGGCCTTTTCCTTTCACATTCTGACGATCGACTATTTTACGGTGCGGGTGGACGGCGTGTGGATGGCCTGTATCCAGTTTTTTGTCTGTGCGCTGCTCTCAGGCGTCTGTATGCTTGCGTTTGAAAAACCGCAGCCCGGGCAGCTCCTTCTGGCCTGGATGCCGCTTTTGTATGCGGGCGCGCTGTCCTGCGGAGTGGCGTACACGCTGCAGATCGTCGGGCAGAGAGGGATGGATCCGACGGTGGCGTCCCTGATCTTAAGCCTTGAGTCTGTGATTTCCGTGATTGCGGGATGGCTGATCCTGGGACAGGAACTGACTGTGAGGGAGCGTCTGGGCTGCGTTCTGATGTTTGCGGCGATTGTGCTGGTGCAGCTGCCGGGGAAACGGAGGGGAGAATGAAGAAACGATTACATACGAAAATATACGGAACGATCGGCCCGGCCTGCTGTGATGTGGATATGCTGACCCGGCTGTTTGCCGCCGGTATGACCGGGATCCGGATCAATCTGTCACATACCGGCCTGCGGGAAGCGGACGGATGGCTTTCCGGCATTCACCGTGCATACCAGAACTTCCTTGCGTCGGAAGGAAACGATACCAGTCCGGACAGCGGCCCGGAGATCCTGATGGACCTACGCGGTCCGGAACTTCGGATCGGAACATTGTCTGCCCCGCTTTTCTTAAAAGAAGGCGAAACAATATATCTGACGGGAGAAAATGATAAATCAGAATTTAATATTTTGAAAAACATCTGCAAAAACAGTAAATTCGGCCCGGCCTGTGTGCCGGTACAGAAAATGGTTCTCGAGGCTCTTTCGCGGGAAGAAAATGGCGGCGGCGAGGTGCTTTTGGACGATGGAAAGCTCTTGATACGGATTGAAGAGATCATCCGCGATCAGAATGAATGCGCGGCAAAATGTCAGGTGCTTCGCGGAGGAGAATTAAAGGGCGGAAAGAGTATCGCGCTTCCGGGGCTCGATCTTCATCCGCCGACACTGACCAGAAGCGATGAGGAGAACATCTGCCTGGCGAGGGAATACGGGATTACCGGAGTGATGCTTCCGTTTGTGAGGGACCGGGAGGATCTGCGCTGCCTGCGGAGGAAGCTCGATCAGGAGGGGGCGTCACACGTCCGGATCCTCGCGAAAATCGAGAATCAGCGGGGATTTGAGCAGCTTCCCAAGCTGATCGACGCATGCGATGAGGTGGTGATTGCAAGGGGAGATCTCGGGAATGCGGTTCCGCTCTGGCGGCTCCCGGTGGTCCAGGCGCAGATCGCTTCCTTTTGCAGGGAGAGGAAAAAGCCGTTTATGGTGGTCACGCAGATGCTCTCGTCAATGGAAAAGCAGGCGGTGCCGACGCGGGCGGAGGTTTCAGATATTTTCCGCGCGGTGAGTGAAGGAGCGGCATCCGTGATGCTGACAGGGGAGACAGCGGCGGGCAGCTACCCGTCTGAGGCGATGAAGTACATGGTAAATACCGTGCTGGAAGCAGAACAATATATAAAGTGTCATAATATGAAAAATCCGGTCTGAAAAGACTGGATTTTTTACTGAATCGGTGTATAATATATAGTATGACATGCGTAGGAGGCAAAGACTTTTACGAAAGAGTAAGGTGAGACGTATGAATGAGAAGGCACGTATGGGGTGCAACGACAGTTATTATTACAATCCGGGGCTTGACAAGCTGCTGCTTACGTTAGAGGGACAGGAAGACGATTTTACGAGATGGTTTAACGGGGAGATCAGCGAGGGGGAGCTGCCGTCTTCCTACAACGGCTATGACAGAATGGTCAGGGCGGATATCCGCGGGATTCTGGGACCGGATGCATTCTGGATGGCTGCCTGTGACACGCAGGTGCCGGGCGAGGGGGAGAGAGAAGGATTTTTTAAGATCACCGTGCTCGGGGCGGCGCCGGAAAAGATGGAGTATCTGCTCGGCGACGGGCAGAGGACAGAGGTGATCCGGGGGATCTCTTACTCAAAGGAGCAGAGGGATGCGCTGAACCGGGGGCCGTTTAAGCAGAAGACGCACCGGGACTATGACCCGGATCAGAACTGTCTGACGCTGGCGGCCGGGGACCGCTTTCCCTTTGGGAACGGGATCTGCCTGATTGTGGGCGTCGATTCTGTGAGATGGACCGGGAGCTGTCAGAAACAGGCTGAGACCGAGTCGCTCGACTGTATGGCAGACGGACTGAAGAGCCTGATTTACTTTGCGGACCAGCGCGGCTGCGCGGGAAGCATCCCGTCTGCATGTTATCCGGGGATGCTGCGGTTTCTGACCGGCTCGGGTGTGGATACGTCAAGGGAATTTGTGCTCAATGAGACCAGGTGCCATATTGTGGACGGGAGGATCCGGGAGGTCGGCAATGTGGACGGGATGCCGCTTACGATGTACCGGCGGACACGGAGGGAAAACCATATCCGCCTGGAGGAACCGCTCCGCAGCGCCTCCTGTAGCGGATGCCGGCCGTGAGGAGACGCTTACCCGGGCTGCTCGTAGCGTCCGCTCGCGCCGCAGGGGAGTATCAGACCGTTTGAGGATACCGGAAGGCCGATTTCCTCTGCGCGGATGGTTCCGGGAAATTCCCTTAAGGCCGTGTGCATCATATAGCTTAAGACAGCGGGCTGCAGTCCGGTCGTGTAGGAATTGACCAGGAAAAACAGCGGCTCTTTCGTGAGGAGCTTCGCGCACAGGCAGATCAGGGGATAGATGGCGTCCTCAATCTTCCAGATCTCGCCCTTCGGCCCTCTGCCGTAGGACGGCGGATCCATGATGACAGCGTCGTATCGGTTCTGGCGTCGGAGCTCGCGCTCGGCGAATTTGACGCAGTCATCGACGATCCAGCGGATGGGAGCATTTTCCAGTCCGGAGGCGGCGGCATTTTCCTTTGCCCAGGTGACCATGCCTTTTGCCGCGTCCACATGCGTGACGGATGCGCCTGCGGCGGCGGCAGCGCATGTGGCGCCGCCGGTGTAGGCGAACAGGTTTAACACCTTTACCGGACGCCCTGCCCGGCGGATCAGGTCGGAAAACCAGTCCCAGTTTACTGCCTGTTCCGGGAAGAGCCCCGTGTGTTTGAAGCGGAAGGGCTTTAAGTGAAAGGTCAGGCTGCGGTAGCGGATGGACCACTGCTCTGGCAGATCAAAAAATTCCCATTCGCCGCCGCCCTTACTGCTGCGGTGATAATGCGCGTTCTTCCTGCCCCAGCCGGCATCGGTCCGCGGGGTATTCCAGATAACCTGCGGGTCAGGCCGCACCAGAAGATAACGGCCCCAGCGTTCCAGCTTTTCGCCGTCGGAACAGTCGATCACTTCATATTCATTCCAGTTGTCTGCTATCCACATATTCATCTCCATTTTCTGTTATTTCCGTTTCCAGGTACCGGGCATGAGAAGTATCATGACCGGAAACAGCTCCAGACGTCCCGCCAGCATATCAAACATCAGCACAAACTTTGAGAACACGGAAAAAATAGAAAAGTTCCGCGTCGGCCCGACAAGGTTTAAACCGGGGCCGATGTTGTTCAGCATGGACACCACAGCGGTAAAGTTGGTGGTAAAGTCAAATTCATCCACACTGACCAGAAGCGTGGAGCACATCAGCACAATAAAATACACGCATAAAAAGACGTTTGTTGATCTCATGACGGCGTGATCTACCGTATGGCCGTCCATGCGGATCTTGCGGACCTCGCGCGGGTGGATGATCAGCGAGAGCTCCTTGCGGATCGATTTAAAGAGGATGACCAGCCTTGATACCTTGATCCCTCCGCCGGTGCTCCCGGCACAGGCTCCCACAAACATCAGGATGACCAGGATCGTTTTTGACATGGAAGGCCACAGGTCAAAATCGGTCGTGGCAAACCCGGTCGTCGTGATGATGGAACCGACCTGGAAAAATGCATGGCGTACCGTCTCGCCGAGAGAGCCGAACATATGCATCGTGTCATAGCTGATCACGCCGACCGACGCCAGAATGATAATCAGATACCAGCGGATCTCTTCAATCTGAAATGCATCCCGGAACCGTTTTGACAGGATACAGAAATAGAAGGAATAGTTGATCCCGCTCAGTATCATAAACAGGGTGACGATATTCTGCAGGGCCGGCGAATAGCCCGCAAAGCTGTCGTTTTTGATCCCGAAGCCGCCGGTGCCTACCGTGCCGAAGCTCGTGGTGAGCGCATCAAACAGCGGCATGCCAAACACGCATAAAAGGACGATCTCACTGACCGTCACGCCGATATAGATGATATACAGGATTTTTGCCGTATCTTTTACGTGCGGTACAAGCTTGCTGACGGAGGGCCCCGGGCTTTCCGCCTTCATGAGGTTCATGGTCGAGCCGCCCATCAGCGGAAGGATTGCCATGATAAAAACAAAAACGCCCATTCCGCCGACCCAGTGTGTGAAGCTGCGCCAGAAAAGCCCTGCGTGTGAGAGCGTCTCCACCTCGTTTAAGATGCTCGCGCCCGTGGTGGTAAACCCGGAGATCGTCTCAAAAAGAGCGTCCACGTAAAACGGGATATCGCCGGAAAGTACAAAGGGCAGCGCGCCGAAAATACTCATGACCACCCAGCTCATCGCGACCGTGACAAAGCCCTCTCTCGTATAGAGCCGGGATGATCTGGGCTTTCGCCTCGTTAAAAGGAAGCTTACGGCAAAACAGAGCACGGCGACGAACAGGTAGGAAAAACCCGAAGCCTCCTGGTAAATCAGCCCTACGAGAGCCGGAAGCAGCAGAAAAACGCTTTCGAACCGCAGGATAAAACCGAGAATATACAGTACTATCGAATAATTCATGCCGGTCAGTCCTCCAGAATCTCTTTGATGTCGGAAATGCGGTAGCCGGAAAGCACCACGATGACAGAATCCCCGCCCATCATGGCGTCCTGTCCGCTGGGGATGATCACCCTGCCGTTGCGGTAAATACATCCGATCAGCGTGTTTTTCCGCAGGCGAAGCTTCTGCAGGGGGATGCCCGCGACCGTGGAGTCGGCCTTGATAAGGAATTCCAGCGCCTCCGCTTTGCCGTTTGCCAGCTTATAAAGCGTCTCCACGTTGCTGTTTCTGGAATAGTTTGCGGAGCGCACATATTTTAATATGTAATCCGCAGTGATGACACGCGGGTAAATAATGCTTCCGAGATTCAGCTCATTGATCACGGAATTGAAGGTGATCCGGTTGATCTTGGTGACCGTCGTGGCATTTGAGACATCGCCGGCATAAAGAGAGAGAAGGATGTTTTCTTCATCCAGCCCGGTCAGCGCGGCGAATCCCTGGGTCTGTTCGAGTCCTTCCTCGGCGAGCAGCTCCTGGTCGGTAGCGTCGCCGCAGATCACGGTTGCCTTTGGGAGCAGCTCGCACAACTCCTCGCAGCGTCTGTGGTCGATCTCGATAATGGTGACGTGGATGCCGGATGCAAGGAGGATTTTGGCGAGATAATAGGCGAGCTTGCCGCCTCCGGCCAGAATCGCGGACTGCACCCTGTGCTTCATGATCCCGATCCGCTCAAAAAATGCGATGGCATCCTGGCGCCGGGACGCAATGGCTACAATGTCGTTTTCCATAAATTCAAAATCGCCGTTCGGGATGATAACCTCGTCCTCACGGATAACCGTACATACCAGGACGCTGGTGCGCATTGTCTGGTGCAGGTTAAACAGCTTTAGGCCGATCAGGGGCGAATTCTTTTTCACCTTAAAATGTAAAAGCTCCACGTGTCCTTTGGCGAAGGAATCCACGCGGATCGCAGATGGAAACTGGAAGATCCTGGAAATCTCATTGGCGGCGGTGAGCTCTGGATTGATGATCATCGCCAGGCCGAATTCCTTTTTTAAAAATTCAATTTCCTTATTATAAATGGGATTGCGGACACGCGCAATGGTCTGGCAGTGCCCGGTCTTTTTTGCGATGACGCAGCAGAGAAGATTCTTCTCGTCGTCTCCGGTGACGGCAATCAGAAGATCTGCGGTCATGATGCCTGCCTCGATCAGGGTCTCATGGTTGATGCCGTTTCCGGTGATTCCCATGGCGTCCTGATCATCGGAAATGCTCTGCACCTTCTCCGGATTCTCGTCAATGACGACAATATCATGGTCTTCGTTGCTCAGCTGTTCTACAAGCGTACGGCCAACCTTGCCGCAGCCCACGATGATAATGTTCATGGCAAACATGCTCCTTAAAGGGATATTCCGCCGAATGAGCAGGCTCATCCTGGCGGGCTAACGCTCATTATATCACATATGGGCGATTTGTGGGGAAAAAGTGAAAATTTAATAACCAAAACCCGAATCAGCATTTTTTGCCAGTTTTACCAGGCGGCTGGTGCCGAGACGGTCTGCGCCCAGGCGCAGGAATTCTTCTGCGTCGTCAAAAGAAGAAATCCCGCCGGCAGCCTTTATTTTTACACCCGGACCGACATGGGCTTTCATGAGCGCCACGTCCGAAAACACAGCGCCGGAGGTGGAAAAGCCCGTGGAGGTCTTGATATATTCGGCTCCGGCAGAGGTGACGATCCCGCACATCCGGATTTTTTCTTCTTCCGTGAGCAGACAGGTCTCAATGATGACCTTTAAAATTCTGCCGTCACATGCCTCGTGGATCTGACGGATCTCGTCTTCGATCCTGGCATACTTCTGGTCTTTGAGCCAGCCGATATGGATCACCATGTCGATCTCCGAGGCGCCGTTTGCCACGGCATCGCTGGTTTCAAATACCTTTACCGCGGTGGTGTGATAGCCGTTCGGGAAACCGATGACCGTGCAGATGGGCAGTCTGCCGTTTACATATTCCGCGGCCTGCCTGACATAGGCGGCAGGAATGCAGGCGGAAGCGGTGTGGTAATACATGGCGTCGTCTAAGATCTGACGGATTTCTTCCCAGGTGGCTGTCTGGGTGAGTAAGGTGTGGTCAACGGTTTTTAAAATGTCGTTTTTGTTCATATCTGATGGAATCCTTTCTATTTTAACTGTCCCAGGATCGAATATCCGATCGTGTCCGCTGGCATCGCGACGCCGAAATTGTCGGCAATGGTTGCGCCGATCACGGCAAAGGACGGGGCGTCATCGAGTCTTCCGCTTCCGGTAAAGGCCGGCGAAAAGGCGAGGAACGGGACGTTTTCCCTTGTGTGATCGGTTCCGGTGTGGGTCGGGTCATTGCCGTGGTCCGCCGTGATAATCAAAAGATCGTCATTCGTAAGAATATTTAACAGCTCGCCGAGCTTCACGTCAAAGCGTTCGAGCTCTTTTGCGTAACCCTCTGCATTGCGTCGGTGTCCCCACAGAGCGTCGAAGTCCACCAGGTTGACATAGCAGAGACCGGTAAAATCGCGTTCTGCGATCCCGATGGTCTGTTCCATCCCGTGCACGGAGCTTTTTGATTTATTGGATTCCGTGAGGCCCTCCCCGTCAAAAATATCATAGATTTTACCGACGGAGATCACGTCAAGTCCCGCGTCCTTTAAGGCGTTTAAGGCTGTTTTCCCATACGGCTTTAAGGCGTAATCGTGCCGGTTGCTGGTGCGGACAAATTCGCCGCGGCATTTTCCGACATAGGGCCGTGCGATGACGCGTCCGACCTTCCACTCGTCCCGCATGGTCAGCTCCCGCGCGATTTCGCAGCAGCGGTACAGCTCCTCTAATCCGAAGGTCTCCTCGTTCCCGCAGATCTGCAGTACGGAATCCGCGGACGTATAGACGATCATGTGCCCGGTTGCGATCTCTTCCTCCGCGAGTTCATCGAGAATCTTTGTGCCGCTGGCGCTCTTATTGCCGATGATGGTGCGTCCGGTGCGCGCGGACAGCTCGTCGATCAGCTCCTTTGGAAAACCGGTATCGGTAAAGGTCTGAAACGGCGTTGTGATGTGAAGCCCCATCATCTCCCAGTGGCCGGTCATGGTATCTTTGCCGGTGCTGGCCTCGTGCAGCTCCATAAAATATCCGGCGGGATGCTCTGCGGGAGGCACGCTGCTTAAGGGATGCAGATCTGCCAGGCCGAGCCGCCGAAGATTCGGAATCTGAAGGCCGGGGGTGCGGGCTGCGATGTGGCCCAGCGTATCGGTTCCCGCGTCGCCGTACGCCGCCGCGTCGTCCGCTGCGCCGATCCCGAGAGAATCAATTACAATTGTAAAAATCCGTTTGAACCGTATCTTTTTTTCGCTCATGGTTACCTCGTTTCTTTCCTGATAAAGCAGCGCACCGGTGCAGATCTGTCCGGCGATACCGCAGTGAATCGGCTTTCAGATCAAGTATGACAAAGATTCCGCCGTCCGTCAATGGCTGACTGCTGTTATTGACATTTTGCCGGTGCGGATATAACATGATTTTATGATGCGGGGCCAGAGGGGGTGTGCGGCTATGATGAACAGGATTATGGAATATGAACAGAAATTGTCCGGGATGCGCGCAGAGTTTAATGCGCTGCTGCGCGCCTGTACGCCGGAACAGACGGACGAGATTGCGCGGCTGAAGTTAAACGGGCTCTCGGGGCAGATTGAATCCCTGGAAAAACAAGTGAGGGCGCTTCATGCGCTGGTGGAGCAGCGGCCGGCCGGAGCCGCGGCAGGGATGCAGCCGGAGCGCGGCCGGGATATGCGGATGCCGGGATATGCGGCAGGGATGCAGCCAAAGCGGGAGTACCGGATGTATGAGCCGGGACGGATGCCCGCCGGTGCGGGAGTATGGCAGGGAACCGGTCAGCCGGGCTGGCAGCAGGACGCCTGGCCCCGGCAGAACAATTGGACGCCGGGATACCAGAACGTTCAGCAGGGACGGCTGAACGTCCAGCAGGAACGGCTGGACATGGAGAAGACGATCGGGCGGTCCGTCATGGGAATCTGCGCTTCCGTGCTGATTTTTATCAGTGTCATCTTCTTTGCGGCGCTGGTGCTTCCCTATTTAAGCGATACGGTAAAGCAGCTTCTGATGTACAGCGTGGGAATCGGCGCCTCACTGACAGGAGGCCTGCTTCTGATCCGGGACAAAGAAAATAAATGGTTTTTGTCGCTGACAGGCTGCGGGATGGGCGTCATCTACCTCTCGCTGTTTTTAAGCTGCTTCTACTTTAAGTCCGTAGGGGATCTGACGCTGTATGCCGGGCTCTTTCTGTGGGCTGCGGTTGTGTGCGGGCTCTCCAGACTGCGGTCGCAGATGTTTCAGGTGATTGGGCAGATTGGGATCGCACTGTCCCTGCTTTTGGGGGTATGCCTGTGTGCGGCGGCACAGGATGCGGGAAAGCTTCTGTTTCTGGTGCTGTACGGCACGGCATCGGAGGGGGTCTACTATGCGGCTCATTTCCGAAAGGCATATCATGAGAACCTGATCAGCCATATCTTCTGGTGTATCAGCATATTTTTGCTGGCTTTTGGCGTGTGCGCTTCATATGCAAAGGACACGCTTCCCGGAGCAGCTGCAGCGCTTGTGGTGGCAGCCGCTGTCATCCTGCCGGTTTTCGCGGGTATGTTTTTCATGCAGGTGGAGGCGGAAAAGAGCGTATCGTTTGGTGTGTTTAACCTGACTTCCGTGTGTCTGCTCCATATCATGGCCACTGCCTGGCTTGGCGATGCCGTGATTCTGATGGCTCTCTTCGCGGTCGGGATGTTTGCGCTGCTGGAGCTGCGATTTTCCGCGGGTGTGCATTACGGGCGGACGATTGTTCAGTGTGCGCTCCTGTGGATTCTGTTTTTTACCGTGCTGCAGAACGCGTTCTTCCGCGAATACATCTCGGTGGCCCTCTTTGTGCCGGCCTGCCTGATATACGGATACTGTCGGAAACACATGGTCTGTCAGGTTGCGGGACTGATCTATGCAATACTGTTTTTGCTGATCCCGATGAACGGCTATGCACTGACAGCCTGGGGGCTGATCCTTACGCTCTGTGCGGCGCTTCTGATCTGCCGGTTCCGGGATCAGTACCGGATGTGGAAAAAGCTGGCGGCATATCTCCTGTTTCAGCTGTTCCTGATCAGAAGCTGTGTGCAGATCACCGGGGAGCTGGAAATGGCTTCGACGGAACTGCGGGTGCTTGTCACGCTCACACTCTGTGCAGCGGTCAGCATTGCGGCGCAGAAAATTCCGGCGCTGTACCGCAGTCTTACGACCGGTCAGAGGGAGGATGGATTTCTGACCGGGGCCGGCGTCATGCATCTTCTTCTGATGCTGGCGTCGCTTGCCTGCATCTGCCTGATGGAGGAGCCGGTCTGCCATCTGTGCGCGGTGCTGCTTGGAATCATTTTGTTTTCCGTAAACTTCGGAAGCCTGATCGGAAGAGGAGGAGAGGGCTTCGGCCTGTATGCCGGGATAAAATATCTGGCGCTGGTGCTCGTGATCCTGGGATCTTATTCTGCGCCGGGTTATGTGATAAGTATGGCCGGGCTGGTGCTCGCGGTGGTCTGCATCGTCGCGGGTTTTCTGGCGGGACACGTGTCCGGGCGGGATTACAAACCGGTGCGCGTATACGGGCTTGCGCTTTCCCTGATCTGCGTGATGAAGCTGATCCTGATCGATATCCCGTATCGCAGTATGGTTTCACGCGCTGTCAGCTGTTTTGTGAGCGGCGTCCTCTGCTTTGGAATCAGTTTTATCTATAATATGGCGGACAGGCGGTTCCGGCAGAAAAATTCAGGCTGAACTTTGCCACAAAGTTACGAAACGTTCAGCCCGCGCCATTCGCAAAACCGTGCCTGACGGCACTCTCCGCTGCTTACGCAGCTTATTTTTGCTCATATATGGGCGCTCCGCTCATGCTTCGCAGAATGTGCTCATTCATGCGAGCATGATTCGCCCATTTTGCGAAGCATGGCTGAACTTTTTTAAAAAGTGCTTGCAATCCCGCGCGTTATCGTGTATACTAAGCACTGCTGTGACATTGATAGCGTTGAAGCGTGAGGTTGCTGCATTTCATTGCAGGTTTTCCGTGGAGCGAATGTCTGGTTAGGAAACTGGCGACAAGTCACTGTATCACGAACATATCTACAGATGGTAGAACAGCTGTGTGTGATGCTTCGGATGACGGGGCAGCAGATGTGGCGGGTATAAGCCCGCGACACACACGGGAATGTGTACAGTCACCGCTTGTCGTACAAGGAGCGAGAAGAACGCTCTTGAAAAAGTGCGAAAAGGAGGCGACTTTTTTTATGGCAAGTCAGGTAATGAGGATCATTCTCAAGGCGTATGATCACAAGCTGATCGATGCATCAGCCCAGAAAATCATCGAAACTGTAAAGAAGAACGGAGCACAGGTGAGCGGCCCGGTACCCCTTCCGACAAAGAAGGAGATTGTCACCATCTTAAGGGCAACCCACAAATACAAGGATTCCCGTGAGCAGTTCGAGCAGAGGACGCACAAGAGACTGATCGATATCGTGACACCGACCCAGAAGACGGTGGATGCGCTGTCCCGTCTCGAGATGCCGGCCGGCGTGTACATCGATATCAAGATGAAAAACAGGTAATGAGCAGTAACATATCCTGAAGGGTTTTATATAGAAGTAATGATGACCTCATTCCACTTATATGGACTCTGGGATGAACGGTTCCGCTGCCCCCGGAAACGGGTATGAAGCGTTCCGCTGTAGAGAAAACAGGAGGTAAAAGTATGAAGAAAGCGATTTTAGCAACAAAAGTCGGTATGACTCAGATCTTCAATGCAGATGGCGTACTGGTGCCGGTGACGGTACTGCAGGCAGGCCCGTGTGCCGTGACACAGATCAAGACGGTTGAGAACGACGGGTACAGTGCGGTGCAGGTGGCGTTCGGCGACAAGAAGGAGCGTGTCGTCAGCAAGGATGCGACCGGGAAGAAGGAGATCCGCCACAGACACGGCGTGAACAAGGCGCAGATGGGCCATTTCGCAAAGGCCGGTGTGTCGGGCAAGAGATTTGTGAGAGAGTTTAAGCTGGATAACGCACAGGAGTACAAGCTGGGCGACGAGATCAAAGCCGATGTGTTCGCAGAGGGCGATAAGATCGACGCGACCGCGATCTCCAAAGGAAAAGGTTTCCAGGGCGCGATCAAGAGATTCGGACAGCACAGAGGTCCGATGGCTCATGGTTCCAAATTCCACCGCCATCAGGGTTCGAACGGCGCATGTTCCTCGCCGAGCCGTGTGTTTAAGGGAAAAGGAATGCCCGGACACATGGGAAGCGTGAGGGTTACGGTTCAGAATCTTGAGGTTGTCAGAGTTGATGCAGATAACAACCTGCTTTTGGTTAAGGGCGCTGTCCCGGGTGCGAAGAAGTGCCTGGTATCCGTCAAAGAGACCGTAAAAGCCGGTAAGTAGTGCGAAGGTCAGGAAAGGAGGAACGAAGTAATGGCAAATGTAGCTGTTTATAATATGGAAGGCAAAGAAGTCGGAACCATCGAACTGAGTGATGCCGTCTTCGGAGCTAAGATTAACGAGCATTTAGTGCACATGGCAGTGCTCCAGCAGCTTGCGAACAAGCGTCAGGGCACACAGAAGGCAAAGACGCGCGCGGAAGTGCGCGGCGGCGGAAGGAAGCCGTGGAGACAGAAGGGAACCGGCCATGCGAGACAGGGTTCGACCCGCGCTCCGCAGTGGACACACGGCGGTGTGGTATTCGCTCCGGTGCCGAGAGATTACTCTTTTAAGCTCAATAAGAAGGAAAAGAGAGCGGCGCTTCAGTCGGCTCTTACTTCCAGAGTGGCGGAGAACAAGCTGGTTGTGTTAGACGAGCTGAAGTTTGACGAGATTAAGACAAAGAAGTTTGTCGGGGTGATGAACAGCTTAAAGCTCAGAAAAGCACTTGTCGTATTAAACGATATGGATATGAACGTGATCAAGTCCGCGAGCAATGTGCCGTGGGTGAAGACAGCGCAGACAAACGAGCTGAATGTCTACGATGTGCTGAAGTATGACACGGTGATCGTGACGAAGGATGCGGTGAAAACGATTGAGGAGGTGTATGCATAATGGCAAACATTCAGTATTATGATGTGATCTTAAAGCCGGTCGTGACAGAGAAGAGCATGTCCGTGATGGCTGAGAAGAAGTATACCTTCCTGGTTCATCCGGAAGCAAACAAGACCATGATCAAAGAGGCGGTTGAGAAGATGTTCGAGGGCACGAAGGTAGCCAGCGTCAACACCATGAACATGGACGGAAAGAAAAAGAGACGCGGAATGGTTGTCGGCAGAACGGCGAAGACCAAGAAAGCGATCGTGAAGCTGACCGAGGACAGCAAGGATATCGAGATCTTTGCAGGCCTGTAATCAGGAGCTTCTTCAGCGCGGCATGGCGCTGCGCTCATATGCACATGCAAAGTGCGATAATAAACATTTGAAAGGAGAACCATAATGGGAATCAAAACCTATAACCCATATACACCTTCCAGAAGACATATGACTGGTTCGGATTTCTCTGAGATTACCAAGCATACTCCGGAAAAATCACTTACGACCTCGTTAAAGAAGCATGCGGGCCGTAACAATCAGGGTAAGATCACAGTCAGACATCGCGGCGGTGGAAACAGAAGAAAATACAGAATCATCGATTTTAAGAGAAACAGCAAGGACGGTATCCCGGCAAAGGTAATCGGCATCGAGTACGATCCGAACAGAACCGCGAATATCGCACTGATCTGCTATGTGGACGGGACGAAATCCTATATCCTCGCGCCGGCCGGACTGACGGACGGCATGACGGTAATGAGCGGCCCGACAGCCGAGGTTCGCGTCGGAAACTGTCTCCCGCTTGAGAATATCCCGGTCGGTACCCAGATCCACAATATCGAGCTGCATCCGGGCAAGGGCGGACAGATGGTCCGTTCCGCAGGCAACAGCGCGCAGCTGATGGCAAAGGAAGGAAAGTACGCAACCTTAAGACTTCCGTCCGGCGAGATGCGTATGGTGCCGGCGAACTGCCGCGCGACGGTGGGCTCGGTCGGAAATGCGGATCACAATCTGATCAATATCGGTAAGGCAGGCCGGAAACGTCACATGGGCATCCGCCCGACGGTCCGCGGATCTGTTATGAACCCGAATGACCATCCGCACGGCGGTGGTGAGGGACGTGCGCCGATCGGACGCCCGGGTCCCTGCACACCGTGGGGCAAGCCTGCGCTTGGTCTTAAGACCAGGAAGAAGAATAAGGCTTCCAATAAGCTGATCGTCAGAAGAAGAGACGGCAGAGCGATTAAATAAGCCGTCACGGGAAGGAGCGGCCCTGAAAAAACAGGGCTTGCTTCTTCCGTTAATCTCTGCTATAATCAAAAAGATGTTTGGAGTTCCAGGAAACACGCGGCAGCGTGTAAGGAACGGATACTGTTTAGGAGGTAAAATATGTCTCGTTCATTAAAAAAAGGACCATTCGCAGATGAGAGTCTGTTAAAGAAGATCAATGCGATGAATGCGTCCGGCGATAAGTCTGTGATTAAGACATGGTCACGTCGTTCCACTATCTTCCCGCAGTTTGTCGGACATACCATCGCGGTACACGACGGCAGAAAGCATGTCCCGGTATACGTGACGGAGGATATGGTCGGACACAAGCTCGGTGAGTTCGTTGCGACAAGAACTTACAGAGGTCATGGCAAAGACGAGAAGAAATCAGGCGTCAGATAAGATAATTTTTGAAAGGAGGTTTTATCCATGGCAAGAGGACACAGAAGTCAGATTAAGAGAGAAAGAAATGCAGTGAAAGACACCAGACCCTCCGCTAAGTTATCTTATGCAAGAGTGTCTGTTCAGAAAGCCTGCTTTGTATTAGATGCAATCCGCGGAAAGGATGTGGAGACAGCGCTCGCGATCGTAACCTACAATCCGAGATATGCTTCCAGCCTGGTGAAAAAGCTGTTAGAGTCGGCGATTGCAAATGCTGAGAACAACAACGGAATGAAGAGAGAGAATCTCTACGTTGCGGAGTGCTATGCAAACAAGGGACCGACGATGAAGAGGATCAGGCCGAGGGCACAGGGCAGGGCATACAGGATCGAGAAGAGAATGAGCCACATCACAGTTGTGCTTGACGAGAAATAATACAGGAGCGGCGTTCTGCGCTGCGGGCATGAATCCAGAGCGGAACGCAGGAAAGGAGTTAATATGGGACAGAAAGTTAATCCACATGGCTTAAGAGTCGGTATTATCAAGGACTGGGACTCGAAGTGGTATGCGGAAGCAGATTTTGCAGATTTCCTGGTAGAAGATTACAACATCAGAACCTACCTTAAGAAAAAATTATATGCAGCCGGCGTCTCGAAGATTGAGATCGAGAGAGCGTCTGACCGCGTGAAGGTGATCATTTATACGGCAAAGCCGGGCGTGGTGATCGGCAAGGGCGGTTCCGAGATCGAGAAGATCAAGGGAGAGGTTCAGAAGCTTACGGACAAGAAGCTGATTGTAGATATCAAAGAGGTGAAGAGACCGGATCGCGACGCGCAGCTGGTGGCGGAGAATATCGCACTGCAGCTGGAGAACCGTGTATCGTTCCGCCGCGCGATGAAGTCCTGCATGGGAAGAACCATGAAGGCAGGCGCGAAGGGGATCAAGACATCCTGTTCCGGACGTCTTGGCGGTGCGGATATGGCCCGTACGGAGTTTTATTCGGAGGGGACGATCCCGCTTCAGACTTTAAGAGCAGATATTGATTATGGATTCGCGGAGGCGGATACCACCTACGGAAAAGTCGGCGTAAAAGTGTGGATCTACAAGGGCGAGATCCTTCCGACGAAAGGAAACGCGGGGGAGAAGTCTTCCCGGGAAGGAGGTAGCAGGTAATGTTAATGCCGAAGAGAGTAAAGCATCGTAAGCAGTTCCGTGGTTCCATGAGAGGAAAGGCAACCAGGGGCAATATGATCAGCAATGGTGAGTACGGAATCGTTGCTACCGAGCCGTGCTGGATTAAGTCAAATCAGATCGAGGCAGCCCGTATCGCGATGACGCGTTACGTAAAGCGTGGCGGTAAGATCTGGATCAAGATTTTCCCGGATAAGCCGGTTACGGCAAAGCCGGCGGAAACACGTATGGGATCCGGAAAAGGTTCCTTAGAGTACTGGGTAGCAGTCGTAAAACCGGGCCGTGTTTTATTTGAGATCGCAGGGGTGCCGGAGGATGTTGCAAAAGAGGCGTTGCGTCTTGCTACACATAAATTACCTTGCAAATGTAAAGTAGTTTCACGTGCGGATTTGGAAGGCGGTGTGTCGAATGAAAACTAGTAAATATATAGAAGAATTAAGAACACAGTCTGTTGCGGAGCTTCAGACACAGCTGGTAGAGGCGAAGAAAGAACTCTTCAATCTGAGATTCCAGAATGCAACCAATCAGCTGGAGAATACAAGCAGGATCAGGGAAGTCAGAAAGAACATCGCAAGAATTCAGACGCTTATCACTGAGAAGGCTAAGGTTGCGCAGTAAATCACAGGAAAGGAGAATTCATCGTGGAAGAAAGAAATCTTAGAAAAACACGTGTCGGCGTTGTCGTAAGCGACAGGATGGACAAGACGGTTGTGGTTGCAATTCAGGATAACGTGAGACACCCGCTTTATAATAAGATCGTAAAGAAGACCTACAAATTAAAGGCTCATGACGAGAAGAACGAGTGCAGAATCGGTGACAGGATCAGAGTAATGGAGACAAGACCTTTATCGAAGGATAAGAGATGGAGACTTGTGGAGATCATAGAGAGAGCAAAATAACAGGAGGAGGGCTGCAAGCATGGTACAACAGGAAAGCAGACTGAGGGTAGCCGACAACACAGGAGCAAAGGAACTGCTCGTCATCCGTGTTATGGGCGGGTCTACCAGGAGATATGCATATATTGGTGATGTAGTTGTTGCTACGGTAAAAGATGCAACACCAGGCGGTGTTGTTAAAAAGGGCGACGTCGTCAAGGCTGTAGTCGTCCGTACAGTAAAGGGTGCACGCCGCAAGGACGGTTCCTATATCAGATTTGATGAGAACGCTGCCGTAATCATCAAGGATGACAAGACTCCGAGAGGAACACGTATTTTTGGACCAGTAGCCAGAGAGCTTCGTGAGAAACAGTTTATGAAGATTGTCTCCTTAGCTCCTGAAGTATTGTAGGAGGATCGGATATGGCAATGTTGAAGATTAAAAAGGGCGATATGGTAAAAGTGATCGCCGGTAAAGATAAAGATAAAGAGGGCAAGGTCATTGCCATCAACAGAAAGACAAACAGGATTCTGGTTGAGGGGATCAATATGATCACAAAGCATGCGAAACCGAGCATGTCCAACCAGCAGGGCGGCATCATCCACCAGGAAGCGCCGATCCACATTTCGAACGTGATGTATCTCCACAAGGGACAGCCGACCCGTGTTGGCTTTAAGATGGACGGGGATAAGAAAGTGCGTTTCGCGAAGTCCACAGGAGATATCATCGATTAAGTATAGAGGGAGGAGGCCAATCAGTGAGCAGACTGAAAGAACAATACCAGAATGAAATCATAGATGCTATGATGAAAAAATTCGGATATAAAAATATCCTGGAAGTGCCGAAGCTCGAGAAGATCGTGGTAAATATGGGTGTCGGCGAGGCCAAGGAGAACGCCAAGATTTTAGAGGCTGCCGTGAAGGACATGGAGACGATTACCGGTCAGAAGGCAGTGATCACAAAAGCGAAGAACTCCGTTGCAAACTTCAAGATCAGAGAGGGCATGGCAATCGGATGCAAGACCACGCTGCGCGGCGAGAAGATGTATGAATTTATGGATCGTCTGATCAATCTGGCGCTGCCGCGTGTACGCGATTTCCGCGGCGTGAATCCGAACGCATTTGACGGACGCGGTAATTATGCACTCGGAATCAAAGAGCAGCTGATTTTCCCGGAGATCGAGTATGACAAGATCGACAAGGTGCGCGGAATGGACGTTATTTTTGTCACCACCGCAAAGACTGACGAAGAGGCGCGTGAATTACTGACACAGTTCAATATGCCGTTTGCCAAATAACAGGAGGGAATCTTAAATGGCGAAAACAAGTATGAAAATAAAGCAGCAGCGCAAACCGAAATTCTCAACCAGAGCGTATACACGCTGCAGGATTTGCGGCCGTCCGCATTCTGTTTTAAGAAAATACGGAATCTGCAGAGTATGTTTCCGTGAATTAGCATATAAGGGCCAGATACCGGGTGTTAAGAAGGCAAGCTGGTAAGAGACCGGACATGCAGATTTCTGCGTGAAAGGCAGCATTTATTCAAAAAGGAGGAAATATACATCATGACAACCAATGATCCAATCGCAGATATGCTTACGAGAATTCGTAATGCAAACATTGCTAAACATGATACAGTCGACGTTCCGTCATCCAAGATGAAAATCGCGATCGCAAACATTCTTCTGGATGAAGGTTATATCGCAAAATACGATATTGTGGAAGACGGCAATTTTAAGACCATCCGCATCACCTTAAAGTACGGTGCAGATAAGAACGAGAAGATCATCACGGGCCTTAAGAGGATTTCCAAGCCGGGTCTTCGTGTGTATGCCGGAAGAGATGAGCTCCCGAGAGTGTTAGGCGGCTTGGGGATCGCGATTCTTTCCACAAATCAGGGCATCATCACGGACAAAGAGGCGAGAAAGCTTCAGGTTGGCGGTGAGGTATTAGCTTTTGTGTGGTAATTCCGCATTTAATATAGTAACTACGGCGCAGGCCGCAATCAGGTAATTACGAAGATTCAGGAGGTACGGGCATGTCACGTATAGGAAGAATGCCAATCGCAGTTCCGGCTGGTGTGACAGTCGAGATTGCAGAAAATAATCATGTGACTGTAAAAGGTCCGAAGGGAACGCTTGAGAGAACCCTTCCATCGGAGATGGAGATTAAGCAGGAGGGCGATGAGATCATCGTCACAAGACCGAACGATTTAAAGAAAATGAAATCATTACACGGACTGACGAGAACACTGGTCAACAACATGGTGGTCGGCGTTACGGACGGATACAAAAAGGAGCTTGAGGTAAACGGTGTCGGTTACAGAGCTTCCAAGTCAGGAAATGTACTGACCTTAAACCTGGGATATTCCCATCCGGTTGAGATGACGGATCCGGAAGGACTTGAGTCCAAAGTGGAAGGCAACAAGATTATCGTATCGGGTATCGACAAAGAGAAGGTCGGCCAGTATGCGGCGGAGATCAGAGACAAGAGAAGACCGGAGCCGTACAAGGGCAAGGGTATCAAGTATGCTGATGAAGTGATCCGGCGTAAAGTTGGTAAGACCGGTAAGAAATAATTAAAGGAGTGACGAAAAATGATTAGGAAGAAATCAAGAACAGCGGTTCGTGAAAATAAGCATAGAAGAATACGTCATCATCTTGCGGGAACGACAGAGAGACCACGTTTAGCTGTGTTCAGAAGTAATAATCATATGTACGCTCAGATTATAGACGATACCGTTGGAAATACACTTGTGGCCGCATCCACGCTCGAGAAGGACGTGAAGGCGGAGCTGGAGAAGACGAATAATGTCGAGGCAGCGGCACATCTTGGTACGGTAATCGCGAAGAAGGCGCTGGATAAGGGTATCACAGCCGTTGTCTTCGATCGGGGCGGCTTCATCTATCAGGGAAAAGTCAAAGCGTTAGCTGAGGCGGCAAGAGAAGCTGGATTAGAGTTCTAGAAGGAGGAAAACGCAAGCATGAAACGTGAAATTATTGATGCTGGCCAGTTAGAATTAAACGAAAAAGTAGTGTCAATCAAACGTGTAACCAAAGTTGTCAAGGGCGGACGTAACTTCCGGTTTACAGCTTTAGTTGTCGTCGGTGACGGAAATGGCCACGTGGGCGCAGGACTGGGAAAGGCATCTGAGATCCCGGAGGCGATCCGCAAGGGAAAAGAAGACGCGATGAAGAAGCTTATCACGGTAAAGCTGGATGAGGTCGGCAGTATCACGCATGACGTCACCGGAAAGCATACGGGAGCGTCTGTGCTGCTGAAGAGATCTCCGGATGGTACCGGTATCATCGCCGGAGGTCCGGCACGTAACGTGTGCGAGCTGGCGGGGATCAAGAATATCCGTACAAAGTCTCTGGGTTCTAACAATAAGCAGAATGTTGTTCTCGCGACAATCAGCGCGTTAGGCCAGTTAAAGTCTCCGGAAGAGGTGGCAAGACTTCGCGGCAAGTCTGTGGAAGAAGTCGTAAGTTAATGTGACGGAAGTCGCAGAATATCAGAAAGGCGTGGTTAGCGAAATGTCAGAGAAAAAGCTGAAGGTTACACTTATAAAATCAACGATCGGTGCTGTTCCGAAGAATAAAAAGACCATTGAGGCGCTCGGATTGAGAAAACTGAACAAATCAGTGGAATTACCGGATAACGCGGCGACCGCAGGTGCGCTCCGCAAGGTTGCGCCGTACGTGAAAGTAGAAGAAATCTAAAATAACAGATAAGGAGGTGTAGGAATGGACTTATCAAATTTGAAAGCAGCAGAGGGATCCACACATAACAGCTTCAGAAGAGGCCGTGGACACGGATCAGGAAACGGCAAGACTGCGGGTAAAGGACATAAGGGACAGAAAGCGCGTTCCGGGGCTCCGAGACCGGGGTTTGAAGGTGGTCAGATGCCGTTATACAGACGTCTGCCGAAGAGAGGCTTCAAGAACGTCAATTCAAAAGATATTGTCGGTGTGAACGTATCCGCACTTGAAGTATTTGAGAATGATGCAGTTGTTTCTGTCGAGACCTTAATCGAGAGCGGGATCGTAAAGAACCCGAGGGACGGCGTTAAGATTCTTGGCAATGGCAAACTTACCAAGAAGCTCACGGTTCAGGCAAATGCATTCAGCTCAGGTGCGAAAGAAAAGATTGAGGCTCTTGGTGGAAAAGCAGAGGTGATCTAATGCTGGAGACACTCCGTAATGCATTTAAAATTAAAGATATTCGGAAACGGGTTATTTTTACATTTTTAATGCTGATTGTGATCAGGGTAGGAAGTCAGCTTCCGATCCCTGGTGTGGACAGTCAGGTGTTTGCAAACTGGTTTGCAAGCCAGACTGCGGATGGAATGAACTTTTTTGATGCGATTACCGGAGGATCGTTTTACAATTTCTCTGTTTTTGCATTAAATATTACCCCGTATATCACATCCTCGATTATTATGCAGCTTTTGACGATCGCGATTCCAAAGCTGGAGGAGATGCAGCGCGACGGAGAGGAAGGACGCAAGAAAATTGCGGAATTTACCCGTTATCTCACAGTTGTACTTGCTTTCGTGGAAGCGGTTGCGATGACGATCGGATTAAAACGCGGCGGCTATCTGGAGTTCAACGAGGGCTTTAACAGTGTGCTCGGTATTATCATGGTCGTGATGACGCTGGTGGCCGGCTCTGCTGTGCTGATGTGGATCGGCGAGCGGATTACCGAGAAGGGAATCGGAAACGGTATCTCGATCGTGCTTACCATCAATATCATCTCGCGCATGCCGAATGATATCGGTACGCTGTACGGACAGTTCATCTCAGGAAGAGATGTCCCGAAGGCCATTCTTGCGGCACTGATTATCGTGGCGATCATCGTGGCGATGGTGCTGTTCGTCGTGTTCCTTCAGGGCGGAGAGCGCAGAATTCCCGTGCAGTATTCCAAGAAGATTCAGGGAAGAAAGCAGGTGGGCGGCCAGTCGACGCATATTCCGTTAAAGGTCAATACGGGCGGTGTGATTCCGGTTATTTTCGCACAGTCCCTTCTGCAGACACCGGTGATTATCGCCGGCCTGATCGGAAAGGGAAACGGGACCGGGATCGGCAGTAAGATTTTAAGAGGAATGTCGCAGTCGAACTGGTGTAATCCGGAGGAACCGGTATATTCCATCGGACTTGTGGTATATATTGTATTAATCATTGCGTTTGCCTACTTCTATACGTCGATTACGTTTAATCCGTTGGAGATTGCGAACAACATGAAGAAGGCAGGCGGTTTTATTCCGGGTATCCGGCCAGGAAAGCCGACCAGCGATTATCTGAACCGGATTTTAAACTATATTGTTTTGATTGGAGCGGTAGGACTTGCATTTATCGCATTTATTCCGATCTTCTTTAACGGCGTATTCGGCGCGGATGTGTCCTTTGGAGGAACGTCCATCATCATCATTGTGGGTGTGGTTGTCGAGACGTTAAAGCAGGTGGAATCGCAGATGCGTGTGCGTTACTACAAAGGTTTCCTGAATGATTAGAAAAGTGAACGCTGGACTTTTAGTTCAGCGTTGCTTTCGATTTACAGAAAAAGGAGAGAAGTCTTATGAAAATTATCATGTTAGGGGCTCCGGGAGCCGGTAAAGGAACACAGGCAAAGCAGATCGCAGACCGGTACGGCATACCGCACATTTCCACGGGAGATATTTTCCGTGCGAATATCAAGAACGGGACGGAACTGGGACAGAAGGCAAAACAGTATATGGATCAGGGACTTCTGGTGCCGGATGAGCTGACCTGTGATCTTGTTATGGACAGAATACAGCAGGATGACTGTGAAAAGGGCTTTGTGCTGGACGGATTTCCGAGGACGATTCCGCAGGCAGAGGCGCTTGACGCAGCGCTTGAGAAGATAAATCAGAAGATGGACTATGCCATTGACGTGGATGTTCCGGATGAGAACATCGTAACCAGAATGAGCGGCAGACGCGCCTGCTTAAACTGCGGCGCCACCTATCATATTGTCTCTATCCCGACAAAGGTAGAGGGGATCTGCGACCGCTGCGGCAATCCGGTGGTGCTTCGGGATGACGATGCGCCGGAGACCGTGCAGAAGCGCCTTGGCGTGTACCATGAGCAGACACAGCCGCTGATCGACTATTATAAGAAGCAGGATATCTTAAAAACCGTGGACGGCACACAGCCGATGGAACAGGTATTTGCGGATATTGTGGCGATCTTAGGAGAATAAGGATGCCTGTTACGATAAAGTCACCCCGTGAGATCGGACTCATGAGGCGGGCCGGGAAAATTCTTGCACAGGTTCACGAGGAGCTGGGAAAGAGTTTGCGTCCGGGAATGTCCACTTATGAGATCGATCGCCTCGGGGAGGAAATGATTCGAAGCTTTGGATGCGAGCCGTCCTTTAAAAACTATCAGGGATATCCGGCGTCGATCTGCGTGTCGGTCAATGAAGAGGTGGTACACGGGATTCCCTCAAAGAAGCGCATCTTAAAAGAAGGCGATATCGTCAGCCTTGATGCGGGGGTGATCTACAAGGGTTACCATTCCGATGCGGCGAGAACCCATGGCATAGGGGAGATTTCAAAAGAAAGAAAGCTTCTGATCGCGCGGACGAGACAGAGTTTTTTTGAGGGAATCGCATATGCCGTAGCGGGCAGGCACCTGCACGAGATTTCGCGTGCGATCGGGGATTACGCGGAGCGTTTCGGGTATGGCGTGGTGTATGATCTGTGCGGACACGGGATCGGCGCCCATCTGCACGAGGATCCGGAGATACCCAATTGCAGACAGCGCCGCAGAGGGATCCGGCTGCGGCCCGGCATGACGCTTGCCATCGAGCCGATGATTAACCTGGGGACGGCGGACGTTGTCTGGATGGACGACGACTGGACCGTGGTCACGGAGGATCTTCAGCCGTCGGCACACTATGAAAATACGATTCTGATCACAGAGAACGGCCCCGAGATTCTGACACTCACCGCGCAGGAGATTGCAAAGGGTGATATGGATCAGTATCTGTATAAAAAGGCGTCGGGGCAGTGACACCGGAGGCCGGCAGGAAGCAGAGTATGAAGACAGAATTTGCAAAGTCCCTCTCGGGACATGACAGGAATCAGATCTATCTGATCGTAAAGGACGAAGAGCAGTCCGTCTGGGTGGCGAACGGCACGACAAAGCCGCTGGCCGCTCCCAAGAGAAAAAACAGGCGTCATATACAGCGCATTGCGAAGCTTCCGGCAGAAGTCACGGAGGTTCTCGCGGGAGAGTGGACGGATGTCTCGGTAAAACGTGCAATCAAAGTATACCGGAGCATGACAGAAGCGGCCGGGAATCATTAACAGGAGGAATTATTTATGTCAAAAGCAGACGTCATCGAAGTGGAAGGTAAAGTGGTGGAAAAGCTGCCCAACGCTTTTTTCAAGGTTGAGCTTGAAAACGGCCATCAGATCTTAGCGACCATCAGCGGGAAGCTTCGTATGAATTTTATCCGTATCCTTCCGGGAGACCGTGTAACGATCGAGATGTCGCCATACGACCTGACAAAAGGAAGGATTATCTGGAGAGACAAATAATGGTTGACTTTCAAAGAATGTCCATGCTATAATGTCAAATGGACACTTTTGAATAGTGCCTTTTTGCGCGTATACTGCGCGGAAAAGAGCCGATGGAGGAAAGGAGGATTCGCTGTGAAGGTAAGATCATCCGTGAAACCGATTTGCGAGAAATGCAAGGTTATCAAGAGAAAAGGAAGCATTCGGATCATCTGTGAGAATCCGAAACACAAACAGAGACAGGGTTAATCGTTCCTGTCTGTTTCACAATTCATAATGTGCGGCTGCAGTGAAACACCCGGACGGGTTGTTGCACTGTTATCATATGAGACAGCAGGGACAGCTGGGCTCCCCGCGCCGGCATACCGAGAGCGCAGGGAGAAATCATCCAGAATAAGATAAGAAGAGCAGGGGCACACATTTCAGGCCGGATGACAACGGAGCTGCCACGGGTGTCTTCTTATTATATACCGCTGTATGTAAAGATACAGGACGGTGTAAAAGTCGCTGGTGCGAAACAGGCACCGGGTCGGGCGGCTTGCAGCGGCGGTGCGGACTGCGCCGGTAACAGTTCGTTACAAAGATCAGAAAATAACAGGGTGCAGGAGAAGCCTTTCTGCATCAGATGAATTAATGGAGGTTAAAAAGCACATGGCTCGTATCGCAGGTGTAGATTTACCAAGAGAAAAACGTGTTGAGATCGGTCTGACTTACATCTACGGAATCGGTAGAACAAGCTCAAACCGTATCCTTGCTGAGGCAAAGGTGAATCCGGATACTCGCGTCAGAGATCTGACAGACGACGAGGTGAAGAGAATCAGCGCCGTGATCGATGAGACACAGACGGTGGAAGGTGATCTGAGAAGAGAGATCGCCATGAATATCAAGAGACTGCAGGAGATCGGCTGCTATCGCGGAATCCGTCACAGAAAGGGACTTCCGGTTCGCGGTCAGAAGACGAAGACCAATGCGCGGACGAGAAAAGGCCCGAAGCGTACGGTTGCGAACAAGAAGAAATAATAAGAAAAGCTGCGATCAGATTATTTAGAATTAGAGAAAGTAGGTTAGTTTAGATATGGCGAAAGTTACAAAAAAAGTGACAAAAAAGCGCGTAAAGAAAAACGTTGAACGCGGACAGGCACATATTCAGTCATCCTTCAACAACACGATTGTGACGATTACGGATGCGCAGGGAAATGCCTTATCATGGGCAAGTGCCGGTGGTCTTGGATTCAGAGGTTCAAGGAAATCTACTCCCTATGCTGCCCAGATGGCGGCAGAAACTGCTACAAAGGCAGCTTTAATACACGGATTAAAAACCGTCGACGTTATGGTAAAGGGGCCGGGTTCAGGAAGAGAAGCTGCAATCCGTGCGCTTTCCGCATGTGGACTTGAGGTTACCAGCATCAGAGACGTAACCCCGGTACCGCACAATGGATGCCGCCCGCCGAAGCGCAGAAGAGTTTAATTAGGAGGTAGAGTCGAAATGGCAGTAAACAGAGTTCCTGTTCTGAAGAGATGCAGAAGTCTTGGCTTAGAGCCGAGTTATTTAGGATATGACAAGAAGTCCCGCAGAGAGTTAAAGCGGGCAAATAAGAAGATGTCGGAGTACGCTCTCCAGCTGAGAGAGAAGCAGAAGGCGAAGTTTATCTACGGCGTGCTGGAGAAGCCGTTCCATAATTACTATGAGAAGGCAGACCGGATGAAGGGCATGACCGGTACGAACCTGATGACCATGTTAGAGTCCAGGCTTGACAACGTCGTGTTCCGCATGGGATTTGCCAGAACCAGAAGAGAGGCCAGACAGGTCGTGGATCACAAGTTTTTCCTGGTAAATGGCAAGCTGGTCAACATTCCTTCCTACCAGGTAAAGGCCGGTGATGTGATCGAGGTTCGCGAGAGAAACAAGGGCCTTCAGAGAATGAAAGACATCATTGAGGTGACCGGCGGCAGATTAGTGCCGGACTGGTTAGAGGTTGACGCTGAGAAATTACAGGGAACTGTAAAGGAATTACCCTCCAGAGAGCAGATTGACGTACCTGTGGATGAGATGCTTATCGTCGAGTTGTATTCGAAGTAAATCGCGGCGATGATCTTATTATACTCACGACAGATTTATCTGACGTTTCGTATATCAGGCAGATTACCCGGATAAGGAGGAATTTGTTAGTGTTCGATTTTCAAAAACCAAAAATTGAAATCACAGAAATTTCAGAAGACAAGAAGTACGGGAAGTTTGTTGTAGAACCATTAGAGAGAGGATACGGCACCACGCTTGGCAATTCGCTGAGAAGAATTATGCTTTCTTCGCTGCCGGGCGCGGCGGTCAGCCAGGTCAAGATCGACGGTGTGCTGCATGAGTTCAGCTCCATCCCCGGTGTCAAGGAGGATGTGACCGAGATTATCATGAACATCAAGAATCTTGCGATCCGAAACAACAGTTCTACCAACGAGCCGAAGGTTGCTTACATTGAATTCGAAGGTGAAGGGATTGTTACAGCCGCAGATATCCAGGTGGATTCTGATATTCAGATCTTAAATCCGGATCTGGTAATTGCCAATCTAAACGGTGGAGCGGATTCCAAGCTGTATATGGAGCTCACGATTACAAAGGGCAGAGGTTATGTCAGCGCGGATAAAAACAAATCAGAGGATGTTCCGATCGGTGTGATCGCGGTGGATTCCATCTATACGCCGGTGGAGCGTGTGAATCTCTCGATTGAGAATACCCGTGTGGGACAGATCACAGACTATGATAAGCTTACGCTGGATGTATATACCAACGGAACCCTGGAACCGGATGAGGCGGTCAGCCTTGCGGCGAAGGTTTTAAGCGAACACTTAAGCCTGTTTATCGATCTGTCTGAGGCCGCACAGCAGGCGGATGTCATGATCGAGAAGGAGGATAATGCGAAGGAGAAAGTGCTCGAGATGAATATCGACGAGCTCGAGTTATCCGTCCGTTCTTACAACTGTCTGAAGAGGGCAGGGATCAATACGGTGGAGGAACTGACGAACCGTACACCGGAAGATATGATGAAGGTCCGGAATCTGGGACGCAAGTCCTTAGAGGAGGTTCTCGCCAAGTTAAAGGAGCTGGGCCTCCAGTTAAACCAGGGCGAGGAGTAACCGCAGATATGACCGGCAGCCCGCATACAGGGCGCGGCTGACCGGAGGAAGATAAAAGTATGGCAGAAACAGTAAGTCCGAACGGCATGGAGTATGTCAGCCAGCACAGACCCGGTGAGTAAGACGAAAGCGCATTGCCGGGAGAGATGGAGGAAAAGAAAGATGGCAGGCTATCGCAAGTTAGGAAGAACATCCAGTCAGAGAAAGGCTTTATTGAGAAGCCAGGTGACGGCGCTGATCCATAACGGAAAGATCGTTACCACGGAGGCGAGAGCAAAGGAAGTGCGCAAAATCGCCGAGGGCATTATCGCGAAAGCGGTACGGGAAAGAGATAACTTTGACGAGGTGACGGTAAAGGCCAAGGTTGCCCGCAAGGACAAGGATGGCAAGCGTGTGAAAGAAGTCGTGGACGGAAAGAAAGTGACCGTATACGACGAGGTGGATAAGACGATTAAGAAGGATCGTCCGTCCCGTCTGCATGCCCGCAGAGAGATGTTAAAGGTGCTCTATCCGGTCAAGGAAGTACCGCAGGAGAACGCCGGAAAGAAGAAGAACACGAAGAACGTGGATCTTGTGGCGAAGCTGTTTGACGAGATTGCTCCGAAGTACGCAGACCGCAAGGGCGGTTACACCAGGATCGTGAAGATCGGCCAGCGCAAGGGCGACGGCGCGCTGGAGGTATTGTTAGAGTTAGTATAGGATGAAGAGGAAAAAAGCTCTGTACCGGGTGGGTACAGGGCTTTTTTTAATCATATTTTTAACATGAGCTGCTGATGGGAACGGTCAGAATTTGCCGGACAGGAATGCTTGTCTGTCAAAGGATTTCCAGGTATAATGGGAGGTGTCGGGAGGGGACAGACAAAAGAGGAGGGTTCAGGATGATCGTGTATGACGGAATAAAAACAGATTTTCTGAGAAGCGTAGAGGACGATACGATTGCAGTGGAAATAGAGCACAATATTTATACAAAAATGCATCGCAGTACCGTTCAAAATGAATTTCGATCCTGGGAAAATTCACTGGAATATATGTATAAGGTGTTAAATGATAATGATATACCGGATGATGCGGGGATTGCAATTGAGTACAATATTCCGCAGACATCGAAACGGGTGGATTTTATTATTTCAGGGTACGACGGAAACCGGCATCCGAACGTGATTATTATTGAATTGAAGCAGTGGAATGCAATCAGGGAAGGAAAACCAGTGTGGACAATCTGTTCAAGGGATCGGGAATTTATACGAATGCGGAAAATAATACAGTTAATACGATACTTGTAGATGAAGCGCATCGTCTGAATGCAAAGTCCGGTATTTTTCAGAATATTGGTGAGAATCAGATTAAGGAAATCATTCATGCATCGCTGTGCAGTGTTTTTTTCATTGACGAAAGACAGAGAGTTACAATGAGCGATATCGGCAGTGTGGCAGAGATCGAGGCATGGGCAAAGCGGGAGGGAGCAGAGATCATACATATGGAGCTGCAGTCACAGTTCCGCTGTAATGGTTCGGACGGTTATCCTGCCTGGCTGGATCATGTTCTGGAGATACAGGAAACGGCGAATTATGATATGGAGGGAATCGATTATGATATCAGGATCTGCGCTACGCCAGATGAGGTGAGAAAAATTGTGATTGAAAAAAATCAGGCACCGAATCACGCGCGGCTGCTGGCTGGATACTGCTGGAACTGGTTAAAGGAAGGAAAAAATAATTCCGATGTACATGATATTAAAATCGGAGACTTTGAAATGAGCTGGAATCTCGGAAATACGGCCACGTATGCGATCGATGATACATCTGTGAATGAGGCGGGATGTATCCATACCTCTCAGGGTCTGGAATTCGATTATGTTGGTGTCATTATCGGCGAAGATATGAGATATGAGGACGGAAAAATTGTGACAGATTTTACGAAACGCGCGAGGACAGATCAGTCGGTTAAGGGTATGAAAAAGCTGTATAGAGAGAATCCGAAAAAGGCACTGGAGCTGGCGGATGAGATTATAAAAAATACGTACCGGACACTTATGACACGGGGAATGAAGGGATGCTATGTGTATTGTGTTGATCAGGCGCTGGGGAATTATCTGAAAGAGCAGATACGTTTGGGCAAAGATAATGGGAGACGCATGTGATGGACAAAACGACAACGATTGAGGAATTAAAACAGAGGGTCAGAGTGTTTTGCGAGGAACGGGACTGGGATCCGTTTCATAATCCAAAGGACCTGGCAATCGGGATTTCTACAGAAGCGGGAGAATTGCTGGATCTTTTCAGATTTAAGACAGCAGAACAGATGAAAGAAATGTTTCTTGAGGATACGTCTTTGGGACATATTGAAGATGAGCTGGCAGACATCATGTTTTTTGTTGTTCGTTTTGCCCAGATGTATGGGCTGGATCTGGATAAGTGTCTGCAGAAAAAGATGAAGCAGAATGGAGAAAAATATCCGGTAGAGAAAAGCCGGGGAAAGAATCTGAAATACACACAGCTGTAATGTCATTGAAGAAACCGCGCAGTCCGGCGGATATTCTGCAGGAGTTCAGATAGTTTTACTGCAGAATATCCGCCGGACTGCTGGTACGAGGATGAAATCATGTCAGCTAGAGGAGAGCTTCTCTATTATCTTCCGAACAGTTTCGACATCTGTCTCGAGCTCATCCGCAATGGCAGCTGCATCCTTCCCGCGCAGCAGCTTTTTGTGAATCATCCGTTCCAGCAGATTCTGCTCGCCTCTGTCAAAGCCAGCCTGTTCACCTTTGTCAAATCCGTCCTCATAACCCTCCCGGTATAGCGTCCGCATATGTTTTTTCTCGTCATATTCTGTCAGCAGCATGCCCAGCACCTCCGCTCTGTTGGATAACAGGATATCAGTCAGAATTCCCTTTTGGATGCAGATATCCATGGCCCGGACGGTCGCTGCCTTCAGGGACATGTTCTGGTCGAGGTTGTCGTTTACCTCCGCAATAAATTCGGAATATTCCCAAAGGCGTCTGCATTTTTTCATCAGCTCCCCGTTGTGCCCCCGATTGATGTTCAGCATCATCGCCCGGCATTCCAGGCAGCCGGTGCCGTGCCCTGTCTCAAAGGCGTCGGATAAGAACAGCTCCGTGCGGTCCGGCTGTTCCTTTCTGCCATTGTAGAAGATGACGTACTCCGGCGTGGGCAGACGAAGCAGCTTTGTGCCATACAGGTTTTCCTCCTGGCGGGAGAGCAGTCCCTCATACTGGTGCGTGAAATAGATCAGGCCGCGCAGGGGCATGTTGGGAGAGTAGGTGCTCTGATGCTCGTACAGATTCAGCTGATTCGAGATCATGAAGGAGAGATCGTTTTTCATTTTCATGAAGATCACGTCGTCGAGGGTGACGATCTCCAGGCTCTCCGGGTCGCCGTAGGAGCTCCCGTTCACCGCGTTGTACAGTGCCAGCAGGTCTGTTTTGTCCTGAAAAAGGAAGCGGAACAGGCGGTCTTTGTACTTCCGGTTGATCCGCAGTCTTTTCCAAAAGAAATTCTTCTGATACCATGTTGTGTTTTTTGCCATAGGCTTTCCTCCATTATACGTGTTTTTGTTTTTTTTCTCAACCATTGCTGAAAGAAAAGTTCAGCCCGCGCCATTCGCAAAACCGCGCTTACAGCGCTCTCCGCCGTTTCACGGCTCACTTTTGCTCATATACGGGCGCTCCGCTCAGTCTCTGCAACATGTGCTCATTCATGCGAGCATGATTCGCCCATCTCGCAGAGACTGGCTGAACTTTTATAATAAAATTCCGGGAATTCCGAAAGAGCAGTAGAATGATGGGATAAAAGATATAAAAGATTTACAGGATGATTATACGACAATGATAAATGGAATGCAAGATAGTTTTTTGATAACAGGTTTAATCAGCCCGAAGGGAAAAATCCCTGCTGGAATCCGGTAGGGATTTTTGCAGAATCAAGGCTTTCCGTTCAAATGGTATTCCTGTATTAATGCTTCCGCGACGTGGGCGGGATCTCTGCCATCCATATCAAATTTGTTTTGAATATCGGAAAAAATAGAACCGTACCATGCAAGATCGTCCTGTATTTCCCTCAGATAATAATCTTTATGCTTGTTTTTATACGCATCATCCCTGTAAATATTATCATTTTCATCACTAAAGGCGAGCCGGTCAAATATATTTTTGGCAGAATCAAGTAATTCGATCATAAAAACATCTTTCGATAAAAACAATTGCTGTATCGGAGCGATATGTGACAGTGGAGTAACTGCAATCACTTTATGGGAGGGAAGGGATACAAGAGTATGGATGATATCGCATCTTATAAAATCCCGCTCCTGAAGTGTACCGGAGGAAACAAATATTTCAAGTGTAATTCCCAGTTTTTTCTTTACTTCTTCATCAAGATCGTAAAAATCATAGTTTAAACGTGAGGCAAGCTGTTCACCGGTGACAGACTTTCCAACATTAGAAACGCCAAATAAAAGTATGTTCATAGCAATTGATATCCTTTCGAATGGTTGATATGTAACAGTATAACATGTTTTATCAGATTACGGAAAGAGAAACAGTTGAAGAAACAACCTGAAACACGTATAATAAACACACAAAATCTACACCATTACCGATGGCAGTACCATGTATGATTACATATCCGGCATTACGGACAGATACAGAGCTGCCCAAAAGATGGCTGCCTGGCAGAGAAGGAGGAGAGACAAATGTATATAAAAGGTGTGAATCTCGGCAACTGGCTTGTGCTGGAAAAATGGATGAGCCCGGCGCTCTATGAGGGGACGACGGCGAGGGACGAATATGATCTTCCCCGGCAGCTTCCCAGGGGAGAGTACGAGGCGAGAATAAAGACACACAGGCTGGAGTATATTTCCGAGGGGGATTTTGTGAGGATCCGGTCCATGGGGTTAAATACGGTCAGGATTCCGGTGCCGTTTTTTATTTTCGGCGACGTGGAGCCTTATATCGGCTGTGTGGAGGAGCTGGATAAGGCGTTTTGGTGGGCGGAGCGCTACGGACTGCAGATCCTGATCGACCTCCATACCGTGCCGGGCGGACAGAACGGTTTTGACAACGGCGGAATCAGCGGCATCTGTACCTGGGCGCAGGATCCGGATAAGGTGGAGTTTACGCTGCACGTGCTGGAGCGGCTGGCGGAGCGCTACGGGAGAAGACCGGGGCTGTTCGGGATCCAGCCGGTCAATGAGCCGATCAGTGAGGAAATGTGGGATCGCCTGGAGCTCCAGAAGCGGTATATTCCCGCTGACTCTGAGATGGGAAAGAAAAGCTGCGGTGTGCCGAAGGATTTTCTGCGCCGGTTTTATGTGGATGCCTATCGCAGGATCCGAAGGCATATGGCGGCGGAGAAGGCGGTGGTACTGCACGACGGCTTTGAGCTGCTGCACTGGAAGGACTTTATGCGCGAGGAGGAATTTCAGAACGTATGGCTGGACACGCACCAGTATCTGACGACGGCGGAGGCGATGGGATGTGCGCAGGCCCTGCCGGACTACCTGGCTTATATTAAGGACTACTGCGGCGCTCAGATCCGGGAGATGGAGCGGTATTTTCCGGTGATCTGCGGGGAGTGGTGCCTGTTTACCTCCCTGGTGAGCAGGGGGAGGGACAGGATAAGCGATGAGGAAAAGGCGGGGATCTGCCGTGCGCTGGCGGATGCACAGCTTGAAGCGTGGCGCGGCGGGCACGGGTACTGCTTCTGGAGCTACAAGCTGCTGGCGGATACCGTGAATGAACCGGATCAGGCCGGCCGGGATGCCTGGGATCTCGGGCGCAGTTACGATTTCGGATGGTTTCCGAAGCAGTGAACCATCGGGCGCTTCCGACCGGCTGAACTTTTCCAGGAAAAGTCTGACACAGAAAAGGAAGATAACATGAAAAAAGTTAAAGGTATAGCGATAGTGCTGTTATCTGTTATGATTGCAGGGTGTTCAGATATAAATAGTGAACGGCAGGAGGATAATAGTATTGCGATAAAACAGGAAACAGAAGAAAATCAAAGGATACAGAGTACAGAAACCATGAAGGAAAATGAACCAGCTATTGTGACAGACAACATTGCTGATTATTCTGAATACTTTCAGGGAATTAATGGCTGCGCCGTAATATATGATGATTCATCAAACGCTTATTCTTTTTATAATAAAGACAAATGCGAGATGGAAGTTTCACCGTTGTCAACATTTAAGATTGTATCCGCACTGGCTGGTTTGGAAAATAATGTGCTTGAAAACCAGACTTCTACAATGAAATATAGTGGTGTAAAATATCCGGTTGATTCATGGAACTCAGAATTAACATTAAAAGAAGCATTTGAAACATCGTGCGTATGGTATTTTCGGCAGGTAGCAGATATGGTTGGTCAGGAAAATATTCGTGCCATGCTGAAAGAAATACAGTATGGAAATTGTGATATATCCGAATGGAACGGAAGTCAGACCAATCCGCTGCCGGAACTTAATGGATTCTGGCTGGAATCATCATTAAAAATTTCGCCGAAACAGCAGATTGTCATACTGAATCATATCTTTGGCAATGAGAATAATTTTAATGCTGATAATTTGGAGGAACTGAAAAATATTATGTATATAGCAGAACCTGTTAAGGGTTCTTTATATGGTAAAACAGGTTCAGGAACTGACGGTAAGGCATGGTTCGTTGGTTTTATGGAAGTAGATGAAAATAAAGTTTACGTTGCAATTTATCTTGATGATATAGAAAATAAAGAAACAGTATCAGGAAATAAAGCAAAGGAAATAGCGATCCGTATTTTAAGTAATGAGGTATAGATCATTCGCTGCAAAACGTGCGCATTCATGCGGGCATGATTCGCCCATTTTGCGATGCATGGCTGAACTTTTATGTATAAAAGTTACGAAAAGTTCAGCCCGCGCCATTCGCAAAACCGCACCTACGGCGCTCCCCGCCGTTTCACGGCTCACTTTTGCTCATATACGGGCGCTCCCTCAGTCGAAACCGATGGATAAAAATTCGTGCGAGCACGATTTTCACCCATGCAATTTCGACTGGCTGAACTTTTCAAAAAAAATATAGTAAAAATCGGGAAAGAACCGGTGTTTTCGCATGGAAACCGGTTCTTTTTTTGTGCATATTGCAAAAAGAGAAAAGCAGAACTGGAAGGTTATCCGTAAAAAGAGAAAAATACTTGACTTCCAAATCTCAAAATGCTATGATGAAATTGCAATCGATACCAAAATAGAAAACGATTGCAAAAGCAGTATAAGGAGTGCAGGTAATGAAAATTGCGATACTTGGAGCGGGGGCGATGGGATGCCTGTTCGGCGGATATCTATCCCGGCACAATGAGGTCTGGCTGTCAGAGGTCGATGAAGCGAAAGTAGAGGCGATCAACAGGGACGGGATACGAATCAGAGAAGCGGATGGAGAAGGGATATATCATCCGAAGGCACTCACCCGGACAAAGGATCTGGGGGTGATGGATCTTGTGATTGTATTTGTCAAGGCAATGTATTCGCGGAGCGCGATGGAAGAAAACAGCAGCCTGATCGGGCCGGATACCTATGTGATGACGCTTCAGAACGGCGCGGGACACGAGCAGGTGCTTAAGGATTTTACGGACAGGGAGCACATCATTATCGGGACGACAAAGCACAACAGCAGCCTGATCGAACCAGGGTATGTGAATCACGGGGGCGGGGGTGCAGGCAGCATCGGTCTGCTGGAGGGAAATGGCGAAGCGATTGCGCATATTGCAGAAACGTTTACCAGATGCGGCTTTGAGACTACGGTATCGGACTGTGTGAAAAAATCAGTCTGGAAGAAGCTTTTTATCAATGTCTCGGCGAGCGTGATGACGGGAATTCTTCAGACGAGTCTTGATTTTATCAGCGAAAGCGATCACGCGTGGATCCTGACAGAACGGCTGGTCCGGGAAGCCGTGAGTGTGGCGAATGCGGATCACATGGGATTTGACGCGGACGAGATTGTCGCGGAAGTGCGGGACCTGGTCGATCATGCGCACAACGGTTATACGTCGATCTATGCGGATCTGCGAAACGGTGTACGCACCGAGGTGGATACGATCAGCGGCGCTGTCGTGGCGGAAGCGAAACGGCTTGGTGTGGCGGCTCCTGCACATGCTTTTGTGACAGAGCTGGTACATGCGATGGAGGATAGAAATGGAATTTGATCTGAAAAAACCGCATTGTTATTATTTTAACGAAATATGCAAAATCCCGCACGGATCGGGAAACGAGAAAGCGTTAAGCGACTGGATTGTGGCGTTTGCAAAAGAGCGCGGCCTTTCGTTTCTCCAGGATGAGATGTGGAATGTCGTGATCTATAAGCAGGCGACGCCGGGTTATGAGACGCATCCGGGCGTGATCATCCAGGCACATATGGACATGGTCTGCGAGAAGACGCCGGAATCCGGCCATCATTTTGAGACGGATCCGCTGGATCTGTATGTGGACGGGACGCATCTTAGGGCGCGGGGCACGACGCTTGGCGGAGATGACTGCATGGGTGTGGCGTATATGCTTGACATTCTCTCGGATGAGACGCTTGAGCATCCGTATCTGGAGTGCTGCTTTACCGTGCAGGAGGAGACCGGACTGTTCGGGGCACGCGCGTTAAAGCCGGCGTATTTTAAAGCGAGAAGGCTGATCAATCTGGACGGGGCAGGGGAATACCGGACCTACACGACGCTGGCCGGTTCCCGGAATCTGACGATTGAGAAGAAGATCACAAGAAGCAGCGCGCCGGGGGCCGCATGGCGCCTGCGTGTGGAGGGGCTTCTGGGGGGCCGCACCGGGGATGACATCAGCAAAGAACGGGCCAATGCGGGCAAGCTGCTGGCGCGTGCGCTGTACGCGTTCCACGTGGACGGGATCGCATTTCGTCTTGTGAGCCTGACTTCTTCAAATAAAAAATCCGGCATTCCGCCGGAGGGGGAAGCGGTATTTGTGACAGAGGAAACGGCGGAGCGGCTGAAGGAAGCGCTTGATGCGGTGCGCGCGGCGGTGGCGGACGAATATGAATTCAGTGACGCCGGGATCCGGTTTGAGCTGGAACCGTATGGCGTGCCGACGGAGCGGCAGGCGGTGTACGCAGCCTCCGCGGAGGAGAGCCTGGAGCTGACAGAGCTTTTGTACCTGCTTCCGTACGGTGTATTCGGGCGATTTTTACAGCTGGAGGGACTGCCGTATGCTTCCGCGAACCTGGGCAGGATTGAAACGACGGATGACGCTGTCGTGATCCGATATGCGGCCAGGAGTCCGTTTGAATCCTGTATGAAGGAGGCGGAGCAGACAGCCGGATTATTATGTGAAAGGCTAAATGCAGAGATTGTCGGAAAAGATGATTACTACGGATATCGTTACCGTGCGGATTCACCGCTGCGGGATACGATGGAGCGGGTATTTCTGGAGCAGTACGGCAGACCGCTGGCGCATGTGGCGGCTCACGGCGGGAATGAGTGCGGAGCCTTTGCACACATGTTCCCGGACATGGATATCGTGACGAGCGGGGCCATTTACGCGAAGCATCACACGCCGGAGGAATATTTGGATCTGGAGTCCTTTGACCGGTCGATTCGGTTTTTAAAGACGTTTCTGGCGGCGTTGTAGGAGATCCGGAGAGAGCTGCCGTGCTGCGACAGAGCCTGGGGCATCTGGATGCAGCCGTCGGAAAGGATATGTGAACTGACATGGAATTTGACCTGACAAAACCGTATTGTCATTATTTTAACGAGATATGTAAAATCCCGCACGGCTCCGGGAACGAGAAGGCGTTAAGCGACCGGCTTGTGGCGTTTGCGAAGGAGTGCGGACTTGACTATATGCAGGATGAGCTCTGGAATGTGGTGATTTACAAGCCGGCGTCCGCGGGCTATGAGGACCATCCGGGCGTGGTCATCCAGGCGCACATGGATATGGTCTGTGAGAAGGTGCCGGAGTCTGACCATGATTTTGAAAAAGATCCGCTCGCGCTTTACACGGAGGGCGATCATCTGCGGGCACAGGGGACGACCCTTGGCGCGGACGACGGGATGGGATGTGCGTATATGCTTGCCATCTTAGCGGACGATACTCTGGCGCATCCGTACCTGGAATGCTGTTTTACGACGCAGGAGGAGACCGGGCTTGTGGGGGCGCAGGCGCTGAAACCGGAATATTTTAAAGCGAGACGGCTGATTAACTTAGACGGTGCGGGCGAGTATAAAACCTACATGGGAATGGGCGGCGGCGAGCAGGTGACCCTGACAAAGCCCGTTACCTGGGAGGACAATGACAAACCGGCGTACCGGCTTCGTGTAAGCGGACTGCTGGGGGGACATTCCGGCGGGATGATCGATAAGGAGCGCGCGAATGCGGGAAAGCTTGCGGCCCGGGTGCTCTGTGCGCTGAAGCGGGAGGGGATCTGTTTTTATCTGACGGGGTTAAACGGCGGGACAAAGCACAATGTGATCATGCCGGAAGCGGAGGCTGTGTTCGTGACGGATGCTGACCCGGATCGGATCCGCCGGATCGTGGAAAGCTGCGGCAGTGAGATCACCGCGGAATATGAACAGAGCGATCCGGACATCCGGATTACCGTGGAACCTGCGGAGCCGGTCAGAAGGCGGCTGACAGAGCGGGACAGCGCGGATCTGATGCATCTTTTGTATCTGCTCCCGTGCGGGCTTGTGGCGCGCAATCCGGCGGTGGAGGGGGAACCGCCGGTCACGTCGGTCAATGTGGGCGTGATTTCTCTGGATGGGACGCAGGCAAAGATCGGCGTGTCCGCCCGGAGCGGACTGGAGTGCGCGGTGGAAGAGCTCAAGCACCGGGTTGCACTGCTCGGGGAGTTGTACGGGGCCGCGGCAACATACAGCGGGTACTACCCGGGATGGAAATATGAGGCAGAGTCGGAACTGCGGGAGACGATGAAGCAGGTGTTCGAATCGCTTTACCAGAGACCGCTGGCGTGCCTGATCGGACATGGAGGAAATGAGTGCGGCGTGTTTAAAAAGATGTTTCCGGAGATGGAGATTGTCACGAGCGGGGCGATTTACGGAAAGATCCACACCACGGAGGAGTTTCTGGACCTGGCGTCCTTTGACCGCTCGTGGGTGCTGCTGACCCGTTTCCTTGAGGCGCTGTAGATACCGGAACATCAGTGTAAGGCGAAGCAGAGAACAGTTTTTGCTGATGAAACCAGCACAGAAATGAGGAAAATGATGAGAGATCCGAGAGTAGAGAAACTGGCACACAGTATTGTGACCTATTCCTGTAACATACAGCCCGGGGAGCGCGTGGTCATCGAATCCCACGGCGACCATCAGGATGATTTTATCAAAGCGCTGATCCGGGAGATCTATGCGGCGGGGGCAAGCCCGTTTTTATGGATGTACAAGATGGACATCCGGCGGGAGATTTTCATGCAGGCGAATGCCGATCAGCTGAAAATTGCGGCTGAGGCGGACGCGCTTCTGATGAGCCGGATGGACGTCTATATCCGGGTGCGCGGCGAGGAGAATACATCTGAGATGGGCGATGTGCCGCCGGAGCGGATGGCGGATTTTACCCGGATTTACAGCAAGACGGTAAATGCGGCAAAGCCGAAGGGGAAATGGTGCGTGATGCATTATCCCACGGACGGGATGGCGCAGGCGGAGGGCATGAGCATGGAAGCCTTAGAGAACAGATTTTTTGATGTCTGCGCGATGGATTATTCCAGAATGAAGAAGGCCTTTGTGCCCTTAAAGGAGCTGATGGAGCGCACCGACCGGGTGCATATCACCGGACGGGGGACAGACCTTACGTTTTCGATCAAAGGGATCGGGGCGACGCCCTGCGCGGGGGAGAATAATATCCCGGACGGCGAGATTTTTTCCGCGCCGGTAAAGGATTCCGTGAACGGGGTCATCACCTACAATACGACCGCTTTTTATGAGGGGACGGTTTTTGACAACATCTGCTTCCGGTTTGAGAACGGGAAGATCGTGGAGGCGACGTCAAGTGATACGAAACGCCTGAACGCGATTCTCGACCGGGATGAGGGGAGCCGCTATATCGGTGAATTTGCCATCGGGGTAAATCCTTACGTGACAAGTCCGATGAAGGATTCCATGTTCAATGAAAAAATGGCGGGCAGCATTCATTTTACGCCCGGAAACAGTATTGCCAGCGCGGATAACGGAAACCGGTCTTCGATTCACTGGGATATTGTATACGCCCAGACGCCGGAGTACGGCGGCGGGGAAATCTGGTTTGACGATGTGCTGATCCGTAAGGACGGGCGCTTCATCCTGCCGGAGCTTATGGGATTAAACCCGGAACAGCTGGTGTGATCATCCCATGAGGGGAAATATGAGACAAGTGTAAAACAGGCTTAGACGGAATGGTTCCGTTTAAAGTATAAATCATTATAAGGAGGATACCAACTAATGAAAAAGGCAGTTTCTATGTTTCTGGCTGCGGCTATGGTATGTTCTCTTGCTGCCTGCGGCGGCGGGGATAAAGGCGGCGGCCAGCAGACAGCGGGCCCGGCTACGGAAGCGGCACAGCCGTCAGGCGGAGCTGATTCCGGTACAGAGGAGAAAGAGCCGGAAGCACCCGCGGAAGGCAGCGGCGAGAGCCGTCTTGTATACGGCGTGACGAGCACGATGTCCGGGGATATGGGCTTTAACCAGTGGTCGAGCTTAGGCGGTGACAAGCCGGTGATTTTCCTGGCGGAGGCGATGGCGCCGACCTGCTATGACCAGGATGCGCAGTGGCTTTGGGACGAGACCATCGTGGCGTCCCATGACGCGGTTTCCAATCCGGACGGAACGCTGACCTACACGATCACCTTAAACGACGGCTTAAAGTTCAGCGACGGCTCGGCGATCACAGCGAAGAACTATGTCGCCTATCCGCTTCTGTTCTCTTCACCGGCAGCTGTGGCGGAGAGCGCCTACGGCACGATCGGAAAAGAGTTTGTAGGGCAGCAGGAGTACAAGGACGGCGCAAGCCAGGCTTTTGCGGGGATCAGCCTGGTGGATGACCTGACCTTCAGCATCACGGTGGCAGCGGATTACAATCCGTATTATTACGGCCTTGCGCTGCTGAACATTTTCCCCATCGACTACACGATGTGGCTGGCGGATGAGAGCGCGGACGTCGCGGATGACGGAGAGGGATGCCATTTTGTGACGGAAAAGGAATTCAACGCGGAGAATTACGGCGATGCGATCACAGCGGGACGTTATATCTATGACGGGCGCGTGTGCTCCGGCCCGTATAAGATTCAGAGCTGGGACGTGGCGGCAAACGAGGCGACCCTGACGATCAACGAGAATTATCCGGGGAACTTCGAGGGACAGAAGGCGTCGATCGAGACGATTGTCGTAAAGGTTGTCGACAGCGCGACGATGCTGGATGCGCTTTCCACCGGAAGCATTGACCTGATCGACGGCATCGGCGAGGGCGATATGATCAATGCATGCCTGGATATGGCGGATGCAGGCGGCTACGGCGCTGACTGCTACAAGTACAGCGGCTACATGAAGCTGTTCTATCAGTGCGACTGGGGCCCCACGCAGTATGAGGCTGTCCGCAAGGCGATTACATACTTAACGGATCGCGAGTCCATCTGCCAGGAGTCCACGCTGGGATTCGGTAATGTTGCAAACGGCCAGTACAGCATGGCGCAGTGGATGGCGCAGGATATGGAAGAGGAGTTAAGCTCAGAGCTCGAGGCGTATGCCTACAATCCGGAGAAGGCGGTTGAGCTCTTAAAGGAAGACGGATGGGTATACAATGAGGACGGCTCCGATTACGAGGACGGCAGCGGAAAGATCCGTTACAAGAAGGTTCCGCAGGAGGAGACGGAGTACATGGAAGGCTGTGTCGAGGTAAACGGGGACTGGTATATGCCGCTGATCTTAAAGTACTGCGGACATGCGGAGGGCGAGGGAATTGAGACCACGCTTGACGAGCTTTTGACCATCTATCTGGTGGAGAGCAGCAGCACGGCGGACGCCGGCATGAAGATCGACCGTACCGTGATGGCGGACGCGGAGCTCTTAAGCTACTTAAACCGCCGCGGCGCGAACGGCGAGGAAAAATATGCGCAGCCGAGCTACAATATGATTTCACTGGCTTCCGGACTGGGTGCGGCGAAGTTCGATAAGAGCGGAACCTGGACCTTTGTGGAAGAGAATATCGCTAACAATAAGAACCGTTATTTCAACCACACGCTGGATGATCTGTCCAACGACATGATCTACGGTGTGGACGCGGGCGATGACGCGGCATTTGAGGATCTGTGGTTCCAGTATCAGAAGGAATACAACGCGACGCTTCCGGAGACACCGCTTTATAACTGGACCTACTGTGCCGTTTATAACGACAAGCTGGAAGGGTTTGCGGAGACGAATATCTGGAGCTTCCAGTATGCGATTCTGTATGCGACGATTCAGTAGGTAAGGGAATCCGATTGCAGTGACATGCGACCCGGGAGACGGGACGGGTGTAATGCCCGCCCCGTCTTTTTATCCATAAGCAGGCACGCAGAGCGCGGCGGCGTCTGATGAATGCAGTATCTCTTGAGAAAGGATGATAGGTATGGCCAGATATATAGGAAAGCGACTGGTATATATGGTCGTGGTATTTTTTGTCATCTCGTTTATTATGTATATGATTTACAATCTGATTCCGGGGGATCTCGCTGCGACGGAGCTGGAATCAGTTCGTGACGATCTTACCGCGGAAGAATATGAAGACATGTACCAGCAGGCGCGTGAAAGGCTGGGGTTAAACGATCCGATTGTGATCCGTTATTTCCGGTGGCTGGGGGTATACCCTTCGGTTGACGGAAAATTTGAGGGAGTATTTCAGGGAGATCTCGGATATTCCACGATGTATAAGGAGGATGTGGTGAAGGTCATTGCATCCCCGCTGCAGAACACCATTTTTCTGAATGTATGTTCCACCATACTGGCGCTGGTGATCACGATTCCGCTCGGAATTTTCTGTGCGGTTCACAAAAACGGTAAGTTTGACCAGGCGGTCCAGGTAATTACGATTGTCGGATACAGTATTCCGATTTATATTATAGGTCTGATTTTTATCTTTTTATTTGCTGTGAAATTTCCGGTCTTTCCGGTCGGCGGCGTCAGGACAACCGGTGTGGAGTACACGGGTTTTGCCGCGGTTAAGGACAGGCTGTATTATATGGCGCTCCCGCTGATTGTGACGACCTTCGCCAATCTCGGAAGCATGACCCGGTATGTGCGGGCGGCGATGATCGATGCCCTCAGCATGGATTATATCAGAACGGCGCGGGCAAAGGGATTAAAAGAAAAGGTCGTGATTTATTCCCATGCGTGGAGGAACGCGCTGCTTCCGGTTGTGACGATTATCATCGGGTGGTTTTTAACGATTTTCTCGGGATCCGTGGTCGTGGAGAACACGTTTTCCTTCCTGGGAATGGGGGCCTTAAACGTGACGGGCTTAAAGCAGAGCGACTATGAGCTTGTGCTGGCGATTCAGCTGTTTTATACGATCATCAGTCTGGCCGGGATTCTGATCACGGATATCAGCTATGGCCTGATCGATCCCCGTGTCAGGGTGGATAAGTAGAGGAGGAGATATGATGGAAAAGAAAAAACGTTCCCGCCTTTTCGTCTGGTTTCGCCGCATGTTCTTTGGCCCGGGGAAGGAACTGAGCTTTTTGGAGGAGGAGCAGGTACAGAGCCCGATGCGCTCGATCGTCAGCCGGTTTTTCCACAACCGGATCGCGATGACCGGCGTCGTGATTTTTATGGCCTGTCTGCTGCTGGTACTGATCGGGCCGCTCTTTCTGCCGCTGGATCTGTCCTACTCGGACAGCACGCAGCAGAATGTGCCGCCCTCCATGGGACTCGCAAAGGTGCCGGCGGAGATGAAAAACGGGAAGATCGCGGGCATTTCGGCGGGCACGACCTACGGGCTGGGCTGTGATACGGACGGGGAGGTCTATACCTGGGGCTATACCCGGATCACGGAAACCATTGATCTGGGAGAAATCCCGGACGAGGTGAAGGAAGCGGATATTGTGGAAGTGGCCGCGGGCTTTGACCACTGCCTTGCGCTTTCCGACAAAGGGAAGCTGTATGTATGGGGAAACGGCCGGCTGGGGCAGAAGGAGATCCCGGAGCGCGCACGCGCGGGAAAGAATTTTGTGCAGATCGGCGCGAGCATCCAGTTTTCCGCGGCGCTCACCGACGACGGATATCTGTATCTCTGGGGAAACGAGAGTACGGCGGACGTCAAGGTAAAAAAGGAATTTCAGAACCATATCAAAAAGGTCGCGCTCTCGGATTACGCCTATGTCAGTCTGATGGACGACGGGAGCGTAAAATACACGGGATTCAACGTCTCCTCTGCCTATGCCCAGATTCCGGAGGAGCTCTCGGAGGGCGTCGTTGATATTGCGGCCACGGCAAATACATTTGTCGCGATAAAGGAGGACGGATCCCTGTATTTCTGGGGCAATATCTCCTACGGCGAGGACGATGTGCCGGAATATGAGGGTGAGATTGACCGTCTGTATGGCGGACGCTATCACTATACGGCGCTGCTCGACAACGGGGAGGTCATCTCCTGGGGAGACGATCATTTCGGACAGACAAAGGTGCCGGCGAGCCTCGCAAAGGGGGAGGTGCCGGTGACTGACATTTACAGCGGCTATTATCAGAATTATGCGGTAACGGCGGACGGTGAAGTGATCACCTGGGGATTAAAGGGCTATCTGCTGGGCACGGACTACCTGGGGCGCGATATCTTAACGCGGCTTGTAAACGGCGGCCGCGTGACCATGACGGTAGGCGCGGTATCCGTGATCATCACGATGCTGATCGGCCTTTTGATCGGCGGTCTTTCCGGCTATTTCGGCGGCGTGCTGGATATGTTCCTGATGCGTGTGGCGGAGGTGATCAGCGGGATTCCGTTTCTGCCGTTTGCGCTGATTCTCTCCTCCATCATTCCGCCCAGCGTGTCGCTGACCCAGCGCATGTATCTGATCATGGTGGTGCTGGGGCTTTTAAGCTGGCCGTCTCTGGCGCGTCTGGTGCGTGCGCAGATCCTGGCGGTCCGGGAGCAGGAATACGTCATGGCGGCAAAGGCGATGGGGGTAAAAGAAATGACAATTGTCTTCAAACATATTCTGCCGAATATCCTCTCCGTCATCCTGGTCAACGTGACGCTGTCCTTTGCCACCTGTATGCTGACGGAGTCGTCCTTATCCTATCTGGGATTCGGTATCATTCCGCCGACGCCTACCTGGGGCAATATGCTGACAGGCTGCAATAATTCAGTCGTCATTCAGCAGTACTGGTGGAGATGGGTGTTCCCGGCGCTGATTTTCGGGATATGTACGATAGCAATCAACCTGATCGGCGACGGACTGCGCGACGCGGTGGATCCGAAATCAGGAGAACGGTAGGAGGCGATACGATGGCATTACTGGAAATGAAAGACCTTCACACATTTTTCCGCACAAAGCGCGGGATTGTGAAGGCGGTAAACGGTGTGTCCTATTCGGTGGATGCAGGGAAGACGCTCGGTGTGGTCGGCGAGTCCGGCTCCGGAAAAAGTGTTTCCGCCATGAGCATGCTTCATCTGATCGACGGAAACGGATATATTGAGAGCGGAGAAATTTTATTTAACGGGACGGATCTGGTAAAGCTGTCCCGCCAGGATATGTATAAAATCCGGGGAAACGATATCTCGGTGATTTTTCAGGAACCGATGACCAGCTTAAACCCGGTCTTTACGGTGCAGCGGCAGATCAGCGAGCCCTTTATGATCCATCAGGGGATGAGTAAAAAGGAAGCGGCAAAAGAGGTGGTGCGCATGCTCGCGGACGTGAAAATCCCGAACCCGGAGGTGGTGGCAAAACAGTATCCGCACCAGCTGTCCGGCGGGATGCGCCAGCGCGTGATGATCGCCATGGCGCTGGCCTGTAAGCCGAAGCTTCTGATCGCGGACGAGCCGACGACGGCTCTTGACGTGACGATCCAGGCCCAGATTTTAAATCTGATGAATGAGCTGAAGCGGGAGCACGGGACGTCCATCCTGTTTGTCACGCATGACCTGGGCGTCATCAATCAGATGGCGGACGATGTGGCGGTGATGTACTGCGGCCAGGTCGTGGAATTAGCGCCGGCGGATACGATTTTTTCACCGGAGAGCGGATATTCCCATCCGTATACGGAGGGGCTGATGGTGTCGGTTCCGCGGCTTGACACGCCGGCAGGGCAGAAGCTCGAGGCGATCCCGGGAGCGGTCCCGCATCCGCTGGACCTGCCGAAGGGATGTAAATTCGCCCCGCGCTGCAAATATGCGACAGAGAAGTGCAGGGAGGAAGAGCCCGGGCTGGTCAGCGTATCAAAGACACAGCAGGTGCGCTGTTTCTATCCGTTAAAGGAGGAGAGACATGGAAAACAATCGTAATGTACTGATCCGGATCAGCAATTTAAAACAGTGGTTTCCCCTGAAAAAAAAGGGCGCGTATGTGAAGGCCAACGACGGGATCATGCTGGACATTTACGAGGGGGAGACTTTCGGGCTGGTCGGCGAGAGCGGCTGCGGGAAATCGACCCTGGGACGCACGATTTTACAGTTTTACCGGCAGACCGACGGGCGCACGATCTATTACGGGCGAAGCGCGGAGGAATTTGCGCCGGGCTATGTAAAAAAGACGATTCAGAATCTGGAGAAGCTGCGCGGCCGGTATCGTGATCTGGAAAAGAAGCGGAAAGCGCTTCAGAAGACCTATGACGGCCTCGGCGAAAAAGAGCAGTACCAGGAGAAGGAGAAGCTGGATCAGGCCGCGAAGGAGGCCAGGGACGCGTTTCTCGACATGGCGGGCGTCGTTGGCGGTCTGATGACCGTGCCGGACTTAAAGCCGGTGCAGGAAATATTTTTAAAACGATTTGAGATCTCGAAGCAGTTAAAAGAGGCGCGCGGGAACCGGGAGAAGGCGGCTCTTGCGCTTGCGGATCTTACCTATAAGGCAAAGGAGAAAAAGGAAGCCGGAAAGGATGCCACGTCCTTAGAGCCGAAAATGAAAGACGCGGAGGCAAAGGTGAAGAAGGGGGAAGTGGCGGAGGCGGACTTAAGAAAGAAGCTTCGCGACATCGACGGACAGATCGATGCGATGAAACAGCCCTACGCCGCCGACGCGGAATTTCAGGAGGCGGAGGCCCATATGGAGGACGGGATCGATCTGGCGCGGCTCACCTACAATGAGATCCGTCTCTTAAGAAGCGATCTGCAGCTGATCTTCCAGGATCCCTATTCCTCCTTAAACCCGCGCATGACGGTGGGACAGATCATCGGCGAGGGAATGCTCGCCCACGGGATGTTCCGCAAAAATGACGGCAGGATGCAGGAGGAGGTGCTGCGCGTGATGGAGGAGTGCGGGCTGGCGCCCTATTTCCTTCACCGGTTCCCGCATCAGTTTTCCGGCGGGCAGAGGCAGAGAATCGGGATTGCCCGGAGCCTTGCCGTAAATCCAAAATTTGTAGTATGTGATGAGGCGGTGTCCGCGCTGGATGTGTCGATTCAGTCCCAGATCATCAATCTTCTCCAGGAGCTGAAGGAACGACAGAACCTGACCTATTTATTTATCACCCACGACCTGTCTGTCGTGAAGTATATCAGCGACCGCATCGGTGTGATGTATCTGGGGGTGATGGTGGAGCTTGCGGGGGCCCAGGATATCTTTGACCATCCGTATCACCCCTACACGGAGGCCCTTCTGGCAGCGATCCCCACGACCGATATCGGGGACAACAAGAAGGAGCTTAAGATCTTAGAGGGCGATATCCCAAGCCCGGTGAACCCGCCGAAGGGATGCAAATTCCATACCAGGTGCAAATACTGCACGGAGGTTTGTGAGCATGTCACCCCGGACTGGGAAGAGGTGGCGCCGGGGCATTTTGTGGCGTGTCATCATAAGCTGGGGTGACGGGCGGAAAAAGGAGCGTGATTTCTGTGCTGTTATGGGAAAAAATGGAGAAAGCGGCAAAGTATCATCATGAGAAACAGGCGCAGAAGGAAGAGGCGTACAGGGAGCAGTACGGGGAAGGCGGGAGAGAGCTGGAAAAGGGAGATGTGCCGGCCATGCTCATCTCCGCGTTCCTTGTACTGCTTCCGGGAGTGCTGATTATTCTGCTTCTGCTGGTGGGTGCGGCGTATTTATTTGTGGTGCATTAGGGGCTGTCTGCGTTTTGTATATTATTCCCGATAATCTGTTCTGATAAAGGGTTCCCGGATGTTCGTATCGGTTAACATCCCGTATTTTTTCGGATGACGGTACGCGTTGCCGTGAACCTCTTTTTTGCGGTAATTGCGAAGCTGGTTCAGATCAAGCTTAGCCACATAGATTCCCTCACGGCCGTCCGCCTGCAAAATACAGGTATCCCGTGAATGATCAAGCTCTGGCAGATATGCCACCCCGTCAAATACGCTGGATGCGCCGTTGCAGTCGGGGACGGATTCGGGATAATTACAGGTTGCGATCGCCGTCATGTTTTCAAACGCTCTGGCGCGAAGCTGTGAGAGGCGGTTTTGTTCCATGGGACAGGCATTCGGAACCAGAATCAGCTCTGCGCCTTTGAGCATTAAGATCCTTGCGCTCTCGGGAAATTCCCTGTCATAACAGATCATGGCGCCGACATTTACCTCGCCGCAGGCGGTATCGAGCGCGGTGACGTAAAAATCCTCGCCGGGGGTCAGATCACACTCTGCGCCAAAGTCACAGGTATGTACTTTTGCATAAACCAGTTTCTGCCTGCCGGAACGGTCGAATAAAACAAGGGTATTGCGGGGAGCGGTCTCATGCGCTTCGAGCAATGTGACGCCGATCGCCATATCCAGCTCCTTTGCAAGACGGCCAAAGGTATCGATAAATTCGCTGTGAACGGGGATTGCTTCTGCCTGCCACTCACATACCGGGCGGTCATAAATGCGATATCCGCTGCTCCACATTTCGGGAAACAGGGCAATGTCTGCGCCGCGTTCCTTTGCTTTCCTGCAGGAGCGGATTCCCTTTTCAAGATTTTCCGAAAGCGTGCCGCAGGGTGCGATCTGCAGCAGGGCAATGTTTAAAATATGATTCATACTTCCTCCATGAAAGAATGTCCGGTTTTTACTGCACCTCATTATATCATACATATCGTTATCTGGCGATCCATTTTTCGGCTTGTTTTTATCACCCGGTTCGGATTATAATAGCTGTATCAGAGGAGAAGAGCAGTCTTTTGAATTACATGATGGCTGCGGGAGGGAAACAGATGCGGTTACTGCTGGTGCAGCGACGGGAAGCGATCCGTGCGATGCTGCTGGAAAAAGAGAATATCACGATCAATGAGGTGATGGAGAAGTTTCACATCAGCGTGGAGACAGCCAGACGGGATTTTGACGCGCTCGCGGAGGAGGGCTTCTTAAATAAAGTCTACGGGGGAGCAACTCTGAAAAAACGGACGTCCGCCCTGCCGTCGAAGCAGCTTCTGGACAGTGTGTTTTCGGAAGGGAAGACGAGACTCGCCAGGCGGGCTGTGAAATTTATGAAGGCGGGGGACACGATTTTTCTGGACAATTCCGATACCGTGTTTCACATGTGCGCGGATCTGATGGAGTCCAGTATCACGGTGCTGACCAATTCGCTGGCAGTGATCAACTGTCTCTCAAAGAGCAAAACGATTCAGCTGATTGCGGTCGGCGGGCGCTATGATCCCAAAGAGGATGCGTTTCTGGGGCCGACAGCCGCGGAATATCTGCGCCGTTTTCAGGTGGACCGCGCCTTCTTTTCCTGCAAATCCTTTGACATGGCAAGGGGACTCGGCGTTTCGGACGAGCGCGTCGCCGATCTGAAAAAGACGGTGATCGAATGCGCGGAACAGACCTGTCTGCTGGCGGATCACAGCAAGTTCGGCAAAGTTTCGTTTGCGCATCTCTGCGATTTTGACGTGATCGATACACTGTTTACGGATGAAGTTGTGTCGGGTGAGTGGAGAGATTATTTTGAACGGCATCAGGTGAAGCTGTTTGAATGTCCTGAGGGAGGAGATCTCCCCCAGGAAGAAAACTACTATTAATGTTTATATATTGAGAAGTATAAGAGCCGCAAAAATAAGTCCCAGCGCGGCTCTTTGTTTTTTGCTTACCGCTTCGTCAGATCGGGCTTATCACCCCAGAAGGTATTATGGATACCCGAAAAGCTCTCCTCTAAGTCAAGCCATTCCTGTACCGGGTAGAAGGGCTGTGCGCTCTGTCCGGAGATATTGTAGGGCATATCGTCGCGCGGATAGATATTGTTCTGCTCTTCCGCCACGCGCAGCGCGTAGTTTAACATACCGACCATGGATCCCTTCATCATAAAGTGCATGGTCACCAGGTTAAAGCCAAGCGGGTAGAGATCCGCCGCGTTCATGGTCGGCTGCTTCACGGACTGGTTGATATCCGGGAACATTTTCCAGACATCTGGGAATTCTTTTGCGATCCGCTCCGCCTGCTCCATTGTCTTTAACTGATTGATCAGCAGCATGTCCGCTCCGGCCTCTAACGATCCGCGGCAGCGGTCGATCGCGTCCGCGAAGCCCTCCTCCGTGTTGATCAGCACGTTGGTACGGGCGATGAAGATGCAGTCGGTTCCCTCAAGGGCAGCTTTGGCCGCGCGTACCTTTGCGATATACTCTTCCTTCGGAATGATATTTTTCTCCACCACTCCCTTTGCAAATCCGGGCTCGGACTCATCCTCCATCAGAATGGCGGCAGCGCCCGCAGCGGCCAGGCGTTTGCAGGTGCGGTATACATTCTGCGGCCCGCCAAAACCGTCCTCCGCGTCCACAATGATCGGAAGCGGACAGTTTTCCGTGATGCGGCTGACGATCCACTCAAGCTCCGGCAGGCTTAAGATGCCAAGATCGGGAAGGCCGTCCATCGCCATAGAAAGCTCCGCGCCGCTTAAGCAGATTGCCTTGAAGCCGGCCATGTAAGCGACTCTCGCGGAGGCGGAGTCGAACACGCAGGGAGCCAGCACGCCCTTTTCCTTTGCCAGCAGTTCTTTAAAGGATACTCTTTTTTCTCGGATGCTCATCGGAACATTCTCCTTTCGATTTGAAGATATTTTGATGACTATGAGATCACTATATCCATATCTGACAGGTTTGTCAATAGATTTAAGATCATTAATGACAATATTTTTAAAGCTTAATGACAATATTATGACAAAAAGAAATTGACAAACGGAAATCAGGGTGCTAAAATCCAGATATCAGAAGACTTATGATACTGCAAAGGAGAGAAGAGTATGTTTGAACATCTGGCAAAGGATTATGCGTTAAAAAAAGCGCCGTCCACGGTGATCCCGGTCGGGATTTCCATGAAGGCGGCAAAGGAAGAGTACGGGCTGGACGAGGTTTATAAGCTTGCGTCCAATGAGAATCCCTACGGGGTGTCGCCGAAGGCGCTTAAGGCCATGGCAGAAGCCTTAAAGGACGGGTATCTGTATCCGGATTCCACCCGCGACAATGTCTTAAAAGACAAGATTGCGAAGAAACATGACCTGCTTCCTGACAATATTATGATCACATGCGGGGCGGCGAACGCGCTGGCATTCGCGGGGGAGGCATTCATCAGACCGGGCGACGAGTGCATCATTACCTCCCCGGCATATCCCCCGTATTACTATATTGTGTATAAAAATGAAGGCGTGATCGTCGACGTTCCGTCCCGTGCGGAAGATATGAAAATGGATATGATTAACTCCTATTAGGAAAACACACTGCCAAAAGGTTTTTTGCTTTTGGCGGGGGTCAGCCCGCCTCGGCGGTATCGGTGGTGTTGATTTCAATGTACTCGGCAATCTTGCGGAACTCGTCCGCGAACTTGAAATGAACGCTGATATTGCCGTTTTCGTAAACCTTGATATGGTCTACCAAGTCCGTGAGGATTTCACGGGTCAGCGTTTCGATGCTTTGATACTTTGCAAAGGCTACCAGCGCGGGGTGTTCCTTGTCAACGCCGTTTGCCAGCTCCGCCCGTTCCGCGTTCAGCCGGGCCAGCACATCCGCAAGCTCGGCGGCCTGCCGTTCATAATCGGCTTTCATATCCCGGTATTCCTGCTGGGTGATTTCCCCGTCTTTCCAATCTTGATACAGTGACTGCTTGTAGCGGGTTATCCGGGTCAATTCCTTTTCCTTTGCGGCTATCTGGTCGTTAAGGCGGTGGGATTGACTTTTTTTCAGCGGGGCCGAGTTGATACGGGCTATCAATTCCGAGTAGGAAACGGCGGTGTTCACTTGATACTGGATAGCGAACAGAACGGCGGCCTCCAGACGGTTGTGCTTGATAGAGTGCATGGAGCAGGCCGTCCGGGAGCGGTTCTTGTAAGTGGAGCAGGCGTAATAGATATTTTTCCCGCTCTGGCTGCGGGTGATGGATTTCCCGCAGTCCGCACATTTCAGAAAACCGCTGAACAGGTGAACCTCCCGCCCTTTGGGGGATGTCCGGGTATCGCGTACCAGCAGGGCCTGCACCTTGTCAAAGGTTTCGTGGGTGATGATGGCCTCGTGAGTATCGGGAACGCGCACCCATTCTTCCTCCGGCACAGCCTCAATCTGGTGTACCTTGTAGCTTTTCACCCGGCGGCGGCCCTGTACCAAATCCCCGGTATAAATGGGGTTGGTGAGGATTTCATGTATCATCCGGGCCCCCCACATGGGGTCGTCCGCCACAGCCGAGGAAACGGGCAGGCCCTTTTTCCGGCGGTAGGCCGTGGGGCTGGGTATGCCGTGTTCGTTCAGATACAGCGCGATGGCCCTTTTAGACGAGCCTTGCAGGAGCATGGAATACACGCGCTTGACGATTTCAGCCGCATCCGCATCCACAATAAGCTGGTGCTTGTCCTTTGGGTCTTTGATATAGCCATAGGGGGCGAAAGAGCCGATGTACTGGCCGTTGCGCCGCTTGTAATCGAAAACCTGCCGGATTTTCTTTGAGGTCTGATAACAATACTGGTCGTTCATCACGTTTGTTATCGGAACGATGATGCTGTTCACGCTATCCGGGTTTAGGTAGCTGTCCACACCCTCGGCCAAGCTGATAAAGCGGACGCCCATTTGCACAAAAAGGTTATCAATCAGACTGCCAGCGTCACTGTAATTCCGGGCAAAACGGGAGAGGTCTTTCACCACAACGCAGGTAATTTTCCCGTTCATCACATCCCCCAAAAGCCGCTGGAAACTTTCGCGCTCCGTATCGGTTCCCGTGTGGCCGTCATCCACATACTCGGTGTAGCTTTCAAATTCTTCCGCATGGTTGAAGTGAAAATCGTTGAGTATGTCACGCTGATTTTTCACGCTGTTGCTATCGTCAAGTCCCCGGTTGATTTTCTGTAAATCCTCGCGGGATAGCCGGATATAGCCGCCCATTTTCCAGCGCCAGGCCGTATAGGTAGAGGGTAAAATCTGCTGATACCCTCTGTTTTTTTGCCTTGCCATTTGTCCTCCTTCCCTATCACATTACAGTTATATTATAACTCCGATTAAGGGTATCAGCAAGGATGCCGCCGGGCATGAAAAGGGGGCGGCACTGTGAAAAGTACCGCCCCGGCTTTGGGACATTTTGTCCCAAAGAGGATAGCTATATCACCATCTACTTGTCTTGAAAAGGACTGCAGGCAAATTTTCTGCTGTCCTTGATACGGTAACAATTTTACAAAAATATGAATTTGTTAATCTTCATTCCTGGCCGCGACATGAACGTGCTCAACAATTCCGTTTTGGTCATAATAAACAATGAGGTTATACGTGTTATTGGTTTCCCAAATATCACCCCACATCCCCGACAGACTGCTATCTGGTTCTCCCCATACCTCTATTAACTGTGTGTACTTGTAACCTTGTAATTGTTCTGTTGCATAATCTACACCTTGGTTTCGGCAATAGGAAACCATCAATTCTTTTGAGGGAATATTGTCGTTACTTTTCCGGTTGTAATATCCGTAGAACCAGACAGATACACATAGTACAGCAATCAAGATTATTGCAAAAACAAATAGTACCTTCTTTTTCATACAATCACACTCCTTATTAAATTGGGAGTTTATCTGTTTACTGGGAAACCAAGTATAGCACATTCTTTTACTGTTACTGTTGTTTATCCCCCTCACCTTTGGGACAAAATGTCTCAAAGTCACATTTTTTAATCTTCATCTTCGATATATTCAAGAATATCCCCCGGCTGGCACTTTAGAACTTTGCAGATTGCGTCTAACGTACTAAACCGAACAGCTTTTACTTTTCCCGTTTTCAAGTAAGAGAGATTGACATTAGATATACCGACCTGGGCCGCCAAGTCATTAAGCCGCATTTTTCTGTCCGCCAGCACCCGGTCAAGCCGAATAATAATCATAGCGTATGATCCACCTCGTCCTGCAAATGCACCCCATAATGGATGATGTATGCAGCTACAATAAAAGCGATGCTGGGGATAAGCATATTAAACATAGTCTGCCCTGTAGAAATGGACATTCGGCCATTAGATACAAGGTTGATAAGCCAGCAAATCAACAGTTTGATAAATGGAACAAAAACAGCCACCGAAAATTGGAGTAACCCATAATAAAGCAAATAAGAGGAGTTTTGCTCTGTAAAAATTTCCCCTTTGTTTATATTGGCAAATACGCGGCTTAAAAACCAATAAGCAAAAATCATGGGGACAATATTGATGGCATACATGAAAGAAAGACCTATCTGAATTGTTGGCTCAATCTGGTCATTATCATTCGTCCATACATGAATATCATCCTTTGTGTGGACAGTCATACTGCGAGAATGTGAATTGTGATTTTCCTCTGCGTAAATTGCCCGTTCAAAGGTTCCTGTTTTTGTATGCAGGAAAAAAGTTTGACGCCCCATAAAACTGAGAACAGTACATAAGACATAGAAACAGATTACAAAATAACAAGCAAATTTCATTAACTGAGCGGCAGGTCTTGCAAACCGTTCATTTGCGAGTTTCTGAATGAATTTCATAGTTTATCACCTCGGTCTTATGATAGCAAAGAAATTCAAATATGTCAATAATATTTTAATGTTTACCATTAAAATATTATTGACATATTTTATCGAGAAGAAAACTCGCCACCATATCGCAAAGCCTACTGGTACGAACGCTATTATTTTGCTATTTTTTGGGGAGCGCACAAACGGCAAGCAGGGCAAGTGTGGCCACACTTGCCATTTTTGACTGGCCGGGGGCCGTCAAAAATGCTTGTTGGGGAGCCTCCCCAAACCCGGCTCTTTGGGACAAAATGTCCCAAAGAGGTTGGCTGCGTCACCGCCGCTGTCGCGGCGGTTCCTTATCGTCCCGCCCGTCCATCAGCCCGGGCAAACGAGTGATGCTGCGGCCTGCCATTGAGGGAAGAACCGGGACGGCACTATGAAAAGCGCCGTCCCAGCTTTGGGACATTTTGTCTCAAAGATACAACTGCTATATATCATTTTACAAAGGAAATATAAATTGTAAAACTGTTAGGGATATAGCTGATGCCCAATCCCTTTTCCCCATTAGATAAGAGCGTACCAACAGAAACATAATCTTGCCCTTTGATTTCCTCGGATGTATCCTCAATTACAGAAAAGCCTTCTTGTTTTAGGAGTTCCATATAGTCATTATAATCTGTTTCACTTATATTTACTAAATTGATACTGCAATTTTCGTGCTCCGTATCAAGTGCCGCCCAACTCACAGTTCCGGCGGGGATAGGAAGTCCATCAGTGTATGTATTTGTGGGCCATACGCCTTCGTCAAGCATAGTTATTTTTGGGGATTGAGCACTTTCATTTGCGTCTGTTGTCGCGGGTGGTGTATCTTGAGAAGAACACGCCGACAAAATAATCATAGCTAATAAAACTAATACAACTTTTTTCATAAGTTACCTCCTGCTATTGTAAATGGTACGAATAATTTGGATTATAGCAATCACAATGGCGATCAGCCCAATTACTAACATTATTTTTGCGATGTCTATCCCCAAAGCTCCCTCAACTTGAATATTTGTCATCGCATCCGCGGCTCCGATTGCATTATTCGGTGCTTTCCCAAATTGTGCGATAGTGAAAATTGAGAAAGCAACAACGGCAACAAGCAGAAAAATTACACTTGATATAATTCCCCGTTGTCTTTTTGGTGCGATACTATTGGTGCCTAATTGTTCAATCGTATTTTTGACAAAATCGCTTGGAGTTCCTAAGCGTTCAATGACTTGTTGTTCCGTTTCGCCGTGTTCCAATGCAGAACCAAAAATCTCGTTTAGATCCCGTATGATTTCGTTTCTTTTTTTGTTTGATAGACATAAGCCAAATTCTTTTTTGACCTGCTTTATATACCGCTCTTTCATTCTACTACCTCCGCGTGTTGATAACTGTCTATAAAACTATTTACGCAATCCGTATAGTTCGCCCAAAATGAAATTAACTCATTCAAAATATCCGTTCCTTTTGGAGTAAGAGAATAGTATTTTTTTGAACCTCCATTAGCAGCGGCCGGAGCTAAACGGCATTGAATTAGTTCGGCCTCTTGCAAACGGTACAAAATTGGATAAATCGTCCCCTCTTTTGCATACCCCAAAACAGATGCTTTATCATTTAGTGCTGTAATAATTTCGTAGCCATAAGTTTCCTTGCATCCTATTAAGCATAGGAGCATCATTTCAAGAGAGCCTTTTTTGAATTGCTGAACATACCGATTATCCATATTCCCCACCTCTCATTAGCCTTGCTATTTAGGTATACTAGGTAGCAAGGCTAATTATACAGCCACCACAACAGAAAGTCAATAGCTCTACTCAAGATTAAGGACATTTTAATCATTGTATGCAAATAGCAAGGCCCCCCAAATCTGGCTCTTTGGGACAAAATGTCTCAAAGTACGGCCCCATGTTAGCATTTGTGGAACGAATAGGGCACAGGACATATAAACATACCACCCCCTTGCCGAACACGCCCGGAAACCCTTGATACAAGCGGGTTTTAAATGCCTAAATGCTAACAGTCCAGCCGTGGAAAATAAGCGATTTACAGCGCGTTCAACCCAATCCCCCCGCCCTTTCCCATTCATGGGAAAGGGGGCGGCTCTGGAGGATATATCCCCCGCCGCGCCGGGAGGGGTGGCACAGCCGGGGCGGGCCGTCAAGGGCAAGCCGCCGCAAGCGGCGGTGCTACGCACCCTTGACTGCCCACTCCCGCCTGTGCTCAATAGTAGGCGGCGACGGGGGATATACCACCAGAGCCCCTATGCAAAAATGCGCGGGGTCAACGGTTGCTTTGGGACATTTTGTCTCAAAGTCACTACGCGATAATTTTGACTTTGCGGGTAGAATGGCCGGGGTCTGCTGGGGGCCGCCTTGATAACCAAAGCAGGGCGGCCCCCAGCAGACTCCGGCCATATCACGCAAAAAAGCCGCCCTATTTTCAAGGACGACTTTCTGCGTAATGTGATAGTTTCAATCTATTTTCTTGTATTTTCGTCAAAAACCTTGCGTTTTCGTGTTCCTAATAAGAGTTAAGCATATGGAGGCTGTATTAAACGCTGTGACGGAGAAGACGCGTCTCGTCTTCGTCTGCAATCCAAACAATCCGACGAGCACCTGTATCCCGGGAGATGAGCTGTATGCGTTTATTCAGAAATTCCCGAAGGATGTCATCGTGGTGGTCGACGAGGCGTATATTGATTTTACGGATGACCCGGAAAAAACGACGATGGTTTCCAGATTAAAGAACCAGCCGAACATGATTGTGGTGCGCACCTTCTCCAAGACCTACGGTATGGCGGCAATCCGTCTCGGTTATGCGCTGGCGTGCCCGGAGATCATCGGCTATATGAATAAGGCGATGGCAGCGCGCTCGCTGAGCAATATCGGGATCGAGGGAGCGATTGCCGCGCTTGACGATGAGGAGTTCCGCGAGAAGACGGTGAGCAATAACCGTAAAGAACGCGATTATCTGACTGAGGAATTCCGCGCGCTGGGCTATACCGTGTATGACTCCCAGGCAAACTTTATCTATGTGGATTTCGGCTGCTCCTGCCAGGATCTGTATTTTAAGCTGCTTCCCTATAAGGTGATGATCCGCGGTGATTTCCCGTTTGCGCGGATTTCCATCGGAACACACATACAGAACGAGACACTTGTAAACGCGGTAAAGGATCTGCGCGGCAAAGGTGAGATGTAAGACAAAAGAGGAAGGGTGGAGGAAAAAGTTATGGCAAAAATTACGGATCTGAAAGGGTTCTGTTACCCGCTGTCCCCGGAGGGAACCTGTTCCCTGCTGGGCAATTATCCCTGGCACTATGGCACGGAATATCTGAATATCGCGTACCGCACCGATCCCGATGCGCTGGCGAAGTGGATCCCGGAGCCGCTGACCTTAAGCAGGGAGCATCCGGATATCGCGTATGTGGCGTTCAGCAGATGGTGGTCCGTGTGGGATGACAAGAAAGAGCTGGCTTATACCAACCCGGAGCGCACCCAGTATAAGGAGGCCGCGATCTGGACCGGCTGCAATTATAACGGGCAGGAGGCGCAGATCTGCCTTCCGATCTGGGTGGACAACGATTTTACCATGGCGAGAGGCTGGGCGATGGGCTTTCCCAAGAAGCTTGGACAGATCAGCATCACAGACTACAATCCGTACAATCCCGGTATGCCGAAGGTGGGCCCGGGGGCAAAGCTGACCGGTACCGTCGCCTCCCACGGAGAGCGGCTGATCAAAGGCACGCTGACGATCGAGCGCCAGATCGACCCGTCCGAGCTTCCGAAGCCGATGGGGCTTCCGCTGATCCATCTGCGCCATTTTCCAAGTCTTGTGCCGGGGGCGAAGCCGTCTGTCTGTGAGCTGGTGCGGCTTGGAGCGGTAAATAAACAGGCGGATCCGGTTGCATGGGCAGGCAGCGGGGAGCTGACGTTTTTACCCTCTGACCTGGAGGAGCATATGCCGCTGGCGCCGGCCGGTGAGATCATCGGCGCATACTGGTTCCGCAACGGCTATACGTTTGACGGGGCAGAAGTCCTGCACGATTACACTGCGGACTGGAAATAGAAGGGAAAAAAGATACTGAGGAGAAGAGCTGCAATGAAAAACTATACAAACGCAAGAGAATACATTGACGCCGTCATTGAGACCGCGCGGCGCAGGGACGGGGAAAAGAAGGAATTTTTACAGTGTGTCACGGACGTATACGGATCGCTCGAAAAGGTGATCGAAGCGCATCCGGAATATATTAAGACGGATATTTTAACCCGCATGATTGAGCCGGACCGTTTTATCTCGTTTCGGGTTGCCTGGGTGGATGACAACGGATACACGCAGATCAACCGCGGCTACCGCGTCCAGTTTAATTCCGCAATCGGACCGTACAAGGGGGGACTTCGTTTTCACTCGACCGTAAATCCCAGCATCATGTTTTTCCTGGGATTTGAGCAGACCTTTAAGAATTCCCTGACCGGGTTGCCGATGGGCGGCGCAAAGGGCGGCTCTGATTTTAACCCGGTCGGAAAGAGCGACAATGAGGTGATGCGGTTCTGTCAGTCCTTTATGACCGGGCTGCACCACTATATCGGATCGAATACCGATGTTCCCGCAGGAGATATCGGCGTGGGCGCGCGGGAGATCGGCTATCTCTTCGGACAGTACAAAAGGATCCGCATCGCGTTTGAAAACGGCGTGATCACAGGCAAACCTCTTGCGTACGGCGGTTCCCTGATCCGGCCGGAGGCCACGGGCTACGGGGCGGTTTATTACACAAATGAGGTGCTGGCGCACGAAAAGGAAGAGATCAGCGGAAAAACGTTTGCGATTTCCGGATTCGGAAACGTCGCGTGGGGCGCCATCAAAAAAATCGTGGAGCTCGGCGGGATCCCGCTGACGATTTCCGGCCCGGACGGTTATATTTACGATAAGGACGGGATCGTGACGGACGAAAAAATCAATTATCTGTTAGAGATGAGAGCGTCCAGGCGCGACCGGGTACAGGATTACGCGGACCGGTTCGGCGTTCCCTTTTATCCGGGAAAACGCCCCTGGGAGGTTGCGGCGGATATCGCCATGCCGTGTGCGACCCAGAACGAGGTGGATCTTTTGGATGTGAAAAAAATGGCGGAAAACGGCACGAAGTATTACATCGAGGTGTCCAATATGCCGACAACCTCCGCTGCGCTGGAATACCTGGAGACCCAGAAGCAGATCATTGTGGCGCCCTCGAAGGCGGTAAACGCGGGAGGCGTGTGCGTATCCGGGCTTGAGATGAGCCAGAACAGCCAGCGGCTTTCCTGGAGCGCCGAGGAGGTGGATTCCCGTCTGAAGACGGCGATGAAGAATATCTATGAGAATTCCGTGGATGCGGCGGCGCGCTATGGACTCGGTTATAATCTCGTGGCAGGCGCCAATATCGCGGGCTTTGAAAAGGTGGCGGACGCGATGCTCACACAGGGAGCATATTAAGGCAAAGACAGGTGGAAGAGAAGAAATAATACGGCGTAAAACGGTGGGAATCAGTCCCCGCCGTTTTTTGATGATCTGTTCCAATATGGGAAAATGATAAAATTGACAGTGGACGAGTGTGCACGGTATAATGACAATAGGTTCGTAAACGGAAAATATACAAGATATAATATGGCCGGGGGAGGATGAACTGGTCGATGGCCCATCCGTTCATTGTGTAAACTGCAATAATATTTCGACTATGAGCGGCTGCCGGGGATGGAGCGGGACAGCCTGTGGGAGGCACTTCTCCCGCTTTTCGGATAGTGGATGAAGCAGACAAATTGGATTTTACGGAGGTACGTTGCATTGATAATCGAAAATAACATAGTAAAGCATTATTTGAAAAACGTATATTTCATTACAGGTACAGCTTATGCAGGAAAGTCAACAACGGTAAAAATGCTTGCCGATCGGTACGGAATGGTTTTTTGTGGAGAAAACTATCATACCGCAGTATCAGACGTTGTTGCGACCCCTGATATACAGCCCGATCTTTGCTATAGAAAAATGCTTACAGACTGGAAAGATTTCGTCACCCGGTCACCGGAAGAGTATGAGCGCTGGATCTATAGCTCGGGTAGAGAAGGCGCGGGGTTTGAAGTTGCCGAACTTATTTCAATTGCAAGAGATAAAAAGGTAATTGTAGACACGAATATTCCCGTTGATGTATTGAAGGAGATTTCCGAATACAATCATGTGGCCGTTATGCTCTCGCCACAGTCCATGAGTGTAGAGCGTTTCTTTGACCGAAGTGACCCTGAAAAGCAATTTATCCTTAGTGTTATTGACAGATGCGACAATCCAGAAGAGGTCATGGATAATTATAAACGAGGTCTTGCGCTTATTAACAGCCAAAAGCATTATGACGAATTCGCAAACAGTGAATTTTTCACGATTGTGCGCGAAGATGATGGGAGAGATACAAGAGAAGAAGTATGCAATAAAATTGCGAAGCATTTCGGATTGACATGAATCATTTTATGAGGTAATGAAATGAATGAAGAGGCTTTGGAACGTGTATATCAGGAAAATCTTGAAGAACGAATCATAGCATATCTGGCAGAAATATGTGATGTTTCCTATGAGAAGGCAATAGACCTATATTATGGCAGCAAATTGTCTGACAGGATCTGGCAGGGGAAAGAAGGAATACAATATCTGGATTACAAGGTGCTGGTTCGGATTTTGCTTGAAACGGAAAAAGAGCTGTTTGAAGGAGTGCTGAAAAAAGAATTTGTTTGAAGCATGGTATTTCATTTGATATACTTCTGACAAAAAGGAGTATGCCCAAATGAACCATCAGATTTCAGATATTATGAATGACATGTCAGAGGTGCTTGATATTGTACAAATGAAAAAACTACAGGAAGTACTTATTGCAAGGCTGTCTGTAGTTCATACAAGTGGTAAAGGAAGTAAACGGCATAAGAGTCGGAGAACTGGTAAATTTGAATATTGATGATCTGAATTTTGAAGAAAGAGAATGTATTGTTTACGGAAAGGGAGACAAAGAACGTAAGGTATACTTTGATGCAGGAACCAAACTGCATATACAAAAGTATCTGGCTGAAAGAAACGATAAGGATCCTGCTCTGTTTGTATCACTTAATATACCACATCAGAGACTACAGATAAGCGGAGTGGAAACAAGACTGAGAGAATTAGGTAGGAATTTACAGATATATAATATACATCCTCATAAGTTTCGAAGGACAATGGCAACAAAGGCCATTGATAAGGGAATGCCTATTGAGCAGGTACAGAAATTATTGGGACACCAGCAGATTGATACCACAATGCAATATGCTATGGTGAATCAAAGTAATGTGAAATCATCTCACAGAAAGTATATGGCTTAAGATAAAGATTCGGATTTGGTACATAGTTAAAACAACAGAAAGGACTTACAAACATGATACACATAAGGAAAGCAATCGAAACAGATCGCAACAGCGTTGCCATATGTATTGCAGAGGGTTTTGAAAAGGATTTTTCTGTATTATGCAAAGACACGCAAAAGGTGGCAAACGCCATTGCTGCGGGACTGAATATAGATAGGTTTTATGTGGCAGATGTAAAGGGTCAGATTGCTGGAGTGTTGGCAATATCGGATTGCACCGGCAGAGCGGCGAGAGTAGATAAGCCATCTCTAAAAAAGAGTTTTGGGTTTTTCAAAGGGATGCTTGGTGCCTTTGTTTTGAAAGAGGAATTTGAAGGACAGCTTGCTTATCCTGCCACAACTGGATACATAGAATTTGTGGCGGTGCGAAAAACATACCGTAAGCAAGGTGTTGCCACAGCGATGCTTCAGGAAAGTATGCTGATTGCCGATTATCAGGATTTTGTACTTGATGTGACAGATGTAAACAGTAGTGCCATCAGGTGCTATACGAAGATTGGGTTTGAGGAATTTAAGCGTATCACTGAAAAACACGGCAAGCAAAAAGGTTTTAACGAGAAGATTTTTATGCGGTATCGTCGCAAATGAAAGCAATGAATAAATCGGAAGTTATTTTTAAGTGAATATGAAAGGAGACTGGGCAAATTCAGGGACAGCCCATAAGCTTCCACTTTTGGGCTGTTGATGATGAAAAATTTATAGGCGAATTTCAACTGAGAACTAAATTGACCCCGGAAGTAATGGAAGACTATGAGAGAGAATACGGTTTAAAGCCGTTGGGAGAATTTGTGCGGGAGATTGTCGGTCTTGATATGAGTGCTGCGAAAGAGGCTTTTTCAGAGTTTCTGACCGATGCCGTTTTAAATAGCAGACAGATCTATTTTGTGTAGCGATACAGAGAGGAACCATATGGCAACCATCAGGGAGATCGCCCGGGAAGCGGGCGTGGGGCTCGGCACGGCGTCGCGCGCGCTGCAGGGATCCGGCTGCGTGTCGGAGGAAAAAAGAAAGCGGGTGCGGGAAGCGGCGGAGCGCCTTGGATATGTGCCGCCGGGCGGGGACGGGAAAAAGAAAAAGCAGCCATCGGAGCGCGGTACAGGAGGGAGAAGAACATCCGGCGCCGGACAAAAGGGTGCCGCCGGAGATGGGGGCGCGATCGGCGTTCTGCTGCCGGATGTGTCGCTCCCGTTTTACGGCAATTATCTGAAATATGTGCAGCTGGAGCTTGAAAATGCCGGCTACCGCACGATGATCTTTAATACCTTAGGACAGCAGCGGCGGGTCGCGGAGACGCTCGCGCTGCTTGGGGAGGGGCTGCTCGACGGACTGATCATGAATGCGGATGCGGCGGAGGACGAGCTGGCGCAGATGGATGCCGGGCGGGTGGTGAGCTTTGAGCGCATGCTGGGAAACGGGATCCCGCTGGTCGCTTCCGATCACAGAAGAGGGGGGCAGCTGGCCGCGAAGCTTTTAATCTCGTCCGGCTGTAAAAATGTCATGATCATCGGCGCGAGGCACCATACGCCGGTTTACGCGGATATCCGGATCGGGGAATGCAGCCGGATTTTAAAAAAGCATAATATACCGGTCACCGGTGTGGAGATCCGAAGCGAGGATTACAGCTTTCAGAGCTGTGGGGAGCTGATCTCCGAATATCTGGACCGGTATCCGTGGGTGGACGGGATTTTTACGGACGATGTGGAGGCGTACTGTGCGCTGTCACAGGCAAAAAAGAGAGGGATACGCGTGCCGCGGGACTTAAAGATTGTGGGCTACGACGGAAGTGAGATCACGCGCATGATCGAGCCGCAGGTGACCACGATCGCCCAGAATATGCCGATGCTGGCAAGAACCAGTGTGGAGGTATTGTTAAAAAAATTAAACGGGCAGGAGACGGAGGAGCGTTACCTGATCCCGGTAGAGATTCAGAAGGGTGGAACAACATAGCGTGTTCCACTTTTTCTTTGTGCAGAATGCAGCATCGGGAAGCTTCATGCGGGGTAAAATCACGTTTTTTTTAGAAAAGATTGCAAACGGATCTGCGGGATTTTATAATCGGACTAACTGGAAAACCAAATGAAATCAGGAGGGAAGTTCGCATGGTACAGAATATCGCAGAGATCAGAAAAAACTGGACGGCGCCAAAACTGCCGGCACTGCTGGCGGAGATTCCGCACGGGGATATGCCCGGGGATAAGGTGGAGATAGGAGAGGGGCACATCGCAAAGGCGAATACGATTTTTCCGGTGCTTTTACAGGAAATCGAGACATGTCAGAAGGCAGGGCAGCAGAAAACGGTGATCGCCGTGTGCGGCGGCTCCGGCGTCGGAAAATCGGAGACGGCTTCCCTGCTGGCATATTATCTGAATGAGGCGGGGATCGGCGCGTATGTGATGTCAGGGGACAATTATCCGCACCGGATCCCGAAATACAATGATGCGGAACGTCTTTTTGTATTTCGGGAGGGCGGAGTGCGTCAGATGGCAGCGGACGGTATTTTAAACGGGGAAAACCGGATCCTGCTGCAGCAGCTTCAGGAGCAGGAGGATGACGCGAATCCGGCGAATGTGGAAAAATATCCCTGGATGGAAAGCTATCTGAGAGGCGGAAGAGCTGCGCTGGAGGGATACCTCGGAACAAACCGCGAGAGCGGCTTTGAGGAAGTCGAACAGATCGCCCGTGCATTCCATGAGGGAAAACCTGAAATCTGGCTGCGCCGCATGGGAAGAACGGAAAGCGAGCTCTGGTATGAGCCGGTAGATTTCTCCGAAAAGCAGGTCCTGGTCATCGAGTGGACGCACGGAAACAGCGACTGCTATCAGGGGGTTGATATTCCGGTGCTGTTAAACAGTACGCCGGAGGAGACGCTTGCGCACAGAAAGGCGCGAAACCGGGATGGAAAGACAGACAGCCCGTTTACGACACTTGTGCTTGAAATTGAGCAGGAGCTGTTAAAATCCCAGGCGCATAAGGCGAAAATCATTGTGGCAAAAAGCGGGGAGCTTTTAAGCTTTGAGGAATACAGCCGTCGGATGTCGGTGTAAGGGAGAATTGCAGATGACAGGAAGCTGGCTGGTTGTGGATGGCTTCCCCAGGGAAAGGAGACAGATTATGAACGGACCTATGTTAAACGCGTACCCGGACAGCATCGGCGGGACGTTAAAGGATATTCTCGATATACTGGAGATGCCGGAATTTGCGAACGTATTTGAATCGTTTTATATCCTGCCCAGTATATTTAACACGGATCTTGACCGCGGGTTTTCCGTGATCGATTACGGGTTAAACGAGCAGCTGGCATCAGAGGACGATCTGCGGCGCCTTAAGGCGCTTGGCATCCGCTTAAAGCTCGATTTTATATTAAACCATGCATCCGTGCTCTCAAAGGAATTTCAGGATATTATAAAAAACGGTCAGGATTCGGAATACAAAGATTTCTTCATCAACTGGAATACCTTCTGGGAGGGCTGCGGTGAGATGGGGCCGGAGGGCTATATCATACCGGAAAAGCGTTATACGGAGCGCATGTTTTTCCGCAAGCCGGGCCTGCCGATTCTGATGGTCCGTTTTCCGGACGGAACGGAAGTGCCCTACTGGAATACTTTTTATCAGGAAGTGATTTACCGGAAAGTGGATGAACAGGATCTGATGGCAGCAGGCGGGATGCAGTATTTCACGGCACAGAAGCTGGCGGAGCGCATCAACCGGCAGCTCGGGGAGGGAATCGCGCCAAAAGATATGGATTTTACCGGCTTTGAGACGTGGCGCGACGACTGCATCGGGCATCTGGAAGCGAACCGCAGATACCTGGGGCAGATGGATTTAAACATCAAATCCCCGCTGGTGTGGGAGCATTATGAGAGAACGCTCCGACAGCTCGCGGATTACGGGGCAAATATCGTCCGGCTGGATGCGTTTGCATATGCGCCGAAGGAGCCGGGGGAGAAAAACTTTTTAAATGAGCCGGGAACCTGGGAGCTTTTGGAAAAGGTGCGGCAGCTTGCGGACAAATATCAGGTGTCGCTGCTGCCGGAAATCCATGCCGGCTATGAGGAAAAAATTTATGAGCTTGTGGCAGGGAAGGGCTATATGACGTATGACTTTTTCCTGCCGGGCCTGATGATCTACGCGATCGAGCATCAGGACGGAGAGGTGCTGGTGCGCTGGGCGAAGGAGCTTTATGAGAAGCAGATCCGCACGGTCAATATGCTGGGCTGCCATGACGGGATCCCGCTGCTGGATCTGAAGGGATTTTTAAAGGAAGAGCAGATACAGGAGCTGATCAGCGTGATCGTCTCCCGCGGCGGTTATGTCAAGGATCTGCACGGGCAGAAGAACGTGTATTATCAGGTAAACGCTACCTATTACAGCGCCCTTGGCGAGGATGATAAAAAGATGCTCTTCGCGCGTGCCGTGCAGATGTTTATGCCCGGAAAACCGCAGGTGTGGTATCTGGATCTGTTTGCCGGGAAAAACGACCATGCGGCGGTGGAGCGCGCCGGGGCGGGCGGACACAAGGAGATCAACCGGACAAACTTAAGCCTGGATCAGATTCGCGAACGCCTTTCCGACGAGGTGGTAACGGAACAGCTGCGCCTGCTTCGGTTCCGCAATACATCGGAGGCATTCGGGCCTGATGCGAAGCTGACGATAGAGCAGGAGGGCGCCGTCGTGAAATTTATCTGGGAGAGCCGGGGAAAACGGGCTGTGCTCGCGGCGGATTTTGCGGAGCTGTCGTATACGGTTTCTGAGGAAACCATTTAAAAAACAAGATCTGTGACAATGGACGTGTCGGTGATAAGCGGCCGGTGCATGTGCAGAAAATGCATGTGTGCCGGTCGCTTTGGATAAAAAGTTAAAGTTCAGCTCGCGCCATTCGCAAAACCGCGCTTACGCGCTCTCCGTTGCTTCGCAACTTATTTTTGCTCATGTACGGGCGCTCCGCTCATGCATCGCAGAATGCGCTCATTCATGCGAGCATGATTCGCCCATTTTGCGACGCATGGCTGAACTTTTAATACAAAATCAGCTGGATATCCATCGCTTCAGATGGTATAATCCCGAAGAGATGATAAACTACCGGCAGGACAGACGGAAAGGCAGGGAAACTGCAATGGGTGAGAACAATACGCAGATCACATGCCCCTATGCAAAAAAATGCGGCGGGTGCGAGTATCAGGGGATGGAATACGAGCGGCAGCTCAAGGAAAAGCAGGCGCAGGTGAAAAAATATGTGGGCGGTTACTGTAAGGTACGCCCGATTCTTGGAATGGAGAACCCCTACCATTACCGAAATAAGGTACATGCGGTATTTGATATTGTAAAAAAGGGCGGTGCGCCGAAAAGCAGCAGAGGGAAAGGCGGGGGCAGGAAGGAGCTGCTGCCGGGGACGATTATATCCGGCGTATACGCGGCGGGGACGCACGAGGTGGTTCCCATTGATTCCTGTCTGATCGAGGATGAGACAGCGGATGCGATTATCCGGGATATCCGGGGACTGATGCGTTCTTTTAAGATCAAGACCTACGATGAGGATACCGGATACGGTCTGCTCCGCCATGTGCTGGTGCGGCGGGGATTTCACAGCGGGGAGGTCATGGTGGTGCTGGTGCTCGGGGATCCGATTCTGCCCTCAAAGAACAATTTTGTAAAAGCCCTCCGCAGGCTGCACCCCGAGATCACCACGATGATTCTGAATGTCAATAGCAAAAAGACCAGCATGGTGCTGGGCGAGCGGAACATTGTCCTTTACGGAAAAGGATATATCGAGGACGAACTGTGCGGACGTACATTCCGCATCTCGCCGCATTCGTTTTATCAGGTGAATCCGGTGCAGACGGAGCTTCTGTACCAAAAAGCGGTGGAATACGCCGGGCTGACCGGAAAGGAGCGGATCGTGGACGCCTACTGCGGAATCGGCACGATCGGGCTGATCGCTGCGGACCAGGCCAGGGAGGGGATTGGCGTTGAGCTTAATCCCGACGCAGTGCGCGACGCCATCACGAACGCGAAGCGCAACGGCATCCGAAACATCCGGTTTTATCAGGGCGACGCGGGGGAGTTTATGACGGAAATGGCAGCAAAAAAAGAGAAGGCGGACGTGCTGTTTATGGATCCGCCCCGGTCGGGCAGTGACGAGGCGTTCCTCTCGTCCGCCGTGAAGCTTTCTCCGAAACGGATCGTGTATATCTCCTGCAATCCGGAGACGCTGGGGAGGGACCTGGGCTACCTGACAAAACACGGGTACCGGGCGGCGGAGTGCCAGCCGGTGGATCTGTTCCCGTGGACGGGGCATGTGGAGTGCGTTTGTTTAATGACGAGAAAAGAGAAGTAAAAGTATGGTAATGAGATACTTACAGACGCAGGGAAGATCGAAATTTCCGACAGGTTGGAAAAGGTGTTTTGTAATGTGAATATGATAAAGAAACTGGGAGGACTGATATTTTGCAGGAAAGAGGATTTACTGAAAAAGATTGGAAACTTTTAGATGAAAACGAGGAAGAATATATTATGCTTTGTCGTTTGTGATAAATTTATTCCGGTTCATCGAAGAACTGAAACTTGCAAGGGAGATAATCGTTTGTGAAAATGCCAGCAGAAAATATGGATACTATCATGTTCGCTCCTTGCGGAATGAATTGCAAGGTCTGCTATAAACATTGCTATCATAAAAGGCCCTGTGCAGGGTGTTTGAACAGTGACAAAGGCAAGCCGGAACATTGTCGTAAATGCAAGATAAAAGTCTGTATTAAAGGCAAAGGATTATTATATTGCTTTAAATGTTTCGACTATCCATGTAAGCTGATAAAGAATCTTGAAAAAAGTTATAATAAGAGATATCAGGCAAGCCTTATGGAAAATAGTGAGTTTGTCCGGAAACATGGGTTAGAAGCGTTTATGGAGCAACAGAAAGAAAAATATACTTGTTCAAAATGCGGCGGTATTATTTCCATTCACGACAGAAAATGCAGTGAGTGCCAGGCAAAGATGGATGATTAAATTTCATCTTATAGGATTTATAATCTGGATGTTATTATTTCTGTGGGCTATCGTGTGAAATCCAGGCGCGGTACACAGTTTAGAATTTGGGCAACCAATATACTGAAAGAGTATATGCGAAAGGGGTTTGCGCTAGATGATGAACAGTAGCTCTCTGTTAATAGTCCGGCTGCAATGCTTCCAATGATTGCAACAAATCCCAATGCGCTTTCTGCAAAACCATAATATTCAGCGTTTAAGCCCAGTACATTCCGCACAATATAGGGCAGACCTGCCATAGCTGTTCCCATTACAAAAAAGTTAACCAATGCGCTTAAAAGCAACATTTTCAAAATACAGGACTGTTCTTTTCCTATAAATCGCATACTTGTTAGAAAATCACTCTTGATAATGGATAAAAGACCTTTCCTGTTGTCTATTGGTATGTATTCCAGTTTCATAAAACATTCAAATGCTGCCGTAACAAAAAAGCATAAAACTCCTGCATACAGAACTGGCTTTAGACCAAAGGCAGTATAGAGAACACTTCCAGGTATCGGGGCAATTTAAAAGATCCCGCACCTTTTTGGAAAAAAGAGGTCATATCCTGCGCCAGGGATTTGTGATATATTCGGATCAGAACAAAAACGAAAAGCAGGTGATCCTTATGGCAGCAGGCGTTTATCTTGTGGAGGATGAGGAGTGGATCCGAAAGGGGATCAAAAAGATGATCCGGTGGGACGAGCTGGATCTTGTGCTTCTGGGCGAGGCGGAGGACGGGCTTACCGCCAGGGATGAGATCCTGAAGCTGCGGCCGCAGATCATCATTTCCGATATCCGGATTCCGCGGCTTGACGGCCTGGCGCTGGTGCGCGAGGTCTCTTCGGCGTACCCTGCGAAAACGATTTTTATCAGCGGATACCGGGAATTTGAATACGCGCGCCAGGCCATCGAGCTGGAGGCGGTGAGCTATATCTTAAAACCGATCGACGCCGGGGAGTTAAACCGGATCCTGCGGCAGACGGTGCAGACGCTCACAAAAGAACAAAAAAGCGTCAGGGAGGCGGATTACGGGAAGGCAGCCTTTCTCCTGGATGTCTTAGACGAGCGCGTCCACGATCCGTCCGTGTATCAGAGCGGAGGAAAAAACTGCAAAGATAGTTACTGCGTGCTGCTGATCCCCGGAAAAGAGGCGGAGGAAGAGCTGCTGCAGGCGCTGCCCCAGAAGCGGCGGGAGCCGGGGATCAGGGCGGAGCTGATCCGCAAGGGGAAGGACGAGTGGGTGATCATCTTTTCCGGAGCCGGAGGGGATTTTTGCGCCGGGAGAGATTTTGCCGGGCGGGTGAGGAGGCTGGCGCAAGCGTTCCTCACGGAGGCCGGAAGCGGTGAGACCTGGGCCCTGGGCGGGCCGGTTGCGGGGCTTGACGGGATCCCGGTCTCCTATCATCAGGCATGGCAGGCATACATGCACCGGGGGATCCTCTCGGAGGGAGGGCTGATCCTCTGGTCCGGCGATGAGGAGAGGGAACCCGTGCTCCCGTCGGGGCTGCGCATCGAGGCGGTGGTATTCGCGCTGGAGACGGCGGATGAGGAGAAGCTCATGAACGAGCAGAAGCAGCTGTTTGAGGAGTTTTACGCGGCGGAAACCATGGGGATGCAGGAGATCCGGGACTGTATTTTCTACATCTGTATGGAACTGATCCGGGCCCTTCAGAAAAACGGGGTGGCCACCGGCAGATATTACGAGGCCTGCAGGACATTTTTAAGCCACAGCCTTCTGTGCCGGGATATGGGGGAAGTGGCGTCATGGCTTGGGGAACTGCTCACGCAGATGTGCAGGGATGTGAAAAAAAGCCGTGCGAAGAGCATTCAGATCGCCGTGGAGAAGGTCAGGGACTATATCGATGCGCATTATACGCAGAGCCTGTCGCTGACGGAGCTGGCGGATATGGTCTACGTCAACCCGAATTATTTAAGCACCTCCTTTAAACGGCTGACCGGTGAGGGATTCGTCGATTATGTGATGAAAAAACGGATGAATAAGGCGGCGGAGCTGTTACAGAAGACGGGACTTTCGGTTGCGGAGATCGCGGCCTTAACCGGCTATGAGAATGTGCGCCATTTTTCGCGTCTGTTTCGCAAAACCTGGGATATGACGCCGTCAGAGTACCGGGAACTGTGCGGGAAGGGGGAAAGAGAGTGAGAAGAGGGAGAAAAAGTCTGTTCTGGAGGATGACGGGGTCGACGCTTGGCATTGTAGCGGCGGCCTTTGTTCTTCTGCTGGCGTATACGTATCAGATGAATGTCCGGATTTTAAAGTCCCACGCGATTTTAAACAACCAGAAGAACTTAAGGCTGATCTCGGAGAAAATCGACGATTATTTAAAAATGCTCGAGCTGGTGTCCGCGTTTACCTATGAGAACGATCTGCAGATGCTTCTGACCCGGACGGATGACGAGACGGATATCACAGCCATGCGAAGGCTCAGAAATTTTCAGAATTTTTATTACAAACGGCTGGTGTCGCTGGAATACGACAGGCAGATCCAGGACATTTATTTTATCTATCCGGACGGAGAGGCGCTGCACAAAGGAAACGGTCTGTTAAACCCGGAAACGGATTTTACGGAATATGCCTGGTACCAGGAGGCGGTAAACGCGTCCGGCCGACCGGTCATTGTGGACACGCACACACAGGATTACAACTGGGCGTTTAAATATTCCGATCACGGGGAATCCGGTTTTTATATCTCGGTGGCGAGAAGCGTCAACAGTAATTACGACAATTCTCTGCTGGGCGTTCTGATGATGGATGTTGAGCTGACCGAACTGACCGAGCTGCTCGGCCCGCTGCTTCCCGATGAGAAGTCCATGGTTTATTTTGCGGATGAGAGCGGTACGATTCTCTACAGCAGCGATCTTTCGGACATCGGGGAGCGGCTGCCGGCCGCGCTGGCGGAAGAATACGTAAGGAGCCCGGAGGGCGCTGCGGAGCAGCGGTTAAACGGGGAGGATCAGGTCGTCACATGGCTGGTATCCGCGAAAACCGGCTGGTACCTGATTAATACGAATCCTACAGACATAATTGTATCTGAGATCGATCAGATGAAGACGGATATGCTGCTTGTCGGGATCGCCGCGTTTTTGGTCACGGCGGGCATCATGGCATGGTATGCCGGGAGGGTGCTTGGGCCGGTAAAGCGCCTGTCCGTCGCGATGCGGCAGGTGGAGGAGGGACATCTGGACGTGAAGCTTGAGCGCGCCCCGGACGATGAGACCGGCGATATGATCAAAAGCTTTAACCATATGACGGGCAGGCTCGGTGAACTGATCCGCGACAATTACCTGATCCGCATCAAGGAGAAGGATGCGCAGATTGCCTCCCTGCAATTGCAGATCAACCCCCATTTTTTATATAACACGCTGGAATCCGTGAACGCGATCGCGATGGTGCATGAGGTGGAGGAGATCAGCGTGATTTCCAAAGCGCTGGCGGATATGTTCCGCTACAGCATCCGCAATGCAGGGAACCTGGTGACGGTCCGGGAGGAGCTTTTGCATGTACAGAACTATATGGAGATCCAGCGGGTGCGGTTCGGGAAAAAAGTCCTCCTGTGCTGTGAGGCGGAGGAGGAGACGAAGGAGCTGCCGATTATCCCCTTTGTCCTTCAGCCCCTGATTGAGAATTCCATCAAATATAATGTGGAGGCAGCGGGACGTCCGGTGAAGATCCGCGTCGTGATAAAACGGGAGGAGGAGCGGCTCTCTCTCTGCGTAGAGGACGACGGGATCGGAATCGGGAAGGAGGCGCTGGCACAGCTTAAGGAGATGCTGGCACAGTCAGAACAGCCGGCGGAAAAGGGGATGCATGTCGGTCTTCGGAATGTAAACGACCGCTTAAAGCTGCATTTCGGCCCTGCGTCGGGGCTTCGGATGGAAAGCGTCGCAAACCGATTTACGAGTGTCTTGTTCGAGATTCCGGTAAATCAGCCGGGGAGAGGAAGCCCGGAAGATTCCGAAGATCGTGCACCTCTCTGCTGAAGACTGCGGCATTGTGACAGATTTTCCGGCACGGTATAATCTGTGTATATCCCGGGGGCAGTCACCACATCAGAGGGTCCGGCCAGAAGAGGACTGCGCCCGGGAGCAGAAGAGGAGAGGGGGAGGCATCATGGGGAGGAAGAAGTCCCTGGGACGGCGGATCTGGGAGAACAGGAGTGCGTATCTGTTTCTGATCCCGGTATTCCTGTTCCTGTTTGTGTTCAAATATTATACGTTTTTTACCGCGGTCGTGGAATCGTTTTTTAACTGGAACGGGGCGAATGTCAATGAGTTTATCGGGTTTGACAATTTTATCCAGCTGTTTTCTGACAGCGCCTTCGGGCAGTCCATGATCAACATCACGATCATGACGCTGTGTAATGTGGGGATCGCGCTGACCTTTCCGCTGGGGGCGGCAATGCTGGTATTTTCCTGTAAAAATCAGCGGATCTCCAATTTTTTCAAGGTGCTCTATATCGTACCCATGGTGGTGCCCTCGCTGGTGGTCTATCTGATGTGGAAATGGATCTACGCGTATGACACCGGCGCGCTGAACCAGTTTCTGCGGCTGGCGGGACTGGAGGGGCTGACGCATTCCTGGCTGGGGGAGTCCGGCACGGCGCTTGCGGCGATCATCATGATCGGGTTTCCGTTTATCGGAGCGTTCGGCCTGCAGTTTCTCGTGTATCTCGGAGGGCTTTTGGATATCTCCGTGGAGATCATGGAGTCCGCGACGCTCGACGGGATCCGGCCCATGCAGAAGGTGCGTTACATCTGGCTTCCGATGCTAAAGCCGCAGCTTAAGATGTTTCTGATGCTGGCCATCATCGACTCCATGCAGATCTTTGAAAATGTGCTGGTGCTCACGGACGGCGGGCCGGGCAGAAGCACCATCGTGCCGGCGCTGTATATGTACAAGCAGGCGTTTACCTACAACCGGATGGGCTATGCCTCCGCGGTGGGCGTGGTGCTGTTTCTGATCGTCTTATTTTTTACGGTGATCAATTACCGGTATGTGAATGTGGAGGAATAACGATATGAAAAAAAGACAGACCGGACTGATTGTGCTGTTAAGTGTGCTTGGCGTGCTGACGATCTTTCCTTTTTATCTGACAATTGTAAATTCGCTGAAGCATAACCTTCAGATCATCGAGAGCATCTGGTTTTTTGACCTGCCGCTGCATTTTGATAATTACGTAAGGGCAGGGCGGGAGATTTGGCGGGGCATGCTCAATTCCGTTTTTTATACCACCGCGATCCTTGCGGTGACCATGGTGATCTCCTCGTTTGCGGGATACGCCTTTGCCAGGTTTTCTTTTCCGGGAAAGACGGTATGCTATTTCGGGATTATTATGTTCCTGATGATACCGGGATTCGTCACACTGATTCCGCAGTTTATGCTGGTGAAGCGGATGGGGATTTTAGGGACCAGGGCGGGGCTGATCCTGCCGGTGATCGCCACCTCATCGGTGATGCCGGTGATGTTTTTCCGGACGCATTTTGAGGGGATTCCGGGGGAGCTGTTTGAGGCGGCGAAGGTGGAGGGCGCCGGGGATGTGAAAATATTTACGAATATTGTAGTTCCATTGTCAAAAGCCATGTTCGGGACAGTGGCCATCATGGTGGGGCTCCGGGCCTGGAATAATTATATCTGGCCGCTGGTATCGGTGAGCGACCGGAAGCTGATGCCGGTGATCCTGGAGCTTAAATTTATCTCAGAAAATGCAAAGGAGGGGATGGGGCCGGTACTGGCGGGCTACGTGATAGCCTCCATACCAATGATACTGTTGTTTGCGCTGGCGACGAAGCCGTTTATCCAGGGGATTACGGCGGGGGCCGTGAAGGCTTAGGATCACAGCCGGAAAAGCAGTGCCGGAATACGGCGCGTGTGGTGAGGACTTAGAAAAAGAAAAGGGGGAAATGCGACATGAGAAGAAAGAATCAGTGGACAAAACAGGCGGGAAAGAAGGCGTTAGGCGGGATCCTTGTGGCAGCGCTTCTGCTCTCAGGCTGCGGCGGGAAGGATCCGGCTCCGGCGGGAGATGACGGGACATCCGGGAGCGGCAAAGTCTCCGGCGGCGATGGAGGAGCAGCCGTATCCACGGAGAGCGGGCAGGACAAAGCCGCCGCGGGAGAGGAGACCGGCGGGGCCTGGAAGCCGGAGGGGAAAGTCAGCATCCGGTTTGCGACGAGTGAAACGGCAACAGACGATAAGAAAGCGGCATGGGCGACAATCATAGCAGCATATAACGTGCATCAGCCGGACGTGGAAGTGGAGCTTGTTCCCGTGGACTGGGAGAATGAGCGCACATGGCTGACGATGCAGCTGACCGGGGGAACAGCACCGGAGGTGTTTCATTCTAAACTGTCGTGGGGGACGGAAGACTACAATAAAGGACTGATTATGGATCTGACCGATATTCTGAAGTCTCCGAATCCGTACACAGAGACGGCAACCTGGGAGGAGTTTTACGCGCCGATGGTGAATGCGCAGATGCAGGCGATCTTGCCCTCCTATTATTCGGTCTGTAATTACATGAGCATCGTGAAACTGTTTTACAATAAAGATATGTTTGCCGATGCGGGGATCACGGAGCTGCCGGAGACCTGGGACGAATTTATGGAGGCGTCCGCAAAGTTAAAGGATGCGGGCTATGCGTCATTTTCCTTCCCGAATTCCAAACCGGCGGACAATCTGTATAACTGGTGCGAGCGTCTGCTGACCTATCAGGTGGTGGAGGATTTCCTTCCGGAGCTGGATGTCAACGGGAGCGGGACGATCGAGACGAACGAGATCGTCCGGGGAATTGATCTGGATATCATCAATATCACAAAATCCCCCTACGCCGATGTATTCCCGCTGTTAAAGGACTGGAGCGAGTACTGGGCGCCGGGCTATAACGCGATTGACGATCTGACAGCGGAGCAGATGTTTATCCGCGAAGAAACCGCGATGATGCTGGGCTTCCCGAGCACGGTGGAGGATATGAAACAGATGGGAGCGGATTTTGAATACGGCGTGTTTACCTTCCCGTATCTGACGAAATCCAACAGCGAATACGCCTGCGAGGCCAGCTATGAGATGGGGGCGAACGTCACCGAGGTGTACTGCATTCCCTCCAACATCGAGGGCGAGCAGCTTTCCGCGGCCATTGACTTTTTACAGTTCTTAGGCTCCCCGGAGGGGATGGCCCTCACGGCGGATCTGCTGTTTTTAATGCCCACCGCGGCGGAGCCGGTGACGGATTCCCTGGACGGCTGGGCGCCGGAAGGGCGGACCGTAAAGCTGAACCTGTACGGACCGGCGGTGGATCAGCAGTTTTCCGACGACAGCGTGATGTTCGGACAGCTCTATCTCGAGGGGAAAATCGAACTGGAGGAGTACTTAGAGGAAATGCAGCGCTCCTTAAAGGATATGGCCCAGCGGCTGAAGGATACCAACGGCTGGAGCGAGGAAAATAATTATCAGATTGTGGAGGGAGAATGAAAAAACCGGATCTTTTATTTCTGATGTGCGATCAGTTCCGCTTTGACTGCATCCATGCCCTGGGAAACGCCGGGATCGACACCCCGAACTTAGACCGGCTCGCGGCCAGGGGGCTTACCTTTACCAATGCCTACTCCACCTGTCCGGTCTGCGTCCCGGCGCGCTATACGGCGCGCACGGGGCGTGAGCCCTTCCACACGGGATGTTATGAGAATGAGATCCCAAAGGCGCTGGACGGTCAGCCGGAGGGGATGCGGGAGCGCTGCGGCCCGTACCTCGCAGAGGCCATGAGGGAGCGGGGCTATGAGACCTTCGGAATCGGAAAATTTCACACCATGCCGCAGTTTGACGAGGATCTGGGCTATGATCTCCAGATGAACACGGAGGAGCTGTGGAGCACAAAGGAGGAGCGGGGAAAGGATGCCTTTGCCCGCTTCCTGGCAGAGCGCCACCCGGAATACAGCCACCTCGAGCAGCTGCACGGGGAGCGGACGAATATGTACTATATGCCGCAGCTTAGCCCCCTTCCGGCGGAGCTTACCGTCGAGAGCTTCGTGGCGGGGGAGGCGGTAAAACAGATCGAAAAGGACAGGGAAAAACCGTATTTCGGGTTTGTGTCCTTTGTGGGGCCGCATCCGCCCTGCGCGCCGCCCATCCCCTATAACCGGTATTACAACCCGGATCATATGCCCCTGCCGTATGAGACGGATTCTTCGATCGACCACATGGATGAGCAGATTCCCTGGATGAACCACCTGATCTGGGCGGAGGGGATGAACGATTTTCTGATCCGGAATCTCAAATCCAGGTACTACGGGGAGATCACGTATATCGACAATTGTATCGGACGAATCCTTGACGCGGTGGAGGCGAAAGGAAACGACGCCAATACGCTGATCTGCTTTTTCTCGGATCACGGGGATCATCTGGGCGACCACCATGCCTGGCAGAAGGAGAGCTACTTTGAGGCATCCTGCCATGTCCCGTTTCTCTTAAGCTGGCCAGAGCGGTGGCAGAAGGGCGTCAGCGATCAGCTGGTCTGCCTGACGGATCTGTTCGGCATCGCCACGGCTGCCGCCGGGGCGGAGGAGCTGCGGGACGGCCATCCGGTGCTCCGGGTGCTGGCCGGGGAGGGGACAAAGCGGGACGATCTGTTCGCCTGCTACGGACGCCCCGGGACCCCCCGGTTTAAATGTATGGTGCGAAGCGGCAGCTGGAAGTATATCTGGATCGCCAACGGCGGCAGGGAGCAGCTGTTTGATCTGTCGGAGCACCGGCGGGAGGATCAGCTGGCGAATGAGGAACAGCCGGATGTCCTGCAGCGGTTGCGGAGGACTGCGGAGGAGCGCTGCCGCTGCGAGGGACTGCAGCAGGCGCTTTCTGAGGAGCATTTCCGGACATTTCCGTATAAGGAGCGGCCCAGGGTGAGGATCCATCAGTTTGACGAGTCGTCGGGGGTGACGGACTTTATGTTATAAAAGCCCGATCCCGGTGAACGTGCAGAGCAGTCCCACGGGCTTTCAGGAACGGTTGTGTACAAAAAACGGAGGAAACGGCGTATGAAGCGACCCAATGTGATTTTTGTGTTCAGTGATCAGCACCGGGCGCAGGCCTTAGGCTATGCCGGCGACCCCAATGTAAAGACACCTGCCATGGACCGGCTGGCGGAGGAGGGAATCTGTTTTACGCTGGCGGTGTCCGGCATGCCGGTCTGCTGTCCGTACCGGGCCACCTTTATGACCGGGCAGTATCCCCATCACCACGGGGTGTTTTTAAATGATCTGTGTCTGAGGACGGAGGCGAAGTGCATCGGGCAGGCGTTCCTGGAGGCGGGATACGACACGGCCTATATCGGGAAATGGCATCTTAACGGGCATGGCAGGCAAAACCCGGTCCCCGCGGAGCAGAGAATGGGCTTTTTGTACTGGAAGGTGCAGGAATGCACACATGACTATTTTCATTCCGGCTATTATGAGGGGGAGGATCCCCGCATGCGTTACTGGCAGGGATATGATGCGGCGGCACAGACGAAAGATGCCATACAGTATATCCGGGAACACGGCAAAGCGGATCCGGATGAGAAACCATTTTTTCTGGTACTCTCATGGGGACCGCCCCATGACCCCTACGGCACGGCGCCGCAGCGGTTTCGTGAGATGTACCCGCCGGAAGCACTGACGCTCCGGGAGAATGTGCCCGCGTATCAGCAGGCGGCGGCCAGAGAGGAGCTGTCCGGGTATTATGCCCATATTTCCGCGCTCGACGAGTGCCTCGGCATGCTGATGGACGAGGTAAAGAGAAGCGGGATCTGGGAGGACACGGTTTTTGTTTACACGTCGGATCACGGGGATATGCTGCATTCCCAGGGAGTACGCTTAAAGCAGAAGCCCTGGGACGAGTCGATCCGTGTCCCGCTGCTGATCAGCTATCCGCGCGGAGGTGATCAGCCCGGACGGGTGGATCTGCCGGTAAACAGCCCGGATCTGATGCCGACGCTTCTTGACCTCTGCGGGATCCCGATCCCGGATACGGTGGACGGAAAGAGCTTTGCGGGGGAGATCCTGGCGGCACGGTGCGGGGGAAGGGGTTCGGGAGAGGTCCCCGTGGGCGTGGTAAGCCGCGAAAACGATGCCGTTCTGCTGCAGTGCATCAGTCCCAGCGGCGAGTGGCACAAATTTGCGGGAGGCAGGCCGTACCGGGGGATCCGCACGCCGCGGTATACGTATGTGCGGGATATAAACGGGCCGTGGCTGCTGTACGATAACAGGGAGGATCCGTATCAGCTTCATAACCTGGTGGAGACGGGGTGCAGCGGGGAACTCATGGAGCGGCTGGATCAGATCCTCGCGGATGTGATGCGGGAGGCAGGGGACGAGCTTCTTCCTGCGAATGTGTATCTGAAAAAATGGGGGTACCAGGTGGATTTCCTGGGTACGAATCCGTATTCCATATAGGGCTGTCTGAAGAACTCAGCCATCATCTGTAAATCCGACAGATGATGGCTGAAATTTTTTTGTTATAGGTATTTACATGCGTAGAAATATGTGATATAGTTGTTCCACTATCTAAGTTTATCTTATTCATATTATTTTTTCGGGTAAATCAGGAGTATCTTAGACAAAATCCGGATGAAAACAGAGCAGTCACAAAAGGAGGAAAATACTGCCTATGAAAAATGACACAACTGCAGCATCTTACAGAAACGCAACCGGACCGATTGACTATGGAATGACAAACGACTATATGTTTCGCACTATACTGCAGCGGAATAACACGGTGCTGAAAGGTCTGATCAGCGCTGTACTCCGTTTAGAACCGGAAGAGATCCACTCGGTCGTGGTCACAAATCCGATTGAACCGGGAGTATCATCGGATATGAAAGAGTTTATTCTCGATATCCATGTAATGCTGAACGGAAACACTGTGATTAACCTGGAAATGCAGGTGCAGAATCTGCATAACTGGGAGGACCGGTCTCTGAGCTATCTCTGCCGTTCGTTTGACCAGCTTACCAGGGGAGAGGACTACACGGAGACGAAAACAGTCGTTCATATTGGTTTTCTGAATTTTACACCAGACAGAAATCCGCTGGAATTCTTTGCGATCTACAAACTTCAGAACATGAAAAATCATGCGGTCTATAGTGACAAATTTACACTCGGTGTGGTAGACTTGACTCATATCGAGCTGGCGACGGAAGAAGACAGGGAGTGGCAGCTCGATCGCTGGGCAGAATTGTTTACTGCGAGTACATGGGAGGAGATCCGTATGATTGCAAAAAACAGTGAATATTTGTCATCCGCTTCACAGAGTCTCTACGAACTGAACACAGATGATATTGAACGTCAGAAATGCAGGGCGAGAGAAGACTATTACCGTCTGCAGAATATGATGGTAAGAGAGCAGATGTTCCTCCGGGATGAAAATGAAAAGCTGACGGTGGAGAATGTGAAACTGGGGGAAAAGAACGGAGAGCTGGAAGAAAAGAACGGAGAGCTGGAAGAAAAGAACGGAGAGCTGGAAGCAAGGAATGATAAGCTGACCGAGGAAAACCGGGAGCTGAAAGCTGCTCTTCTGGCGAGAGAAAGCGCGCTTGTCGATGAGATTGAAATGCTCCGGCGGAAACTGGAACAGACGGGGAGCTGACTGCAAAAAGCAACGCGTTTGCGGAGGAGATGAACAGGTGACGCATTATAAAGAGGAATGAAAGGATGCCGCTTTATGGCTCAGAAAAAGAAAAAGAAGAAAAAATACCGCCTGTTCTGGGTGTTTGTGAAAATACAGTTTGTGCTGTTCCTTCTCGTGGCAGGTGCGTGCGGTTATTATTTTTTCGGCGGATACGCAAAGGAAGTAAAAGAGCTTGAGCGCGCAGCGGAGCGGATGGTCCGGGATTCCTCGGAAGAGACGTTCCGCGGCGGGCAGGGCAGTGTGATTTACGCGGCGGACGGGAGCGTCATCTCGGAGTTTAAAGGGGAGAAGGATACCTTTTATCTGCGGAGGGAGGATATCCCGGGAAACGTGATCGCCGCGTTTATCAGCATTGAGGATAAAAAATTTTATCAGCACGACGGCGTGGACTACCGCGCGCTGCTTCGGGCAGCGAAGGCAGCGGTGGAGGACGGAAAGGTAACGCAGGGCGGCAGCACGATCACAATGCAGCTGGCGCGCAACGTGTTTATCACAAAAGAGCGGACCTGGCAGCGCAAGGTACAGGAGATGTATATCGCATGGAACCTGGAAAAGAAATATTCCAAAGACCAGATTCTGGAATTTTATATCAACAGTATTTATTTCGGGAACGGCTACTATGGGATCCAGGCGGCAAGCCGCGGGTATTTTGACGAGGATGTCAGGGATTTAAGCCTCTCGCAGGCCGCGTTTCTCTGTGCCATTCCCAATAATCCCACGCTGTACGATCCGATTACCGGTATGGACCAGACGCTGGCGCGGCGTGACCGGATTCTTCTGAATATGAAGCAGGACGGAAAGATTACGGAGAGCAGCTATGAGGAGGCCGTTGCCGAGACCATCACGCTGAAACGGCCCGAGGGAGGGCGTGAGAAAAATGATTATGTGGAGACCTATGCATGGTACTGTGCCACAAGGACGCTGATGGAGCAGAAGGGATTTGTGTTCCGCTATGAATTTTCTTCTAAAAAAGAGGAGGAGACATACCGGGAAGCGTATGACACACTGTATGAGATCTGTCAGGAACAGATGCACACCCAGGGGTATCAGATCTACACCTCGCTGGATCTGACGCTGCAAAAGGAACTGCAGGGATCGGTTGACGATGTTCTCGCCGGTTTTACGGAACAGAATGAGGACGGCATCTATGCGCTTCAGGCGTCGGCGGTCTGCATTGACAATCAGAACGGATGCGTGCGCGCAATTGTCGGAGGGCGCTCCCAGGAGGTTTCGGGCTATACCTTAAACCGCGCCTGGCAGAGCTTCCGCCAGCCGGGAAGCGCGATCAAACCGTTAACCGTCTACACGCCGGCTTTTGAGCGGAATTACACGCCGGAAAGCCTTGTCGTGGACGAACCGATTGAGGACGGTCCGAGGAACGCGAACGGGAGCTACGCGGGGGAGGTGACGCTGCGTGAGGCAGTGGAGCGCTCGATCAACACGATCGCGTGGAGGATATATGTGGAGCTGACGCCGGAGACCGGATTATCCTACCTGCGGCGGATGAATTTTTCAAGGCTGGACCGGGAGGACTACCGTCCGTCCAGCGCGCTCGGAGGATTTACCAACGGGGTATCCGCCCTTGAGATGGCGTCCGGCTATGCGGCGCTTGCGAACGACGGGCGTTATCGCGCGCCGTCCTGCATTCTGAAAATTGTCGATGCGGTCGGCACAGAGGTGTACGTCAGGCAGGAGACAGGGGAAGAGGTCTACCGGCAGAATGCGGCGCGGACGATGACGGATGTGCTCTGCGGTGTGTTTACAGACGGGACGGGAAAAGGTCTCGGGTTAAAAAACATGCCCTGTGCGGGGAAAACAGGAACTACAAATGAAAACAAAGACGGCTGGTTTGTCGGATATACGAGATATTATACGACCAGCGTCTGGGTGGGATACGATATGCCAAGGCCGATGGATGATCTGATGGGTTCGACTTACCCGGGACGGATCTGGAGGGATTTTATGGAGCAGGCGCACGAGGGGCTTGAGCCGCTGGAATTTCTGCCGTATGCGCAGCTGTCGGAGGAATTTGAGGAAGAGTCGTCAGAGCCGGAAGGAGCCGCCGCAAAAGAGCCGTCAGAGCCGGAAGGAGCTGCCGCAAAAGAGTCGTCAGAGCCGGAAGGAGCGGCAGGGGAGTAAACGGCGACGATTTTTCGCTGCGGACGGGACAGATAATTGACAGATGTCCCGACACGGGGTATCATGAAATAAAAAGGATGGCGAGACATCCCGGCCCGGCGCGCAGACGCTAAGGCACAACGAGGAGAGAAGGAGATGGAAGGATGAAGAAGTACGCATTTGGAGTGGACATCGGAGGAACGACCTGCAAGATTGGATTTTTTGACACCAGAGGAGAGCTGATCGACAAGTGGGAGATCCGTACCAACACGGAGAATAAAGGGGAGAGCATTCTTTCCGATGTCGCCCTTGCGGTGGATAACAAGCTGGCGCAGGAGGGGATCAGCAAGGACGAGGTAGAGGGGATCGGGATCGGAGTTCCGGGGCCGGTGAGAAGCGACGGCGTGGTGAACACCTGCGTGAATCTTGGCTGGGGCGTTGTAAATGTTGCGGAATCGCTCGGCGCGCTGACCGGGTTAAAGGTTAAGGTCGGCAATGATGCGAATGTCGCCGCGCTCGGCGAGATGTGGCAGGGCGGCGCGAAGGGCTGTAAGGATGTCATCATGGTGACGCTCGGCACGGGCGTCGGCGGCGGCGTGATCGTGGACGGCAGGATTGTGGCAGGATTTAACGGTGCCGGCGGCGAGATCGGACATATGACGGTGAACCCGGATGAGATCGAGGCCTGCAACTGCGGACAGTACGGCTGCCTGGAGCAGTATGCCTCCGCGACGGGAATTGTGCGTGTGGCAAAGAGAAAGCTTGCAAAGACCGCGGAGGAGACGAGCCTGCGTAAGTTTGAGAACCTCAGTGCAAAGGACGTTTTTGACGAGGCGAAGGCCGGCGATGCGGTGGCGCTTGATCTCGTGGATGAGGTCTGCGGGATTCTCGGCGCGGCGCTTTCGAATATCGCCTGTGTCGTAAACCCGGAGGTGATCGTGATCGGCGGCGGCGTATCCAAAGCCGGGGAGATTTTAATCGGGACGATTCAGAAGCATTACATTGAGACCTCCTTCCATGCGTGCAGGAATACCCGCTTTGCGCTGGCGGATCTTGGAAATGACGCCGGTATGTACGGCTGTGTGGAGCTTCTGCTGGGAGAGTAATCATCGGCCGGCGGGCGCCCTGTTAAGACAGGGGCCCGCCGGCTGTTTTAAGGGAAGGAGCATGCTTTGAACCTGGAATTGATGAAGGAAGCGATGCCGGACTGGGATGAGGCGCGGGTGATCGGCCTTGATGTGGAGACGGAGGGAAGGATCAGCCATATCGTCGGCATGATCAGGCAGGGTCACCAGGCGAAGCTGTATGTGCTCGAGGACGCGGAGCCGGCAGAGGGGACTGTTTTGGCACAGAAAGCAGCAATGACAGCCAGGCAGGGTGAACCGCTTCCGGAACGGCACACGAACCGCGAGAGCTTTTCCCATATTGACGAGCGAAATTTCTTTGACTGGGTGACAGCCGTGATCGTCGGGGAACAGGAGCTTCTGGTGGAAAGCGCGGTGTCGGCCTGCTTCGGGATACCGGACAATTTTTTGAACTGGCTGCTCATTTATGAGCTGATGAAGGCCGGATGGAGCCTGCCAGAGGGGCATCCGTTCTGGCGCAGGGACTGGGAGCGGATCCTCTTAAAGGAGGTCGTGTTTCGGACGCCGGTGGCAGCGCTGCCGGACTGGAACAAAAATGAGGTGCGAATCCGGCACGGGGAAAAATGGGAGCATCATCTGCTGGAACTGCCCGTACGTCTCGTCGTGGGGCAAAAGCAGGAGATTCCGTTTGCGCTAAAAGACGGGAGAGAGGGGATCTGCCACGTCAGCGCTGTTTATCCGATCGATGTCTGGGCGGAGCAGGAAAAGCAGTTTTCGGATCCCAGGTACCTGGAAATCATGACAAAAGAGGAATTCGAGCAGCATAAGCAGAAGTTTTATCAGGGGCTTCAGGAGGACTGTCCGCGTGGGATGTGCTACATGGGTGTGGAATACGAGTGCACATTAGACGGAAATCTTACATTTTACGACAGCGCCTGGCTTGAGGAGGAGCCCCCGGTACACCGGGGCAGCGTCACGATCCGTATGATGACGCTGAAGCCGGACGACCCGGTGGGGCCGCACGGACTGCCCCGGCGCGGCTGTGCGATCCAGACGCCGGTGGCGCCGGACGTGCGTGAGATGGAAGCAGAGCTGTTTTTTTACACGGAACGGGTGCCGGAGTGGGAGGAAGCGATCTCCTGCCCTGCCAGCCGGATCGTAACGCAGGTCCCCTCTCCGGGCCGGCTGCTGATCTGAACGCCGCTTGAGGGGCCGAAGCGCAGGATCAGCCTGCGGTTGACATTGGAGATCCCGATGTGCCCGCGTGGGGATGAGGCGGTATCGGGCGAGGAATCTGCGAGCTGATGCGTCAGCGTGAGCTGACGCGCCAGCGCAAGCTGACGCTGCAGCGCCTCAAGCTGTGCGGCGTCCATTCCAACGCCGTCGTCCTGAATCACGATTTCTACAGACGACGCGTTCGATCGCATGGAGATGGTCAGGTTTCCCGTGCCGCGTCTGGGTTCCAGCCCATGATAGACGGCATTTTCCACGAGAGGCTGGAGCGTCAGCTTTAAGATCGGCGATTCCAGGACGTCCTCGTCGATCTGGTAGTGAATCCGGATCCGGTCGCCAAAGCGCACCCGGATAATGTCAAGATAATTGCGGACGTATTCCAGCTCGGAGCGGATCGGCACGAACTGGTCGGAAGCGCTGATGCTGTACCGGTAGAGCTCGGCCATGGAAAACGCGATATCCCGGATGGTGTCGATCCCCTCGCTCTCCGCGATGCTGCTGATGGTCTCTAAGGTGTTATATAAAAAATGAGGATTGATCTGGGACTGTAAGGTGTGGATCTGCAGTTCCTTTTCGCGGAGGGAGGATTCATATTTTTCCTGAATCAGCTGGCGGATATGGGAGAGCATCTGATCGAGGCATCTCCCGAGATCCCCGATCTCGTCGTGCGTCAGGGGCGGAACCGTCACCTCGAGGTTGCCGCGCATTACCTCAAGGGTCACTTCCTTTAAGTCGTGGATGGGCTTTGCCAGCCGTGCCGAGAAAAAACAGGAGAGCAGCACGGTCAGCAGCATACTGACGGCAGTCAGAAACAGCGTGAATGATTTCAGATCAGGCACGCCCGCGGTCAGCTCCGGTATGGAGTTGACGCAGAGAATGTTTAAGGATGCCTGGCTGACAGGGTAGGCGCTGATAAAACAGGGCACGCCGTCAATCGTTTCCTGACAGGAATGCGTCTCATTGCGGCACTGCTCCCAAAAGCGCATAACTTCATCTGTTTGGAACGGTTCCGGGCTGATGGAATAGATCAGATCGTTTCCGTTTAAGAGAAACAGGGCGCCGGTGTTTCCCTGAATCAGGTTTGAGAGCAGCTGGTCGACGACATCTGTATCAAAATCCATCAGAAAATAATAATTGTTTTCCGTTGTGTTATAGTCGATGATCTTCTGGGCGTAGGTGATGTATGTGCCGCCGTCATCCTTCTGGTAGGGAAGACACACGGCCGGAGACAGACCCGTGTGCGCCCCGGAATTTACCAGAGAACGGAACCAGTCGGAATTTGAAAAATGATAATCACCGGAGGCAGCCCGGTCATTCTGGTAGATAATCTTTCCGGATTCTGATACGATGGACAGGTAGGGCATGAGATCAGAAAGGCCATAGAAGGTCCAGAGCCGTATGATCGTCTCATTTAAAGTGATCTGCGCCCGGACGCTTCCCGTCGGCGAGTCCTCCAGCTCGGCTAAAAATCCGGGAAGCCCCTGTGCGTAAACGGCGTAATAATACTGATCCAGCTGATTTAAAAAATCCTCGAAATCGGAGGCCGTCAGCGTCATCATCTGCCGGGTGTAGGAAAACGCGTTGTCCCGGATAGTGGCCTGATAATGATACCAGGAAGTGCCTCCGAGGATAAAAAACGGGATAAAGGAAGAGATCATGGAATAGACGATGATGCGGTTTCTGATCTTCATGTATTTTTTTCTCCTTCCGGTATCTGTCCGGCCTCCTGCCGGTATTCGCTCGGCATTCTGCCGGTGTATTTGCGAAATGCCTTGGAAAAGTAACTACAGTCGTCATAACCCGTCATACGGGCGATCTGGCTGACGCGCAGGGACTGATTCAACAGCATCTGTTTGGCATTTTCCATTCTGACGCTCGTCAGGTATTCGTTAAAATTTTTTCCTGTCACATTTTTAAAAGAAACGCTGAAATACGAGGGATTGAGGTAAAACAGCGCCGCGATTTTTTTTAAGGAGATCTCCTCATTGTACCGCGAGCGGATATACTGCTCCGCATTCCGGATCACCTGCACGATGGAGGGCGTCTCCTGAAAGGAGGAGGAGATCTCCCAGCAGTAGTCGGCGAACTGGCTGACAAAATCCCTGTTCGGCTGGTAACCGGAGAGAAGCTGCATAAAGGCGATTCCTTTGTCACACAATTCTTTTGACGCGTTCCGTTCGTAACAGATCCGGATTAAGTCGCCGAGCATCAGATAGAGCATGTTGCTGATATCATAAACGGTAATTTCGGGGGTCTTCTGTATAAAATCGTTCAGCTTTCTGATCGCAGCGTCCAAATCGGTGCGGCTGTGGGAATAGATGCTGTCTATGATATCTCCGGTGATCCCCGCGGGCAGTGAAACGCCGGAGGAGGGTTTGCGTCCGGGATCGGCGGCAGCCGGCAGGATGATTTCACGGGCATTATATAAATGCATGTGGTGCAGTCCCTCGCGCGCGCTGCGAAAGGTTTCGCCCAGCTGTCTGAAAGAACGGCATCCGGTACCGATGGCAATGCTGACGTCGAGAGACGCTTTGATCTGAAGCTGCCGGATCAGTTCTTTTGCGGCTGCGGGCAGATCGATGGGATCCGGTGAGGTCAGAAAAACGCCGTAGACGGTTTCGGAAACGCCAAAGCTGCAGCAGGTACAGGAAGAAAACAGCGCCGCTGTGGCTGCGTTTAAGCGCTGCCCGATGGTCTCCGCGGACTCCTCCCCGTTTAAAAACCGGACAAACAGCACGGAAAAACACTCCGTAAAAAAGTGAAGGTGCCTTAGCACCGACAAAAAGGATTCTTCTGATACGGGAGCCTCGTGGTAGAGATTGACCAGGAGCTGATCTAACAGCGCCGCCTGGGTCTGTGTGGTCAGCCGCAGCAGGTTGTTCTGCGCGATATTGTCGATCGCCTTCTTAATCACCTGATTTAATTCTTCCTTCCGTACCGGCTTTAAGACATAACCGCAGGATCCGAGCTCGATGGCGGATTTCGCATATTCGAATTCATTGTAGCCGCTGATGATGACCGACTGGATGTCAGGCAGAAATTCGCGGAGCCGCCGGATCAGCTCAAGACCGCTCATCTCCGGCATGCGCACATCGGTGATCACGATATCCGGACGGAGATTTGCGGCCAGCTCTAAGGCCTCAAAGCCGTCGGAGGCTTCCCCGCAGAGGATCATCTCTTCGGACCAGTCGATTCTGTTCTTTAAGCTTGTCCGGATCCACGGCTCGTCGTCGACAATCATAAGCTTTATCATATGCGGTATCCTCCCGTTTTTTTTCTAAGAGATGCGGTATGAAAGTATGGATTTAAGTATAGGATCCGCCTGTGGAAAAGTCAATATACGCTAAAACAGACGAAAAGATATTACCAGAAACATCTAAAATTTGTTTCATGTCAAAGAGACCGGGCCGTGCTATACTTTGGATCACTTAGAGAGGAGGATGGCGATGCAGAAGAAAGCTTTAAGAAAACGACTGTGGAAAAATAAGATTTTTTACTTATTTGTACTGCCGGCGCTGTTAATCATCACGATTTTTAAATATTATCCGTTTCTGACGAGTATTTATCAGTCCGGCTTCCGGTGGAACGGTGCAAACGTCCATATGTTTATCGGACTGGAAAACTATAAGGAGCTGATGGGGGACAAGGCCTTTTGGACCTCGATTTTTAACATCATAAAGATCTGTATCGGAACCATTGTGATCAACCTCACCTTCCCGTTTCTGGCGGCGGAGGTGGTGACGAACTTAAAGGGAGCGCGGAAGCAGAATTTTTTCAAGATGGGATTTATCGTTCCCATGGTGGTGCCGGGCATGGTGGTAACTCTGCTGTGGAAATGGATCTTAGCCGGGGACTACGGGGTACTCAATATGCTGCTTCGGGCCATCGGCCTTGAGAGCCTGACAAAGCCGTGGCTGGCCACGTCATCCACCGCACTGTGGGCGATCCTGGCCATCAATTTTCCCTGGATCGCGGGACTGCCCTTCCTGCTCTACCTGGCCGGAAAGCAGAGCATATCGGGAGATCTCTACGAGGCGGCCGAGCTGGAGGGAGCCGGAACCTTACAGAAGATCCGCTACATCGATCTGCCGCTTTTGTCCAGCCAGAGAAAGCTGGTGGTGACCTACATGCTGATCCAGGCGTTTCAGATGTTTGACCAGCCCTTCGTCTTAACCAGCGGAGGTCCCGGGATGTCCACACTGACCCCGGCGCTCCATATCTATCAGAGGGCGTTTAACTACAATCAGTTCGGCTATTCGGCAGCCATCGGCGTGGTGCTGTTTCTCGTGGTCGTCTGCGTGACAATCGTAAATCAGAAGCTGCTCAAAGAGAGCGAAAATATGGGCTAGAGGGGAGGGATACCGATGAAGAGCAAAAAAGTAACGCTGGAAGTGGTGGTGAGCGTGATCGCGGCGATCCTGCTGTTCGTGACATTTTACCCGTTTTTCATGCTGCTGTGCGGCTCACTGAAGGACAAGATGCAGCTGATCGAAAATCCCTGGTTTTTTGATCTGCCCATGCATTTCGGCAACTACCGGGTAGCCGGGTCGCAGATTTTATGGCCGCTGTTTAATTCCCTTGTCATCACCGCGGGAGGGATTCTGCTGACCCTTGCCATCTCCGGGCTTGCGGCCTATGCCATCGCGCATTCCGACATGCCGGGAAAATCCATCATCTATTTTTATATCATCTCGCTGCTGATGGTGCCCGGGTTTGTCATCCTGATCCCCCAGTTTCTGGTGGTCCGGGATATGAATCTTTTTAATACGTACCTGGGGCAGATCCTGCCGCCCACGGCGAACAATGTGGCCATGGGTGTGATGCTGATGACGAGCTTTTTTAAGGCGATCCCGTCGAGCATCACGGAGTCGGCGAAGGTGGAGGGCTGCGGATCCGTCCGGCTGTTCGGGAGGATCATCCTGCCGCTGTCAAAACCGATCATGGCGACGGTTGCCATCACCACAGGGCTGAATCTGTGGAACAATTATATGTGGCCTTTAATCATCACCAACGGGCAGAAGGTGGTGCCGGTGATCGTGGCGATTACCAGGATCACGGCTTCCATCAGCGAGGGGGACGGGCCGCTGTTTGCGGGGTATGTGATTGCCGCGCTGCCGATCCTGGTGCTGTTTTCCTTCGCGTCAAAGCAGTTCATCGAGGGAATCACGGCGGGGGCGGTGAAAGGATAAAAGAGTAATCCGGCCGATTACAGGCCGTTTTACCGCCGGAGGTGCACATGCCGGCGTGAGATAAGATATCATTTTTTAAAAGGAAGGAGAATGTGAGTATGTTAAGTGGAACATGGAAGAAATGGATGGCAGCGGTACTGGCGGGGACTATGTGCCTTTCTCTTGCAGCCTGCGGAGGCGGCGACGGAGGAAAGACGGAGGATCCGGGAAAGAGTGAGCCCGCGGCGGGAGGAGCGGCGCCGGCCACCGAGGAAGCCGGGGGAGCGGCGGAAGCAGATGGATCTGAGGATACAGCGGATATCGATATTTCCGGGACGACGATCCGTTTTGCATCCTCCAGCATGAAGGACGAGGCGACCCAGGCCGTGTGGGATGAGATCCTGGCGGATTATCAGGCGGTGAGCGGCGTCGAGGTCGTCATGGAGAACTTCGAGAACAGCGAATTCCGCACCTGGACCACGACGCAGTATGCGGCCAACAACGCGCCGGACGTGATGGACATGAATTACAGCTGGGCCTGGGATGACTATACCAAGGGATACCTGGTGAATCTGGACGATTACCTGGATCAGGCGAATCCCTACAACGGTGACGCCGTGCTTCGGGATACCATGTCGGACATGCTGATGATGCAGGCAAAAAATCCGGATAACGGTTCCATTCCGGGACTGCCGAGCCGTGTGCTGGGCGTCAAGATTATTTACAATAAGCAGATGTTTGACGACGCCGGGATCACGGAACTTCCGACGACATACGACGAATTAGTCGACTGCTGTAAAAAGCTGGAGGAAAAAGGGTACGTGCCCTTCGGCTTTGCCAATGCGAAGGTCAACGATGCCCACATGAACTGGTGGCTGCACAATTTCGTCTGCCAGATGGACAAGGATGTCCGGGATCAGATGGATCTCTCCGGCGACGGCTTTGTGACGAAAAACGAGCTGGTGGCCGCAACGGATCAGGGAATCATCGATTTCAGCCAGTCGCCCTACAGCGACGGGATCGAGCTTTTAAAGGATTTCTCCCAGTACTGGAACAGTGATTTCAACAGCACGGACCAGACGGGCGTGGTGGACTTATGGCTTTCGGGCAAGGTGGCCATGACGACGGTCGGAAGCTTCCAGGCGAACCTGATCGCGGAGCTGGAAGGGCTGGAGTTTGAGTACGGGCTGATGCCGCTGCCGATCTTAACGGAAAATAATTACGCGAATGTGACCGGAAAGTCCTTAAATAACGGCGGCCGTGTGGTGGATGTCTACGCGGTGGTGAAAAACGAGGATCCGGTGAAGCAGGCCGCTGCCATCGATTTTGTAAACTATATGCTCTCCCCGGCTGCCTTACAGAAGCTGATGGATGAGTTCATGGTGATTCCGCCCCTTAAGGATATGGAGATGTCGGAAGCTCTGCAGGGATGGCTGACCACGGAGACCGAGGACGTGCTTCGCGCCAACTACTTCGGCTACGCGACGTCAAAAGAATTCACGGACTTCCAGGTGCTGATGAGCCAGGTCTACCTGACCGGGGATATGTCCCTCGAGGAGTACACAAAAGAGCTGAATGAGGAGTGGAAGACCATGTGCGAGAATGCGAAGATCGAGAACGGATGGTCAGAGGAAAACGGATATGGGACAAAGTAAAAAACGACTAAACCTGCTGATTATCACGCCGGATCAGATGCGCGCCGATTACCTGGGATGCTACGGGCATCCCACAATCGGCACGACACACTTAGACCGCCTGGCAGAGGAGGGGGTCAGATTCGACAGCTGCTACTGCGCGGCGCCGCTGTGCGGGCCGAGCCGGATCAGCTTTGCCACCTCCACGTATTTCAGTGAGCACAACCACCGGGATTACGGGGCGGAGATCAGTCCGGACGTCCCGAACCTGGTGACCTCCTTAAAGAAACAGGGCTACCGGACCGGGATGTTTGGAAAAAACCACCTGTTTACCTACGACAGGCTGCCGGAGCTCTGGGACGAGCTGGACGAGATCTGCCTGGGCAACTGCGACGGGCATGAGAAATATGAGCATTCCTTCAGCGCCTTTACCATGGAGGACGACCACCCGTACAACATCACGGGACGGCTGACCACAGAGACCATCGATTTTATCAGACGGCAGGAGGGTCCGTTTTTTGCCTGGGTGAATTATCAGGATCCCCATCCGGCCTTCGCCTGCCCGAAGCCCTATGACACGATGTTTTCCCCGGACGACATGGCGCTGCCGGAGAGCTTTGCGGGCTATGACCGGGCAAAGGAGCCGGACCGGAACGAGGTGTGGAGACATCACTCCGAGATGGAGCTCTGCTCTGAGGATGATATGAAAAAGGCGATGGCGACCTACATGGGGCAGATCCGCTACGTGGACGATTCCGTGGGCCGGCTGATGGAGGCGTTAAAGGAGACGGGAAGGGATGCGGACACCCTGGTGCTCTTCTTCTCCGATCACGGGGAGCTTTTGGGCGATCACGGGATGACCCACAAGATTCCGGTGTTCTATGAATCGCTCACCAGGATCCCGGTGATCCTGCGGCACCCGACGGAGCGCTGGGACAGGCATGTCTTCCGGGGGCTGGTGGAGGAGGTGGATCTTGCACCTACACTTTTAGAACTGCTGGAGGTGCCGGTTCCCGCCACCATGGTTGGGAGATCGCTGGCAGAGGCGCTTCGGACCGGGGAGGATACCGGAAGGGATTCTGTGCTCTGCGAGGCCGGGATCGCCGCTCCCATGCTCCATGAGCCGGTGGCCGGATTAAAGCTTCGGGCCCCCTTTGAGCCCACCTCCTACGGCTGCGGCGCCATGCTTCGGCGGGGAGAGTGGAAGCTGTCGGTCTATGCCGAGGACCGGGGGGAGCTGTATCACATCACCGAAGACCCGGAGGAGACGAAAAACCTGTTTGAACGGCCGGAATATGCCGATATCAGAAATGACCTCATCTTACGTCTGCTGCGGCGTGTGCTGGGCGTAAAAATAAGAGACGTCGAGGGCGACGTGTGGAATACGGAGGAATATCCGGTGGATGTGCGCCGGATGCCGCTGGAGGTCTGAAAGGTAAAAAATCGGAGGAGGTATCATGAAGGACACAAAACAGAAGTGGTTTAAGGAGGCGGCCTACGGCCTGTTTGTCCACTGGGGGCTTTACGCGGTGCTGGCCGGGGAGTACCAGGGGAAACGGACCCATAACATCGCGGAATGGATCATGAATGATCTGGACATCCCCGCAGCGGAGTATGAGAAGCTGGCAAAGGAATTTGATCCGAAGGAGTTTGACGCGGACGAGCTGGTGCGCAGGGCGAAGGAGGACTGGGGAATGAAGTACCTGGTGTTTACCTCCAAGCATCACGAGGGATTCGCGATGTATCACTCCGCGTGCAGCGCCTACAACGTGCAGGATGCCACGCCCTGCGGGCGGGATATTTTAAAGGAGCTGCAGCTCGCCTGTGAGAAATACGGGATGAAGCTGGGACTCTACTATTCCCAGGCCCAGGACTGGCACGACCCGGACGGGTATATGCACCGGAAGGATAACGAGGGGAAGGACTATCAGGCGTACCTGGAGCGGAAATGTTTCCCGCAGCTGCGGGAGATTCTCACGAATTACGGCCCCATCGCGCTGATCTGGTTTGACACGCCCATGGAGACGACCTTAGAGCAGAGCGAGGTCATGGTAAAGCTGGTGAAAGAGCTGCAGCCCGACTGCATCGTCAGCGGCAGGATCGGGAACAACATGGGAGAGTACATGACCACCGGGGACAATTTCATCCCGCGGCTTCCGTATGAGGGCGACTGGGAGGTTCCGGCGACGTTAAACGATACCTGGGGCTTCAGCCGGTTTGACACCAACTGGAAAAAGCCGGAGGATATCATACGGCTTCTGGTAAAGATCAACAGCCGCGGCGGCAATTATCTGCTGAACGTGGGGCCGGACGCGCTGGGCAGAGTGCCGGAGCGCTGCGTGGAGATCCTCGATGAAGTCGGAAGATATGTGAAGGCAAACGGCGAGGCGATCTTCGGCACGCGGTCCGCCGGGATTTATCCCTATGAGCTGGACTACGCGGAGTTTACCTGCAGGGATCATCGGCTGTTCATCCACGTGTTCGCGCCGGTTTTGCATATTGATCTGTATAAGTGCGCCAATCATGTGAAACGGGTGTACCTGCTGGAGACCGGGGAGGAGATTGAATTTGTTACGACAAAATCCTGTGAGAAGGATTCGGTTACCATCATCCCGCTGCCGGAGCATTTAAGGGACCGGGCATATTACTGCCTGGGCCTGGAGCTTGAGGAACGGGATCCGGTTTATGAAGCGTTTGAGGAGTAAAACTATATGCGGGGCTGCTGCAAAGACAATTTTGCAGCAGCCCCTTTATCCGTCTTTTTCGGGCAGACAGGCGGTCAGTTCTCCACGGCCTGCTGTTTTACATGAGCCAGCGCTTTTGTGACCGGCGGAATGCAGATGATGATCAGCGTCACGACAGCCTCCGGGATCAGGTAGGATGCCTGATAACCGGCGGAGTAGACGAGAGGATGCATCCCCTCGGGCGCGAATGCGCCAAAAAACACGACGCCGGAGATGGTGGCAAACACAAAGCGGCCGATGACGCCGACGATGTATCCGGTCTGCAGCCCCCATTTTTTCTTATGAAAGAAGCCGGCCAGCCCGAGCGCGCCAAAGGCGAGCGGATAGTCGAGCAGCATCTGCGGGATTGTGTAGAAGATCGGCTCCATCACGAACTGTACCAGCCCGTAGGCAACGGCGGTCATGATGCCGACATACGGCCCGTACCAGTATGCGATCAGTACGATAAACAGCATGGAGAGCAGCGTGACCGAACCGCCCATTGGCATTTCGAAGAGTTTGATCATCGAGCATACGACTGCCAGTGCGACCGCTGCCGCAGAATACACGAGCTGTTTTGTTGTCAGGACCGTTTTCCGCACTGCTCTGCGCTGACGCATCACTGCGGCGGCGATTAGCAGTATCACGATGACAGCGACGACGAGAAGGATCCCCGTGGTGGTGAGATGAACCGAACCGTCTCCCCATGCGCCTTCCGGAGTTGCAAAAAAGTTATTCATAAAAAAACCTCCTGGTAAAAAGTGCTGCCAGGGGGATCTCATCTGCCGCGCTGACCGGCGAAAGGCACAGCCTGCAGCGTGGATCAAAAGCCTCCCTACGCCGGTATTATCCGGATCAGGTAAATAAGGGTCGATGTCGCGTCTCCATAGCGGAGCCGGCGCACCTCTCAGCAAAAGCACCCCTGGCATTTGGTTATTCTGATATCGCATTTCACTATAATCATTTTTTAATTGTTTGTCAAGCGTCAGAATGAAATGAATATGTGCACAGTTTTTCCAAAAACCGTCTTGACAAATCCTGGAAGCAGTTATATACTTTGATTCGCAAAATGTTTGATGATCAAACTATTTGATTTTCAAACTGTCTGATCATCAGGCAATGAGACGAACCGAATCTGAAAAAGAATGAGAGGAAGAGACGATGTTAGAGAAGATCAAAGAGATTATTGTGGAGCAGTTAGACATTGAGGAAGCCCTGATCACGGAGGAGGCCAGCTTTAAGGATGATCTGGGGATCGATTCTTTGGATCTGTTTGAGCTTGTGATGGCGCTTGAGGAGGAATTTAACGTGGAGATCCCGTCCGAGGATCTGGAGTCCGTTGTGACGGTACAGGATATCATGGATTATCTGAAGGGCAAGGGTATTTCGCAGTAAGGTACATACAGCGAGGACGCGGAAGGAGCCAGAGCAGCGCGGCAGAACGCCGGCCATGGATGGCATGGAGGAAAACGATGGAGACAAGAGTGAGCAGATTGCTGAAAACCAAATACCCCGTGATACAGGGCGGAATGGCGTGGGTGGCGGAATACCATCTCGCGGCAGCCGTATCGAACGCGGGAGGATTAGGGCTGATCGGGGCGGCAAGCGCACCGCCTGAGGTCGTGCGCGAGCAGATCCGCGAGGCGAAGAAGCTGACGGACCGGCCCTTTGGCGTGAACGTGATGCTGTTAAATCCCAACGCCGCAGAGGTCGCGCAGATCGTGATCGAGGAGGGCGTGCCGGTTGTCACGACGGGCGCGGGCAATCCGGGAAAATTCATGGCGGCCTGGAAGGAAGCCGGCGTCACCGTGATTCCGGTGGTGGCCAGCGTCGCCATGGCAAAGCTGATGGAACGCGCGGGCGCCGATGCGGTGGTCGCCGAGGGCATGGAATCCGGCGGACACATCGGCTCCCAGACGACGATGACGCTGGTCCCGCAGGTGGCTGACGCCGTTCAGATCCCGGTGATCGCGGCGGGCGGCATCGCGGACGGGAGAGGCATCGCGGCGGCCATGATGCTGGGCGCGGAGGGCGTGCAGATCGGCACGAGATTTGTAGTCGCAAAGGAGTCCATTGTACACGCCAGCTACAAGGAGCGCGTGATCAAAGCGAAGGATATCGATTCCGAGGTGACGGGCATGAGCACCGGGCATCCGATCCGCGTGCTGCGCAATCAGATGAGCCGCGCGTATCTGAAAATGGAAAAGGAAGGCGCGTCCTTCGAGGAATTAGAGCAGCTGACCTTAGGGTCGCTCCGGAAGGCCGTGATGGACGGCGATGTGGTAAACGGCAGCCTGATGGCAGGGCAGAGCGCCGGACTGGTAAAAAAAGAGCAGACCTGCCGGGAAATGATCGAAGAGATGATGGGTGAGGCGGAAACGCTGCTTGGCGGCAGATAATCCGGCGGATCGAAGAGAAAGGCAGGTAACGGAGATGGGAAAAACAGCATTTATCTTTCCGGGACAGGGCGCGCAGTATGTGGGAATGGCAAAGGAGTTTTACGACGAATTCCCGGCGTGCAGAGAGGTGTTTGAGACGGCGTCAGAGGCGTCGGGGCTTGATATCCCCGCGCTCTGTTTTGAGGAGAATAAAAAGCTTGACATCACACAGTATACGCAGATCTGTATGCTGACTGCGGAGGCGGCCATTTTAAAAGCAGTGCAGGACGCGGGATATACGCCGGATGTGACGGCGGGCTTAAGTCTCGGCGAATACGGCGCGCTGCTGGCGTCGGATGTCATGGACTGGAAGGATGCGTTCGCGCTGGTGAGAAAGCGCGGGATCTATATGCAGAAGGCAGTGCCGAAGGGCGGTGCGATGGCGGCGGTATTAGGGCTTCACGCGTCCGCGGTCGAGGAGGTCTGCAGACACGCCAAAGGACAGGTGTCCGTGGCAAACTACAACTGCCCGGGACAGATCGTGATCACCGGGGAGGAAGAGGCGGTTGCGGCGGCCGGCGAGGCGTGCATCAAGGCAGGGGCAAAGCGGGCGCTCCCGTTAAAGGTCAGCGGACCCTTCCACTCGCCAATGCTTGAGAGCGCGGGCGAAAAGCTGGGCGCGGAGTTAGAGCACGTAGAGATCCGCCCGTTCACGATCCCCTATCTGTCCAATGTCCTGGCGGACTATGTCACCGACACGGCGCAGGTAAAGGATCTGCTGCGCTTACAGGTGTCGTCGCCGGTGCGCTGGCAGCAGTCGGTGGAAAAAATGATCGCTGACGGCGTGGACGAATTCGTGGAGATCGGGCCGGGCCGCACCTTAAGCGGATTTGTGCGCAAGATCAGCAGAAACGTGACGGTGTACAATATCGATCATCTGGAAGACTTCCGCAAATTTGCGGAGGCGCATCCCGTGACAGCGTAAGAAGATAAGGTGGAGGAAGCGAATGTTAACTGGAAAGATTGCGCTGGTCACAGGCGCCGGCCGTGGGATCGGCCTTGGAATCGCGAAAGCGCTGGCGGATGAGGGCGCGTTTGTCATCCTCAATTATAACGGATCGAAGGAACGCGCCATGGCAGCCGCCGCGGAGATTGGCGGTGTCGCGTACGGCTGCAACGTGGCGGATTACGAGGCCTGCGGCCAGATGATCGGGACGATTGTAAAAACATACGGCCGCCTGGATATCCTGGTCAACAATGCCGGAATCACCAGGGACGGGCTGATCATGAAGATGGGCGAAGCGGATTTTGACGATGTGATCGCGACAAACTTAAAGGGAACCTTTCATACGATCCGCCATGCGTCGCGCTGGTTTTTAAAGCAGCGGTCCGGCAGGATCATCAATATCTCCTCGGTGTCGGGGCTGATGGGCAATGCCGGGCAGGCAAACTACAGCGCCAGCAAAGCCGGGGTGATCGGCCTGACGAAAAGCGTGGCGAGAGAGCTTGCCTCCCGCGGGGTCACCTGCAACGCGATCGCACCGGGCTATATTGAGACGGAGATGACGGATGCGATGGCGGACGCGGCAAAGGAAGCCGTGCTGTCCCAGATTCCGCTGAAGCGGACCGGAACCGTGGCGGACGTCGCAGGACTGGCAGTATTTCTGGCGTCCGATGCCGCGTCCTATATCACCGGACAGGTGATCGCGGTGGACGGCGGCATGAGTATGTAAGAGCTGGAGGAACACAATGAATAGAAGAGTAGTGATTACCGGGCTTGGCGCAGTGACGCCGATCGGGAATTCCGTACCGGAATTCTTTCAGGCGGTCCGGGAAAAAAAGACAGGGTTTGGAGAGATCACGCATTTTGACGCGTCTGAATATAAATGCCATATTGCGGCGGAGGTAAAGGAGTTTGACCCGAAGAACTATATGGATGCCAAAACGGCAAGGCGGATGGAGCTGTTCTGCCAGTACGCGGTCGCGGCGTCAAAGGAAGCGCTTCTGGATGCCGGGCTTTCCATGGATCAGGAGGATCCCTACCGTGTCGGAACCGCGATCGGAAGCGGCATCGGGAGCCTGCAGGCGATCGAGCGCGAGCATCAGAGGCTGATGGAAAAGGGGCCGGGGAGAGTGGGGCCGCTGTTTGTGCCGCTGATGATCTCCAACATGGCGGCCGGAAACGTCTCGATCCTCTTCGGACTGAAAGGCAAGAGCTTAAACGTCGTGACGGCCTGTGCGACGGGGACGAACACGATCGGCGAGGCGTTCCGCAGCATTCAGCACGGCGAGGCCGAGGTCATGGTGGCGGGCGGAACCGAAGGGTGCATCACCCCGGTCGGCATCGCGGGATTTACCTCGCTCACCGCGCTTTCCACAGTGGAGGATCCGCAGAAATGCTCCCTTCCGTTTGACTTAAACCGCAGCGGTTTTGTGATGGGAGAGGGCGCCGGGATCGTGATCTTAGAGGAGCTTGAGCATGCGAAACGGCGCGGGGCCAGGATCTACGCGGAGCTGGCGGGCTACGGCTGCACCTCAGACGCATTTCATATCACCTCCCCGGCGGAGGACGGATCGGGAGCGGCAAAGGCGATGGAATACGCGATGCAGGATGCGGGTGTGTCCCCGGAGGAGATCACCTACATCAATGCCCACGGGACGGCAACCCACTTAAATGATCTGTTTGAGACGCGGGCGATCCGCCTGGCCTTCGGCGAACATGCGAAGAATTTGAAAATCAATTCCACCAAATCCATGATCGGGCATCTTCTGGGCGCGGCGGGGGCTGTGGAGCTTGTCACCTGTGTCAAAGAGATGCAGGAGGGCTACGTGCACGCCACGGCAGGCTATGAGACGCCGGATCCGGAGCTTGGGCTGGATTACTGCAGGGAGGCGGTGGAGATGGAGATCCCATACGCCCTCTCCAATTCCCTCGGCTTCGGCGGCCACAATGCCAGCCTTCTGCTGAAGCAGTATACAGAATGAATGGAGAGACAATGTCAGTATTAACTACAAGTGAGATTATGAAGATCATACCGCACCGTCAGCCCTTTCTGCTGATCGATACGGTGGAGGAATTAGAGCCGGGAAAGCGGGCGGTGGCAAAAAAATGCGTCAGCTACAACGAGCCGTATTTCGGCGGCCATTTTCCGGGGGAGCCGGTGATGCCGGGCGTTCTGATCATCGAGGCGCTGGCGCAGACCGGGGCGGTGGCGATGCTGGCCTTAGAAGAAAATAAAGGAAAGACCGCTTATTTCGCCGGGATTACATCGGCGAAATTTAAACAGAAGGTCACGCCCGGGGATGTGCTGCTTCTTGAGACAGAAATCATCCGGCAGAAAGGGCCGCTCGGCGTGGGAAAAGCGACGGCAACGGTCGACGGAAAGACCGTGTGTGTGGCGGAGCTTACCTTTGCGATCGGTTAAGCGGCGGATTTGGAGGTTAAAAATGGCAGGGATATTTAAGCGCAGGACAACTGTCGGTCAGGCGGAGCAGGAGACGATCGTCTGCCCTTCCTGCGGCAGGGAGCTGAATAAGAAAAAAGTGGAGCAGAACCGGTATGTCTGCTATGAGTGCGGCAACCATTTCCGTCTGCGGACGAAAAAGCGCATCCGCCTGGTGGCGGACGAGGGATCCTTCACGCCGTGGTTTGAGGAACTGGAATCCGCAAATCCGCTGGATTTCCCGGAATATGAGGAAAAGGTACAGGCGGCGAAGGAAAAGACCGGGCTGCACGAGGCGGTGACAATCGGCCGGTGTAACATTTACGGGGAGGACGCCGTGCTTGGCGTCTGCGACGCGCGTTTTCTGATGAGCAGCATGGGACACGTGGTGGGAGAAAAAATTGCACGCGCGATGGAACGCGCCACGGAATTAAAGCTGCCCGTCATCTTATTTTGCTGTTCCGGCGGAGCCAGGATGCAGGAGGGCATTGTGTCGCTGATGCAGATGGCAAAGACCTCCGCGGCAATCCGCCGCCATTCCGACGCCGGGCTCCTCTATGTTCCGGTGCTGACGGATCCGACGACCGGCGGGGTGACGGCGAGCTTTGCGATGCTCGGCGATATCATTCTGGCGGAGCCGGGAGCTCTGATCGGATTTGCGGGGCCGAGGGTCATTGAGCAGACCATCGGGCAGAAGCTGCCGGAGGGCTTTCAGCGGGCGGAATTCCAGTTAGAGCACGGGTTTGTGGACGCCATTGTGGCGCGCCGTGATCTTAAGATGACGCTGTACAACATTCTGCATCTGCATCACAGGACAGAAGGCTTTGCCGCGTTTGACCCGCTGCGCATGGATGATCACTATGAGCCGACGGAGATCATGAAGGAGCGCGCGACAAAAGCAAAGCCGCTTGGCGCCTGGGAAAAAGTCAAAGCGGCCAGGCGGATGGACCGCTGCGGGGCGGAGGACTATATCGCCGGGATTTTTGACGACTTTATGGAGCTGCACGGAGACAGACTGTTTCGGGACGATCCCGCGGTCATGGGCGGAATCGCCTGGCTGGACGGCCAGCCGGTGACTGTGATCGGTGTAAATAAGGGAAAAGATTTAAAAGACTGTATGCGCCACAACTACGGGATGCCGTCGCCGGAGGGGTACCGGAAAGCGCTGCGCCTGATGAAGCAGGCGGAGAAATTCGGACGACCGGTGATTACGTTTGTAAACACATCCGGCGCCTTCTGCGGGATGGAGGCCGAGGAGCGCGGGCAGGGCGAGGCGATCGCGAGAAACCTCTATGAGATGGCAGCCCTGCGTGTGCCCGTGCTCTGCATCATGATCGGCGAGGGCGGAAGCGGCGGCGCGCTTGCGCTTGCGGTCGGCAATGAGGTGTGGATGTTAGAAAACGCGACGTACTGCGTGCTTTCGCCGGAGGGCTTCGCGTCCATCCTCTGGAAGGACGGGAAACGGGCAAAGGAGGCCAGCGGCATCATGAAAATCACCGCGGCGGACTTAAAGCAGCTGGGCGTGATCGAGGAGATTATCCCGGAATACGGGGCGGCGGATGAACGTGCCTGCGCGTCGATTTCACGTTACTTAAAGGGACGGATGAAAGCGTTTTTAAAGCGGCAGGAAAAAAAGAGCGGGGAAGAGCTCGCGCGGGAGCGCTATGAGAGATTCCGCGCGTTTTAAACGATTTCCTGCAGTGAGGTATGACAAAGGGGCCGAACCGACCCGGAAAAGAGGATCAGGATGATAAGAATAACAGGAACGGGAAGCGCGGTCCCGGCAAAGCGTGTGACCAATGACGATCTGGGAAGAATCGTGGATACCTCCGACGAGTGGATCAGGAGCCGGACCGGGATAGAGAGCCGCTATCTGGCGGTGGAGGAGACGACGACGGGGCTTTCCGTGGAGGCGGCAAAGCGGGCGTTAAAGGCGGCCGGGATCCCGGCGGAGGAGCTCGATCTGATCATCGCCGCGACGGTGACGCCGGACCGTTTTCTGCCGAATCTTTCCTGCGAGGTGCAGCGGGAGCTGGGCGCAGAAAACGCGGTGGCGTTTGACCTGAACGCGGCCTGCTCCGGATTTTTGTTCTCGCTGGATACGGCGTATCTGTATCTGCGCGGCGGGCTGTGTAAAAAGGCCCTGGTGATCGGGGCGGAGACGCTCTCTAAGATCATCGACTGGACGGACCGCAGCACCTGCGTGCTGTTCGGGGACGGCGCGGGAGCGGCGGTGGTGGAAGCCGTCGATGAGGCGGAAACAGAGCCGGATGCCAGAGCGGCCCGTGAGGATGCCAAAGCAGAATCCGGTCAGACGGATGGCGCAGCGTCAAAAGCGGCTGCCAGCGGGGAAAGCCGCGGCATCTTAAGCATCCGGATGGGATCGGACGGAGGCCGCGGGATGGTCTTATCCTGCGACAACCGCCCTGTGAACAATCCGTATGTGAAGCGGGAGAGCGGACTTTCCTACGTGTCGATGAACGGGCAGGAGGTCTACAAATTTGCCGTGCGCACCGTGCCGCAGGTGATCGGTCAGGCGGTTGCGGACGCCGGGCTTACGCCGGATGAGATCGATCTGTTTCTGCTGCATCAGGCGAATTACAGGATCATCGAGGCGGTCGCAAAGAGACTGCGCCAGCCGATGGAAAAATTTCCGGTCAACCTGACGGACCATGGGAATATTTCCGCGGCCAGCGTACCGATTCTGCTTGATAATGTGAAGAATCATGGTATGATAAAAAAAGGCAGCAGAATTGTGCTGGCCGGTTTTGGAGCCGGACTCACCTGGGGAGCCACGGTGATGGAGTGGTGAGATGCCGGGAAATATCCAGAGAGGGCGAGGAAAAGACTGCGCGGCGGGGAGCCGCAAACGGGAGTGATTGGATGAGCACAGACGAGACACTGAATGAATTACTGGTAAAGCTTTTTAAGAACATTACGGAGATAGAGGCGCAGTGCCTGGTGACAAAGGAATTTAAGGACATCAGCTGCAATGATTTTCATATCATCGAGGCGATCGGAACCGGGGAGCCCAAAAACATGAGCACAGTTGCAAAGCTGATGCGGGTGACGACAGGCACGCTCACAAAGGCGATCGACGCCCTGACAGAAAAAGGCTATGTGATCCGCGAGAGAAGCACGCAGGATAAGCGTGTGGTCGGGATCTATCTGACAGGGAAGGGCAGGAAGGCATTTGCACATCATGAGGAGTTTCACCGGGATATGATTGCAAAGGCCAAGGGAGAGCTGACGGAGCAGGAGCTGCCGGTGCTGATCTACAGCATGGCAAAGCTTGTGGACTATTTTCAGGCCGCATACGGAGTGGAGGGTTAGACGATGAGCAAAGGGTTTGCAGGAAAGAATAACTGGGCGCTGTTTCTGCTGCTTTTGGCGGGGATTATGCTGGGCGGCTTTATCGGAAACTTAACGGCCGGGATTCCGGGGCTTAGCTGGTTAAATTACGGCCAGAGCTTTGGCTTTGCCAGCCCGATTGTGCTCGATCTCGGGATTCTGGTGATTACGTTCGGTCTGACGATAAAGATTTCGATTGCCAGTATCGTCGGTGTGCTGATCGCGATTATCATCTACAGGCTCATCTAGGAGGCGCTCTGAAAAGTTCAGCCTGCGCCACTCTGTGCAGCATATGCTTTAACAATTTAATGAAATAAAGAAAAAAAGATTGCGCGCCGGAATATTTTGTACTAAAATAGGTTTGCCGACGGCGCACAGATGTGCGCGGGCGACTATACTATTCATAGAAGGAGATCACGAAGATGGGATATGTAGATGAAGTTCTCGCGAGGTTAAAGGAGAAAAATGCTTCCGAGCCGGAGTTTTTACAGGCAGCGGAGGAGGTGCTCGAGTCACTCCGGCCGGTGATTGACGCCAATGAGGCGCTTTACCGGAAGGAAGCGCTCTTAGAGCGGCTGACGGAGCCGGACCGGCAGTTTAAGTTCCGCGTGCCGTGGGTGGATGACAAGGGACAGGTACAGGTGAATGTGGGTTACCGTGTACAGTACAACAACGCGATCGGACCGTACAAGGGCGGCCTTCGCTTACATCCGTCGGTAAATATCGGCATTATCAAGTTCCTCGGATTTGAGCAGATCTTTAAGAATTCCCTGACCGGCCTGCCGATTGGCGGCGGCAAGGGCGGATCCGATTTTGATCCGAAGGGCAAATCCGACCGCGAGGTGATGGCATTCTGCCAGAGCTTTATGACGGAGCTGTGCAAATATATCGGCGCGGACGTGGATGTGCCGGCAGGCGATATCGGAACCGGAGCGAGGGAGATCGGTTACATGTTCGGACAGTACAAGAGGATTCGCGGCATGTACGAGGGCGTTCTGACCGGAAAGGGCTTAACCTACGGCGGGTCGTTAGCGCGTACCGAGGCGACGGGCTACGGGCTGCTCTATATCACCGAGGAGCTGATGAAGTGCCACGGCGAGTCCATGGAGGGAAAGACGGTTGTGATCTCCGGCGCGGGCAATGTGGCGATCTACGCGGCACAGAAGGCGCAGCAGATGGGCGCAAAGGTTGTGACCTGCTCGGATTCCACGGGCTGGATCTATGATCCGCAGGGGATCGACGTGGCGCTGTTAAAGGAAGTAAAGGAAGTGAAGCGCGCGCGTTTAACCGAGTATGCGGCGGCAAGACCGGGGGCGGAGTATCATGAGGGACGCGGCGTATGGCAGGTAAAATGCGACATCGCCCTGCCGTGTGCGACGCAGAACGAGCTGCTGATCGAGGACGCGAAGCAGCTGGTGGCAAACGGCTGTAAGGCAGTCTGCGAGGGCGCGAACATGCCGACCACGATCGAGGCGACGAAGTACCTCCAGGAGAACGGCGTGTGGTTCATCGGCGGAAAGGCTGCGAACGCCGGCGGTGTTGCGACCTCCGCTCTTGAGATGTCTCAGAACAGCGAGCGTATGAGCTGGACCTTCGAGGAGGTTGACGCGAAGTTAAAGAACATTATGGTAAATATCTACCACAACATCGACGACGCTGCAAAGCGCTACGGCATGGAAGGCGATTATGTGGCCGGCGCGAATATCGCAGGGTTTGAGAAGGTGGCGAACGCGATGCTGGCGCAGGGCGTGTGCTGACAGAACAGAATACGGAATAAGCAGAAAACTCTGGATATGCAGAATATCCAGAGTTTTTTTGCGCTGACAGGCTGTTTCGCGGGCTGCGGGAGTCTCCTGTTTCCTGCAGGTTGATTTTTTGCCATATAAAGTTAATGATAAGTTTCTTGCAGGTTGATTTTGTCAACTGATATAATAAAGAGGTCAGGAAGGAGACCATATGAGAGAACTGAACATTGCAGGGATGATTCTTGCGAAGCGGCGGGAGATGGGGATCACGCAGGAGGAGCTGGCGGCGCATATCGGGGTTTCCAAGGCGTCGGTCTCAAAGTGGGAGAAGGCGCAGTGCTATCCGGATCTTACAATCCTGCCGCAGCTGGCGGCGTTTTTTGACATCAGCATCGACGAGCTAATAGGCTATCAGCCGCAGCTGTCAAAAGAGGAGATACGGGATCTTTACCGTGAGCTCGCGGAGGCATTTGTGAAGGAGCCGTTTCCATCGGCGCGGGAGCGGTGCACGAAGCTTGCGCACCGGTATTACACCTGTTATCCGCTTCTGCTGCAGCTGGGCAGCCTTCTGGTGAATCACAGTATGCCTGCCGTGGCGCATGAGGAGACAAAAGCAGTGCTGGAGGAGGCGATGGATTTATTTATCCGGGTAAAGAAAAACTGCGGCGATGCCGCCATGGCAAAGCAGGCGCAGAGCATGGAGGCGCTCTGTCTGCTGCAGCTGGGGCGCCCGGAAGAAGCAATTGAGCTGGCGGGCGACGCGGGGCTATTGCAGACCTCCCTGGAGAGCCTGCTTGTGACGGCGCATCAGATGCTCGGGGAGCAGCGTCAGGCGAAGAAGATCGCGCAGAGCTCTCTGTATCAGGATCTGATCAGACTGATGAATGATCTGAGCTTATATCTGGGGCTGTGCGGGGAAGATCCGGATACAGCTGATTGCATCATCGCCCGCGCGGATCAGCTGATCGGGGCGTTTGAACTGGAAACGCTGCATCCGGGAGCGGTGCTGCCGTATGACCTGTTTGCGGCGCGTCTGTACGCTGCCTGTGGAAAAGAAGAGCAGGCACTGGAGTATCTGGAACGCTATACCGCGCTTGCCACCGGGGAGATCTGGACGCTGGGGCTGCACGGGGACGGGTTTTTTGATCTGCTGGACGAATGGCTGGAGGAGACGCTGCCTTTGGGCGCGGCGCTGCCGAGGGATGAGAGGATGGTAAAGAAAAGCATGACGGAGGAGGTCGCGGATCAGCCGGTATTTGACGTGCTGAAAAAAGATCCGCGTTTTCTGGATATCCTGCGGCGGTTAAGGCAGAATGAAAGAGATGAGGGAAAACGTGATGAATGATGCGGTTATCATGAATGAGATGACAAAACAATATCCGGACGGGAAGCGTGCCGTGGAGCGGATGAGTCTGACGCTCACGGAGGGCGAGGTATTCGGATTTCTCGGTCCGAACGGCGCGGGAAAGACTACAACTGTAAAAATACTAAACGGGATGCTTGCCCCGTCTGACGGGAGCTGTGAGGTTCTGGGGATCGATCCGGCGAAGCGCCCGGAACGGGTGCACGCGGTTTCCGGCGTGATGACGGAGCATGCGCAGATGTACGATTATCTGACCGGGAGAGAGAACCTTGTTTTTTACGGAAAACTGTTTGGGATGAGCGATGCGGAGAGCGCGTCGCGCGCAAAGGAGCTGCTCGGGGAGTCGGGGCTTGCGGATGCCGGGGATAAAAAGCTTTTGGCATATTCAACCGGTATGCGGCAGAGGCTGTCGCTTGCCAGGGCGCTGATGCACCGGCCGAGGATCCTGTTTCTGGATGAGCCGACCTCGGGGCTGGACCCGGAGAGCGTACAGAACGTAAACCGGATGATCGGTTCGCTGGCAAGGGAAGAGGGGATCACGGTATTTTTGTGCACGCACCAGCTTCGGTATGCGCAGGAGATCTGCACCCGCTACGGGCTGATCGAGGAAGGAAAGCTGCTGATCGAAGGGACGTTAGAGGAGCTGCGCCGTCGGGTCTCGCCCGGGATCACGCTGCGCATCCGCGCGGATGCGGTTCCGGCGGGGCTGTCTTCACGAAAAACAAAAGACGGCTGCTTTGAGTTTTCGCCGGCGTCAAAGGAGGAGATTCCGGAGATTGTGCGCTCGATCGTGACAGCGGGGGGAAGGATTTATCAGGTGACATCGCAGCTGCCTTCCTTAGAGGATATTTATTTTGCGCTGACATCGCAGAAACGGCAGGAGAAGGAAAGGGGTGGGAGCAGATGAACGAAACGAAAAGGAGCGCGATGAAGGCGATTATGAAAAAGGATATTCGGGGAATCACGGTCAATAAACAGCTGTTTATGACGATCCTGGTGGTTCCCCTTGTGCTGGCCCTTGTCGTGCCGACGATTTTTATGCTGACCGTAAATTTTGCGCCGGAGGATGCCGGGGAATTAAAGCGGATCTTACAGCTTCTGCCGGCCGGGGATCAGAGCGGAGACATCAGGCAGGTTTTCACCAGGCTGCTGTTTCTGCACATCCTTCCGGTATTTTTTCTGATCATACCGATCATGGCGGCGTCCGTGATGGCGGCGGCCTCCTTTGTGGGGGAGAAGGAGCAGCGCACGTTAGAGACGCTGCTTTACTGCCCGCTGACGGTAAAGCAGATCTTTTACGCCAAGGTGCTGGGAGCATTTCTGTTCAGTATGCTGGTATCGTGGGTTTCATTTGCGGCCATGCTGCTGGTGTTAGAGACGGAAAGCTTTTTCTTAAACGGACTCCTTCTGATGCCGGACGCCGGCTGGGCGGCAGTCATGCTGCTGGTGTCGCCCGCGGTGTCGATGATTGCGATTATACTGATTGTGCGCGGGTCGGCGAAGGCGCAGAGCATGATGGAAGCGCAGCAGAAGGCGGCGTTTCTGGTGCTGCCGCTGGTGCTTCTTGTGGCAGGACAGTTTAGCGGGATCATGCTGCTTAACGTATGGATGTTTGCGGCGGCCGGAGCCGTGCTTGCTGTACTCGCCTGGATTCTGTTAAAAACATCCCTGCGGAATTTCTGCTACGAGAAGCTTCTTATGTGAAACAGCCCCCGGCGTTTCGTCTGATTTTACATGATTTTTCTAAAAAAACCGGCGATTTTTGTGATATCTGTAATTGCGGAGCCAAAAGAAAAGTTATATAATGTGTTCGGTATGAATAAAATTGAAAAATATGGAGGATCAGTGATGAAGAGAAGGATTATGATGCTGATGATGGTGGCGGCTCTTGCAGTGGCAGGCTTTGCGGGCTGTGGGAAAAAGGCGGACGAGCCGACGAACACACCGGCAGTGGATCAGAAGCAGGACAATGCGGATGACGCGAAGGCGGACAGTGACGCGGACGCGGACAACGCCGACGATGCGGATGATACCGCACCGGCAGATACCACCGCGGCTGACACCGAGGCAGAAGCAGAGGCGCCGGCAAACGACAAGCCGTCCATGGCTGACTGGTATGCGGCAAACGACGCGGAGTTCCGCGCGATCGAGGAGTCTGTCAACGCCGAGGATATGGGCTGTACGCTGGAGCTTTCCGTGGTTGACGGCAATGTACTGGTGTTCTGCTATACGCTTGATGAGGCGTTCCCGACCGACGAGGAGAGCGTGGCGACGCTTGGCGAGACCTATGATTCCATGTTTGCCAGCTATGATTCCACATTCTCTGAGCTTTGCGGGCAGGTCAAGGCGGAGACGAGCGAGGAGACGGTTACCATTCGTCTGGTTGCAGCGAATCCGGATGGCACGGAGCTTTATTCCAGAGACTATACAGAGTAAGGTACACAGAGTCAGAAAAACGAAGACAGGAGGCGCTTCCCGGAGAGGGAGGCGCCTTCTCTATTATATCAGCCATCGTTTTTCTTTCTATGCATATCCAGAATTAACGGCCGGTGCCGCTTGCCGTTTCCGGCGGACTGGGGTATAATGCGGCTGTAAGCGAAAAAAATCGGAAGGATGACAGAGGGAAGATGAAAAAGTGGAGGAAAAGACTGTGTGCGACGTTTATAGTCACATGTCTGCTCTGTGGGGCCGCATCCGCCTGCGGAAAAGAAAAGAAGACGGAGTCGGGTGACGTGACGGCCACGGAACACCAGGGGATCACAGAGGGAACGGAAGCAGTGACGGAGACGATGGCAAAGGCGGCCCGCCCGGACAACCTGCCGGCAGAATGGCGGGATGAGCACACAAAGGTGCGGGGAATTTATGTGACGGGCCCGATGGCCGGCAATGAGGCGATGGACGGACTGATTGCGCTGGCGGATCAGACCGAACTGAACGCCATGGTCATCGATGTAAAAAATGACGACGGGAATATCACCTTTAAAATGGAGCTGCCCGCCGTGGAGGAGATGGGCGCGGGAATCCGCTATATCCCGGATATCGGTGCGCTGATGGCGAAATTAAAAGAGCATGGGATTTATACGATCGCGCGCGTGGTCTGCTTTAAGGATCCGTGCCTTGCGGCATACCGCCCGGAGCTGGCGTTAAAGAAGCCGGACGGCACGCTGGTGACGGACGCCAACGGGAATGCGTTTGTGAATCCGTATCGGGAGGAGACCTGGGAATATATTGTCGATGTGTCGGAGAAGGCCGCGGAGCTGGGATTTGACGAGATCCAGTTTGACTATGTCCGCTTCCCGATCGGGGAGGATGCGGACGCCGCGGATTACGGCGTGGATATGACGGTATATACAAAAGAGCAGGCCATCACCGATTTTCTGACCTACGCCACGGAGCGCCTGCACGAAAAAGGGGTTGTGGTCGGCGCGGATGTTTTTGGGACAATCATCGGGAGCGAGACGGACATTGAGCGGGTCGGACAGAACTATCAGACGATCGGTGCGACAATCGACGTTTTAAGCCCGATGGTGTATCCCTCCCATTATGACAACGGCGTCTTCGGACTGGACGTGCCGGATGCGCATCCCTATGAGACGGTGCTTCACGCCCTGGAGGGTTCGGTGAGAGAGCTCGAGCCGGTTCCCGATGAGGAGCGCGCCATTGTCCGGCCATGGCTGCAGAGCTTTACGGCGTCCTGGGTGGAAGGATATATCTCCTACGACGGAGAGGAGATCCGCGCGCAGATCGACGCGGTGTACGACGCAGGGTATGAGGAGTGGATTCTGTGGAATGCGACAAACCGCTACAGTGCGGAGGGACTTTTGAAGCCCCATTAAGCAGGATTGCCGAACAGTGCAGAAAAACAGCAGGCGGGCGGGGCACAAGCCAGAGAGCAGGCTGCTCCCGCCCGTGACAGAACCGGGTCTTACGACCGGTCCGGGGAAAGGGATTCCTCCCCGTTTTCCTGCTTTCCGATCTTACAGATAATCGTCCGGTAAATCTTTGCCATAAAGAACAGCGTCATGAGAAGCGACACCACCTCAGCCGCGGGAAACGCCCACCACACATAACTCACATTTCCGAGCTGCGCCAGCGCAAAGGCAGCCGGCAGCAGCACGACAAGCTGTCTCGCGATGGAGGTGAACATACTGTAAGTCGCTTTTCCGAGCGCCTGGAACGAGCTGCTGCAGGCAATACAGAAGCCCGCCGGGATAAAGGACAGACTGATGATCCGAAGCGCCGGGATCCCGAGAGCGAGCAGATCCTCCGACGCGTTAAACATCCCGAGCAGCTGTACCGGAAGGAACTGGAAGAGCATGGTCCCAAGAAACATGATACAGACCGCGTAGACAGCGCAGTGCTTTAAGGTATCGATAATGCGCTCGCGGTTTCTGGCGCCGTAATTGTAAGCGATGATCGGGATGACGCCGCTGTTCATACCGAAAACCGGCATGAAGATAAAGCTCTGCAGCTTAAAGTACACGCCAAAGACAGCGGTTGCCGTCGAGGTAAAGGAGATCAGGATCCGGTTCATGCCGTAGGTCATGACCGAGCCGATCGCCTGCATTATAATAGAAGGAACGCCGATGGCGTAAATCTGCCCGATCAGTGCGCCGTCAGGACGAAAGCCCTTAAGCTGGATGCGGATCTCCTTATTTTTGGCCTGATTTAAGATGATACCGACAATCGCGGCGATAATCTGTCCGATGACAGTGGCGGCTGCTGCTCCGGTGACGCCCATGGCCGGAAGGCCGAGCAGCCCGAAGATTAAGATCGGGTCGAGAATAATGTTGACGATCGCGCCGATGCCCTGTGTGACCATGGAATAGATCGTCCGCCCGGTCGCCTGGAGCATGCGCTCAAACATCAGCTGGGTAAACGTGCCGAAGGAAAAGCAGCAGCAGACCGTCAGATATTCTTTCCCGTAAACCACGATCTCCTCGATATCCGTCTGGCTTCGGAAAAACGTCTCCGCGAAGAACAGTCCGACAATCAGGAAGATCAGGTAGCTGACAATTGCCAGGAAAACGGCGTTTTCGGCGATCTTATTTACCTTTTCAAAATCCTTTTCCCCCAGTGAGCGCGCGAGCAGCGCGTTGACGCCGACAGCGGTTCCGACGCCGACAGCGATCATCAGGTTCTGAATCGGAAAGGCCATGGAAACAGCGGTCAGCGCGGCTTCGTTGATCATGGCGACAAAAATACTGTCTATGATATTATAAAGCGCCTGAACCAGCATGGAAATCATGATTGGCAGTGACATGGAAATGATAAGTCTGTTTACAGGCATGACGCCCATTTTATTTTCCTGCATGGGATACCTCCTTTGTGAATAAATTACGACTGTAATATAATGACACGCAACAGACAGGAAATGATGCGCAATGTGCTTTCCATAATACCATGTCCGGGACAGATTGGCAAGAAAAAATTTCCCGCGTGAAAAATTTTCACGCTGTATCCGGGGAATGTGATATAATGATACTATAAGCAGTGCACATGATCTGCCTGTCCTTTTCTCTGGGAATAATCGGGTCGGTGCGCACATATATTTCACAGAAGAAGGGAGAGGAAAGTTATGTATCTGGAAGATTTCGTGCCGGCGATCCTGGTGATCGTGATTCTCGCTGTTGTCGTGGCGCTCTTTGCCGCGGGGTATGTCAAGGCGCCGCCGGATATGGCGTTTATTATTTCCGGTATCAAGAAGAAATCAAAGGTGGTGATCGGAAAGGCGAGCATCCGCATTCCGTTTTTTGAGCGGCTCGATAAGTTAAACCTGCGCCTGATTCCGATCGATGTGAAGACAAGCAATGCGGTTCCGACGGCGGACTACATCAATATCAACGTGGATGCGACCGTGAACGTCAAGATCAGCAATGATCCGGAAAAGCTGCGGCTTGCGGCGGAGAATTTTCTAAATAAAAATACGGAATACATCGCGGGCGTGGCGCGCGAGGTGCTCGAGGGAAATGTCCGTGAGATCGTGGGCAAGATGAAGCTTGAGGAGATGGTCTCCGACCGGCAGAAATTTGCGAACCTGGTAAAGGAAAACGCGGAGCCGGATCTCGCGGCCATGGGGCTTGATATTATCAGCTTCAATGTGCAGAACTTCGTGGACGGCAACGAGGTGATCGAGAATCTCGGTATCGACAACATCGTAAAGATCAAGAAAGCGGCCGCGATCGCGCGTGCCGAGAGCGAGCGCGATATCAAGGTGGCGCAGGCATCCGCGGACAAGGAATCCAACGACGCGGCGGTTGCGGCGCAGACCGAGATTGCCAAGAAGCAGAACGAGCTTGCGATCAAGCGATCCGAGCTGCAGCGCGAGGCGGATACCAAGAAGGCTATGGCGGACGCCGCGTATGAGATCCAGAAGGAAGAGCAGCGGAAGACGATCGAGATCACGACGGCGAACGCGGATATCGCGAGGCAGGAGCGCGAGATCGAGCTCAAGCAGAAGGAAGTCGCGGTAAAAGAGCAGGCGTTAGAGGCGGAGATCAAAAAGCAGGCGGAAGCGGACAAATACGCGGCGCAGCAGCGTGCGGACGCAGCGCTCTATCAGCGGCAGAAGGAAGCGGAGGCCAGACAGTTCGAGGCGCAGCGCGAGGCGGAGGCAAGGAAAGCCCAGGCGGAGGCGGAGCGCTTCTCCAAGGAGCAGGAGGCTGCCGGTATCCGTGCGGTCGGCGAGGCGGAGGCGTCGGCGATCCAGGCAAAGGGTATCGCAGAGGCGGAGGCCATGGAGAAAAAGGCGGAGGCTTATGCGAAATACAATAAGGCGGCGGTTGCGGAGATGATGATCAAAGTGCTTCCGGACATCGCAGGAAAGGTTGCGGAGCCGCTGTCCCAGATTGATAAGATTACAATTATCGGAGGAAGCGACAGCAGCAACGGCGTAAAACAGGTGGCGGACAACGTGCCTGTGGTCATGGCAAAGGTCTTCGAGAGCATGAAGGAAGCGACGGGGATCGACATGGCGCAGATCATCAATGCGGACACCTATGACGCGCAGGTGAACCGGAACATTCAGCTCTCCGGTCTGGACGGGGTGAACGTTGTCGTAAAAAACGGGGAGAATGCACCGCAGGAATCCGGGCAGTGACGGTCCGGCATGGGGGAAGAGATGAAACAGAAGAATTCCTACGAGCGGATCTATGAGGTGGTAAAGCAGATTCCGTATGGGAAAGTGGCGAGCTACGGGCAGATTGCCGCTCTTGCCGGCAATCCCCGCTGGGCGCGCGTGGTCGGTTATGCGCTTCATGTGAATCCGGATCCGGAGACGATCCCCTGCTACCGGGTGGTGAACCGCGAGGGACGCCTCTCGGAGGCGTTTGTCTTTGGCGGTGTGAATCAGCAGAAGGCGCTGCTCGAACAGGAGGGGATCGAAATCGCGGATAATTGTGTCGATATGGAGCGTTTTCGGTGGAGTAAGATGGTTTACTGATACGAAATTGGTCAATCTATACAAGAAAAGTACAGGTTTATCATGTAAAAGGTACAATTTTACGAAAGTGGTATGGAAATTTCTGATTATGTGATATAATTTTACCATAAGTATCGTTGCGGATACTTAAGGATTATAGACTAGGGGGAAATATCATGGCAAAAGAAATGGTTGCAATGCTTCTTGCCGGTGGTCAGGGCTCACGGCTGTATGCTCTGACGGAGAAACTGGCAAAACCTGCAGTTCCTTTTGGCGGGAAATATCGTATCATCGATTTTCCGTTATCGAATTGCGTGAACTCCGGAATTGATACCGTCGGTATCCTGACACAGTATCAGCCGCTCGTACTCAACGAATACATAGGAAATGGACAGCCCTGGGATCTTGACCGCTCACAGGGAGGCGTGCATGTGCTGCCTCCGTATCAGCAGGCATCCGGTTCCGACTGGTACAAGGGCACGGCAAATGCGATTTATCAGAATATTTCGTTTATCGAGCGTTATAATCCGCAGTATGTCATCATCCTTTCCGGGGATCAGATCTGCAAGCAGGATTACAGTGATTTCTTAAAGTTCCACAAGGAAAAGGACGCGGAGTTCAGCGTCGCGGTCAGAGAAGTGCCGTGGGAGGAGGCGTCGCGCTTCGGTCTCATGGTGGCGGACGAGAATGACAAGATTACCGAGTTCCAGGAGAAGCCGAAGGAGCCGAAGTCAAACCTGGCGTCCATGGGTATCTACATCTTCAACTGGGATGTGTTAAAGAAGTATCTGATCGAGGACGAGGCGGATCCGGAGTCGGAAAACGACTTTGGAAACAACATTATCCCGAACCTGTTAAGAGACGGCCGCAGAATGTACGCATACCACTTCAACGGCTACTGGAAGGACGTCGGAACGATCCCGTCCCTCTGGGAGGCGAATATGGAGGTGCTCGATCCGGAGCACAGCGGGATCAACCTGTTTGAGGACGACTGGAAGGTATACAGCAGGAACAGCGGTATGACCGGCCACAGAATCAGCGGGGATGCGGTGATCGAGAATTCCATGATCACGGACGGCTGCCGGATTGAAGGAAATGTAAAGCACTCGATTCTCTTTGCGGGCGTCCGCGTGGAGAAGGGGGCAGAGGTTGAGGATGCCGTGATTATGGGCGGCACGACGATCAAGGCCGGTGCGGTGGTGAAGCACTGTATCGTGGCGGAGAACGTCATCATCGGTGAGAACGCCGTGGTCGGCGCGATGCCGGAAGACAGCGAGAACGGCGTGGCTACCGTTGGATTTGGCGTATATGTCGGCGACAACGCGAAGATCGGACCGAATGCCATGGTCAATAATAATGTAAAGGACGGTGAAGAAGAATGGTAAATTCCAACTCTGATGCGCTGGGTATTATTTTCCCAAATAGTTATGATTCTCTGGTTCCGGAGCTGGTGAGTGAGCGTCTGATGGCTTCCATACCGTTTGCAAGCCGTTACCGGTTAGTAGATTTTGTGCTCTCGAGCATGGTAAACTGCGGGATCGACAATATTTCCCTGATCGTCCGCAAGAATTACCACTCGCTCATGGATCACCTGGGCTCAGGCCGTGAGTGGGATCTGGTTCGCAAGAACGGCGGATTAAATATCGTTCCTCCGTTTGCAAACCGTCACGTAAAGGTATACAACGGCCGCGTGGAAGCGCTTGCCTCCATCCTTCATTTCCTGCGTGCGCAGAAGCAGAAATATGTGATTATGTCGGATGCGAACATCGCGATGAATTTTGACTTTGGCGCGCTGATTGACGCACATATGCACAGCGGCGCGGACGTGACGCTTGTGTACCGGGAGGAAGAGACCCCGGCGAGTCTTTTGGAAAACCGTGAGAGCACGGAGAGCATGTATTACACCTTCGATATCGACGAGAACGGCCGTGTGACGAAGATCAAGACCAACTCTGCCGATACCGGCGTGCAGAACCACTATATGAGCATCGCGATCATCGAGAGGGAGAAGCTCATCGATATGATTACGGACGGCCATATTCAGGGGCTGATTTACTTAGAGCGCGATATCCTGGCAAACCGCCTGGATGATATCCATGTGGCGGCGTATAAGTATGAGGGCTATGCGGCGCGTATCACGGATGTTCAGAGCTACTTCCGCGAGAATATGAAGATGCTCGACGAGGAGAATCTGGATGCGCTGTTCTCCGGACCGATCTATACCAAGATCCGCGACGACAACCCGACCAGATATATTGCCGGCGCGAAAGTGAGCAATACGATGGCGGCGGACGGCTGCGTCATTGAGGGCGAGGTGGAGAACTGCGTTCTGTTCCGTGGCGTGAAGATTGCAAAGGGCGCAAAGGTGAAGAACTGTGTGCTGATGCAGGATACGGTTGTGGAAGAGGGAGCAAATCTCGAGTATATGATTACCGACAAGAACGTTACGATCACCGCGGGCAAAGAGCTGAAGGGCAACGACAGCTTCCCGGTATATGTGATGAAGAAACAGATCGTATAAGCAGTGAACCAGAAGGCAGGGATGCACGCTGTGGCGGCATCCCTGTTTTTCGTAGCGCTGATCCGCAGCAGGATAAAGGCTGCGTGTTTCTGGCAGGAATGGAGGTTACAATGAGAAAAAAGGAGCTGGCGAAGCAGATCATCGCGCGCTTAAAGGAGGAATACCCGGATACCGGCTGCACCCTGGACTACGACGATGCGTGGAAGCTTCTGGTCAGCGTGCGTCTTGCGGCCCAGTGTACGGATGCAAGGGTAAATATTGTGGTGCAGGATCTGTATAAAAAATTTCCCGACGTTAATGCCCTCGCGGAAGCGGAGGTGGAGGAGATCGAGGAGATCGTAAAGCCCTGCGGGCTCGGACACAGCAAGGCGCGGGATATCAGCGCCTGCATGAAACGCCTGCGGGATGAATACGAGGGAAAGGTGCCGGAGGATTTCGACGCGCTGCTCTCGCTTCCGGGGGTTGGGCGAAAGAGCGCCAACCTTGTGATGGGGGATGTGTTCGGCAAACCTGCGGTGGTGACGGACACGCACTGCATCCGCCTCGTGAACCGCATGGGGCTTGTGGACGGGATAAAAGAGCCCAAAAAGGTGGAGATGGCGCTGTGGAAGATTCTGCCGCCGGAGGAGACCAATGATTTCTGCCATCGCCTTGTGGATCACGGCAGGGAGGTCTGCACGGCACGGACAAAGCCGCACTGCGAGGTGTGCTGTCTCTCGGATCTGTGCGCAAAGAAAGGATTGGGGAAAAAGACAAAATAAATCAATAAGATTGATAAAAACGCACCTTGCAATTGGCGGGATGGTATGATAGTATAGACGGTGACAATATCAAAAATCAACTTTCTTGAATTATTCCGTATGTGGTCGGATCACATCCGGGCAGCTGACAAATATTTGTCAATACGGATATAACAGGAAAGCAGGTTTCAGGAGGAACAGATGAACGTAGCAGAGAAATACGGAAAATCATACTTTATGCCGCCGGAGGTAACCTATGACTGGGTGAAGAAGGACACCATCGAGAAACCGCCCGTCTGGTGCAGCGTGGATTTAAGGGACGGCAACCAGGCGCTGATTGAGCCGATGGGGCTTGAGGAGAAGGTGGAGTTCTTTCAGCTTTTGGTCGACATCGGATTTAAGGAGATCGAGGTCGGATTCCCGGCAGCTTCCGATACGGAGTACAATTTTATGCGCACGCTGATCGAGCGGGATATGATACCGGACGATGTGACGGTGCAGGTGCTCACCCAGGCCAGGGAGCATATCATCCGGAAGACCTTTGAGGCGGTTAAGGGCGCGCCGCACGCGGTGGTTCATTTATACAATTCGACATCCGTAGCGCAGCGGGAACAGGTTTTTAAAAAGAGTAAGGAAGAGGTAAAGCAGCTGGCAGTGGACGGCGCCGTGCTCTTAAAGAGCCTGGCGGAGGAGACGGAAGGGAATTTTACCTTTGAGTACAGCCCGGAGAGCTTTCCGGGGACAGAGGTGGACTACGCGGTCGAGGTCTGCAACGCGGTGCTTGACGTGTGGAAGCCTGACCCGCAGCACAAGGCGATCATCAATATCCCGACCACAGTGCAGATCGCGATGCCGCATGTATTCGCCTGCCAGATCGAGTATATTCACAAGCATTTAAAATACAGGGACAGCGTGATCTTGAGCGTCCATCCGCACAATGACCGGGGCTGCGGCATCAGCGACGCGGAGTTCGGGATCCTCGCGGGGGCGGACCGGGTCGAGGGGACGCTGTTCGGAAACGGAGAGCGCACCGGCAATGTCGATCTGGTCACGGTTGCGATGAACATGTTCTGCCACGGTGTGGAGCCGGGGCTTGACTTTTCCGATATTTCTCATATCAGGGAAAAATATGAGCAGTTTACCGGCATGAAGGTCTATGAGCGGACCCCGTACGCGGGCGATCTGGTGTTTACCGCGTTTTCCGGTTCTCACCAGGACGCGATCTCAAAGGGCATGGCCTGGAGAGAGGCGGGAAAAAGCGGGGAGCGGTGGGATGTGCCGTATCTTCCGATCGATCCGAAGGATGTGGGGAGAGAGTACGAGTCGGATGTCATCCGCATCAACAGCCAGTCCGGAAAGGGCGGCGTCGCCTTTATCTTAAAGCAGAACTTTGGGATCTCCCTGCCGGATAAGATGAAGGAGGAGGTCGGATACCTGATCAAGGGCGTGTCGGACCGCCGCCATCAGGAGCTCGCGCCGGAGGCGATTTACCGTATTTTCGAGGAGCATTATGTGGATGTCAGGGACGTGTTCCATATCCCGGAATGCCATTTCGAGCAGAAGAACGGGATTACCGCCCGGGTGACGATTGAGCAGAATAAAGAGCGGCGGGTGATCGAGACCGCCGGAAACGGACGGCTGGATGCGGTGAGCAATGCGATCAAGATGTATTTCGGCGTGAGCTATGAGCTCTCCACCTATGAGGAGCATGCGATCTCGGCAGGCTCATCCTCAAAGGCCGCGGCTTATGTGGAGATTCTCTGCCAGGGCAGGCACTACTGGGGCGTGGGGATTGACGAGGACATCATCGCGAGCTCCATCGCGGCGCTTGCGACGGCGGCGAACAAGCTGGCGAAAAGCGAGAATATTGTCGAGGGCCGGGAGGAGCGCATTGTCGATATCATGAACTATATTCAGAACCATTATACGGACGTGACGTTAGACGTGCTTGCGGAGAATTTCGGCCTTTCCAAGCCGTACCTTTCCAAGTATATCAAAGAAAAATCCGGGCTGACCTTCCAGGATGCGGTGAAAAAGGCGCGGATGAAAAAGGCGCGCACCATGTTAAAGGAGACGAATCAGACGGTGGAATCCATCGCGGCATATGTAGGATATGAGAATGTGGAGCATTTTAACCGGCTGTTTAAGAAAGCGTACGAGATGACGCCGGTACAGTTCCGCAGAAAATATCAATAATCGGATTAATACTGACAAAACCGCCGAAAAATGTTATAATATATCACAACGATCTTCGGAGGTAGCGATATGGATGTATTGACCCATCTGAGTATAGATTTGTTCCCGATTATTATTCTCCTCATTATCTGGATGGACAATGAGAAGAAGATAACGAGAACGGCGGATAAGTGGCTGTTAGGGGTTCTGGCGCTGATTTCGATCGGGCTGATGCTGGTAAATATTCTGATCAGCAGCCTGACCGGCGCGGGATGGACTGCGGGACCGTTTCTGTGGATTCCGTACATACTGCAGGCGCTGTCCGCCGTGACGATGACGGGAACCTGGCTGCTCTGTGTGTGCAACCGCCTGTTCACCGGCGGACATAAACAGCTCAGACAGCATGTGCTTCGGATTTCTTCCGTACTTTTTGCTCTTTTTTTTCTGCTGGCGGTGACAACCCCGTGGAGCGGTCTGCTGTTCGGAAGATCGGAGAGCGGCTTTGGGCGGGGCCCCGGATGGTGGCTGTCATGGCTTTTCTGCGCGCTGTTTCTTGCAGAGTGCATGGGGATTTCGCTGTATCTGTACAGCCATGAGGCGATCCGGGATCACCGTGCGGAAGAGAGCCAGTTTTTCTGGTTAAGTCTCGGCATCCTTGCCGGCGTCAGCGCGGAATATTTCTGGGAAAGCTGGTGGTTTGCCGCGCCGTCCGTCTCGCTTGCGGTTCTCTGGCTCTACTTAAACCGCCAGAATCATCAGATCACGACAGACGGCCTGACCGGGCTTAGCAACCGCCGGCGGTTTGACCAGGAGCTGCACCGGAGAGCGGATCAGCCTGCGGGAAAGATGTGGGGGATGCTCATGATTGACATTGATGATTTTAAGTGGATCAATGATAATCTGGGACATGTCGTGGGGGATGAGGCGCTAAGGGAGACTGCCGGGATCCTGCGGCGCACGTTCGGGCGCGAGCGGGCATTTCTGGCGCGCTATGGCGGGGACGAATTTGTCGTGATCGACGATTTTCGGGATGAACGGGAAGCGAAGGGTGTCATCACACGCATTAACCGTGAGGTCACACGCTTTAATCAGGAGACGAAACGGGATTACCGGATCTCCTTAAGCATCGGCTATGCGCTGTGGCGCGAGGTGACGCATGAGAGACCCGAGCGCCTTGTGGATCAGGCGGATGAACGGATGTATGTAGAAAAACAGAAAAAGAAAGAGGCAGCGGGGGCGTTGTGACAAAGGGGGGAAAGACGTGAGTGCACTGACATATCTGCAGGTGCATCTGGTGCCGGTGATTGCACTGGTTATGGTGTGGGTAAACATGGGAAAGACCCCGTCTTTTACCTGGCATAACCGTGTCCTGCGCCAGACGATGATCCTGCTTGCGCTGGTCATGGTGATCAACACAATGGCCTGGATGATGGACGGACGGATGTTTCCGGGGACGCGGCTGATCCTGTATATTTTAAACACGCTGCACTTTCTGACGCTCGAGCTGGTGGCGCTGCTGTGGTTTTTTTACGTGTACGGGGTTGTGGGAAATAAGGACCGGGCGGAGAGAGGATTTGTCATTCTCACGTCAGTTCCGATGATGTGTATGATGGCGGTCGTGCTGTCCAATCCATGGACCAGGCTGATTTATGATATCAATGAGGAAAACCAGTATGTGAGGGGGACGTTTTACCTGGTACATTCCGGGGTTTCCGTTGCGTATCTGCTGGCGGCGTCTGCGCTGGCGCTGAACGGCTGCCGCAGGGAGAGCTCGGAGGAAAAGCGCAGGCAGTATCACTGGCTTGCCGGGTTCGTCGTGCTGCCGCTGTGCGGAACGATCCTGCAGATCCTTTTTTACGGGACGGAGCTGATCCTGCCGCTGACCACGGCGTCGCTTTTGCTGATCCACATTTACGGGCAGCAGAATCAGGTGACGAGAGATTCCCTGACCGGGCTGAATAACAGGAGACGCTTAAACCAGTACTTAAGCGAACTGGAAGCGCAGAGCTGGGGAGAGGGACTTTGTTATTTTGTTCTGATGGATGTCGATAAGTTTAAAAAGATCAACGATACCTACGGACATGTGGAAGGCGATGTGGTTCTGCGCCAGGTGGCGGATCAGATGAAAAAAGTGTTTGGCGCCTCACGGTCGTTTCTGGCACGCTACGGCGGGGACGAATTTGTGATTGTCCTGCGCGATGAGACAAAGGAACAGCTGGAGGCCAGGATCTTAAAGCTGAAGGACGGAGTCGCGATGATGAGCTGGGCGGACGGAAGGCCGTGGGAGATTTCCTTAAGCGTCGGCTATGCGTCGTGGGAGGAGGCGGCGGTCACAAATACGCAGCAGCTGGTTGAGACGGCGGACAGCCGCATGTACGAGGAGAAACACAAAAAAAAGAATAGGCAGGCATAATTTCTGTCATACTACTACTGAAAAGAGCAGTATGGAGGAAAATTATGCAGACAGAGAAGGAAAGACCCTTTGGCATGCGGGATAAGCTGGGTTATATGTTTGGAGATTTTGGAAATGACTTCACGTTTATCTTCGCAAGCTCCTTTTTAATGGTATTTTATACCAAGGTACTCGGAATCAGCGGGGGAGTCGTGGGAACGCTGTTTCTCGCTTCGCGGTTTGTGGACGCGTTTACGGATGTGACGATGGGACGCATCGTGGATTCGGTGCGGCCCGCGCGGGACGGGAGGTTCCGCTGCTGGATCCGGCGGATGTGCGGGCCGGTGGCGCTCTCGAGCTTTCTGATGTATCAGACGGCAGTGGCGGATGCGTCCATGACATTAAAGATCTTATACATGTATGTGACGTACCTGCTGTGGGGAAGCATTTTTTACACATCGATTAACATCCCCTATGGCTCCATGGCGTCTGCGATCACAGCGGACCCGGGAGAACGCACATCGCTCTCGACCTTCCGGTCTGTGGGTGCGGCGCTTGCCGGCCTCGTGATCGGGGTGGGGACGCCGATCTTTATCTATACAACGGATGCGGACGGAAATCAGGTGGTGCGGGGCGGAGCGGCATTTACGATTGTAGCCGGAATTTTTTCGCTTGGCGCGCTGATCTGTTATCTGATCTGTTACCGCCTGACCACAGAGCGGGTCAGTACAGAAAAGAAAGAGGGCGCGAAGCAGATTACGCTGATCGATACGTTCCGTGCGATCGCGGGCAGCAGGGCGCTGATCGGAATTATCGGAGCCGCGATCTTTCTTCTGCTAAGCCAGCTTCTGATCGGTACGATGAACAATTATATCTATCCGGATTATTTTGGAAATGCGAAGGGAATCTCGCTGTATACGCTGCTTTCGACCGCGATCATGCTTCTTGTGGTGGCGCCGCTCAGTGTGTCGCTGGCGAGGCGCTTTGGCAAAAAAGAAGCCTCGGTGGCGGGAATGCTGTTTTCGGGAGGGATTTTTACGCTGATGTATCTGCTTCAGCTGAAAAATATGTGGGCGTTTCTGCTGCTGTCGATTGTGGGTTACCTGGGGCTTGGATTTTTTAACACGGTGATCTGGGCCAATATTACAGATGTCATAGATGACCAGGAGGTCCGGGACGGGGAGCGCGAGGACGGAACGATCTATGCGGTATATTCCTTTGCGAGAAAGGTCGGACAGGCGCTGGCGGGAGGAGCCGGCGGCTGGGCGCTGGAGATCATCGGCTATGATCCGGCGGCCGCGGCGCAGACGGATGAGGTGCTCCGGGGCCTGTATCTGTCCACCACGCTGATACCGGCGATCGGTTTTTTTGCGGTGGCGGCGTTTTTATGGTTTGTGTACCCGCTGAATAAGCAGAAGGTGGCGGAAAATGTGGCGTACCTGAAGAAGAAAAGAGAGGCGTAGGGACATCGGACGACAAAAGCGGCGCAGCCAGATGACTGCGCCGTTCTGTTTTGGTATGCGCCGTGCGGCGTACGGTTTATTCCTCGATCACAATGACACTGACCGGACAGCCTTCCGCCGCCTCGCGCGCCGCATCCTCATTTTCCGCGGTGGGCTGGGCATAAACCTCGGAGACGCCCTCGTCGTTCATCTGAAAGACCTCGGGACATGTGTTGACACAGAGGCCGCAGCTGATGCAGCCGTCGATTACTTTTGCTTTCATAACAGGTTTCCTTTCTCTGTGATAATAATGAAACTTCTTTCCTGATAGTATGGACAGGAAACATGTTCTTTATACAAAAGTTAAAGTCTGGCCCGCGCCATTTGCAAAATATTAAAATTCTGTTAAGAATTCCGCGGATGCTTGCCATGCCGCGGTGCGGTTTGATACATTGATAAGACAGGGCTGTGATGGAAAGGAGGAAAAAACATGCAGAAGACCAGGGCTGAGAAAAAAATCTGCTGGCTGTTATCCGCAGTGATGCTGCTGGCTTTTGCGTTTTTCTCGCTCGTTTCCGTGCAGGAGGATATGGAGCGGTTTCCCGTGGAGCGTCAGATCCTGCGGGCGGAAACCATGGGAGAGGAGGAAGTGATCGGCCTGCCGGAGGAAACGGACGCAAGGCTTCCCGGCGATAAGGATTATATCACGATGGCGCGGATTCTGACGGGATCATTTCATGCAGGAGGACAGAATGGGTCGCGGATATCGTTTCTCCGTTTCCTGGCCGTCGTATGGGCGCTTTTTTCGGCTGCATCCGCCGGCTGGCGGTTTGCGATCCGGCGTCAGAGCTGTAAAATGATTGCGCTTTGGAAAAGTATCTTTTATATTCACCGTTCGGACGGAGAGAAAGGGCGCATCCTGTGTATGGGACACTGATTTGCGGGAAACCGCAGCGTGCGATACTTTCAGGAGGCGTTTTTATGAAAAAAAATAACAGAAAGGACCGGGTGAAGGTTCTGCTGATCGATGAGGATGCGGGGATGTACGGACAGATCGTAAATGTGCTGTCCACCGCTGATTACAAGGTGTATCTGTCGGAGAGCGCGCAGCAGGGGATGCAGATGAGTACGAGCATCTGTCCGGATCTGATTCTGATGGATACCTGTCTGTCCGATATGGAGGGCCTGGCGCTGATCCGCTGGTTCCGGAACTGGACGGATTGTCCGATTCTCGTGCTCTCAGCGGAGGAGAGCGGGGAGACGAAGGCGCAGGCGCTGTATGCAGGGGCGGATGATTATATTCTGAAACCGTTCTGCGGGACGGAGCTGGCTGCGCGCGTCTATGCGGTGCTCCGCCGGAGAATTCCGGGCGGGCAGACGGCATGCTATGAGGCGCAGGATCTGACGATCGATTTCCTGCGCCGCCAGGTGCGGCTGGAGGGAGAAGAGATCCATTTTTCGCCGGTGGAATACCGGATTCTGGAATATCTGGCAATGCATTCGGGCACGGTAGTGCCGTATCAGATGCTGCTGGAAAAAATATGGGGTCCGTATGCGAGCAGCGGCAGCAGGATCCTTCGCGTCAATATGACGAATATCCGCAAAAAAATCGAGAAGGTTCCAATGGAGCCGGCCTATATTATCACGATTCCGCGGGTGGGCTACCGCATGTTAGAGAGCAGCCCGGACGAGAGGATGAAGAGCGCGCATGAGGCGTGATCCGGGCCAAACCACCGGGCGGAGAGAGGCAGGCGGTGCGTAAGGCCGCCGGGCGGAGAGAGGCAGGCGGTGCGTAAGGCCGCCGGAAGAGGGAGAGACATATGAAATCAGAGAGTATCCTGAAAAACAAGTATTATCTGTACATGACCGAGTTTTTTGCGGGGATGTCCGTGATGGCCGTGGAGCTCGGCGCGAGCCGGCTTCTGGCGCCGTATTTTTCCTCGTCGCAGATCGTGTGGACGATCATCATCGGCACGATCATGATCGCGATGGCGCTGGGAAATATTTACGGCGGAAAGAGCGCGGATAAGCGCCCGGATCCGGACCGTCTTTATCTGCGGCTGCTTGTCGCCGCGGTCTGGATCGCGGCGATCCCCCTGCTGGGAAAATATATCATTCTCGGCGTGTCGGCGCTTCTGGTCTTAACGATCAGCAGCAATTTTCTGGTGCTGGCGGCCTTTGTCACCTGTATGCTGATCTTTGTCTTTCCCCTGTTTCTTCTCGGGACAGTGACGCCGTCGCTTGCCAAGTATACGGTGAACAGCCTGGATGACAACGGCAGGATCGTGGGTACCTTAGGGGCGTTTAATACGATCGGAAGCATCCTGGGCACCTTTCTGCCCACCTTCGTGACGATTCCGGCGGTCGGCACCTCGATTACGTTTCTGATTTTTTCGGGGATTCTGCTGGCGCTCGGGCTTTTATACTTTATCAGCAAAGGCGCGGGAAAGCGCGCCTGCGCCGTGTCGGTTATCCTGTTTCTCATCTGCAGTGTCTTCGGGCATTCCGGGAGCTTCGCTTTCTGGGAGGAGGATCTTGTGTATGAGGGAGAATCGATCTACAATTATCTCCAGGTGAAGGAGACGCCGCGCAGCGTGATACTTTCTACAAACGTCCTGTTCGGCGTACAGTCGATTATGACAAAGGACGATTCCCTGACCCGGATGTATTATGATTATGCGCTGGCGGCCCCGTTTATGGCGAATGTCACGGAGAAGGATTCGGCTGATATCTTAATTCTCGGGATGGGGACAGGAACCTACGCGAAGCAGTGTATGCGGTATTTTGAGAATGTGACGGTCGAGGGGGTCGAGATCGACCAGAAGATCACCGATCTGGCCGGTACATATTTTGCGCTGCCGGATTCCGTACAGGTCACGACCTATGACGGAAGGGCGTATTTACAGGCCGTGGACCAGAAATACGATGTAATCATGGTGGACGCCTATCAGGATATCACGATTCCGTTTCAGATGTCATCCGTGGAATTTTTTACCCTGGTGGAGGAGCATTTAAAAGAGGACGGCGTCATGGTCGTCAATATGAATATGAAGTCCGGCGACGCCGCGGCAAAGGAGAGCATCAACGCATATCTGGCGGATACGATTGCAACGGTGTTTGATTCCGTGTATACTGTGGATGTGACCGGATCGACAAACCGGGAGCTTTTTGCGGCGCGTGACGGCGTGCTGCCAGAGCTTCTCGCCGCGAGGGCGGGACAGGCGGCGGATCCGGAGCTTGGCGGGCTGATGGAGAGCGTCAGCGATTCCCTGACTGCATATGAACCGGGGAATCGGATCCTGACTGATGATAAAGCGCCGGTGGAGCTTTTGGGGATGCGGGTGATCGATGAGCTGATCCGGGACGAGATCGGGATCTATCGGGATATTTTTAAAGAGCGGGGGATCGAAGGGCTGCTCGGGGTAATGTGAGGGGAGTATGAAAAGGAAGCACAGTGTTATCTATACCTGGATCAGCTCGTATGTCCTGATCATGGTGCTGTTTATCATTTCAGGGATTCTGATGGAGCGCATCGCGACAAACAAGCTGATTGAGGAGTACAAGGAGATCACCGGGACCCTGCAGGAACAGGCAAATGATTCCCTGCAGACGTATTTTCAGAAGATGAAGAATCAGGCGACCGAGATCTGCAGCGATACCATCATCGTGAATTATGCACTGTCCGCCCAGCCGGGCGGCGCGAATTATCACAATCTGATCCTGATGCAGGAGAGGCTGCGCAATCAGATGCTGACGGCGCAGGATGAGGTCATGCTGTATCTGTATCTGGAGAATATCGACAAGGCGGTTTCCTCCACAACGGTGTATGACAATATATCGTTCTGGCAGGAGCTGAACCGCTTCTTTGAGCTGGACAGCGGAGAATACGAGCAGCTGCTGAACGGGAAATATCTTCATACCGTACTGGCGCTTGACGCCGGCGACGGGGATGGGATGACGGTCGCCATGCTCACGGGGATCCCTCTCGTGGGAGTCGGCAAACGGGGCATGTTTGTGCAGATCCTGGATCAGGATGTCCTGCAGGAGATTTTAAGAAGCAGAACCGTGCTTCCCGACAGCACGACCGTGCTGGTGGACGAAATGGGTCAGGTGCTCTGCAGCAGCGGAAACACAGCGATTGTGGATAAAATTCCGTTTTCGGATCTTTCGCTCAGCGGTTATTCCGAGGTCCTGATCGACGGGGAGAACTACTGGATCGCGGGGGAGAGTATGAATGTGGAACAGTGGCGGCTCATCACGCTGCTCCCCATGTCGTCAATTGTCGCGAAAACGGAATGGGTTCCGCGGATCCTGGCCCCGTTTCTGTGTATTGTTCTGCTGATCGGGACACTGGTATCCGTCAGCGGAGTCTGCATGAATTATCTTCCGCTGCGGAAACTAAGCCGGGCGGTTCCCTCGAAAAATCTGGCGGTAAATCTGAAAAATGAATTCGAGCTGTTAAATGTCGCGTTCCGTGATATGCACACGGAGCTGGAATCCATGCAGCTGTTACAGAATATGCAGGCCGAACAGCTAAGGCTGGAATTTTTACGGTTCTGTCTGGAGAAGAGCATCAATCTCGACGAGAGCAGCCTGTTAAAAATCATAGAAAATCTGGGAGTCAGCATTCCGGGAGAAAGCTTTCTCGCGGGTATTTTTGATATCAGTACCGGGGACGACGGCCAGCTGCTGCCGGTTGCCGATCTGGTGGATATCATGACGCAGCTGTTTTCGGGACAGGAGTTTGCGGAGTACGGTACCGGTTTTGTGCTGGTGAAAAACGAGCTGCCTGTCCTGCTGTTTTACCTGCGGGACGCCGGTCAGGAGAGCGCGCTGAAAAAACGGTGCAAGGAAAAGCTTAGCCTGTTATCCGAGCAGTTCTGCTGGGATCTGGTGTATGCGTTCGGCTCCCTGCACCGGGGACTCTCCGAGATCCAGCTGGCATATCTGGAGGCATGCGAGCTGTTAGATTATAAGCATTTCAAATTCGGCATGGAGGCGGAAGGCGCGGAGGAGGAGCCGGAGCTTCCGGAATACGGGCAGATGCGCTATTCCGCCGCGCAGGAGGAGCTTCTGATGCGCTATCTGCTGGCGGGAAACCGGGAGGATGCGCTGGAGCTTCTGCGTATGATCTATGAGAATAATTTCACGGAGCAGCGCATTTCCCTGCCGGTCGCGTGCTGTCTGATGGAGGATATTGTGATCGGCATGATGAAGACCCTCTCCGCGGAGCGCTATTTAAACGAAGAGACGTCAGAGCGCATCAGTAAGACGTTAGACGCATTGCGGCGGGCCAGCTCGCGGGATGCGTTAAAAAACCTTGTCAACGAGCTTGTATCGGAGATTGCCGATGAATGCGCGGCGAAAAAAGAGAAGGAGCGCACGGCAAAAAATCTGCCGGTGGAGCGGATCATGAACTGTGTGGAGGAGCACTTCCGGGAATGCGATTTTAACGTGTCGCGTGCGGCGGAGTACCTGGAGATGAATATGACCTATCTCTCCCGTTATTTTAAGGAGCATACGGGGATCGGGCTGCTCAATTATATCAACGGGGTGCGGATCGACTATGCCAAGCAGCTGATGCGGGAGCAGAATATCACGGTGGCGGAGGCGGCAAAAGCGGCGGGCTTTGAAAATCAGAACACCTTTATCCGTCTGTTCAAGAAATTTGAGGGCAAAACGCCGGGAGTTTTCCTGGAAAAAGAGTAGAAATCAGTCAGAAAGTAAAAGAATCGTGATAAGTAAAAAATTAAATATCGCGATAATGAGGCAAAACGCACAAAATATAGAATTTCCAAAAATTAAATATAGACTTTTTGCACAATCTCCTTTTATATTATAAACGATCCATTGTTCCGGCCGGAACAGCACAACTGATCTACTATAATAGAAAAGGAGATTTCATATGAGGAAGAAACAGATCGTATCGCTGCTATTGTCAGCGGCCATGGTACTGTCCGTGGCAGCCTGCGGGAATAAAGACACAGGAGCAGGGAATGCGGGCGGCTCAGGAGATGCAGGTGCAGGAAACACCGCAGCGGGAACCGAGAGCGGGGGAGATACCGGCGGTTCAGACGCGGGAAGCGGCACGTCTTCCGGAAAGAGCGTTTCTTATTGGATTGATCCGCAGCAGGGCGGAATTACAAATGCAACCACATTTGACGACGCACCGTGCTGGCAGGCGATCCAGGAGAATACAGGGATCGATGTGGTGTGGGAGCACCCGGCAAGCGGCCAGGCGCAGGAGCAGTTCAACCTGATTATCGCGAGCACGGAGCTGCCGGATATCATGTACTATACATGGGGAAGCTCCTATCCGGGCGGCCCGGACGCGGCGATCCGCGACGGAAAGATCCTGGCGCTGAATGATTACATAAAAGAATACGCGCCGAACCTGTCCGCATACCTTGAGGCGCATCCGGATATGGCAAAGGCGATCACCACGGACGAGGGAAATATCTACTGCTTCCCGGGGATCTACACCTCGACGTCCGAGGACAGCGATGTGTGGCAGACCGCCATTGACAGAGAGCCGTTCTACGAGCCGTTTATCGGTCTTGTGATCCGCAAGGACTGGCTGGACGACCTGGGGCTTGAGATGCCGGTCACGCTGGACGACTGGTATACTGTATTAAAGGCGTTTAAAGAGGAAAAGGGATGTAAATATCCGCTCTCCTATGTCAATATGTTCGGCGTCATGGCGCAGAGCTTTGCAACGGCGTATGACGTGACGCTTCCGCTTTCCGCGATGGGAGGAACGACCGGCTTCGGGATCCGGGAGGACGGTTCGATCCAGTACGGTCCGGCGGAGGAAGGATACCGCGGCTATCTGGAGTTCATGAACAAGCTCTACAGCGAGGGGCTGCTGGATCCGGATTTCATGGTACAGGACCGCACCACGCTTCAGTCGAAGGTGGTAAACGGGGAAGTCGGCGCGTGGATCGAGATGATGCCGGCTGGCCTTGGAACGCTTCGGACACAGGTGCTTGAGGCGGATCCGGAATCCACGTTCTACCCGGTAGGCGTTGCGAATCCGGTGCAGGAGGAAGGACAGAAGCTTTATTACTTCCAGGCGAATTATCCGTATGTCAATGCCGGCGCGGCGATCACGACCTCCTGTGAGGATGTCGAGACAGCGGTGAAGCTTCTGGATTACTGCTGGAGCGAGGAAGGCGAGATGCTTGTCAACTGGGGAATCGAGGGCGTGTCCTACGAGATGGTGGACGGCTGGCCGCAGTTTACGGATCAGATCATCAACAATGATCAGGGACTGAGCCCGTCGCAGGCGCATGCGCAGTACCGTCAGTTAAACGGTCCGTTCCCGATGGATCACTGGCAGAGACTGGTCTCGAAGACCGATCATTTCCTGGAAGAGGGGCAGGTGGATGAGAATATCGCATCCTTAAATCTGTGGGCGAAGAACGGCGTGCAGCCGGCAGGACTTCCCTCCACGACGATTCTTGCTGAGGAATCGGCGGATTATGCGTCGAAATTTAATGAGATCAGTACGTACGTGGACGAGATGTACTCCAAGTTTATCATGGGACAGGAATCTCTGGATAATTTTGACGCGTACATCGAGAACCTGAAAAAGATGGGCATCGACGATGTGATCGCAACGCAGGAGGCGGCGCTGGAGCGCTACAACAGCAGAACCGCCGAGTGAGGAATAAAATCAGAGCCGGCCTGCGGAATGTTCCGCAGGCCCTGGGAAGGTATGGTATTCTATGGAGAAAAAAGAACGTTTTTTTAGCAGAGCGAAGCGCGATCTGAGGAAAAACCGCGGCATCTACCTGATGGCGATCCCCGTGCTTGCGTTTTACATCTGTTTTTCCTATATTCCGATCTACGGATTGCAGATTGCGTTTAAGGATTTTAACCTGGGAGCCGGGATATGGGGAAGCCCGTGGGCGGGGTTTAAGCATTTTCAGAGTTTTTTTACCGGGCCGTATTTCTGGCGCACGCTGCGCAACACGCTGCTGATCAGCCTGTATACCATCCTTGTGTGCTTCCCGGCGCCGATTCTGTTTGCGCTGCTGCTGAATGAGGTGAAGAACAAAGCCTTTAAGAAAACCGTGCAGACGGTGAGCTATCTGCCGCATTTTATCTCGCTGGTCGTGATCTGCGGTATCATCAAGGAGTTTACGCAGAGCACCGGACTGATCAATGCGATCATCGCGTTTTTCGGAGGAACGCCGGAGACGATGCTGATCAATCCGGCACGGTTCCGTCCGATCTATGTGATCAGTGATCTGTGGCAGACGATCGGCTGGAACTCCATTATCTACCTGGCGGCCCTGTCCGGAATTGACCCGACGCTGTATGACGCGGCGTCGGTGGACGGGGCCGGAAGGTTCCGAAAGATCTTAAACGTCACGCTGCCGGGGCTTCTGCCGACGATCATTATTATGTTTATCCTTCGCGTGGGACAGTTTATGTCCGTGGGCTATGACAAGATTCTGCTTTTGTATAACACAAATACCTATGAGACCGCGGATGTCATTTCCACATTTGTCTACCGCAAGGGTCTGATTGAATCAAATTTCAGCTTCAGTGCGGCGGTAAGCCTGGTCAATTCCATTGTGAATTTCCTTCTGGTAATTGTGGTGAATAAGATCAGTGCGAAGGTCAGCGAGACGAGTCTGTGGTAAAGGAGGAAGCGATGAACAGGAAAAAATCAGCCGGAGAGCGGGCATTTGACGTGTTTAACATTATACTTCTGACGTTTGTCGGAATCGTGTGCCTGTATCCGTTTTTGTATGTGGTGCTGGCTTCCTTCAGCGATCCGAATCAGTTTATCAAGCATGATTTTGCGATTCTGCTAAAGCCCGCCGGATTTGACCTCACAGCATACCGCCAGGTGTTCACAAAGGATATTGCGACCGGATACATGAATACAATTTTTTATGTGGTGGCCGGTACGATGATCAGCATGTGCTTTACGTTCCTGGGGGCGTATGTGCTGTCGCGGAAGCATTACATGTTCCGCAAGCCGCTGACGCTTATCATTATGTTTACTATGTATTTTAACGGCGGCCTGATCCCGATGTATCTGTGGGTACAGCAGCTGGGGATAATGGATACGCGCTGGGCGGTGCTTCTGCCGACGGCCTTGAGCACTTACAATGTGATTGTGCTGAGATCCGCGTTTGACAGTATCCCGGAGAGCCTGATCGAGGCGGCAAAGATGGATGGGGCGTCGGAATTTACCTGTCTGACGAAGATTATGATTCCGCTGAGCAAGGCGTCTACAGCTGTAATTGTACTGTTTTACGCGGTATCCCGCTGGAATGAGTGGCTGCTGCCGACGATCTTTCTGCGGACGCGGACGCTGTTCCCGTTACAGATTTTCCTGCGGGAGATTCTGCTGACGAGCTCGTCGGAGTCGATTCTGGCGACGGCGGGCGATGCGACAAACGTGACGGCGCTTGCGGAAATTGTAAAATATGCTACAATCGTTGTATCGACGGTGCCGATTTTATGTATTTATCCGTTTGTGCAGAAATATTTTGTGACCGGAATGATGATAGGGGGTGTAAAGGAATGAAATTTTTATCCAAAGAGGAGCTGCCGCGCATCTGCGAGCTGCCGGATCCGTTTGTAAAGCCGGACGGGAGCCGGGTTAAGACCGCGGAGGAATGGCCCGCGCAGCGGGAATATTTAAAGGAAATGCTGGCGCATTACATGTACGGCCACATGCCGCCCGCGCCGGCGAATACGAAGGGAGAGCTTCTGTATTCCAGGAGGATTTACGGTGGAGCGGCGATCGCTGAGACGATCCGCATCACGTTCGGGCCGGATGACCTTCCGGAGCATCAGGTATCGATGCTGGTGCACATGACAAGGCCGGCCCGCGAGGGAAAGGTACCGGTGATCACCTGGAACCAGTTTAAGGGACGCTACGGCTGCCCCGAGGAGGAGAAGGTGGTCGTGGAACACGGCTATGCGGTCGCGGAGTTTGACAAGGAGGATCTGGCGGCGGATTCCGCGAAGGCGATGAGCGGCCCGCTTGCAACGGCATACCCGGAGTATGACTGGGGCGCGATCGCGATGTGGAGCTGGGGACACAGCAGGATCATTGATTATCTTGCGACCACGGACTACGCGGATATGGAAAAAATCGTGGCGACCGGCCATTCCCGGGGCGGAAAGGTGGCGCTGTGTGCAGCGATTTATGACGAGCGGATCGCGCTGTGTGCGGCGAGCGGTTCGGGCTGCGGCGGCGCCGGATGCTTCCGTTATCTCGGCGGTCGTTTGGGCGAGGGAACCGCCGTCTGCGAGACAGCGGGCAGCATCGCTGATTTCTTCCCGTTCTGGTGGAACGACGAGTTCGGGAAATTTGGCTGCCGTCAGACGGACGTGACGCGTGCGACGATGAAGGTGGCGGAGAATCAGATGGAAGCCATGAAGGAGATGATGGGCGCGATAAAGCCCGAAAAGCTTGGTATTACCAGGGACGAGGAGTACCTGCCGTTTGACCTGCACACCGTAAAGGCCCTGATCGCGCCGCGCGCGCTGATCACGACCGACGGCCTGGGCGATACCTGGGCGAACCCGTTCGGTACCCAGATTACCTGGATGGCGGCGGACGAGGTGTATCAGTTCCTCGGCGCGGACGGAAAAAACGCGCTGCATCTGCGCGAGGGCGGCCATGAGTACAAGGGCAGCGACTGGCTTGTCGTCGCGGATTTCTGTGACCGGATCTTTTATGGAAAGGAGCTGACCACGAGCCTGATCCCGACTTCTTATGAGAAGCCTGATCCGGCAAACCCGATGGCGGCGCTGACAAGCGGACGGATGGACTGGAGAAGCGAGCGGCTGCACTATGGCTGGAGAAGGCCGGGAGCGGAATAAATAACAGAAGATGAAACGACGGTGTACCGTATGGTATGCCGTCTTTTTTAATATATATCTTGACAAAGCATATTATACAATATATAATATAGAAAAATCATATATATAAATAAAAAAGTATATGTAACCCACTGGAACAGAAAACAGAAACAGGAGGCGATCGCATGATTTTTTCTCTGACACCGCCTCTGCTCGAGCTTCTGATTCTCTCGATTGTGGATCAGGAGGACAGCTACGGCTATCAGATCAGCCAGAGGATCCGGCCGGTGTCCGGGCTCAAGGACTCGGCGCTCTATCCGGTCTTAAAGCGTCTGTCGGAAAACCGCTGTATCGAGGCGTACGACAGGCAGTATCAGGGCCGGAACCGGAAGTATTACCGGATGACGGAGCAGGGCAGGGGGTATTATCAGATGCTTGCGCGGGAGTGGCAGGCGTACCAGGAACAGATTGCACGGATTATTGAGGGAGGAGGGAATCCAGAACATGAACAGGGAACAGTACATGAAACTGCTGAAACAGAGACTGCGTCATCTTCCGAAGGAGGAATTTGACCGGGCAGTGGCATATTTTGAGGAATATTTTGACGAGGCGGGCGCAGAGCAGGAGCAGCAGGCGATTGCGGACCTCGGAATGCCGGAGGAAGCGGCGGCTCAGATCATTCAGGATATCGCGATCAAAAATACGGCGGAGCCGGTGGCAGGCATAAAAAAGGGCATGAGCGCGGTCTGGGTCGGGATCCTGGCGCTGTTTGCGGCGCCCTTTACCCTGCCGGTCTTTGCAGCGGCGACGCTGATCGGGCTTGTGATGATCCTGATGGCGCTTCTGCTGCTTCTGCTGCTCTTTCTGGCAGGACTGCTGCTGGTGATCTGCGGGCCCGTGGCCTTTGTGGGAGGTTTTTCCGTGATCGGACAGAGCATCGGAGACGCGCTGATCTGCTTCGGGCGGGGGATCGCCGCGGTGGGGGCCGGCATCCTGCTGATGCAGGGCATGTATCTGCTCATCCGGGGATGTACCGGCTGGCTGGTAAAATTATTTGGAAAAATCGTGCAGAAGGGGGAAAAATAAGATGTTTCGATCGAAAAAACTGTCGCTGGTCTGCTGTATGATGATCGTCGCGGGACTGCTGCTGTCTGCGGCCGGTTATCTGCTGGGGGGCCGGGTATGGGGCGTGGGCCTGAATCGGGGCGGCGTCTGGGTGAACTCTCCCAATATAGAAAAACGGAAGGGATGTCACTATGTGAAGGAGACGAAAGAGCTGGAGGCGTTTACCGGCATCGACGCGGATACGGATTTCGGGGATCTGGTGATCGAGCCCTCCGATCATTACGGGATTTCTTATAACGTGCCGGAGGACTGTGAGTTTTCCGTGAATGTGGAGGACGGCATGTTAAAGGTGGTAAAGAAGACCCGTGCTGTCCTGGGGATACAGGGAAATTTTGTGGTCATTGGGAGCGGAAATCTGCAGAGACAGTGGGAGGAGGAATACATCACAATCTATGTCCCGGCCGGGGCGGAATTTGATACGGTGCGGCTGGCGGACGGAAGCGGTGAGGTCGCCGCAAAGGATATAACGGCGCAGAGCCTTACCGTAGAGGCGGATTTTGGAAATGTGAAGCTCTCCGATCTTCAGGCAGAGACCTCGGAGATCACGATGGAGAGCGGCGATTTTAAGGCGGAGGCGTCGGAGCTGGGAGAGCTGGTGCTGGTGCAGAAATTCGGCGCGGTGCGGCTATGCGATGTGTCCTGCGGGGAGGCGCAGATCACGTCGGAATCAGGTGGGATCCGGCTTGAAAGTGTGACGGCAGCATCCCTTGACGTAAAGAGTTCCTTCGGGGACGTGGAAGGAGAAGCGGTCAGCGCAGCGGGCGGGACCTTTGAGCTGGAGAGCGGGGCCTGTATCCTGCGGTCGCTGGATATCCCGACCCTTTCCATTGATTCGGACTTCGGCGACGTGAAGCTTACGCTTGCCGGCGCGGTGGCGGAGTACATGTTTGACCTGGATACGGAGTTCGGGGATGTGGAGATTGATCATCGTGATATGGGCAGCGCGTACCGGTCGCTGGAGACCCGTGAGAAAAGCGTGGTGGTCCGCTGCGACAGCGGGAATATCAGGATTGAGAGTGGGAAATAAAAAGTTATATACGCTGGCAAAGGCTGTACTTTTGAAAATGGTTGATTTCTAACCCCAAATAAGGTATTCTACGAGTAGGAAACGACAGATTTTACGTTATCCGGCATACCAGGGCATGGAAATACAATAAGAAAAAAAGGAAGGGGAACTTAAAATGCACACAACACAGCAAATGGAAGATCTGCATATCAGTTATATCGCTGCATTGTGTGCAGCGTCGGGTGTGTCATATGACATACAAAGGCATGACGATGATAGTACGGATGGGATTATAAAAAAGCGGATTATTCTTGGCGAGGGATTATTTTGCGATTCATCGGTAAGGATACAATTAAAGAGTACAGCGTCAGCCTCACAGTATGAAGATAAAGGAGATCACATACGTTACAGACTGAGAGTGAAGAATTATAATGATCTTTGTATGCGTGCGACGACGCCGATTATTCTGGGGCTGCTTATTCTTCCGGAAGATGACAGCGAGTGGGTCAGATGGAGCACGGAGGAACTGCTTATAAAAGGATGTATGTACTGGGCGGAGTTTTCGGGAGAGGAAAAGGAAGATAAGGATAGTTCCGTTTATGTAAGAATACCAAAAGAAAATATCTTCAATAGGGAAACGATGTTAAATATACTGGAAAAAATAGCAAAGGAGGAATGGCCATGATATATTCAGTAAATTTTATGGATTTGACAGAAAAAATCAGCCCATTTTCCTTTGACAGGTATTTAAAGGAAACGGGATGGCATGTTTTTCCGACAAAGAGAACATATGTAAAGATATATCAGATCATAAAGGATAACGGAGAGGCGTTTCAGGTGAATATTCCGCTTGATAAAAGTTTATCCGATTACAGGAGTGCAATGTATCAGGCGATCGAAACAGTAGCAGCTGCCGAAGGACAGTCCACAGAACAGCTTCTGCTTTTTCTGCTGAATCCTAACACAGATATCTTAAAAATACGTTTTGATCGGAAAGATATTGAAGCCGGCAATATTCTTTTTGATGATGCGATTCGGATTTACGAAAATGCAAAGAAGCTTATTGCGGCAGCAGCACAGGATATCCTGCATCCCAAAAGATATCATCAGGGCCGACCGGACGATTCAATATCAAAATTTATAAGCAATTGCAAATTCGGACAGACTGAAATAGGAAGTTATGTGGTATCTGTTGTGTGTCCTTTTGCAGAATTGGATGAAGTGGATGGCTATAAGCAGTTAAGTATATTTTCGGAAGAAGAGCAGTGTGCTGAGTCACTTACAAGAAAAGTGACAAACAGGATCATGACAAATATTTCTACAATAAAAAGCAATATCGATAAAGGGGAATATGAGAAGCTTACTGAGGAAAATGAAACGTCGATTATCAGCGTAAATTTTTATGAAGCGCTGACAGGTCTGAACCTTAGTGAAGATGGGGCAGAGGTTGAATTCATGGCACAGTGGTCGCCGGCAGTAAAGAAAAACAGATCTGTCATGGACCGGATTCTGCTGTCAAATAATTATTATCAGCCAATATCCACGGCGATAGAAAAGCTTAGGGAAACAAACAGGGAAAAGACAAAAATAGTCGGAAGAATCAAAGCGCTTGACTCCGCGCCGGATCTTTCGAAAAGGACTTCGGGGAAAATAACAGTAGTTTATCTGGATGACAGCGACAGGAAAAAACAGGCAGCAATAACTTTGACAAGGGAAGACTATGATAAAGCAATTGAAGCGCACAGGAAGGGAAGTTATATTGAAATAGTTGGTGATGTTCATAATCATGGAAAGCGTAATTTTCACATTACCTGCGATTCTTTTCATATTATTGAGTGATACGAAAAGAGGGGGGACTGGTTTTACCAGCCCCCTCTGCTGTTTTAGCTTTACAGGCACAAGAAATTTATATCTAAAATAAAACCTGACAAAGGATGTCAGGATATGTGTGTTATACTTAAAATTGGAGGGCGGCTATGTACGAGAGAATGCTGAATAAGCAGGTTATTCCAACCGTAGAGGAAATGACAACGTATTGTGCGGACAATGCAGAACGCTTTTCCATGATCAATGACTGGCTGACTGCTACGTTTCATACAGAGCAGAAAGTTGTTTTCCCTTATGGCAACAAATACGGCTGGGGAATCGGACATTATAAAAAGAAAAAGCTGATGTGTAATATCTTTGCAGAAAATGGCGCATTTACAGTTATGATGAGATTAACAGATGCACAGTATGCAACAGTTTATGAGGAGCTGAAAAAATACACCCGGGAACACATTGATCATAAATATCCTTGTGGTGATGGCGGCTGGATCCATTATAGGGTGACCTGCCAGGAACACTATGAAGATGTTGTGAAACTGTTAGAGGTAAAATGTTTATAATGATCGCAATAATTTCCGTTTTATCGGAATCTGAATCAGGAGCTTCCTGTATAATACAAACATAGGGAATCCCAAGAAAGGTGGTTGATAAA